>JBKCXU010000161.1:0-5106 GCA_046316025.1 Betaproteobacteria bacterium | reverse complement strand
CCCCCCTCGCCCCTCCTGTCGCCACGGCGACGACGGATGCGGGCAGGTTCAGCACCACCCCTCCCGGTGCTGCGCCGCCGAGGAGCAAAACCTACCACCGGCTCCTCGGGAAACAGGCAGGTGGGTTCAACAACCTAACGACGGAGAAGCAAGATGACACACATGATCGACAACACCAACGGCCGCGACAGCATCGCCTTCGCCGGGGCCAGGCCGTGGCACGGGCTGGGGGTTGAATTGACCCCCGATGCGGGGCTGGAGACCTGGGAACGCGAGGCGGGGCTGGGCTACAAGGTCCGGCGCGCGCCGGTGCAGTTTCGCATCGACGAGCCTTGCGTCGAATACCCGGGCCGCGATGTCCTCTTCCGCTCGGATACTGGTGCACCGTTGTCGGTGGTGTCTTCCGATTACAAGATCGTGCAGCCGGCCGAGGTGCTGCACTTCTTCGCCGAACTGGTCAAGCACAACCGGTTTGCGATGGAGGTCGCCGGCGTGCTCGAAGGCGGCTGCCGGGTGTGGGCGCTGGCACGGGTCAACGACGGGGCGACCGTGATCGGCCACGACGTGGTGCGGCCCTATGTGCTGCTGGCCACGAGCTACGACGGGACGCTGGCCACGATTGCGAAATTCACCGCGATCCGCGTGGTGTGCCACAACACCTTGACGATGGCGGCCGGCCACGGCGCCGAGCAACGAGGCCAGTCCGAGATGGACACCACGAGCGGCCCGGTCGTCCAGTGCGTGCGGGTACCGCACTCGCGCGCCTTCGACGCCAAGGCGGCCCAACTCGACCTGGGCATCGCGGTAAACGCCTGGGATCGCTTCCTGATCGAAGCGCGCTCGATGGCGCACACCCCGGTCGACGAGCCTTTCGCCCGCGAGTACCTGCGGCAACTGCTGCCGGCGCCGCGCGCCAAGCCCGGCACGGCACCCCGTCCTGTGGACACGACGGAGGCCTACCAGCGCATTCTCGCGCTGTTTCGCGGCGACGCGCAGATGGCGACCATGCCGGAGGCTCGCGGTACCGCCTGGGGGCTGCTCAACGCCGTCACCTGGTACGTCGACCACGAGCGCGGCAGCGACGCGCACCGCTTCAAGAACGCGACCCTCGGCGTCGGCGATGCGCTCAAGACCAAGGCGCGCGAGATGCTGGCCGAAGTGATCGCCTGATCGTGCGGCGGCGGCTCTCGCTCTCGGGCCGCCGCCCGCGCGATCCCACCGCTAACGAGGAGACCCCTCCATGAACGATCCTCCCACCCCCGCCCACACCACGCCCCTTGCCCCCGAATGGCGGGAAGGCGATCGCGTGAACTGGAACAGCCCGCGCGGAAACTACGGCTTCACCATCTGCATCGCCGGTATCGTGCGCAAAGTGCAGCCGCGCCGTGTGATGATCGAGGTCGCGCAGCGCGAGGCGGGCCGCTGGCGCCGGCACATGCGCTGGGTGGCTGCCGAGCGGCTCAGCCCGCGCAGTGCCAACGTCCCCGCGCTCGACGACCGAACCACCGATGAAACCCGCTGAATCGACCGCGCCCGACCTGGCTGCCTGCCTCGAAGAGGCTGCCGCGCTGTACCGCGCGGCGCTGCGCGCCAGCCCGCAGGCGATCGACTATCTGCGCCAGCGCGGAATCGGCGGCGCCGCTGCCGCGAACTTCGGCCTGGGCTACGCCCCGGCCTCGCCCTCGGCGCTGGCGCCGCTCGCGGCACGCTTCGGCCCGGCGACGCTGCTCGCCGCCGGCCTGCGCGCCGCCCGCGACGGCGACTCGGCGGCGCCCCATTTCGACCGCTTCCGCGACCGCATCGTCTTTCCGATCCGCACGGCTGGCGGGGTGCTTGCCGGCTTCGGCGGCCGGGCGCTGCGAGACGGCGCCGGCCCCAAGTACATCAACTCGCCCGACGCGCCGCACTTTTCCAAGCAGCGCCTGCTGTATGGCTTGGAGCGGGCGGTGCCGGCTATCCGCGCCGCCAGCGGCGCCGTAGTGGTGGAGGGCTACTTCGACGCCGTGGCGCTGGCCCAGGCTGGCGAGGACTGCGTCGTGGCGACCTTGGGTACCGCCTGCGCACGTGGGCAGATGGAGACGCTCCTTGCGCTGGCGCCGCGCATCGTGTTCTGCTTCGATGGCGATGCGGCCGGCCGTCAGGCCGCGGCGCGGGCGGCGCTGAATGCCCTGCCGCTGGCCACCGACGAGCGCGAAATGGCGTTCGTCTTTCTGCCCGAGGGCCACGACCCCGATTCGCTGCTGCGCGCCCACGGTCGGGCCGCATGGCATCAGGCGCTCGCCGAAGCGCTGCCCCTTGCCGCGTTCCTGCCCATGCTGCTCGCGCAGGATTGCGACTTGCAGTACGCCGAGGGCCGGGCGCTGTATGGCGACCGGGCGCGCCCGGTGTGGCATGCGCTGCCCGCCGGCGAGGTGCGGGCGGCGGTGCTCAGGGCCTGCGTCGAGCATTGCCGGGTGCCGGCGGCGGATCTGCTGGCGCTGTGGGGGGCGACGGACTGACCGGTACTGCCGGCCGTCGCCCGGCGCGGTGCGCCGGGCCGCGCTGTCGTGCTGCGCACCGAGCCGCGCGAAAGGCAAGGGCCCGCGTCTCGGCCCTGGCGGGCTTCCATCGCTGACGGCTACGCGCCCTGTGGGCGCTGCGCGCTGGCGCTTGCGGCGCGGCCTGGCGGCCGCGCGAGCTTGGACTTTCGCACGCGAAAGTAGGGCAGGGCGCCCGTGGCCCCCACCCCGGATTGGAATGGCGCCGGTTCCAGCGGCAGCCCGCCGGCTGCGCCCGCGGCCGCGGGCCGGGTCTGACGGCTGAGCCGACTGACTGATCCGGCCTGCGCTGCTGCCGCTGGAACCGCCGCCGCCGGACCCGCCCGCCACGGGCGGACGCAGCGCACGGGGGCTTTCCCAGTGGATCCGCTGCGCGCGGCCCGGTTGCACCGTCCGCACTCGCCAAGACGGCGACGTTGCCCTGCGGCCCGGCTTGTGCGGTCAAGGGCAAGGCTGCGCCGACCTCCTCGCCCGTTCGGTGCTCGCCGCCAGCGGCTGCGCTCCGCGTGCGGCCTGCGGGGTCGCCCTTGACCGCGCCGGGCCTGCGGGCGACGTACGCCAGGCGAGCGGCGGACGGTGCAACGGCAGGCGGGGCCGCGCTGCGCTGAAGGCGGCAGCGCACGAGGGAGCGCCGGCAGCTGGAGCAAGGCCGCGGGCCTCGCCGGCCCGCACCCGCAGGCTCACGGCCCCGGTCGCATGAACAGGCGACGCCACGACGACAAAAAAGACACGCGCCCGGCCCTTAGCTATTGACAGTCAATAGCTTCGGCCCTATACTGTATGCATCTTCAGTAGGAAAGGGACGCCATGCCAAACCCCGCCACCGACGACCGCGCCGCCAACGGCGCCGCGACCTGCCCCGACTGCCGCCGCCCGGCCGAGCCGGCTACCTACGAAGTCGCCGAAGACGGCCCGCCGTCCGTTTACCGCTGCCTGTGCTGCCCGCACTGCGGGCCGCGCCCGCTGCGCCCCTGAAAGTGCCGCGCATGCAAACCCTCTTCACCCCCGGCCGCCTGCTCGCTACGCCCGCGGCCTTGGAATGCCTGACTGCCGCCGGGCGCACGCCGTTCGAGTTCGTCCGCCGGCACATCGCCGGCGACTGGTCGGAAATGAGCGCCGAGGACATGGCCGCCAATTCGCGCGCCGTGGCCGACGGCAGCCGCGTCTTTTCGAGCTACGGCCTGCCTGATGGTGCGCGCGTGTGGGTCATCACCGAAGCCGACCGCGGCCAGACGACCGTGCTGCTGCCGAGCGACTACTGACGCGATCATGGGCCGACTGCGCAAGGCCGCCCGCGGCGCCTTCCACAACGACCAGCAAAAGGCGCTCGCCGACCTGCTGCGCCGGCTGGCCCACCGGCACGGCATGTGGCAGGTCTTCCGCGACTTCGCCGCGCTATCGGCGTTGGCGATCAGCAACCGCGTCGACCGCAGCCAGTTCGACCCCCGCGAAGCCGAATACCTCGCCATCGCCCGCCGCTACCAGCCCGACGAAATGCGCCTGTTCGCCGAGGGACTCGGCTGCGTGATCGAAGGCCTGGCGGCCGGCTTTCAGGACTTCCTCGGCTCGCTTTACATGCTGCTCGAGCTCGGCGATACGTGGAAGGGCCAGATCTTCACCCCGTACTCCGTCAGCCTGATGCTGGCGAAGATGACCTGTCCGGCCGACTCGGTGCGCGCGATCATCGCCGAGCGGGGCTTCGTGTCGGTGGCCGATCCCTGTGTGGGCGGCGGCGCGCTGCTGACTGCCGTCGCACAAGCCTTGCACGAAGAGGGCATCGCGTATCAGACGCGGATGCACGCGACCGCGCAGGATATCGACCTGCTCGCGGTGCACATGGCCTACGTTCAGCTGTCCCTGCTGCACGTGCCGGCCGTGGTGATCCACGGCGACAGCATCGCCGGCGAAGTGCGCTCGGTATGGCGCACCCCCGCGCACGTCTGGGGCGGGTGGGAAGCCCGCACCCTGCTGGCCCTCGACGCCCCCCAACGTGAGCCCGACGCGCCGCAGCCCGCAGCCACGCCCATCGTCCTGCCCCCCGCTCCGCCGCCGCTTGTCCGCCCCGGCGCCGCGGCGCAATTCTCCTTGTTCGACTAGACGAGGCCCCCCATGAACGCGACCGACATCGTGACCACCTTCACCGCCGAACGGCTGGCCGGCCGCCGTGCCGCCATCGCGCAACTGCTCGCCACCGGCATCGCAGCCTTGCAACGGGCGCAGGCCGTGGCCAGCGAGTCCGCGCTGGCCTGCGCCGAGTTCGCCCTGATTCTGCGCGGAGAACAGACGCTGTGCTGGCAGGTGACGGGGCCGGCGCCGGCCGGCCGCGACGAACTGCTGGCCGCCGCCTTGCAGCCGGTCGATGCCGCCGGCTGGCGCCACGTGCTCGCTGCTTCCGGCGTCCAGCCTTTCATGCACAGCGCCGAGTGCCTTGCGTATTTCAGCGATCGTGGACGGCTGTTTCAGTCTGATCGTGGACGGTGTTTCAGCGTGATCGTGGACGGCATTTCAGGCTGATCGTGGACGGGGCAGGGGTGCGCGCCAGCGAGGGGTTTGATGGTAGCGCAGTGTC
>JBKCXU010000160.1:0-15390 GCA_046316025.1 Betaproteobacteria bacterium | reverse complement strand
GACACTGCGCTACCATCAAACCCCTCGCTGGCGCGCACCCCTGCCCCGTCCACGATCAGCCTGAAATGCCGTCCACGATCACGCTGAAACACCGTCCACGATCAGACTGAAACAGCCGTCCACGATCGCTGAAATACGCATCCTGCAACTCGGCCGCGAGCGTCATCGCCGCGACCAGTTGCACCCCGCGCAGCGCGTGCAGCGCCTGCACCAGCGGGCGTAGCGTCCACCCGGGCAGGGCATCGCGCAGCGCCTGCTCGAGCCGGCCGATGCGCGCCGTGGCCTCGGTGATGGCATGCAGGTATTCCTGGAAGCCGATCTGCTGGGTGGCGTGGGCCATCTTCAACGTGGCCAGCCAGCGCAGGTGGGCCGCGGTCCAGGCGCTCTTGCCCGCATACGTGATGCCGTTGCGCAGCAGCAGGGCCTTCAAGCGGTGGCGCGCGTTGCGGCACTCGCGCACCGCGTCCTCGCGCGCGCGCACCAGATCGCGCACGGCCTCGTCGGCGGCGTCGGGTACGCGCACGGCAGTCAGCTCACCGGCGCGCGCCAGGCGGGCCAGCAGGATCGCATTGCGCCGGTCGGTCTTGACGCGGTCGCCCGAGCGCTTGGGAATCGATGAGGGTGCCACGACGTCGCAAGCCAGGCCCTGCGCTCTGAGGTGACGCCAGATGACGAACCCGCAGGGTCCGGCCTCGTACACGATGTGCAGCGGCGCACCGCGGCTGATGAGCCGGCGCAGCGCGCGGTCCAACCCGGCCAGATCGCCGCCGATGCTGCCCAGGTGTCGGACTTCGCCGTCACGGCCGGCCTCGGCCAGCGCGATGTCGATGCTGTCCTTGTGCACGTCCAGACCGACGTACACGGTGCTAGATTCATTCATGGCCCGTCTCCTCGCAAGTTGGCAACGACCTGGCCGACGATCGGCCCGGTGCGTTGGTGTAGCTCGGCAGGCCCTGCGCCTGCAACCTACGGCGTTGCAGGGGGCGGGCCGCCAGAAATTGCGAAGCCATTCTGTCTAGACGTGATTCACAACCTTTGGACGAGCTATGGAAAAGCACATCTTTATCGACCACAGCAATATCTGGGGTGGTGCGCGTCTTTCTTCGAAAATCCAGAGCCCTGGGAAGAAGGATATTGATGCTCGCATTTCCGTGAAGAATTTGAACCGTGTGCTGGGAGGAAATGCAAATAATGTTGCAACGAAAATTGTTTCGGGAGGAATTCCGCCTGGAATGGAAGGCGTCTGGACAGAGTACCAGGCTTGTGGCTACGACACCCAGCGCCTGTTCCGCGACGCCAACTGGAAAGAGCGTGGGGTTGACCATTCTTTGATCGGTCATATGTGGCGGTTAGCCACAAAAAATCGGACCAAACCCACAGAACTGGTGCTGGCCAGTGGCGATGGGAAAGTGAATGAATTTGGAACTAGTTTCTTCGAAATACTCGAATTGGTCTTGAAAGATGATGCTGAGTACGCGTCATGGAGTGTCACTGTCGCTACGTTTGACTGGGATCGTACTCAAATGAGGGCCGCTACGCCTACGTCTTCAAAAATTAGGAACCTCGTGCAATCTTCAACCCGAGGAAAACTTCTCAATCTCTTCGCCCACTACGCTTCAATTGTCTATCATCAGGCACATCACGTGTAACTATGCGTTCAAGCCGACCGCGGAACAGGCGCTGCGCATTAACCGTGGCACCATGTGCCGCGGCGGTTTAACGCGGCGTTGGGCGTCGTAGTCCATGCAGCGTTCCGAACAGCCGCACATTGAACTCGCAAAGGCCCGAGCTGCGATTGATGCAATGCGCAGCGCGAAAGCTCTGGACGAATTTGAAGAGAACTGGAAAGAGTTTCTTGGGCGCCTGGAGCGTGTTTGGAACAAGGCGTTTAGCCACTTCGGAAAGAGCCCGAAATGGAATGGATGGAAGGGCAAGTTTGAAGGCCTTCGTAAGACCGACCCGTTACTCGCATACCTCGTAAATGCTCGTGGTGCGGACGAACACACAGTCAATGAAATTGTTGCGCGGGAGCCTGGAGGCATCGGAATCAATCCCGCAGAGGGAAACAGCCTTTACATCGAAAGCATGGAAATCAACAACGGGTACATCTCAATCAAGTCGCCGCAGAAGCTGAGAATTGATTTTCTTCCCGCCAGAACGACTCTCTTGCCTGTGGTAAATCGTGGCCGTACTTACCCTATACCAACGACTCACTTGGGCAATCCCGTCGATCCCACAAACGTTGTGTCAGTAGCAGAGGCTGGGGCGCAGTTCTATCAACAGTTCCTAGCGCAAGCGGAGGAATTCTTTGTCAAGTGAGCGCCGTCCCTTGCAACCGTCGCCCAACCTATCATTCCACCGGACCTGCGCGAAAAGCCGCGCAGGCCGGTTAATTCAGACGATGAACTGCCCCTTGTCAAGGCATAGCTAGTTGTAGCTTGTGTCGTTCATGGTTGTCTTTCTGCAAGCTGCTTTTGAACTTCGATGACGTGGCAAATGGGATGGACTGCGGATCCGTATTTGGCCTGTTGGCGAGCCCGCGCGTGTGCATGCAGGGCTGCCGGCCCTGATGATGTTGCGCGCCGCCGGGCCCTCATTCGTTAGACGATCCTGAAACCTCGATCAGCGAGCTAAACAGGGTCCCCCGGCGTCGGTCGCAAACCGTCTACCTCATCAACGACACCTCCTCGCAGCCTGTGGATGGGATCTCATTGCAACAACTGAAGGCCTACGCTGCAGCGCGGTCGAGCTGGAACGCCTCGCCCTTTGCCAGCAGCGCCCAGATCACGCGTGCGTTCTTCGCCGCCAGCGCCACACACGCCTTCTTGAAGCCGCGCCGCTCGATCAGTGCGCTGGCCCAGCGGCTGAGCTTGTCATCCCGGCGCGTCAGCGCCAGCAGCGCCGAGCGGGCCCCATGGATCAACAGCGTGCGCAGATACACATCGCCCTGCTTGGTGATGCGCCCGAGCACTGGCTTGCCCCCGGTGGAGAACTGCCGCGGCACCAGCCCCAGCCAGGCGGCAAACTGCCGGCCGTTGCGAAACAGCTTTGCATCCCCAACGCTGGCAACCACCGCGCTGGCGGTGATCGGTCCGACGCCGCACACGGCCACGATGCGCTGCATGGCCGCACTGTCGCGCACCTGAGCGCTGATGCGACGGTCGTAGGCCAGGATGTCCTCATCGAGCGCGCGGATGCGCGCATTGACCTCGTGCAGCACCTGGCGTGCCAGCTGCGGCACCCGCGCATCGTCCAGGGCGGTGCCGATCTGCTGGCGGAAGCGGTACCGGCCAACGGCGATCACCACCCCGAACTCGGTCAGCAGGCTGCGGGCCTGGTTGATCTGTGCGTTGCGTAACTCGACAAGTTCTTTGCGCACGCGGTGCACGACGAGCACCGCTTGCTGCTCGACACTCTTGATCGGGACGAAGCGCATGTTGGGGCGGCCGACGGCCTCGCAGATGGCTTCAGCATCGTTGCCGTCGTTCTTCTGGTTGCGGCGGTAGGCAATGATGAACTTGGGCATCATGATGCGCGGCTCGTGGCCTAGCGGCTGCAGGTCGCGGGCCAGTTGGTGGGCGCCGGAGCAGGCTTCCATGCCGACGATGCACTGCGGCAGCTGTGCCATCAGCTCGATGAGCTTGCCGCGGCTGACGGTCTTGCGCAGCACGGTCTTGCCGTGGGCGTCGACGCCATGCACACTGAAGACGTTCTTGGCCAGATCGATGCCGACGGTGGTGATCTCTCCCATGACTGCCTCCTCTACGGTGATGTGCCGGATCGGCACTGCAACCTTCGCACAACCCGCGGCGAGGCGGGTTGCGGCAGTCCATATCATTCGTTAGCCGTCGCATTCGTTGCAGGGCCGCCCATGAAAGTCCTCGGCCTTGATCACGTGCAGCTCGCCATGCCCAAAGGCCAAGAAGACTCCGCGCGAGTGTTCTATGGGGGACTGCTCGGCCTCAAGGAGATTCCCAAGCCCAGTGAGCTGGCGTCGCGAGGTGGAGTCTGGTTCGAGTGTGGGGCGCTTCAGTTGCACCTCGGGGTAGAAGAGTCGTTCGTCCCTGCGCGAAAGGCCCATCCAGCGCTTCTGCTAGCAGGCTACGAGGCGTTCGTCGCCAAGCTTGCGCAAGCGGGCCTAAGCGTGAAGCCCGATACAACTGTGCCAGGATTGCGCCGTGCGTTTGTTGACGATCCTTTTGGCAACAGGGTGGAACTCGTCGATGGTCAACGCGACGGCTAACGCCTCCATCGAGCGGACAGACAAAAGGCTTCGCCTTTTGCCTGCCGCTCATGTCGAACGTTCGGCGGAGAGATGATGTTGATTCGGCAGATGGCGCTCGCCGAGCTTGGTCGCATCGGGGAGATCGACCGGTCCGAGCGCATCACACAGCAGTACAAACGCCACGGCGGGATCTTGGAGCTTATTGACGTTGACATTGACGCACCACGCTGGGGAGGTCCGGGGGCATGGACCGTCCAGCAGTACGTCGACTCTTGGAAGCCAGTGCTTGACGGTGGCGGGGTGTTGCTCGGCGCGTTCGATGGTGATCGCCTCGTGGGATTCGCGATCTACGCCCCGCTCTTGTCGGGCCGCTTGGCGAACCTCGCAGCCCTGTACGTGAGCAGGTCGTATCGTCGCAAGGGCATTGCGCGCGGATTGACCGACGAGGTTGTGTCGCTGGCCCGCGCGGATGGCGCGTCGCGTCTCTATGTTTCGGCAACGCCCACGCGCGGCACCGTGGACTTCTACTTGGAGCAGGGCTTCGAGGCGTTGGTGACGCCGGATGCGAGGATGCTGGCACTGGAGCCTGACGACGTCCATATGGAGCGGACGCTGTGAGGCAGCACGGCGCAATGCCGAACAAGGCCGTCCAGCCGACGCACGAAAGGACCGCGCGCGGCTGACGGCCGGCGTTAGGCGCCAAACCAGCACCCGCTGCGTCACTCAATGATCGTCATCGCCCCATACGATCCCGCGTGGGCGGAGAGCTTCGCTGCGGAGGCTGGTCGCATTCGAGAGTTCTTCGGCGTTGACGTTCAGCGCATCGAACACGTTGGATCGACGTCAGTTCCAGGCCTGGCAGCCAAGCCCGTGATCGATATCCAGGTCTCGGTCCCATCGCTTGAGCGGCGCGAAGTGCACTACCAGCGGCTCCGGGAATTGGGCTACACACATTTCCCGCTGGGTGACTTCGACTTCGTGTATCCGTTCTTCAAGCTTCCCGCGACCTGGCCAAGCACGCACCACGTCCACCTGTGCGAAGGTGGCTCCGAACAGGAGCGCGATCACCTCGCCTTCCGAGACTACCTGCGCCGCCATCCGACCGTCGCTGCCGAGTATGTCGCACTGAAGCTCCGGCTCGCCGCAGCACATGACGGGCTCACCATGGAGTCTCAGGAGAGCTACTCCCTCGCAAAGACAGAGTTCATACGCCGTGTGCTGCGAGCTTCGGTTCGCGAGGGTCTAGCGCGATGACGCCAACCCCTCGCTCAAGCGGAGCGCCAACGGCAGGCCACCAAGCCCGGGCCGGTGGTACGCGGCACATTTTCACCGGCCCGGAAAAGCGGGAAAAGGGGCCGTGGTCGAATATTTTCGTGGGCGAATCCAACCCACCCACTACCGTGCGCGGCCGCTCTGCGCCAACACGTTGTTGAGCTTGCTCTTGTCCGGTAGCCGGTAGACCTCGAAGTCCGAGTCGAAGGTCAGAATCTCGCGCACGCCGCTGCTCGCGGCCAAGGTCAGCAGCGAGGCGTCGGCCAGGTCCATCGGCACGTTGCGATAAGTCCGGCTCAGGCGTACCGCCGTGTCGATGGCGTGCTCCGGCAGCGGCGGCAGTTCGACGGCGCCACGGCGTATCCATTCGAGAAAGTCGATCTGCCGGTCGACGCTGTGGCCAAGCATGTGGCCGACCTCGGTCAGCACGGGCCAGGTGCTCAACAGGATGCCGTCGTAGCCGCGCAAGAAGCGCCGGGCTCGGTCGTGTCCCGCGTCGTCGGGGTCGAACAGCGCGATCAGTGGGCCCGAATCAGCGATGATTTTCCGCACGAACCCGCTCCCGAATCCGGCGACGAATTTCCGCCTTGTCGGACAGATTTCCGCGGCCGCTGCCCTGGCCTTGCGCGAACAGGTCGGCGCCAAGTTGGTAGGGCGTCTTCCGTTCGGAAAGGCGGGCGAGGTATTCGCGCAGACCGTCCTTGACGATCTGGCTCTTGGCCTTGCCTGAACGGGCGGCGGCGCGCTCCAGTTCGCGCGCCAACTGCGGCTCCAGTCGAACAGAAAGGCTCATCGCGGTCTCCTGACCTGGGTGTAGTACGAAAGTGTATCGCGCACTGGCGACTATCCGGCTACGCCGCGCGACGTTCACAGGGAATGAAAAGGGAATGAAAAGGGGCCGCGGTCGAGTTGTTTTTTGCGGCGCGGTGAGCCAGAGCCGCGATCGCTCGGCGCTCTGCTCGGCTTCTGACTCGGTTACGCCGCAAACACCTCAAGCGCAAGGTCGGGCACGGCCTTGAAGTGCTTGGCATTGCCGGTGAGCAGCGTCGCCCCATGCTCGACCGCGGTTGCGGCGATCAGGGCGTCGGGCAGGCGTAACCCATGCGACAGGGCCGGCGCGTCGATCAGCACCATCGCGCGGGAGCAGATCGCCGGCGTGATCGGCACGATCTCTGTGCGATGCAGGGTCAGCCCCGCTTCAGACGTTCCAGATCGGCCTTGTCTCGGCAGCCCTGCGCCAGTTCGATGTACGTCACCGCCGAGATGCGCCACGTGTCGATGCGGCGCAAGCGCGCTGCTGCCAGCGGGTGGCCGCGCGTGAACCACACCAGTACGTCGGAGTCGATCGGCACGCGCTCGTTACGCCGGCTTGGTCCTGCCGGCGCGCGTAGGGTCCCCGCGGCCGATGCGTGGGTCGTTGGTATTGAGCCGGCCCGCGCGAATCGAGCGGATGTAGGCGGCGACGTCGGCCAAGTCCTCACGGTCGGCCCACATGCCGAAGAGCGGGTCGTCCGCCGTTTCGGGCACTGGAGGGGCGTGACGACCGGTCTCTTCCTCGATACGCACCGTGACCGTGGCATCGGGCGCGCTCGCGAGCCTGGAGCGCCAAGCGACCGGCAACTCCTGCACCTTCACGTGCTCGATCACGATTGCGTTCATCTTCGCGTCCTCATCCTTGGGGTGTTCGACCCTAACTCTAGGTCGGTCAACCGTTCGTTGCTGGAACAAGAGCGACCGTCGTCGAGTCGTCTCCGGGCCTTTCGTTCCGTGCGTGACTGGTCGATTCAAAGCGGCGGGTGGCCTCGGTGAAGCGTTCTTGGAGCACCACCGACGCGCTGTTCGCGCCCGACTCCGTTTCGCGCACGGGCATCGACCGGTCGTACAAAGTTTCCGGCGCAATGTCGATGCCGCCGGGCCAGAAGACGGCGCCGTACTCCACCGCCGCGCGGGCAAACAGCGCGGGCGCCTTCAGCGCGGTGAAGGGGTTGCTCTGTGCAGGTAAGGCGTGGCGTCGAACACGCGCCGCTCGCCGTTTTCGAACTCCAGCAGCAGCCGATAGTCCGGCCGCGCCGTCGCCTACGGCGACTCGCGCGCGAAGGTGTCGCAGGCGGCAATGTCGCCGCGTGTCAGGCCGGTCTGGAACCAGTGCATCCGCTGCTCCGCGGTGCCGTGGGTGAAGGCGTCGGGCACGATGCGGCCCTGGCTGCGCCGCTGCAGCGTGTCGTCGCCGATGGCGGCGGCGGCGCGCAGCGCTTCTTCGGCATCGCCGACTTCGAGCACGCCGCGGCTGCGCGCGTCGGCGGCCCAGACGCCGGCCAGGCAATCGGCCTGCAATTCGACGCGTACGGATACGGCGTTGCTCTCGGCGGCGCCCAGGCGCTCGCGCAGGCGGTCGGTCTTGTCCATGACGCCCAGCTGGTTCTGCACGTGGTGGCCGACCTCGTGGGCGATCACGTAGGCCTGCGCGAAGTCGCCCGGTGCGCCGAAGCGGCTGCGCAGTTCGTTGAAGAAGCGCAGATCGATGTACAGCTTGCGGTCGAGCGGGCAGTAAAACGGCCCCATCGCCGACTGGCCGACGCCGCAGGCCGTCGGCGTGGCGTCGTCGAACAGCACCAGCGTCGGCGCCACGTACGCCCGCCCGGCCGCGGCGAATTTGCGTTGCCAGGTCTGCTCGGTGTCGCTCAGCACGACCGCGACGAAGCGGCCCATGTCGTCGGTCGGCACCCCGCGCTTGCCTTGCACCGGCGCGCTGGCCTGCGGCAAGGCCGTGTCGGCCGCGCCGAGCAGGCCGAGCACGACGCGCGGGTCGATGCCGAAAAACAGCGCGACGACGACGGCGATCAGCGCGCCCAGCCCGCCGCCAACCAGGCCGCGCCGGCCACGCACGCCGCCCATGCCGCGCCGGTCTTCGATGTTGTCGCTGCCGCTGCCGTCGGTACGCATTGCCGCTCCTGCGTGTTTGGGTCGCGCATTCTGCCGCTTTTGCCGTCCCGGCGTCCAAGCTTTGCACGCCGCGGCTCAGCATCTCGTGGTGCCCCGGGGTGGTCCGCCGCGTGTCGGATATTCACGGCTTTGGGCGGTTGACCGCGCCGCCGCCGCTGCCCACGATCACAGGGTGCGCCACGTTACGCGCTCCATCCCGTGCCAGCCACCCGCGGAGACTGCCATGCCCAAGCCCCGAGCGAAAAAATCCCCCGCCCGCGCCGCCGCCGCACCTGCGCCGCGCCCGCGTCTCGATGCCCGCCCCGACCGGCTGGACTTTCGCGATCTCAACTACCGCGCTGCGCTGCGCTCGCTGCCGCCCGCTTTCCCGGCGGCACCCGACGTAGCGCGCCTGCTGCCCGCCTACGCCAAGGCGGGGTTGATCCTCAATCAGGGCAGCGAGGGCGCATGTACGGGCTTCGGGCTGGCCTGCGTGGCCAACTACCTGCTGTGGCTGCGCCACCTCGACAGCGGCAGCAAGGCGCCGTTTGCGCGCGTCAGCCCGCGCATGTTCTACGAGATGGCGCGCCGCTACGACGAGTGGCCGGGCGCCGACTACGACGGCTCCAGTTGCCGCGGCGCGCTCAAGGGCTGGCACCGGCACGGCGTGTGCGCCGACGAGGACTGGCCGTATCCGCTGGCGGCCGACGAGACGCCGGTCTACACGCCGCCGCGCGACGGCTGGGAGCGGCGCGCCACCGAGCGGCCGCTCGGCGTGTACTACCGCGTCCATCGCCAGTCGGTGGTGGACATGCAGGCGGCGATCGCGGAGATCGGCGCGGTGTACGTCTCGGCCGATGTGCACGACGGTTGGGATGCGCTGCTGGCGAGCAAGCAGCGGCCGGCGCCGCGCCGGCTCGATCAGGTGCCGTTGATCGGCCCGCTCACGAATCCGAAGGACATCGGCGGGCATGCCTTCGCCCTGGTGGGTTACGACGCGCGCGGCTTCATCGTGCAGAACTCCTGGGGTCGGCGCTGGGGGGCGAGCGGCTTTGCCTGCCTGAGCTACGACGACTGGATCGCCCACGGCACCGATGCCTGGGTCTGCGCGCTGGGGGTGGCCACCCACGTGTCCGACGCGCGCGCGGCGGCGATCCGCTGGCCGCTGCCGAGCGGCCGCTCGCTCGACAGCCGGGCACGGGCGGCGCACGCGCGCAACAATCCGGCCGACGATCCATGGCCGCTCGACCGCGAGTTCGCGCACACCGCCTACGAGCCGCTGTCCACCAATGCGGCCTATGGCCACACGCTGGTCGCCGGCAACGACGGCCTGGTGCAGGTGCGCGACATCACCTTCCGCGCTGCCGGCGCGCCGGCGCAGTACGTGCGCAGCATCGTCGTCGACGGCCCCGCGCAGTGGGCGGCCACGCGGCCGGCCGGTCCGCTGAAGCTCGCGCTGTACGCGCACGGCGGGCTGAACAGCGAACAAAGCTCGATCGAGCGCATCCGCATGCTGGCGCCGTACTTCCTCGCCAACGGCGTGTACCCGCTCTTCGTCACCTGGCGCACCGGGCCGGGCGAGACGGTGATGAGCGCGGTGCAGGACTGGATCGGCAAGATCCCCGGCTTCGACCAGAGCAAGGCGGGCGGCTTTTTGGAATGGGCAGCCGAGCGCGCGGCCGAGGAAAAAGACCGCGCGCTGGAGGCCATTGGCCGCCTCTTCGGCCGCGGCATCTGGAGCGAGATGCGCGAGAACGCCGCCCTCGGGGTCGAAGACGACCGCAGCCTCGACCTGCTGGCCCGCCACCTGGCGGCGCTGGCGGCGCACTTGAAGAAGACCGTCGGCCGCGAGCTGGAACTGCACCTGGTCGGCCACTCGGCGGGCGCGATCCTGCTCGGCCACTTGTTGCAGCGGCTGTGCGCCGGCCAGCTGGGCGCGCCGGCGCCGCAGGTGGCGAGCGCCACCTTGTACGCGGCGGCCTGCTCGGTGCGTTTTGCCTGCCAGCACTATCTGCCCGCGGCCGACGCCGGGCTGCTGCCGCTCGAGCGGCTGCGGCTGTACTGCCTGTCCGACGAAAACGAGCGCGCCGACGGCCTGCCCACGCCCGGCGTGCCCATGTACGGCAAGTCGTTGCTGTATCTCGTGTCGCGCGCGCTGGACGACGCGCGCAAGATTCCGCTGTTGGGCTTCGAGCGCGCGCACCTCGATGCGTTCATCGAGGCCAGCGCGCCCGATCTGCGCGACCAGTGGGACGCCGACCACCAACCCGATCTGCGCACCTGGCGCGCGCGCTGGGCCGGTGGTGGCGGGCTGCACTTCGTGCGCGAGCGGCAGGTGCCGATCGCCCGCGACGCCAGGACCGGCGACGTCAAGTCCGGCCCCGCCACACACGGCTCCTTCGACAACAACATCGCCGTGCTGACCGAGACGATCGAGCGCATCGCCGGTGCGCCGCTCGCGGCACCGATGGAGTGGCTCGACTACTGATTCGGTTTCCAGTTCATCAGGCTAACTCTGTCGTTCCCGCGAAAGCGGGAACCCAGCGGCTTTCGCGACCGAAGCTGGATTCCCGCTGAACCGAAGCTGGATTCCCGCTGAAGCCTGCCCTCGAGTGTTCTTATCGGGGGCGGGAATGACGTGCCTTGGTTATCCGATTGAAGTGGAAGTGGAGTGAGGCGGCCGGTCAGGGCGTCGCGCGCCAGCGCGCCAGCAACAACGCGTTGCCGACCACGCTGACGCTCGATGCCGCCATCGCCGCGCCAGCAAACACCGGCGACAGCAGGCCCAGCGCGGCGAGCGGGATGCCGACCACGTTGTAGACAAAGGCCCAGAAGAGGTTCTGGCGGATCTTGCGCACCGTGGCGCGCGCCAGGAGGATCGCCGCCGGCACCAGCCGCGGGTCGCCGCGCATCAGGGTGATGCCGGCGGCGTGCATCGCAATGTCGGTGCCACTGCCCATGGCGATGCCCAAGTCGGCGGCGGCCAGCGCCGGCGCGTCGTTGATGCCGTCGCCCACCATTGCCACCGCGCCGTGCTCGCGTGCCACCGCGCGCACGCGCGCGGCCTTGTCCTGCGGCAGCACGTTGGCTTCGAAGTTTGCGATGCCCACCGCCTGCGCCACGCGCCGCACGGCGCCCTCGTTGTCGCCGGACAGCAGCCGGCTTTCGATGCCCAGCGCGGCGAGTTCCGCTACCGCCTCGCGCGCGCCGGCCTTGGGCGGGTCGGCAAAGGCGATCAGCGCGAGCGCCTGCGGCTCGGTGCCGGCGCGGGCGAGCCAGGAGACGGTGTGTCCTTCGGCTTCCAGTGTCTGCGCCTGAGCGGCCCAGCGCGTGGTGTCGATGCCCTGGTCCTGCATCAGCCTCGCGTTGCCAAACAGATGGCGCAGGCCGTCCAGGTCGGCCGCCACGCCGCGGCCGGGGAGCACTTGGGGGTTGGTTGTGAGGTCTTGGGTTTGCTCCTGGAGGAGCATCGCGCTCGAGGTTGCGTCGGTGCCTTCTCCAGCGCCCAGCGCCCCCACCCCAGCCCTCCCCCGCGCGCGGGGGAGGGAGTTAAACCCCTGCCCTGCCTGCGGCGGAGGGTTTGGGTCGACGATTTGGCCGGCGTGCTGATCGACTGTTACCCCCTCCCCCGCCTGCGGGGGAGGGCTGGGGTGGGGGCGTGGGTGTCCCAACTGCGTGCGATGCATGGGTAGGGCCATGTCACTGCCCGCCGCGCGAGGCAGCGCTGGGTTGGGCGCGGACGGCGCCCCGCTCTCAGCAGCCTCCCGCACCGCCGCTGCCAGCGGATGCGTGCTCGCCGCGTTGACCGCAGCGGCGAGCCGCAGCAGCGCGGGTTCGTGCAACTCCGCCAGCGGCACCACGGCCGTCACGCGCGGCTTCCCTTCGGTCAGCGTGCCGGTCTTGTCGAACACCACCTGCCGCACGCCGCGCGCGCGTTCCAGCGCCTCGGCGTCGCGGATCAGGATGCCGTGGCGCGCACCGACGCCGGTGCCGGCGATGATCGCGGTCGGTGTCGCCAGCCCCAGCGCACAGGGGCAGGCGATCACCAGCACGGCCACGGCGTTGACGATGGCGGTTTCCGCCCCCGCGCCGGCGATGAGCCAGCCCACCACGGTGGCGAGCGCCACGGCCAGCACCACCGGCACGAACACGGCGGCCACGCGGTCCACCAGCCGCTGGATCGGCGCCTTGGCGGCCTGCGCGTCTTCCACCAGCCGGATGATCCGCGCCAGCACCGACTCGGCGCCCACCGCCGCGACCTCCACTTCGATGCGCCCGCTGACGTTGAGCGCGCCGCCGGTCACGCGCGCACCGGCGGCCTTGTCCACCGGCAGGCTTTCGCCCGTCAGCAGCGACTCGTCCACCGCGGTGCTGCCGGCGCGCACGATGCCGTCGGCGGCGATGCGCTCGCCCGGCAGTACGACGAGCAGTTCGCCCACGCGAAGCTCATCCACCGGCACGCTGCGCTCGGCGCCGTCGCGCAGAACGCGCGCCTGCTCGGGCCGCAGCCGACCGAGCAGACGGATCGCCTCGCCGGTTTGTCGCTTGGCGCGCGCTTCCAGCCACTTGCCGGTGAGCACCAGCGCGATCACTACCGCCGCAGCCTCGAAGTACAGGTGCGGCGCGTGTCCGCTGCCGGCGTGCCGCCACCAGATAAAGAGCGACAAGCCATAGGCGGCCGACGTGCCGAGCGAGACCAGCAAGTCCATGTTGCCGGTGCGCGCACGCAGCGCCTTGAAAGCGGCCACGTAGAAGCGCCGCGCGCACCAGAACTGCACCGGGGTCGCGAGCAACCATTGCAGCCACGGCGGCAGTGCGAGCGCGACGCCAAAGGGCGCGGCCAGCATCGGCGCCACCAGCGGTGCAGCGAGCAGCACCGCCAGCAACGCGTCGCGTCGCAGCCCCGCTGCCGTGTCCGTTGCGGGTGTTTGCGTGGCGGTGGTGAGCAGCCGCGCGCTGTAGCCGGCGTCTTCCACCGCCGCGAGCAGCGCGCGCGGGGCGACACTTCCGGCCACAACTTCCACCGTCGCCACTTCGGACGCAAGGTTCACGCTGGCGGCGACCACGCCCGGCACCGCCGCGAGCGCCCGCTCCACGCGCGCCACGCAACTGGCGCAGCTCATGCCGTCGATGGCCAGGCGCAACTGCTCGGTGGGCACCTCGTAGCCGGCTGCGTCCACGGCGGCGCGCAGTGCGCGCGCATCGGGCGCGGCGGCTTCGACGGTGGCCGACTCGGTGGCGAGATTGACTGCCGCCTTCGTTACCCCCGGCACCGCGGCGAGCGCCTTTTCCACATGCGCGACGCACGAGGCGCAGGACATGCCGCGCACCGGCAGGGTCAGGCGCTGGGTGGCCGGGGCGACAGACGCAGCTTGGCTCATGATGGCGGGCTTTCGGTGGCGGCGCGCCGGTGGCCCCACCAGCGCTGCACCCGCGCACGATAGTCGTCATAGGCCCTGCCGTGCAGCGCGGAAAGATGGGCTTCTTCCAGCCGCACCTGCACCTGGATCAGGACTTCGCCGGCCACCAGCAGCGCCAGCGAGGGCGCGGCGGGCACCAGCAGCACGAGGCCCAGCAGCAGCGCGCGCATCGCCAGAAAGATCGGGTTGCGCGAGCGGGCGAACAGGCCGTCGGTGACGAGCGCGGTCGCCCGCTCGCGGTCGATGCCCACCCGCCACGACGCGCCCATCTGCCGCTGGGCCACCCATATCAACGCCAGCGCGGCGGCAACGAGCACCCAGCCAAGCAGCGCGAGCGCGCCGGGCGGCGCCGGTGCCAACAGCCCCAGCCGGCCGGCAGTGGCCGGGCTTGCCGCCACCAGCATTACCCACAACGCCGTGGCTCCGAGCACGAGCCGAAAGCCGCGTCCGAGGTAACCGGCCGCATCGTCGCTGGCCGGCAGCACGATCGGGTTGATGCCGGTGCGGCGATACACGATCCAGGCGCGCAGTACCAGTGCCAGCGCGAAACCGAGAGCAAAGGCAATGAGCAGCGCCAAGCCGGCAGCGGGCGACTGCAAAGGGGATAGCGCTTCCATGGACAGAGATCTCGAACAACGACGGCGGCAGCCTAAACTCCGTACCCAACTACGGAGTCAAGCGATGGCCGCAACGTCAACAGGGGATCGGCTCACCATCGGCGCGCTGGCGGGCGCGGCCGGGGTGGGCGTGGAAACGGTGCGCTACTACCATCGGCGCGGGCTGCTCGCGGTGCCGGCGCGCGGCGGCGGCGCGGTGCGTCGCTACGGTCGCGGCGATGCGGCGCGGATCGGCTTCATCAAGCGGGCGCAGGCGCTCGGCTTCAGCCTCGAAGAAGTGCGCGGCCTGCTGGCGCTGCAAGACGGCACCGACCGGCGCTCGATCCGCCGCATCGCCGCCGAGCGGCTGGCGCAGATCCGCGCGCACCTGCGCGACCTGCGGCGGATGGAGCGGGCGCTGGCGGCGGTGCTCGCCGACTGCGAGCATCACCCGCAGGCGGCGTGCTGCCCGATCGTCGCCAGCATCGCCGGCGACGCGGCGCGATGAAGCGCCGCGCGCTGCTTGCCGCCTTGTTGCTGCCGATGTTCCCCGCCGCCGCCTTGCCCGGAGCCGCCGCCGAGTGGCAGGTGGTCAACGACGGGGTGATGGGCGGCGTGTCGTCGGCGCAGGTGGCCGCCAGCGCCGATGGCGCGTTGCGCTTCTCCGGCGTGGTGCGGCTCGACTACAACGGCGGCTTTGCCTCGGCGCGCCGCGCGGCCACGCTGCCGGCCGATGCGACCGGCCTCGCGATCACCGCGCGCGGCGACGGCAACCGCTACCGGCTCACGCTGTTCACGCGCGATGCGCGTACCGGGGCGCGGCAGCCGTTCATGTACTACGCGGTGTTTGGTACCGGGGTCCCGCCCCAACCCAAACCAACCCCCCCGGTGGGGGGGGGAGTACCCACGCGCCCCCAACATCGCTGTGGCGACAGCCGAGCCCGCTTACGCGGAC
>JBKCXU010000159.1:0-99521 GCA_046316025.1 Betaproteobacteria bacterium | reverse complement strand
GGATTACCGCCCCCCCCCCCCCGGCCGGGGGGTGGGGGGGCGGCAAGACCGACGGCCCGAAGCGCACAGCCCACGCCGCCAGCATCCGCCAACGCATCCGTTCCCCCGGAGCCATCCCGATGTCCGACCCTACCCCACCCGAAGACATCGCCACCACCAACCGCACGATGGAAATCGTGGTGGCGGCGGCGGCTTTCGCGCTCGGCGCCATCGTGATCTTCGACAGCCTGCGGCTGGGCGCCGGCTGGGCCGACGACGGGCCGCAAGCCGGCTACTTCCCTTTCTACATCGGGTTGGTGATCTGCGTGTCCAGCGCACTGATCGCCTACAAGGCCTGGCGCGACAAACCCAAGGGCGACGACGTGTTCGTCACCAAGTCGGCGCTCAAGCAGATCCTGACGCTGCTGGTGCCGGCCATCGTCTACGTGGCGGCGATCGAGTTCATCGGCATTTACGTCGCCTCGGCGGCGTTTCTTGCCTACTTCATGGCGCGCCACGGCGCACACCGCTGGTGGACGAGCGCCGCGGTCGCGGTGGGGCTGCCGCTGGTGCTGTTCATGATGTTCGAGGTGTGGTTCAAGACGCCTCTGCCCAAGGGGCCGCTCGAAGCCTGGCTCGGCTTCGCGTAACGGAGCATCTACATGGCCGAAATCCTCTCGCTGCTGCAAGGCTTCCAGATCGCACTGACGCCGACCAACCTGATGCTGATGACGATCGGCATCGTGCTCGGCGTGATCATCGGCGTGCTGCCCGGGTTGGGCGGGGCGAACGGCGTGGCGATCCTGCTGCCGCTCACCTTCTCGATGAACCCGACCTCGGCGATCATCCTGCTCACCTGCATTTACTGGGGCGCGCTGTTCGGGGGCGCGATCACCTCGATCCTGTTCAACATCCCCGGCGAGCCGTGGTCGGTGGCGACCACCTTCGACGGCTACCCAATGGCGCAGCAGGGCCGTGCCGGGCAGGCGCTGACGGCGGCGTTTACCTCGTCCTTCGTCGGCGCGCTGTTCGCGGTGATCCTGATCACGCTGCTGTCGCCGCTGGTGGCCAAGTTCGCGCTCAAGTTTGGCCCGCCGGAGTTCTTTGCCGTCTACCTGCTGACCTTCTGCGCGTTTGTGGGCATGAACCGCGATGCCGCCGCCAAGACGCTGGCGGCGATGTGCATAGGCTTCGCGCTGGCCGCGGTGGGGCTGGACACGGTCACCGGCCAGTTGCGGCTGACTTTCGGCACCGAGTCGCTGCTCAAGGGCTTCGACTTCCTGATTGCGGTGATCGGCTTGTTCGGCATTGCGGAGATCTTGCAATCGATCGAGGAAGACCTCGCCTTCCGCGGCAAGAACGCCAAGATCAACCTGCGCGTGGTGATCGAGACGTGGAAGGAGTTGCCCCGCTACTGGATGACTTCGCTGCGCTCCTGCGGCATCGGCTGCCTGATGGGCATCGTGCCGGGCGGCGCCACACCGGCCTCCTTCCTCGCCTACGGGATGGCGCGCCGCATGTCGCGCGACGACTCCGGCTTCGGCAAGGGCCGCATCGACGGCGTGATCGCCCCCGAGACCGCCGCGCATGCCGCCGGCACCAGCGCGCTGCTGCCGATGCTGGCGCTGGGCGTGCCGGGATCGCCCACCGCGGCGGTCCTGCTGGGCGGCCTGCTGATCTGGGGCTTGCAGCCGGGGCCGCTGCTCTTCGTCGAGCAGAAAGACTTCGTCTGGGGGCTGATCGCCAGCATGTACCTGGGCAACATCGTCGGCCTCATCATCGTGCTCGCCTTCGTGCCGGCGTTTGCGGCGATCCTGCGGATACCGTTTTCGATCATCGGCCCGGCGATCATCGTGATCTGCGCGATCGGCGCCTACACCGTGCACAGTTCGATGTTCGACGTGTACCTGATGCTCGGCTTCGGCGTGCTGGGCTACGTGCTGCGCAAGCTCAAGTACCCGCTGGCGCCGCTGGTGCTGGCGCTGGTGCTCGGCGACCGCGCAGAAGACGCCTTCCGCCAGTCGATGCTGCTGTCGCAGGGCAGCTTGGGCATCTTCTTCTCCGGACCGTTAGTGGCGACGCTGACCATCGCCGCGCTGTCGGTGTTGATCGTGCCGAACGTCGCGGGGTGGAGAAGGCGGCGGCGCACCGGGGGCGCCTGACGCGGATTAAACCCGCTTGGCCGCCTCAAGCACCTCGCGCACCAGCGGGTTGGGAAAGCGCCGCGACGGCGAGATCGCGTAAAACGTCTCGCGCACCTCGGCGATCCGGCAGTACTCGACCAGCACCCGCGCGCGCAACTCGTCGCGCACCACCACCGGCGGCACCAACGCCAGCGCCGGGGCCTCGCGCGCCAGCAGGCGCAGCAGCGCCATGTCGTCCACCTCGGCCAGCACGACGGGCTGCACGCGCGCCTGCGCCAGCAGCGCGTCGAACGCGGCGCGCACGTTGCTGGTCGGCCCCGGCAGCACGACTGGCGCGCCATGCAGATCGGCCGGGAAGACGAACTTGCGCCGTCCGGCGCGCGGCTTGCCGACCAGGCTGACCGGCTGCTCGGCCAGCAAATGGCTGTGCCATTGCGACTGCGCCTCGCGCGGCGCCGGCACGTTGGCGAGCACGAGATCCAGCGCGTGCTCCGCCAGCTGCGCCAGCAGCTCGCGCAGCGTGCCGGAGTGCAGCTCCAGCGCCACGTCCGCGCGCGCCAGCAGCGGCCGCAGCAGCGCCAGCTGAAAGTTGCGCGACAGAGTCGCCGCCGAGCCGACCCGCAGCCGCCGCCGGCGCGCCGACACCCGGCCCTTGAACACGCCGACCAGTTCGTCGCCGGCCTCGAAGATCGAATCCGCATAGTCGAGCGCGATGCGGCCGGCCTCGGTCAGCTGCAGGCTGCGGCCGACGCGCTCGAAGAGCCTCTGCCGCAAGCGCTCCTCCAGCGCGCGCAACTGGATCGACAACGCCGATTGCGACACGTGCAGCTTCTGCGCGGCGCGGGTCAGGCTGTTCTCGTGCGCGATCGCCCAGAAGTAGCGCAGGTGGTGGTAGTTCAGGCTCGCCATGCCGCTCTTTTAGCGGATAGAACGTTTTCGTTCAATACCTGAACTGGATGACAACGACGCCGGTCCCTACAGTGCGCGGCGTTTGCGACTCAACCCACCGCACGGCCATGCCCGGCTTCGACCTGCTGCTGACCAATCTGCTGTCCCCGATCGTGCTCGCCTTCGTGCTCGGCGCCGTCGCCGGCGCGATCAAGAGCGAGCTGGAATTGCCCGAGCCCGTGCTCAAGCTGCTGGCGATCTACCTGCTGCTGTCGCTCGGTTTGAAAGGCGGGCACGAGCTGGCGCAGACCTCGTTTGCCGAGATCGCCGGACTGCTCGGCGTGACCGTGCTGCTCACGGTGGCGATCCCGGTGCTGGCCTTCGTCGTACTGCGCCGACTGGCCGGCTTCGACGCCGCCAACGCGGCCGCGGTGGCCGCGCATTACGGCTCGGTGTCATCGGTGACCTTCTTTGCCGCGATCGCCTTTGCCAATGCGATGAACCAGCCCGCGCCCGGCTACATGACCGCGGTGGTCGCGGTGATGGAATGGGGCGTGATCGTGGCGCTCCTGCTGGCGCGGCTGTCGCTGGGCGCGAGCGACGGCAGCTTCAAGCTCAAGTCGTTGGCGGTGGACACGCTGCGCGGGCGCGGCATCCTGTTGCTGACCGGCGGCATGATCATCGGCGCACTCGCCACAGAGAAGCAGTGGCAGCAGATCTCGCCCTTTTACGACGATCTTTTCCGCGGCATGTTGATGCTGTTCCTCCTCGAAATGGGCATGACCGCGGCGCGCCAGTACAAGGCGTTTGCGCAGGTGGGGCGCTTCATGACGGCGTTTGCGCTGCTGATGCCGCTGGCGATGGGCCTGCTGGGCACCGCGCTCGGCCACTGGGTGGGCCTGGGCGTGGGCGGCAGCTTCGTGCTGGGCGCAGTGTGCGCGAGCTCCTCTTACATCGACGCCCCCGCGGCCTGCCGAGCGGCTCTGCCGCAGGCCAACCCCGGCATCTACCTGACTGCCTCGCTCGGCATCACCTTCCCGTTCAACCTGCTGCTCGGGTTGCCGCTGTACTACCAGTTTGCGCTTTGGCTGGCGGGGCGCTGAACGCCGATTTAGGGCAAACAAAAGGCCCGCACGCGGCGGGCCTTTGGTTTTGGTTGCGGGGGCAGGATTTGAACCTGCGACCTTCGGGTTATGAGCCCGACGAGCTGCCAGACTGCTCCACCCCGCGGCAACTTGTTCAAACGCATGGCGTTCGAGAAGCGCGCAGTATACGGGAAGCACGCTTCGCAGCCAAATCGCGGGCAGCGGCGAGGCGCTCTGTAGACTCGCCGCGCGAGTGCCCCGATGAGCGTCACGCCCCCTGCCCTCTATTGCTCCCGCTGCGGCCGCGCCATCGCACGCCGCGTGCCGGCGGGCGACTCGCGCAGCCGCGACTGCTGCGACGGTTGCGGTGCGATTCACTACGTGAACCCGCGGCTTGTGGTGGGCACGATCCCGGTGTGGGAAGACCGTGTGCTGCTGTGCCGCCGCGCGATCGAACCGCGGCTGGGGCTGTGGACGCTGCCGGCGGGTTTCTTGGAGGTGGGCGAATCCACGGCCGACGGCGCGGCGCGCGAGACGCTGGAAGAAGCCGGTGCGCGGATCGAGATGGGCGAGTTGTTCTCGATGATCGACGTACCGTACATCGAGCAGGTGCACCTGTTCTTCCGCGCGCGGCTGCTCGACACCGACTTCGCAGCCGGCGAGGAGTCGCTGGAGGTGCGGCTCTTTGCGGAGAGCGAGATCCCCTGGCAGGCGCTGGCGTTTCGCACGGTGGCGACGACGCTGCGGCTTTACCTTGCCGACCGTGCGGCAGAGCACTTCGGCATGCACGTGCTGACGATCGCCGCGCCGATGCCCACGGTGCCGGCGCCGCATGCGCCAGCGTGAGACTACGGCAAACGATGCGCCAGAGATGCCCTCACGCGGAGCTTCGCGCCGCCCCCTCCCGCTGACGCGGGCGAGGGTTGTTCGCTCCCCTCGCCCGCATCGGCGGGAGAGGGGCCGGGGGTGAGGGCCAAGAGCGCCACTACGCGAATGATCCCCTGGCTATCCGCAGACCAAGCCTTTCCCCCAGTCGGTCAAGCCCTGCGCGATCCCAATGGTCTGCTCGCCGCCGGCGACCGGC
This sequence comes from Betaproteobacteria bacterium, assembly GCA_046316025.1. Classification (GTDB taxonomy): domain Bacteria; phylum Pseudomonadota; class Gammaproteobacteria; order Burkholderiales; family Burkholderiaceae_F; genus JAJTHJ01. Next base: position 94,341 of record JBKCXU010000159.1, on the reverse strand, counting down.
TGGACGCCGATCTACTGTTGCAGGCCTACTCGCGCGGCATCTTCCCCTGGTACGCGGACGACCAGCCGGTGCTGTGGTGGAGTCCGGACCCGCGGATGGTGCTGGTGCCGGCGGAGTTCAAGGTCAGCCGGTCGCTGCGCAAGCGGCTGCGTGCGGTGGCGTGCGGCAACGAATGGCGGCTGACGCTAGACGCCGCCTTCACCCGCACGATGCGCGCCTGCGCGGCGCCACGCAGGGACGAAGGGAGCACCTGGATCACCGACGCGATGGTTGCCGCGTACACCGAACTGCATGGTCGCGGGCAGGCGCACTCGGTCGAAGTGTGGGCGGGCGACGATCTGGTCGGCGGCCTGTACGGCGTTTCGCTCGGGCGGATGTTCTTCGGCGAGTCGATGTTCAGCCGCGCCACGGACGCATCGAAAACCGCGCTCGCAGCGCTGGTGCAAATCGCGCGGGCCGAAGAGGTGCCGCTGATAGACTGCCAGCAAGCCACGCGGCACCTGGCGTCTCTCGGTGCGCGCAAGATCGCCCGGCGCGATTTCTGCTTGCAGGTGGCGCAACTGGCGCGCAACGCACCGATCGACTGGCGCCGCTGGCAAGACGCCGACCTGACCACTGTGCTGCAAGCCTACTGAGCCTCAACCTTGGCGCACCTGAAAGAACTGCCCTTTGCCGCCTTGCAGTTCTACGCGACGGCGCCCTACCCGTGCAGCTACCTGCCGCAGCGACAGGCGCGCTCGCAGGTCGCCACTCCGGCGCACCTGATCAACGCCGACGTGTACAGCGAGCTCGTGCGCATGGGCTTTCGCCGCAGCGGCATCTTCACTTATCGGCCGCACTGCGACGGCTGTCGTGCCTGCACGCCGCTGCGGGTTCGGGTCGGCGAGTTCGCCGCCAACCGCAGCCAGCGCCGCGCCGCGGCGAGGCATGCGGGGCTGGTCACGCGGGTGGCCGCGCTCGCCTTCGACAACGAGCACTATCGCCTCTACCTGCGCTACCAGTCGCTGCGGCATGCCGGCGGCGGCATGGATCACGACAGCCGCGAGCAATACTCGCAGTTTCTGCTCCAGAGCAAGATCAACACGCGGCTGGTGGAGTTTCGCGACCCGCCGCCCGCCGACGACCCCGGCGCGCAAGGCGTGCTGCGGATGGTGTCGATCATCGACGTGTTGAACGACGGCTTGTCCTCCGTCTACACCTTCTACGACCCCGACCTGCCGGGCGCCTGTTTAGGCACCTACAACGTAATGTGGCAGATCGCGCAATGCCGTCTGCTCGGGCTGCCTCATTTGTATCTCGGCTACTGGATCGAGCAAAGCCCGAAGATGGCCTACAAGGCCGGCTTCCGGCCGGTGGAGGCCCTGCTCCAAGGGCGGTGGACGCTGCTCGAAACGCCTCGGTCGGCGGCAGCCGAGACCATCGACACGCCGGCGGTAGAGATTCCGGTGTTCCGCCGCACAGACTGACAGCGCCCATTGCCCGCCGTGCTCTACGACCTCGCCCGCCCGCTGCTCTTCAAGTTCAGCCCAGAGACGGCCCACGACCTGGCCTTCGGCAACCTCGCACGCGCGCACGCGCTGGGGCTGACCCGCATCCTGCGCCCGCGCGTGGCCGACGACCCGGTGCAGGCGATGGGCCTCACCTTCCCCAACCCCGTCGGCCTGGCCGCCGGGTTGGACAAGAGCGGCGACTACATCGACGCGCTCGGCGACCTGGGCTTCGGTTTCATCGAGGCGGGGACGGTCACACCACGCCCGCAGCCGGGCAACCCGCAGCCGCGCGTGTTCCGCCTGCCGCCGGCGCGCGCGGTCATCAACCGGATGGGTTTCAACAACGCCGGCGTGGAGCGGTTCGTCGCCAGCGTGGCGGCGAGTCAAACCTTCTCTGCCGGCGGCGGCGTGCTGGGACTGAACATCGGCAAGAATGCCGCCACGCCGATCGAGCAGGCCCTGGACGACTACCGGGTCTGTTTGCGGCGGGTCTACCCGCTGGCGGCAGCGCGGCTCGCCTACGTGGCGGTGAACATCTCCTCGCCCAACACCAAGGACTTGCGGGCGCTGCAAGGCGGCGGCGAACTCGACCGCCTGCTCGCCGGCCTGCGCGAGGAGCGGGCCCGGCTCACGGACAGGCACGGCAAGCAGGTGCCCATCGCGGTGAAGATCGCGCCCGACCTGCGCGACGACGAACTGCCACGGATCGCCGACGCACTGGTGGCGCACGGGATGGACGCCGTGATCGCCACCAATACCACCCTGGCGCGCGAGCAGGTGGCGGGCCTGCCGCACGCCGACGAGCGGGGAGGCCTGTCCGGTGCGCCGCTGGCCGAGCGGTCGACACAGGTGGTCGGGCTGCTGGCGCAGCATCTGAAGGGCGCGCTGCCCATCATCGGCGTGGGCGGCATCATGAGCGGCGCGGACGCGGTGGACAAGCTGCGCGCCGGAGCCACATTGGTGCAGATCTACACCGGCCTGATCTACCAAGGTCCGGCGCTGGTCGGGGAGTGCCGACGGGCCATTTTGCAAGCGCGCAAGACGCGCGGATCGTCGGGCCGCTCCGGCGCCCGGCCCCGGCCCCGCGCGCGCTGACGCGGGCCAGCGGCGCGCAGCAGATGCAGGAGCACCTGCGACGGCCGCTTTGTCGCCGCAGAAACACCATGGAGACTCGATGAAAGCCGCCCCCCTCGGCACCTCCGCACTGCGTGTCGGCGCCGTCTGCCTTGGCACGATGACCTTCGGCCAGCAAAACACCGAAACCCAAGCGCATGCGCAACTGGACTACGCGCTGGAACGCGGCGTGACCTTCATCGACACCGCGGAGATGTACCCGGTGCCGCCGAACGCGCAGACCTACTCGCGCACCGAAACGATCATCGGCAACTGGCTCGCGCGCCAACCGCGCGACAAGGTCGTGCTGGCGACCAAGGTCGCCGGGCCGGGGCGGATGGAGTGGATCCGCGACGGCAGCTTCACCGCCGCCGGCATCCGCACCGCGCTCGAAGCTAGCCTCAAGCGCCTGCGCACCGATTACGTCGATCTCTACCAAATCCACTGGCCGGCGCGCAATGCGCCGATCTTCGGCCAGCGCGGCTACGACCCGACGCGCGAGCGCGAGTCGCTGCCCATCCGCGAACAACTGGAGGTGCTGGCGCAGTTGCAACGCGAGGGCAAGCTGCGCGAGATCGGCGTGTCCAACGAGTCGGCCTGGGGCGTGTGCGAGTTCACCCGGCTGGCGCGCGAACACGGGCTGCCGCGGATCGTCTCGATCCAGAACGCGCTCAACCTGGTCAACCGCGAGTTCGAGCAGGGCTTGACCGAGGCCTGCTTCCGCGAGCAGGTGGGGCTGCTTGCCTACAGTCCGCTCGCCTTCGGGCGCCTCACCGGCAAGTACAACGACGATCCGCAGGCGCACGGGCGCCTCACGCTCTTCCCGCCGACCTGGAGCCCGCGCTACATGCGGCCGCGGGTAATCGAAGCCGCCGGCCGCTACGCCGCACTCGCCCGCGCACACGGCATGACGCCGGCCACGCTGGCGCTGGCCTGGTGCGCGTCGCGCTGGTTTGTCGCCAGCACGATCATCGGCGCGACCACGCTCGACCAGCTGCGCGAGGACATCGACGCCTTCGACGTGACGCTGGCGCCCGAGGTGGTGGCGGTGATCGAAGCGATCCACGACGAGTTCACCAACCCGGCGCAGTGATTCGTCGCGCGCGATGCGTTGCTTTGTCGCGCTGTGGCCCGACCCCGCCACGCGAGCACGGCTGGCCGCGCTGACGGCAGAGCAGCAGGCGCGCTTCCCGCAGGCGCGGCCGATGCTTGCCGAGAACCTGCATCTGACCCTGGCGTTCATCGGCGAATTGGACGACCCGCAGGCCCGTGCGGTCGCGCAGGCGGTCGCGCGCATCGACTGCACGCCGTTGGACTGGACGCTCGACCGTGTCGGTGCATTCGCCCGTGCGCAGGTGCTGTGGGCGGGCGGGCCGCGGTCCGAACCCTTGGACGCACTGGCCGCGCAGGTGCGCGCCACGCTCGATGCCCTCGCGATCCGCTACGACCGCAAGCTCTTCGCCGCGCACGTCACGCTGCTGCGCGACTTGCCACGCGCCCAGGCAAGCAAAGCAGCGCAGCCGATCGCGCCACCGCCGTTGTGGCACGCGGCGCGGCCGGTGTTGTTGCGATCCGCAACCGAGGCCGGCCGGCTGCGCTACGTCGAGGTCGCGCCGCCTACAGGGTGAACGCCATCCCCGCCAGCAACGCCCCCGGCACCCGGCTCGTCTGCACCGAGCGTTGGCCGTAGGTCAGGTTGCTGGCGATCCACTCGGGCTGCGCGGTCAGCGCTTCCAGTTGCGTGCCGAGCATCCGGTACAGCGTGTCGTCCCAGCGCATCACGTTCACGGGCGCCACGATCTCGCCGCGCTCGACCCAGAAGGTGGCAAAGCGCGTCATGCCGGTGACGCGGCCGTTGGGGCGGTCGGAGAAGTTCAGGTAGTGCAGGTTGCCGATGTAGAGCCCGGTGTCCAGCCGCGCCAGCACGTCGGCCTCGGCCAGCGTGCCGCCGGCGAGCGCCATGGACTGCATGCTCTCGTCTTCGTCGGCGCCGTTGGCGGCAATTCCGTACTCGGCCGCGGTGCGCGCGTTGACGAGGCTACCCGCGTGCTGCCCGGCGCGGATCAGCTCGACCTGCGCCGGGCGCGCAAAGCCCATTGCATCGAACGCGGGAGCCACGCCGCGGCCGATGTCTTCGGTCAGCGTGACGAGCGCAGACAAGCTCTCCTCGCCGTCCGCCAATTTTTGCAGGCAGCTTTGCTTGGTGCGCTGCGCTTTCGCCGACACGCCGGCCCAGTTGAGCATCCACATCAGTTCGTCCAGCGCCGCGGGTGTCAGAAAGGCGCGGTACTCGCCGGGGGCAATCGTGCGCGCCGGCCGCGCGAGGATCGCCAGTTGCGTGCGCGCAGTGTCGATCCGGCGGGCAAGCTCCGCCGCGTCCCAGCGGCTGCCGCCCCAGGCGCTCTTTACCGCCTTGTCCGCCGCATGGTAAAGCGACCAGTCGAAGAGGAAGCTCTCCACCGCGTGCCAGTGGCGCGCGCCGAGCGAGGAGGCAAAGCCGCGATAAATCGGCCCGCTGGCGAGGATGCCGACCAGATCGAGATCGCCGGCCGCTGCGGTCACCGCACCGATCGCCTCGTCCGCCGACGGCAGAGCGCCGTGATCCTCGCGCGTCGAGTGCAGCGGCTCGGTGCAGTAGAGCAGATACGGATCTTCCGGCAGCGTGGGCAGCGACTCGCGCATCCGCCCAATCGCTTCGCTCACCGACGCGCGGTCGAGGTCCGGGTCGCCGGCAAGCGTCAGCGTGCAGTTGTCGCGGCGCTGGCCGTCGATCAGCGTCAGGTCGAGCACCGCCTGGCGGATGGTCATCGCCTGGCGCACCCGCGCGTGGTTGAAGCGCACGAAGTCGGTGTCCTCGCCAGCAAAGTTGGCGAGCAGCACCTCGGCGCCGCGCAATTGGGCGTTGGCGTGGTCGGTTATGGAGTGAAAGAGTTCTTGCATCGCCGCCCCTACTTCGCCGCGCCAAACACATCCACACCCGTAAACCGGCACGCCGGGCTGGCGTGGCCGACACGGATCGCCTGATTCGGCTCACCCTTGCCGCAGTACGGCGTGCCCATGACTTCGACCGTGGCGCGATTGCCGACCATCGCCAGCGCGCGCCAGAAGGTCGCGCTGATACCGCGGTAGTTGGGGTTGCGCACGACTTCCGCCAGCCGACCGTTGCGGATCATCTGCCCCCACTCGCAGCCGAACTGGAACTTGTTGCGCGAGTCGTCGATCGACCACGAGCAGTTGGTTTTCATCAGCACGCCGAGTTCGGTGGCGGCGATCATCTGCTCGACCGTGGCATCGCCCGGCTCGACGTTGAGGTTGGACATCCGGTCGATCGGAGGGCGGTTCCACGCGCAGGCGCGGGTGGTCGCCACGCCTTCGAGGTCGTGCCGCTGGCCGCGCGCGCGCGCCAGCGAACTCGTGCCACCGAGCGGCCGCACCAGTACGCCGTCGCGGATCAGGTACTCGCGGCGCGCGGCGGTGCCTTCGTCATCGCAGGCGAAACTCGCGAACTCGTCGGCCACGGTCGGGTCGTAGGTGACGTTCAACAGCTCCGAGCCATAGCGGTAGCTGCCGAACATGTCGAGCGTGACGAAGCTCGTGCCGGCGTAATTGCGCTCGTCGCCCAAAATGCGATCGAGTTCGAGCGGATGGCCGATCGACTCGTGGATCTGCAACATCATCTGATCGGGCATCAGCACCAGATCCATCGTGCCGCTCGGGCAATTGGGCGCGGCGAGCAGTTGCAGCGCGTCTTCGGCCGTGCGGCGCCCGCTGCCGACGAAGCCGGAGCGTTCGATCACCTCCGCGCCGCCCTGCTGGCAGTAGCCGTTGTAGCGTCCGCCCCAGGAGCGGGTCTGGGTCAGCCCGTCGGCGTGCGCGGTGGCGTGCAGCGCCGGGATCGTGAAGTCGAAGCGGTGCAGCGCCTCACCACCGTCGGCGGTCACCAGCAGTTGCGTGCTCTGCACCGTCCATAGCGACGCCGCCCAATCGACGATCCGCGGGTCGAACGAGGCGCCCTTGCTCTCGGCCATCAGCAGGTCGATCCGCTGCGCCTTGGTCAGCGCCACGGGCCGCGCGGTGGGCGAGGCGTAGCGCCCGTTGGGCTGCGGCAGGCGCACCGCCTGCCCGCCGAAGACACTGCGGCTGCGGCTGGCGCGCGCCCAGTCGCGGGCGCGGGCAATCGCCGCACTCAAGCCGGCGTCCGACAGGTCGCTGCTGGCCGCGTAGCCGATGCCGTCGCCGTCGAGCACGGTGACCATCGCGCCGCGGTCGATGCTGCTGCGGCCGGGCTCGGCGACGTTTTGCCGCACGGAAGTCGTCTCGGCGACCTCCTCCACCACGCGCAGCGAGCAGTAATCGACGGCAGGTGCAAGACGACGGAAGCGGATGGACAGCGAATCGGTATCGAAGGGCATGGCAGCACCGGAATGCGGGAAAGCGCGCAAGGTTAACGGAACACCCGGCTCCTATACTGCGCGCGCGTCCCGAAACACTCAAAGGAGAGTCAATATGAACGACGGCAAGCCTCTTTCCCTCAGCCAGCAGCAGGAATTCGACAGCCTGCTGCCACCGCTGGAAGTCAACCGCCGCGGCTTCATCAAGACCTCACTCGGCGCCGGCTTCGCCGCGGCCGTGCTGCCGGTGTCGGCGCAGACGATGATCGTCACCGACACCCAGGGCCTGGTCGCCGGCGAAGTGAAGATCCCCACCAAAGACGGCACGATGCCCGCCTACCGCGCGATGCCCGCCGGCAAGACCAACCTTCCCACCGTGCTGGTGGTGCAGGAGATCTTCGGCGTGCACGAGCACATCAAGGACGTGTGTCGGCGGCTGGCCAAGGCCGGTTACCTGTGCATCGCGCCGGAGCTCTTCGCGCGGCAGGGGGATGCCAGCAATTACACCGACATCCCGACGCTGCAGAAGGAACTGGTCAGCAAGGTGCCGGATGCGCAGGTGATGAGCGACCTGGACGCCACCGCCGCCTGGGCCGCGGCCAACGGTGGCGACCCGGCGCGGCTGGCGATCACCGGCTTCTGCTGGGGCGGGCGGATCACGTGGCTGTATTCGGCGCACAACCCCAAGGTCAAGACCGGTGTCGCCTGGTACGGCCGCGTGGTCGGCCAGGCCAACGAAATGACACCCAAGCACCCGCTGGACGTGGCCGCGCAGATCAAGCAGCCGATCCTGGCGCTCTACGGCGGGGCGGACGCCGGCATCCCCAACGACACCATCGAGAAGATGATGGCGGCACTCAAGGCCGCCGGCAATACGCGCAGCGAACTGGTGCTCTACCCCGACACTCCGCACGCCTTCCACGCCGACTACCGGCCGAGCTACCGCAAGGAGCAGGCCGAGGACGCGTGGAAGCGGCTGCTGGCGTGGTTCGGCAAGAATCTTTGATGGGCTTCGGCCGCCGCTGCGGGGCTTGACAGCCTCGCTAGACTGTTCGCATGAATGGCTGGGGGTGCGGGCGACCGCGCCCCCTTTTCTTTTCCGTGGTGCCACCCATGCAAACCCTCGGCTACATCGTCCTCGCCAACCTGCTCGCCACCGCGGTCGGCATCTCGCTCGCCGCGGCGCTGAGCTTCCGCTGGTTGTCGGGCATGGTGGACAAGATGGTCTGCATTGCCGCCGGCCTGCTGCTGGCGGTCGCCTTCGGCCATCTGCTGCCGGAGTCGTTCCACAGCGACGCCGATGCCGGCGCGATCGGCTGGACGCTGCTGGCGGGGATCCTCGGCTTCTTCATCCTCGAAAAAGCCTCGCTGATCCACCACACCCACCACCACGAAGGCGACGCGCACCACCACCACCACGGCCACGACGCGCACGAGGCGCGCCGCGGCGGCCTGCCGATCCTGGTCGGCGACGCCTTTCACAACTTTGCCGACGGCGTGGTGATCGCCGCCGCCTTCCTGACCGACGTGCAACTGGGCATCGCCGCCACGCTGGCGGTGCTGGCGCACGAGATTCCGCACGAGGTCGGCGACTTCATGATCCTGCTCAACGCCGGCTACAGCAAGCGGCGGGCGTTTGCCTTCAACCTGTTGTCAGGCGCCAGCGCCGTGCTGGGCGGGGTGGTCGGCTACTTCCTGCTCGACCAGGTGCAGGGCGCGCTGCCGTACGCGCTGGCGCTGGCCGCGGCGAGCTTCATCTACATCGCGCTTTCGGACCTGCTGCCGGAGATGATGCGGCGCACGTCGCTGCGGCGCACGTTGCCGGAGGTAGGACTGGTGCTGCTCGGCGTGGCGCTGGCGGTGGCGATGACGGAGTTGCTGCACGGGCATTGAGGCGGGCGCTGCGGAACGCTGCAAGTAACCAAGCGCGCGTCATCAAGGATAGGCACCGCAGTCGTAACTGCTACTCGGTACACCCGCGTCCAGGCGACGGCCCCGCTCAACTGTCTTCAGCTACCGCTCAAACGCTTCGAATTCTTCTGCAGTATCCCCGATTCGTTCAAGGCACAATCGGTCTATTAGATCGAGTGCCCGCCGCGCCAACTCGTCCCCCTTGTGCTGTTCGTACGTGCGGAAGACAAGGCGGGAAACGGTACGCGCTTCGAGGGGGCGCCTTGTTTGTTCATCGCGCGCCGCGTCGGCAGAATCGTCGAGGAACGTTTCACAAACTGCGCAGGTGATGCCCGGCAGGCGCTGACTGGATGTGTCTAGCAGCTTCAGCAGCGGCGCGGCTGCGTCGCGAAAGGCCAGACTGCCGACAAACGCGCGGATAAGCGATTCATGCCTCTCGAGTGGAGCACTTTCGAGACGCCCGAAGCACCTACCAGCTTCCTGGCGTACCGACGCATCGAGGTCGTCGAAGAATTCAATGAGGCGAGTCTCGCACCAATTACAGTAATCCAACGTCGCGATGTTCGCGACGGCGACATCACAAAGACCTAAACGCTGACTGAGACTTCCTGTCGCCAATTCGCGATCGAGGTCTACCGCTTCCTCGTGGAGCAGCGCCGCGATCCCTGCAACGCGCGCCCCGTTCCTGGATACGTCCGGGTGGTTTGATCGCACCATTCGCTCAATCGTAGGCCGGAGTTCGGTGAAATGATCGTGAACCATGAAGCGAAGAAATTCGTAGATGTGCCTGTTCGCGAGGAGCCGCTCATCATCGACGCGCATCCGCTCGAATAGCGCGAGCGCCAGTCTCTGGTCGCGGTAGGCAAGCGCCCGCAGCGCAGCCGCGACACACGAACGTACGCTCAAGCTTGGGTCGAGCACCAGGGCCTCGAGCGCGGCACCGAAGCGATGCGCGTAGTTGCCGTCCCGGTCGATCAGTCTCGCGATCACGAGCGCGGCATTCCCCCGCGTCGAGTTGATGCCGCTCAGGTAGATGTCACCGTTGTAGAAGGCATGACCGCCCCCTGCATCGGTGGCCCAAGCCTCACCCTGCGGGTCGGAATGCTCGGTCGCCAGATGCGTGAGCATTGCGACGGCCTCCTCCGGCAAATCGCTGGCGAATGTCTCCAGCAGGTCGGCAACCGGGCGTCCGCACGCTTCGCCTGCGTCCTTCAATGCCTTGCGACAGACGGACAGCTTGAGATCGTCCGCAATGGTCGAGCTTCTGAGACCGTCAACTATGCGACCCATGTAGAGGGGGTTGTCACCTCTGTTGAGGCGAAGTGCGAGTTCCGCGAAACGTTCTGGCTGAGTCGCGGCAACTTCCCCGAGCACTTGCGAAAGCTGCACAGCGCCGCCCCGCAGTGAGGCCAGCTCGTGCTCGTCTTTGCTGTACTTGCCGATGGCGCGCAGCCATTGCTCATCGGTCAGCCGCTCCGCGGTGTGGCGCTCAATGGGAGAAACAACTTGCCCGCCCCGGATACCCTGCGGTGCGTCCGATGGCTTTACGAACTTCCGTTCGAGTTCGCGTAGTCGCGCGCGGCCCGCGACAGTAAGAATCTCCGGGGGAAAGGCGGAAAGGACCGAGAAGGACGCGAAACCCGCCGCCTTGTAGCCATCGGCGGAACGCTCCCAAGGGGACAGGTAGGCCAAGATCGCCGCTTCGAGCCTTCTGCGAGGTTCGGCTCCACAAAGCGGGGCGACCGCACGTACCAATTCCGTGGCTGTCCAGTTCGGGCTGTCCGAGTATCCACACGCTAGTCGCCAAGGCTCGTCGGCGAGCAGGTTCGCCGCCTCGTCCGCGTAACACACTGCACCGGCCGCATAGAGACCCTGCAGAAGATAGTTCGCGATGTAGGTATCTCGGCCGCGAAGTTCGTCAACGACCGATCGCAAATCCGTGCCCTCTCGGGCTAGGGCTGCAAGGGCCGACGTCAATCCCGCGAGGCACGCGTCGTCTGGGCCAGGGTAGTCGCTCATTGCTATCGACGTCCATACCGAATCACGTCTGGGCGGCGCGCCCCGTTTGCTCGCGGTCTGATCCGAGAGATGTAGGACGACGGGCAGAATGTGCTGGACGAACGCATGCGGCGCCTTGGCTGCAGAATCGTTGAACGGCTCGGCTGCGAACTGGTCCCGGCCGAACACCGAAGCGCCTCGAACTTCTTCGCCCTTGGCGACAAGCAGCGTCAAGCGGCGACGGAGCCATCCGGCAATCACCTCGGGCACCCATTCGGGGTGCGCCTTGCCGAGGCCGTAGAAGATGCTCCAAAAGGTACTGTTCTCCGCGATTGGGCCACGCGCGTTATCGAGTACGCCGTTGTCGATGAGTCGCAGCGTCAACTCAAGCATCCGCCGGCTCTTTGCATGATCGGCCCATTCAACAACCGATCGGAGCCGCAATGGCCAGTCGCCGCCGGCATCCACGTATGGCTCCAGAAGTTCGGCAACGAGATCGGGTGAGTGCCTGCCGTGGAAGTGGAGAAGGTTGACAGCAACATTCGCCAAGAGGCCGTCCGCCGCAAGCCACGCGGCGAACGATCCACTTTGGATCGCGAAGCGAAACCAGGAAGGCGAGGCAGAGACGTGATGCCAAGCGAGGGCCGCCAGTTTGTCCACCGACGAGGCATTGCCCGCAAGAAACGCGTCGAGCATGGGGTCTACGAATGTCCGCAAGAGAGCCCACTCGTCGTCATGCGGATCGTCGACGTCGCAGACAACTGCTAACGCAACGTCCTTGATGTGAGCGCGCACGCGCCGCTCGGTGAGTACCGCGCCAAGCTCCCGCAAGTACCGTGAGCGGTCGGTGTCCCGCAGATACGCCAACACTTGGCGCACCTGCGATCTGCGGAAGAGGTGTTGCTCGTCTGAAACCAGAAGCTCCACGAGCGTGTCGTTCCGGTTTGCGAAGATCCGCGCAAGGCAATAGTCGAAAAAACTCTCATGCCCGAAGCCGTATCGCTGACCGTCGAACGTCAGCACACCTTCGGAGCACATTTGCTGCACGTAGTCAGGATCGCACGAATCTAACGCCTCTCGCAGTACGAAAAGCTGCTGTCTGCGGGTCATTTCGTCTACAAGCCGTTCAATAACAACCATCCACTGTTCGTCGCCCGCTACCAGCCTTTCCCTCACCGCCTTCCGTTTCGCGCTCCAGTAAGTTTCGAACAAGTCCGCGGCGCTCCGAAACCGCGGCACTTCGTTGCTTTGAGCGGCGCCGTTCAGGAACAGCGCAAGATTCTGCGGCAGACGGAGCAAGTCAAGCTGCCGAGGCGAAAGTAGCGTGGTGTCGCAAGTCGCTTGGGCGAGCACCTTTCGGACGGATTCGACCGGGAAGAGATCGACCGTAACGTGCTGCTGACCTTCGGCAACGAGTCCGCGCAGCCGGTCGTCGTTGTGCCAATCGAAAGCGCGACACGCCAACACCACATGCATCGTCGAATATGGCTGCCGCGCTCGCACTTCGGCGAGGGTGCTGGCGACCGCATCGAATAGTTCTCCACTGCGCCCCGACACGGTGCTGATGGCGTCCAACTGGTCCAGAACCAGCACCGCCTCTCGCTTCTGCGCGGCAGCCGCGAGGACCAAGCTCGGCGATTCTTCCAAGTTGGCGTTCCGACCGAGATCTCTTGCCGACGAGGCTGGTTGAATGCGATCGAGGCGCAGCGCAAGCACTGGTATGTCCATAGCGCGCAGTTCATCGATGAACTGGATCAGACACGCCGTCTTGCCACCTCCAGCCCTGCCGGTGAGAACGACTTCCCGCGGTGGTCCACCCAGAATGCGGAGTAGTTCCTTCACCTCCGACCTTGGTACGTGCTTCCGGCCGATCAGCTTGCTCCGCGTGCCGTCAAGGTAGTTGCTCGTTGCCCGTTCTACCCAGGCAGGAGCCGATTCCGGTCGGACCTGGCGCATGGAAAAACCACATGCCCTTAGCCGGTCCGCGATCTCCGCGCGCTTCAGTTCACGGTGCACGGCATCCTGAACGACACCACGAAGTTCGTTCACAACGCCGCTGACCGGATCAAGAAAGACCGTCATCAGTGCGTTCTTGGCAAGGTCGGCGATCGAGTTCTCGTCCTGGGTTCTCACCTCGATTCGCCGAGCTACGTCATACGCGATGGCAGGAGCGCAGTTGTTCCACTCCTGAACGAGCTTTTCAAAGGAGCGCTTCGCGCTCTTAGACGCCAAGAAGACGCCTTGAAACTCCGCCAGATTGGCGGCGTCGCGCGCTCGGTCGGCAATCTCGGCAAGGTCGCGCGCGTCGCTCGCGGAGACGAACACGAATCGATCAGCGTTACCCGCAAGCAAGTAGCCGATGTGTCGAAGCAGACCATCGGCGCAAAGGTCTGCGAGCGCCCATCGCCCCGAGGGGTGGCTGCGCTTCGCCTGGTGCCATTCACGAGCGCCATCCGCGCGGAGGAAGAACTCCGCCTTATCGACACCGGGCGACTCGATGCGAATCGACTCGTAACCACCTTGGAGGATTCGCGCCAGCTGGTAGACCGTCCACCAGTTCTCGTAGCGGTTACCTAGCTTGTCAGCGGGTCCACCTGGTAGCGGCATGGCGCTATTTTCGCCGAGTCTGAAAGGTTGGTGCTCGCCTGCGGTAGCAAAGACCGATCAGAGAGGCGTAAGGCGATAACGACTAGCGAAGACGCGCTGACCGTCTCGCAAGTCTGGCCGCGCGGATGCCACATCGCAGCGCAATCCGCCACTCGCCAATGGCAACGGTTAGCCTGTGTTGACAGCGGACCATGCGCGTTGTCAAGCGCCATCGCCGTCCACGACGGGGCGCGACTTGTCGGCAATCCACTCGCTCCACGAGCCGGCATAGAGCTTCGACCCCGGCAAACCGGCAATTTCCATCGACAGCGCATTGTGCGCGGCGCTCACGCCAGAGCCGCAGTAGTGCGTCAGTTGCGCGGGGGCGCGGCCGGCGAGCAGCGCGTCGTACTCGGCGCGCAGCTGCGGCGCAGGCTTGAAGTTGCCGTCGGCGAGGTTGCTCTGCCAGAAGCGGTTGGCGGCGCCGGGGATGTGTCCTGCGACGGGGTCGATCGGCTCCTGCTCGCCGCGGTAGCGCTCGGCGGCTCGGGCATCGAGCAATGGCGCCTGAGCGCGGCCCAGGCTCGACAGCACCTGCGCGGCGTCGGCCACTTCCACCAGCGACGCGCCGGCCTCGAAGTCGCCAACCGGCCGATCCGGCTCTTCCACGCTCGCCCACTGGGTCGCGGCCAGCCAGGCTGGCCAGCCGCCGTCGAGCACGGCCACGCGCTCGTGCCCCAGCCAGCGCGCCAGCCACCACAATCTTGCGGCGAACTGCCCGCCCTGGGCGTCGTAGGCGACGATCTGCGTGCCGTTGCCGATGCCCCACTCGCGGAAGATCGCCTCCAGCGCGTCGCGATCCGGCAGCGGGTGGCGGCCGTTGCTGCCCGTCTTGGTGCCGGACAGGTCTTCTTCCACATGTGCGAAGGTGGCGCCGGGAATGTGCCCCGCGCCAAACGCCTCCCAGCCGGCGGCGAAGTTCATCAGATCATGCCGGCAGTCGACGACGACCCAGTCGCGATCGAACAAGTGGGCCTGCAAGTCGGCCACGGTGACGAGGGTGGTGTGGCTCATTGTTCCGCCGCGGTTTGAAGGGATTGGGGAGCGTGCGCCGCCGCCTTGGCGCGCGCCGACAACACGGTGGCCAGCACACCGCTGCCAACGATCAGCGCTATGCCGACCCAGCCCGACAGCGGCAGCCGGTCGCCGAACACCAGGGCGCCGAGGATCGACGCAAAGACGATCGCCGAATACTGCAAGCTCGCGGTGAGCAACGCGCGACCGTAGCCGTAGGCGCGGGTCATCGCCAGTTGCGCGAGCGTGGCCGTGATGCCCACCGTCGCCAGCAGCACCAGGCCGAGCGCATCGTGCGCGGCAAAGCCCGTGACGAGCGTGCCGAGCAGTCCGATGATCACGCCGCTCAAGGCAAAGTAGAACACCGTGCGCCACTCCGGCTCGCCCAGCCGGCCGAGTTCGCGCACGTGCCAGTAGGCAAAGGCCGACAGCACGCCCGAGGCCAGCCCCGCCAGACCGCCCAGCGCTTGCTCCTGCGCAAAGCTCGGTCGCAGCGCCAGCACCACGCCGACGAAACCCAGCAGCACGGTGGCTGCCAGCGGCCAGTTGACCGGCCGCCGCGCCACCAGCGCCGCGCCGACGAGGAAGGCGGCGAGAAACAGTGAGGACGAATAGTTGAGCGTCATCGCCGTGCCCAGCGGCAGCACCGTCGTCGAGAAAAACCAAAGCGACAGCGCCGCGGTGCCGACCGCGCCACGCCGCAAGTGCATCCACGGTACGCGGGTGGCGAGCGATTCGCCCCGCAGCCGGACGAAGGCGGCGATGCCAACGCAGCCGATCAGCGAGCGGTAGAACACGATCTCCAGCACGCTGTAGCGGGCGGCGGCGAGCTTGACGCAGGCGCCCATGATGGCGAAGAGCAGCGCAGCGACGAGCATCCACAACGATTGCATGGCGCGGGCAGTGTATCGAAGGCGGCCTCACCTACAATCGCCCGCATGGTCAAGTCTTCCACGCCCAAGCCGGTTGCCGGCCTGACTTTCGAGCAGGCGCTGGACGAGCTCGAAGCGCTGGTGCGCAAGATGGAAGCCGGTGAGTTGCCGCTGGAGGAGTCGATCGCCGCCTACAAGCGCGGCGCCGAACTGACCAAATACTGCCAAGGCAAGCTCGCTGCCGCCGAGCTGGAAATACGCAAGCTCGACGGCGACAGCTTGCAGCCGCTCGACCCCAGCGAACTGCGCGGGGCCGGCCAGTGAGTTCCGCCGCGGCCGCCACGGCGCGCGGCGAACCGGGCTTTGACGACTGGATGCGCGAGCGACTGGCGGCGTTCGAACGTGCCGCCGCGGCGCAACTGCCACCCGCCGAACGCCCGCCCATGCGATTGCACGCCGCGATGCGCTACGCGGTGCTGGACGGCGGCAAGCGCGTGCGGCCGTTGCTGGTCTCCGCAGCCTGCGAGGCTGCCGGTAGCCACGACGCCGCCGCGCAATGCGCCGCGCTGGCGGTGGAGTTCATCCACGCCTATTCGCTGATCCACGACGACCTGCCTTGCATGGACGACGACGTGCTGCGGCGGGGCAAGCCGACCGTGCACGTGGCCTTCGACGAAGCTACCGCGATGCTGGCCGGCGATGCGCTGCAAGCGGAGGCGTTCCGGGCGCTGACCGAAGCGCCGCTGCCCGCCGAAGTGCGCGCCGCGCTGTGCGCCGAGCTGGCCAACGCCATCGGCAGTGCCGGCATGTGTGGCGGACAGGCACTGGACTTGGCTGCGGTCGGGCAGCCGCTCACGCTGCCCGAGCTGGAGCGGATGCACCGGATGAAAACCGGCTCGCTGCTCGTCGCCGCGGTGCGGATGGGCGCGCTCGCGGCGCAGGCGCCGGCCGCGTTGCTGGCAGCGCTCAACCGCTATGCACAGGCCGTGGGGCTTGCCTTCCAGATCGTGGACGACATCCTTGACGTGCAGGCCAGTTCCGCCCAGTTGGGCAAGACCGCCGGCAAGGACGCCGCGCAGCACAAGCCGACTTATGTGTCGGTGCTAGGCCTGGACGTAGCCCGCGTCCGGGCGCAGGCGCTGCACGCCGAAGCTCTGGCCGCGCTTGCTCCGCTCGGTACGCCAGCACGGCATTTGCGAGAATTGGCCGATCTGATTGTGTTGCGGGATCATTGACGCTGCGGCTGCGGAAAGTTTGCGCTCATGGCTGCGGTCTTCCCTCACCCGGCGCCTTTGGCGCCACCCTCTCCCGGTGGGAGAGGGTTGAAAGCCCCTCTCCCACCGGGAGAGGGGTTGGGGTGAGGGAGGAACGCCGGCTCCGAAGCAAGGCATCTCGCCACGCGACGCCGCCATACCCTTTCACCAAATTCTCATGTCCCTTCTTTCCACCATCGCCTCCCCCGCCGACCTGCGCGTCCTCTCGCGCGAGCAACTGAAGCAACTCGCCGACGAGCTGCGCCAGTTCGTCGTCGAATCCGTCTCGCGCACCGGCGGGCACCTGTCGTCCAACCTCGGCACGGTCGAACTCGCCATAGCGTTGCACACGGTGTTCGACACGCCGCATGACCGCCTGATATGGGACGTGGGCCACCAGAGTTATCCGCACAAGATTCTCACCGGCCGCCGTGAGCAGATGGCCAGCTTGCGGCAGTTTGGCGGCCTGTCGGGTTTCCCGCGTCGCGCCGAGTCCGAGTACGACAGCTTCGGCACGGCGCACTCGTCCACCTCGATCTCGGCTGCGCTCGGCATGGCGGTGGCGGCGCGCAACGCCGGCGAAGACCGCCACGCGATTGCGGTAATCGGCGACTCCGCGCTGACCGGCGGCATGGCCTTCGAGGCGATGAACAACGTCGGCGTGACCGAGGGCATCCGCCTGCTGGTGGTGTTGAACGACAACGACATGTCGATCTCGCCGGCAGTGGGGTCGCTCAACCGCTACTTCGCACGGCTGATGAGCGGGCGCTTCTACACCTCGGCCAAGCAGGCGGGCAAATCGGTGCTGAAGAATTTTCCGCCGGTGTTCGAGCTGGCGCGCAAGTTCGAGGCGCACACCAAGGGCATGGTGGTGCCGGGCACGATGTTCGAGGAATTCGGTTTCAACTACATCGGGCCGATCGACGGCCACGACCTGGACTCGCTGATCCCCACGCTGGAGAACATGCGGGAGTTGCCCGGCCCGCAGTTTTTGCACGTAGTCACGCGCAAGGGCCAGGGCTACAAGCTGGCCGAAGCCGACCCGGTGCTCTACCACGGCCCCGGCAAGTTCGACCCGCGCGAGGGCATCAAGGCGGGCGGCGGCACGGCCAAGCCCAGCTACACGCAGATCTTCGGCGACTGGCTTTGCGATCAAGCCGCCGCCGACCCGCGGCTCGTAGGCATTACGCCGGCGATGCGCGAAGGCTCGGGCCTGGTGCGCTTTGCGCAGGAGTATCCGACCCGCTACTTCGACGCGGGCATCGCCGAGCAGCACGCGGTGACCTTTGCCGCGGGGCTGGCCTGCGAGGGCTTGAAGCCCGTGGTCGCCATTTACTCGACCTTTCTGCAGCGCGGCTACGATCAGTTGATCCACGACGTGGCGCTGCAAAACCTCGACGTGACCTTTGCGCTGGACCGCGGCGGTCTGGTCGGCAACGATGGGCCGACGCACCACGGCACCTTTGATCTCGCCTATCTGCGCTGCATCCCGAACATGATCGTCGCCGCCCCAGCCGACGAGAACGAATGTCGCCAACTGCTGACCACCGCCTATGCGCACGACGGCCCGGCCGCAGTGCGCTACCCGCGCGGTGCAGGGCCGGGAGCCGCGCTGGCGAAGGAACTCACCACACTACCCGTCGGCAAGGCAGAAGTGCGTCGCCAAAGCGGTGCCCGCGCCGGGCGGCGAGTGGCGCTGCTCGCCTTCGGCTCGATGGTGCCGCCCGCGCAAGCCGCGGGCGAAGCGCTCGACGCGACGGTGGTCAACATGCGCTGGGTCAAGCCGCTCGATACCGAGCTGTTGCGGGAGATGGCCGAGACCCACGATGCGCTGGTAACGATCGAGGAAGGCTGCATCATGGGCGGCGCCGGCAGCGGCGTGCTGGAAGCGCTGGCCGAGATTGAGATTCAGAAGCCCGTGCTGCTGCTCGGTCTGCCCGACAAGTTCATCGAGCATGGCGACATGGGCCGGCTGCTCAAGGAATGCGGACTGGACGCCGCCGGCATCGAGGCGTCGGTGCGCAAGCGGTTTGGCGAGTTGCTGACCGCGCCGGCGAATAAGACATTGAAGTCGGTGGCGTAGCGGGGCGCGAAGCGCGGCGCCCGACGACCCCGAACGGGCCGCCGGTCTACTGCGCCTGCGCCTCGATCCAGCGGTCGTAAATCGCAGCGGCTATCCGCTGGCTCTGCACCAGCAGCGCCGGACTCTGCTCGACGATCTGCGCGGGTGTCTGCACGCCAAGCGAGGCGGCATGGTGTGCAATGTCGTCCCGCCCATGCGGATCGAGCCAGAGGTTCACCTTGAACTCGTCCATCTCGCAATGGAACTGCATGCCGATGTGCCGCACGCCGAACACAAACGCCTGCTGCGCGCAGTGCACGCCAGTGGCGATCAACTCGGCACCGGCGGGCAGGCTGAAGGTCTCGTTATGCCACTGGAACATCGGGAAGCGCTCGGTGCCAAACCAGTGGCGCGCCAGCGGCGAGTCGGTCGCCGCGATCTGCGACCAGCCGATTTCCACGATGGGCGCGCGCGTGACGGCGCCGCCTGCGACCTTGGACAGCATCTGCCCGCCGAGACAGTGGCCAAGCACTGGCACGTCGTCGCGCAAAGCCTCGGCGACCAGCCGCTCGCCGGCGCGCAGTTGCGGCAGATCGTCGTTGACACTCATCGGGCCGCCGAGGATCGCCAGACCGCCGAAGTCGGATAGCGCCTCGGGCGCGGCCTCGCCGTCGAACAACCGGTAAAGCCGCCACGGCACGCCGCGCGCGCGCAGATGAGTCTCGAAAAATCCGGTGCCGTCCTGCCAGTAGTACTGAAGGATTGCGACCGACTTCATGGCGCAGGCGTAGAGGGAAAAAAGGCGCGGCGATGCTAGCATCGCCGCGCCTTTTGGCTTCGCGATGAACCACGCTTTCCCCTACCTTGCCGACGGCAGTTTCTTGCGTGCCCCGGCGCTGGCCGCATCGTCGCGGCCGTATGCGGTGGCGGGTATTGCCTACGACGGCGCGACCACCAACCGCCCCGGCGCGCGCTTCGGCCCCGCGGCGATCCGCCGCGCGAGCAAGATGCTGTGCGACGGCACGCATCCGCTCTGGGACGTGGCGCCGACCGACTCGCTCGGCGACGCCGGCGATCTGCTGCTGCCCGCAACCGAGTTGTCCGCGATGCGCGCCGCGTTGCAGCCGCAGGCCGAAGCGCTGCTGCGCGCGCATCACGTCTGCTGGCTGGGCGGCGACCATTCGATCACCCTGCCGCTGCTGCGCGCGCTGCGCGCGGTGCACGGGCAGCCGGTCGCGCTGCTGCACTTCGACGCGCATTGCGACACCTGGACCGACCACATGGGCGAGCCGTCCGGCCATGGCACCTGGGTCTACGAGGCCCACCAAGAAGGCTTGATCGTGCCGCAGGCGACGGTGCAGGTCGGCATCCGCTCGCCCGGCGAGCGCGAGGCGCGCGAGTACGTGAACGACATCGGCGGCCGCGTGTTCACCGCGCGCGAGCTGCGCGGGCTGGATGGTGCGGCACTCGGCTTCGTCGCCGAAGAGTTGCGCGGCCGTTGGCAGGCGGCGGGCGCGCCGCCCGCGTACCTGTCGCTCGACATCGATTGCCTCGACCCCGCCTACGCGCCCGGCACCGGCACGCCCGAGCCGGGCGGCCTCACCTCATCGCAAGTGCTGACGCTGCTGGAAGCGACCGCCGACATCGGCTGGGTCGGCATGGATTGCGTCGAAGTCGCGCCCCCCTACGACCACGCGGAGCTGACGAGCCTGGCGGCGGCGAACTTTGTCTGGACCTATCTGTGCGGGCGGGTGGCATCGCGTTGACGCTTGCGCGTCAGAACGTGGGGCTCGCCAACACCCGCGCCAGCACACGCCCCTGCGCCGCCAGCTTCTCCGCCGCGGCGTAGCCAAAGCCCACGATCAGCCCGCGCGGTTTGTACGCACCGAGCGCGTAGGCCGACAGCGCCCGCACCGTGACACCCTGCTCGGCGGCGCGGCGTTCGAGAGCAACATCGTCGGCGCCATCATGCAGCCGCAGCACGATGTGCAGCCCCGCCGGTTGCGAATCGATCCGCACCCCCTCGCGCAGCGCCGGCCGTAGCGCGTCGAGCAGTACGTCGCGCCGCTGCGCGTAGCCGTGGCGCAGCCGGCGGACGTGGGTCGCGTAGTAGCCGCGCTCGATGAAGTCCGCCAGCGCCGCCTGCACCGGCAACTGCCCCGGCCGCTGCAAGTCGTACAAGGCATTGCGGAAGGGTGCCACCCACCGCGGCGGCACGACGAGATAACCGATCTTGATGCCCGGATACAGCACCTTGGAAAACGTGCCGATGTAGACCACACGCTGGCCGCCGTCCATGCCTTGCAACGAGGCGAGCGGCCTGCCGCTGTAGCGCAGTTCGGCGTCGTAGTCGTCTTCGAGGATCGTTGCGCCGTGGCGCGCGGCGAGTTCCAGCAGCGCACGGCGGCGCGGCAGGCTCATCGCCACGCCGAGCGGGTTTTGGTTCGACGGCGTCAGATAAATCAGCCGCGGCGCCGAGTCGCGCGGCGCCGCGGCCGGGTTCATCCCTTCGCCATCGACCGGCACCGGCAGCTGCTTCAGGTCGCAGGACTCGAAGATGCAGCGCGCGCCCCAGTAGCCGGGATCTTCGACCCAGACCGTGTCGCCCACGTCGGCCAGCAGTTGCGCGGCGAGGTCGAGCGAGTGCTGGGTGCCGGCGGTGACGATCACGCGCTCCGCATCGACCTGCACCGCGCGCGCGACGCGGATGGTGTCGGCGATCGCCTGCCGCAGCCGCGGATGGCCGCCCTGCGCGGCGTAGTCGAGCAGATCGGTGCCGCCCTGCCGCATGTAGCGGCCGAGCAGCCGCTGCCACTGCTTGATCGGGAAGAGCGAGAAGTCCGGGTGGCTCGGCCCCGTCAACGGCTGGATCTCGAAGCGCGGCCCGCCTCGATACTCGGCCAGGCGGCGGCCGCGTCTGGACAGCGCCGGCGCGTGCTCGGTCGCTTGACGCGGCGCTTCCGCCCGCGCGCGCCCGCGCTGGCGGGCGAGGTTCGTCGCCGTGTCGGCCACATAGGTGCCGCTGCCGGTGCGCGCGTGGACGTAGCCCTCGGCCAGAAGGTCCTCGAAGGTCGCCAGCACGGTGTTGCGCGACAGCGCGAGTTCGCGCGCCAAGTCTCGCGTCGAGGGCAGCCGCGTTCCCGGCGTCAGCCGGTGTTCGAGGATCGCGTTGCGCAGCGCCGCGTAAAGGCGCCGATAGCGCGGCAGTCCGTCGCCCGCGCCTTCGGCGAAGGCGGCGGCGAGCATTTCCAGAACGGACGTGGACTGGCTCAAAGTGGCCCTATCGGAATGGCTTATGTGGCCCTTGGCAGCATACCAATCGGGCCTAGACTGGCTGCGCTTTCGGGCGATTGCAGCGCGGTGCCGCACTGCCGCCCCCACCCTAACCTTCCCCCGCAGGCGGGGGAGGGAACATGGAGCAGAACCATGGCAGCCCTCGTCGCCCGCCGCAGCTTTACCGAGAAAGACCTCGACACCTGGCTCGATCAGCGCCGGGTCACCGAAATCGAATGCCTGGTGCCCGACCTCGCCGGTGTCGCGCGCGGCAAGATCCTGCCGCGCGAGAAGTTCACCGAAGACCGCGGCATGCGCGTGCCGGAGGACGTGCTGGCGATGACCGTCAACGGCGACAAGCCGGGCGATGACGCACGCTACCGTGCGGTGATCTCGGCCAACGATCACGACCTCATCCTGCGGCCCGACCCCGCCAGCGTGTGCGTTGTGCCCTGGGCCGAGGAGCCGACCGCGCAGGTGATTCACGACGCCTACCGGCGCGATGGGTCGCTGGCCACCTTCGCGCCGCGCTCGGTGCTGAGGCGCGTGGTGGGGCTGTACAAGGAGCAGGGCTGGAACCCGATCGTCGCGCCCGAACTGGAGTTCTACCTCGTTGCCAAGAACATCGACCCCAACATGCCGCTCGCGCCGCCCATCGGCCGCAGCGGCCGCGCGGAGACGGTGCGGCGCGCCTACAGCATCGACGCGGTCAACGAGTTCGACCCGCTGTTCGAGGACATCTACGGCTACTGCCAGGCGATGGAACTGGACGTGGACACGCTGATCCACGAAGTCGGCGCCGGCCAGATGGAGATCAACTTCCTGCACGGCGACCCGCTGGAACTCGCCGACCAGACCTTCTATTTCAAGCGCACGCTGCGCGAGACCGCGCTGCGCCACCAGATGTACGCGACCTTCATGGCCAAGCCGATGGAGGGCGAGCCCGGCAGCGCAATGCACATCCACCAGAGCGTGGTCGATGCCGCCAGCGGCCGCAACATCTTCAGCAACGACGATGGCAGCGCCTCGGTCGTGTTCAACCAGTTCCTGGCCGGCTTGCAGAAGTACATGCCGGCGGCGATGGCGCTGGTGGCGCCGTACGTGAACTCGTACCGCCGCATCGTGCGCCATGGTGCTGCGCCGATCAACGTTCAATGGGGCCACGACAACCGCACCGTGGGCTTCCGCGTACCCGGCTCCAACGCGGACAACCGCCGCGTGGAAAACCGCGTGATCGGCGCCGACGCCAACCCGTATCTGGCGCTGGCGGTCACGCTGGCCTGCGGCTGGCTGGGGATCGAGGAGAAGCTCACGCCGTCGCCGGAGACCACCAGCAGCGCCTATTCGCTCGACTACGAACTGCCGCGCAGCCTGTCCGAAGCGCTGCGCACGCTGCGCGACTGCGCCCCGCTGGCGCGCGTGCTGGGGCCGGAGTTCATCAACGTGTACGTCTCGGTCAAGGAGCTGGAGTACGCGGAGTTCATGAAAGTGATCAGCCCGTGGGAGCGGGAGCATCTGCTGTTGCACGTTTGATTCGAGCGGATTGCCGCGCTTCGCGTCGAGCGCGGCGGTCTTCCCTCACCCCAACCCCTCTCCCCCCGGGAGAGGGTGGCGGCGAAGCAGCCGGGGGAGGGAAGACCGCAGCCCCGACGCCGACGCACACCGCCCCGCACCACGCCGTCTTGTAGAGACCAACGATGCCCGACGACACCCCCATGCCGACCACCTACGACACCCGCGCCCTGCAAGCGGCCGACAGCGCGCACTACCTGCACCCGGCCACCGACCACAAGGCGCTGGCCGAGCGCGGCGCGCGGATCATCGTGCGCGGCGACGGCATCTACGTCTGGGACTCCGAGGGCCAGAAGATCCTCGACGGCATGAGCGGCCTGTGGTGCGTCAACGTCGGCTACGGCCGGCGCGAACTGGCCGAGGCCGCGTACCAGCAACTGCTGCAACTGCCCTACTACAACAGCTTCTTCAACACCAGCAACGTGCCGGCGATCGAACTCGCCGGCAAGCTCTCGCAGATCGCCCCGCCGGGCTTTGCGCACGTGTTCTTCACCGGTTCCGGCTCCGAGGGCAACGACACCGTCGTGCGGCTGGTGCGCCGCTACTGGGACCTGCATGGCCAACCACAGCGCAAGACCATCATCAGCCGCTGGAACGCCTATCACGGCAGCACGGTCGCGGGCGCATCGTTGGGCGGCATGAAGGGCATGCACGCGCAGGGCGATCTGCCGATCCCGAACATCGTGCACATCGACCAGCCTTATCACTTCCAGCATCTGCTGGACGGCGGCACGATGAGTGCGGACGAATTTGGCCTCGCCTGCGCGCGCCAACTGGAAGACAAGATTCTGGAACTCGGCGCCGAGCGCGTGGCCGCCTTCATCGGCGAGCCGGTGCAAGGTGCCGGCGGCGTGATCATCCCGCCTGCCAGTTACTGGCCGGAGATCCAGCGCATCTGCGACAAGTACGGCATCCTGCTTGTATCGGACGAAGTGATCTGCGGCTTCGGGCGGCTGGGCCGCTGGTTCGGCTGCGAGACGATGGGCACGCGGCCCGACCTGATCACCTTTGCCAAGGGGGTCACCTCTGGCTACATCCCGTTGGGCGGTGTGTTGGTCGGCGAGCGAATCGCGCGCGCGCTGATCGACAAGGGCGAAGAACTCGCGCACGGCTTCACCTACAGCGGCCACCCGGCCGCCTGCGCCGTGGCGCTGGCCAATCTGGCGATCATCGAGCGCGAAGGCCTGGTCGAGCGTGTGCGCGACGACACCGGGCCGTTTCTGAAGCAGAAGTTCGAAGCGCTGATCGAGCACCCGCTGGTCGGCAACGCCGAGACGCGCGGACTGATGGCCGGGCTGGTGCTGGTCAAGAGCAAGGCGCCGCTGGCGGCCTTCCCGAGCGAGCTGGCCGTCGGCATGGTCTGCCGCGGCCACATGTTTGCCAACGGTGTCGTCATGCGCGCCGTGGGCGACCGGATGATCATCGCGCCGCCGCTCGTCATCACGCGGGCGCAGATCGATGAGATGATCGGGCTGATCCGGCACTGCCTCGATCTCACCTACGACGACATCAAGCAGCGCGGTTGGCTTTAGACCCCAAAGCGACGACCACCGCACTCCGTCATTCCCGCGCATGCGGGAATCCAGTGTCGTTCGCAAGACCGCTAGGTTCCCGCTTCCGCGGGAACGACGTGAACCGACGAAGGAAGAGTCATGCACATCGGCGTCCCCAAGGAAATCAAAGTCCACGAATACCGCGTCGGCCTGACGCCGTCTTCGGTGCGCGAGCTGGTCGCCCACGGCCACAGCGTGCTGGTGCAGACCGGCGCCGGCGCCGGTATCGGCGCGGCCGACGATGACTACCGCCGCGCGGGTGCGAGCATCGCGCCCGACGCCGCCGAGGTCTTCGCCAAAGCGGAAATGATGGTCAAGGTCAAGGAGCCGCAGGCGGCCGAACGCAAGCTGCTGCGGGAGGGGCAACTGCTTTTCACCTACCTGCACCTGGCGCCCGACCCGGAACAGACCAAAGACCTGCTCGAAAGCGGCGCGATCTGTGTGGCCTATGAGACCGTCACCGCCCCCGGCGGCGGCCTGCCGCTGCTGGCGCCTATGTCGGAAGTCGCGGGCCGCCTGTCGATCCAGGCCGGCGCGCACTGCCTTGAAAAATCCGCCGGCGGCATGGGCGTGTTGCTGGGTGGTGTGGCCGGCGTGCCGCCCGCGCGCATCGTGATCCTGGGCGCAGGAGTGGTCGGCACCAACGCCGCGCAGATGGCGGTGGGCACGGGCGCGCAGGTGGTGGTGATCGACAAGTCCACCGACGTGCTGCGGCGGATCGACGCACTCTTCAACGGCCGCGTGATGACAGTCTTCTCCAACCGCGACAACGTAGAGCGCGAAGTCGCCGCCGCCGATCTCGTGGTGAGCGGCGTGCTGATCCCCGGTGCCGCCGCGCCCAAGCTGGTGACGCGCGAACTGCTGGGCAAGATGAAGGCAGGCTCGGTGATCGTGGACGTCGCCATCGACCAGGGCGGCAGTTGCGAGACCTCGCGCCCGACCACGCATGCCGAACCGACCTATGTGGTCGATGGCGTGGTGCACTACATGGTCGCCAACATGCCGGGCGCCGTGCCGCGCACCTCGACCTACGCGCTGAACAACGCCACCCTGCCCTTTGCGCTGCAACTGGCCGACAAGGGCTGGCGCAAGGCATTGGCCGACAACCCGCAGCTGAAAGAAGGCCTGAACGTCGCCGGAGGCCGACTCACCTACAAAGCGGTCGCGAAGGCGCTCGATCTGCCGTACACGCCGGCCGACTCGATGTTGAGCTGACCTGCGTAGCGACGCCATGCGCGGCGCTCAGCCCAGCGCATCCCGCAACCGATACCACGCCATCGCCAGCACCAGCGCCGGCGTGCGCAGCCACCGGCCGCCGGGAAAGTCGCGGTGTTTCAGTCGCGCAAAGAGATCGAAGCGCTCGGCGGCTCCGGCCATAGCTTCGGCCGCAAGGCGACCGGCTAGCCCGGCGAGCGCCAGCCCGTGTCCCGAGAACCCTTGCAGGTAGTACACGTCGGGCGCCAGCCGACCAAAATCGGGCGCGCGGTTCATCGTGATGTCCACATAGCCGCCCCACCAGTAATCCACGCCCACATCGGCCAGTTGCGGAAAGACGTGCAGCATCCGCCGGCGCATCGCCAGCGGCAGATTGGGTGGCGCCACGGTGCTGTAGCTCACGCGCCCGCCGAAGAGCAGCCGGTCGTCGGCCAACAGGCGAAAGTAGTCGAGCACGAACTGGGTGTCCGCCACCGCCGCGCGCGTGGGCAGCAACGCGTCGGCGCGTGAGCGGCCGAGCGGGTGGCTCGCGGCAATGAAGGTACCCACCGGCATGATCCGCCGCGCCAGCGCCGGCGCCAACGAGTTCAGATACACGTTGCCGGCGAGCAGCAGATGGCGGCAGCGCACGCGCCCGCCCGCCGTGTGCACGACGGGCTGCGCAGCCGCGTCGTAGCGCAGCGCCGCGCTGCCTTCGTGGATGTGCACACCGGCGGCGGCCGCAGCGCGCGCCAGTCCGAGCGTGTACTTGAGCGGATGCAGGTGCCCGGAAAAACCGTCGTAGGCGCCGCCGGCGTAGCGCGGGCTGGCGATGTGGCGCGGCAGTTCCGCCCGCGCGAGCGGCTGCACTCGGTCGTAACCGTAGTCGCACGCCAGTCGCTCGCAGGCGGCGTGCAGTTCGCGCGTCTTGCGCTCGTTGACGGCGACGGCGAGCGCGCCCGCCTGCCAGTCGCAGTCGATGCCGTGCGCCAGCCGCCGCTCGTGGATCTGCTCGATCGCTTCGACCGTCATCGCCCAGACGCGGCGGGCGGCCTCGCGGCCGAGTTGCTGCTCGATGGTCGCCATCTCGCAGGCGAGGCCGACGAGCGCCTGCCCGCCGTTGCGGCCCGACGCGCCCCAGCCGACTTCGCGCGCTTCCAGCAGCACGACCGAGTACCCGCGTGCGCGCAGGTCGAGCGCAGCGGAAAGCCCGGCAATGCCGCCGCCGACGATGCAGACATCCGCCTCGGCCTCGCTGGCCAGCGGCGAGTGGCTGGCCGGGCGCGGCGCGCTCGCCGTGTAGTACGAGTGGCGGGTGAGCTTGTCTTCGGCAAACCGCATGGCGTCGGCGAGTGTAGGTGCACAATCGCCCGCGACCACCAACCGGGAGGGGGCGCATGTTTACCTACATCAGTCTGGGCAGCAATGACCTCGACGCCGCCGAGCGCTTCTACGACGCGGCGATGGCAGCGCTCGGCTGGTCGCGCTGCATCACCGAGGCCGACGGCGACTGGGAGCAGTGGCGCGGCTGGGGTCTGTACGAGGACGACGGCAAACCCGAACTGGCATTGTGGGTCTGCAAACCCTTCGATGCTCGGCCTGCGACCGCGGGCAACGGGACGATGGTCGCGCTCGCCGCCCGCACCCGAGCGCAAGTCGATGCCTTTCACGCCGCGGCGCTGGCCCATGGCGGCACGAGCGAAGGCGCCCCCGGCTTGCGCCCGCAGTACAACGCCGACTTCTACGCCGCCTACGTGCGCGACCCGGACGGCAACAAACTGGCAGCCGTATTTCGGGGCGCGTGATGCGCCCGACCGGGCGTCATTCCGAGACTAAGGCGAGGAATCTCCGGTTCGCGGACGGCCGAGATTCCTCGCCTTCGGCTCGAAATGACGGTGTGGCGCGGCGGTAGCAGTCCGAAGCGGCTCCCCAATCGACGCCACGGTGGTACTTTTGAGGGGGCCACTTGCACCGCAAACTCCTGCCGCAACCGATCACCGATCACCGATCACCGTGCCCTCCCCCTTCGTCCTGATCCCCTGCGACAACCGCCTGCTCGGCCAGCAGTATTTCCATGCGCTCGGCCGCAAGTACGCCGACGCGGTGCACGACGCAGCCGGCTGCCTGCCGCTGTTGGTGCCCACCGGCAGCCGCGCCGATATCGACGCTTACCTCGAGCTGGCCGACGGCATCCTGCTGACGGGCTCGCCCGCCAATGTGCATCCGTCGCACTTTGGCGAGCCGGTGCGCGACCCGGGGCTGCCGCTCGACCCGGAGCGCGACGCGGTCACACTGCCGCTGGTTCACCGGGCCATTGAACGGGGCATCCCGCTGCTCGCCGTCTGCCGCGGCTTGCAGGAGATCAACGTCGCGCTCGGCGGCTCGCTGCACCAGGCGCTGCACGAGGCGGGCTTTGCCAACCACCGGGAAGATCCGAAGCAGCCGCTCGACGTGCAGTACGGACCGGCGCACGAGGTGGAGATCACCGCGGGCGGGATGCTGGAGGACATCGCCGGTGCGCGGCGCTTCACGGTGAACTCGCTGCACGGCCAGGGGATCGCGCGGCTGGCTGCGGGGCTGGCGGTCGAAGCAACTTCTCCCGATGGCGTTATCGAGGCCGTGCGCCTGACCCAACACCCCGGATTTGCCCTGGCCCTGCAGTGGCATCCAGAGTGGAAAGCAACCGAAAATCCCCTGTCGATGAAAATCTTTGGCGCGTTCGGCGCCGCCTGCCGCGCTTTTGCGCAGGCCCCGCTGGCGCGCGCCGCCTGAGCTTGCCCCCATGGCCATCCGCGAAAATTTCTCCTTTGCCGATCTCGAACGCTGGCTCAACGAAAACCGCGTCGACGAAATCGAATGCCTGGTGCCCGACCTGACCGGTGTAGCGCGCGGAAAAATCCTGCCGCGCGCCAAGTTCAGCCAGGAGCGCGGCATGCGGCTGGCCGAATCGGTGCTCGGCATGACGGTGACGGGAGAGGCGCCGGACTCCGACGAGTACGCGGCGATCATCTCCGACAACGACCAGGACATGGAACTGCTGGCCGACCCCAGCACCGCCGTGCTGGCGCCGTGGGTCCAGGAGCCGGACCGCACCGCGCAGGTGATCCACGATTGCTACTTCGAGGACGGCACGCTGGTGGACTTCGCCCCGCGCTCGGTGCTGCGCAACGTGCGCCAGTTGTACGCGGACGCCGGCTGGCGCGCGGTGGTGGCCCCGGAGTTGGAGTTCTACCTCATCGCCAAGAACGAGGACCCGGACTTTCCGCTGACGCCGCCAGTGGGCCGCAGCGGCCGCGCCGAGACCAGCCGCCAGCACTACAGCATCGACGCGGTCAACGAGTTCGACCCGCTGTTCGAGGACATCTACGCCTGGTGCGAAGCAATGGACCTCGAAGTCGATACGCTGATCCACGAGATCGGCGCTGGCCAGATGGAGATCAACTTCCTGCACGGCGACCCGCTCGATCTGGCCGATCGCGTCTTCTACTTCAAGCGCACGCTGCGCGAGGCCGCGTTGCGCCACAAGATGTACGCGACCTTCATGGCCAAGCCGATGGCGGGCGAACCCGGCAGCGCGATGCACATCCATCAAAGCATCGTCGATGCCACAACCGGCCTCAACATTTTTTCGGACGAGCGCGGCGAGGCCACCCCGGCGTTTTTCCACTACATCGGCGGCTTGCAGAAGTACCTGCCGGCGGCGATGGCGTTTCTCGCGCCTTACGTGAACTCCTACCGCCGGCTGGTGCGCAACAGCGCCGCGCCGATCAACATCCGTTGGGGGCGGGACAACCGCACCGTCGGCATCCGCGTGCCGCGCTCCAAGCCGCAGGCGCGCCGCGTGGAAAACCGCGTGATCGGGGCCGATGCCAACCCCTACGTGGCCACCGCCGTGACGCTCGCCTGCGGCTACTTGGGCATGAAAGAGAAGATCGAGCCGACTCCGGAGTCCCGCGGCAGCGCCTACCACTCGGCGCGCGAACTGCCGCGCGGCATGTCCGAGGCGCTGGCCGAACTCGCCGAGGCCCCGGAACTGGCTGCCGTACTGGGCGAGCGCTTCGTCAAGCTCTACCGGCTGGTCAAGGAACTGGAGTACGACGAGTTCATGACCGTGATTTCGTCGTGGGAACGCGAACATCTGCTGCTGCACGTATGAGTGCGCGGCACGGCTTTTGCGTTTGTGCGACGAAATGCGGCTCGCTGGCCCCCGCCCGCCCCGGGCTGGTGCAAACTGCGCGCCGAGCCCTCTGCCGGGCGGCCTCAATCGGTTTCGTTCATCAGGAGTAACCCCCATGCCCCGCATCCCCAGCCTCGAAGAGCCTCCCTCCCGCCGCCGTCTGGCGCGTCTTGCCGCCACGCTGCTCGCCGCCTGTGCGTTTACCGGCAGCGCCTGGGCGCAGTCCAAGGTGCTCAACGTCTACAACTGGTCCGACTACATCGGCGACGACACGATCGCCAACTTCGAGAAAGAAACCGGCATCAAGGTCCGCTACGACAACTACGACTCCAACGAGACGCTGCACGCCAAGCTGGTGGCCGGCCGCAGCGGCTACGACATCGTGGTGCCGTCGTCCAACTGGGGCAAGCTGCAACTGGAAGGCGGCCTGCTGCAGAAGCTCGACAAATCCAAGATCCCCAATTACGGCAACCTCGACCCGGCGGTGATGAAGCAGATCGCCGGCATGGACCCGGGCAACCAGTTCCTCGTGCCGTGGCTGTGGGGCATCACCACCATCGGCATCAACGTGGACAAGGTCAAGGCCGCACTCGGCAGCACGCCGATGCCGGACAACGTCTGGGACCTGCTGTTCAAGCCCGAGTACGTAAGCAAGTTGAAGTCCTGCGGCGTGTCGGTGCTCGACTCGGCCGACGAGGTTTTCCCCGCCGCGCTGCGCTACCTGGGCAAGCCCGCCTACAGCAAGAGCAGCGCTGATTATCAAGAGGCCGCCAAGCTGTTGCAGTCGATCCGGCCGTACGTCACGTTGTTTTCCTCGTCCGGCTACATCAATGAGCTGGCTTCCGGCTCGCTGTGTCTGGTGTTCGGCTGGAACGGCGACATCGGCACGGCAGCCAACCGCGCGCGCGAAGCCAAGAACGGCCAGAACATCCAGATCCTCGTGCCCAAGACCGGCGCGGTGCTCTTCTTCGACACGATGGCCATCCCGGCCGATGCGGTCAACCTCGAAAACGCCTACAAGTTCATCAACTACATCCTGCGGCCCGAGGTGCAGGCCGGCATCGTCAACAAGGTGCCGTTTGCCAACCCGGTGCGCGCCGCCGACAAGCTGATCAAGCCCGAAGTCTCCGGCAACGCCGCCGTGTTCCTGCGCCCGGACGATCTGGCCAAGATGACGCCGCCGGATGCCGTCAACAGCGACATTCGCCGGTTGCGGACGCGGCTGTACACGACATTCAAGACGGGGCTGTAGGCGCCACCGGGCGAGTCTGCCGTCGCGCTCTTCTTTATCTGACCTCATCGGCCGGACCATGCCATCGCGGGGCACCCACGCCCCCACCCCCGCCCTCTCCCGCTGCGCAGGGGAGGGCGTTACTTCCTCCCCCGCGCGCCGGGGAGGGTTGGGGTGGGGGCCGCAGCGCCCGCTAGCGGCGCGGTGAGGCCGGCGGCTGTGTCACGGGAGGAGCAGCGGTGCAGGCACCCAAAATCGACACCTCCAGCGCGTTCCTGCGCGTCGAGCGGCTGACCAAGCGCTTCGGCGAGGTGACCGCGGTGGACGATGTGTCCATCGCCATTCCCAAGGGCGAAATCTTCGCCCTGCTCGGCTCCTCCGGCTGCGGCAAGTCCACGCTGCTGCGGATGCTGGCCGGCTTCGAGACGCCGACTTCCGGCCAGATCTTTCTCGAAGGCGCCGAGATCTCGCAGCTCAAGCCCTACGAGCGGCCGATCAACATGATGTTCCAGTCCTATGCGCTGTTTCCGCACCTGACCGTGTGGGACAACATCGCCTTTGGGCTGCGCCGCCATGGCACGCCCAAGGACCAACTCACCGAGCGGGTGGAACGGATGCTCACGCTCGTGCAACTGAAGGCCTACGGCAAGCGCAAACCGCATCAGCTGTCCGGCGGGCAGCAGCAGCGCGTGGCGCTGGCACGCAGCCTGGCGCTGGAGCCGAAGCTGCTCCTGCTCGACGAGCCGCTGGGCGCACTCGACCGCAAGCTGCGCGAGCAGACGCAGTTCGAACTGTCCAACATCATCAAGCGGGTCGGCGTGACCTGCGTGCTGGTCACCCACGACCAGGAAGAGGCGATGACGATGGCCGACCGCATCGCGGTGATGAGCGAAGGCAGCTTCCTGCAAGTGGGCCGCCCGCGCGAGATCTACGAGACGCCCAACTGCCGCTTCGTCGCCGACTTCATCGGCAACGTGAACCTCTTCGACGGCGTGTTGATCGAGGACGAACCCGACCACTGCATCGTCGGCACGCCGCATGGCGAGTTCTACATCGGCCACGGCATCACCGGCGTGGCCGGGCAGACGCTGTCGCTGGCGGTGCGCCCGGAGAAGTTGACGGTCGAGCGCGAGGAGCCGCTCGACACCCGCTACAACTGTCTGCGCGGCCGGGTGGTCGAGAGCGCGTACTTCGGCGCCAGTTCGATTTACCGGGTGCAGTTGCCTACGCAGTTGCGCGTGCAGGCGGCGGTGCCCAATACCGAGCGGCACGCGGAGCCGATCGCGGTCGGCGACGAGGTGTTTCTCACCTGCGCCCCGGACGCGTTGGTGGTGTTGACGAGTTGACGATGGTCGTACCGCGATGAAACACCGCGCCCTCACCCGGCCGCTTCGCGGCCACCCTCTCCCGCTGATGCGGGCGAGGGTTTCTCCCCTCGCCTGCATCAGCGGGAGAGGGGCCGGGGGTGAGGCCACCGGGCGTAACGAACGCGCCTAGGCGCTGCCTATGCTTACGTCGCCCCCCCTCACCCGCCTCACCGCCCGCCTCGGCCCCCGCTGGGGCCCGCGCTTCGTGATCGGGGTGCCGTACCTGTTCCTGATCCTGTTCTTTTCCGTCCCCTTCCTGGTGGTGCTGCGGCTGTCGGTGTCGGAAGTCGAAGGAGTGCGCTTCGGCGAGATCTTCACCTACGCCGACGGCGTCGCGGTGCTCAAGCTCAAGCTGTCGAACTACATCTTCCTCACCTCCGACTCGCTTTACCTGCGCACGTACCTCTCGTCGGTCGGCTACGCGCTGCTCAACACCGCAATCTGCCTCGCCATCGGCTACCCGTTTGCCTACTTCATGGCGCGCGCCCGGCCAGCCCTGCGGCCGGCGCTGCTGATGCTCGTGTCGCTGCCGTTCTGGACGCCTTACCTGCTGCGCGTGTACGCATGGAAGGGGCTGCTCGACGACAGCGGCGTGGTCAATCAGGTGCTGATGGCGCTGGGCCTCGTGGACAGCCCGGTCAAGATGATGTTCACGCCGTTTTCCATGACCATCGGCATGGTCTACACCTACCTGCCGTTCATGATCCTGCCGCTGTACGCCAACCTCGTAAAACTGGACGGGCGGCTGCTGGAGGCCGCCAACGACCTCGGCGCCACGCCCTTCAAGACCTTCTGGCTGGTCACCGTGCCGCTGTCCAGGGCCGGCATCTTTGCCGGCTCGCTGCTGGTGTTCATCCCCAGTGTGGGCGAGTACGTGATCCCGGCGTTGCTCGGCGGGCCGGAGACGCTGATGATCGGCCGCGTGCTGTGGGACGAGTTCTTCAGTAACAACGACTGGCCGATGGCCTCGGCGGTGGCGGTGACGATGGTGGTGCTGATCCTGATCCCGCTGGCGCTCTTCAACAAAGTGCAGACCGAGCAGGGGGTGCGGGCACGATGACGAGCCGCTTCGGCACCGCCTGGCTGCTGGCGGGATTCGCGTTTCTGTACGTGCCGATCGCCACGCTGGTGATCTTCTCGTTCAACGAGTCGCGCATGGTCACGCTGTGGTCGGGCTTCTCGCTGCGCTGGTACGCGGAGCTGGCGCGCGACCGCGAGGTGATCGATGGCTTCATCATGTCGATGAAGGTGGCAAGCCTCACCGCCACCGCCGCCGTGATCCTCGGCACGATGGCTGCGTTCGCACTGGTGCGCTACACGACCTTCCGCGGGCGCACGGTCTTCATCGCCCACGTCAACGCGCCGCTGGTGGTGCCGGAGGTGATCACCGGCCTGTCGCTGCTGCTGTTTTTCGTCGCGCTGGAGCGGGCCACCGGCTACCCGCAGGGGCGCGGGCTGCTGACGATCTTCATCGGCCACGCGTCGATCTGCGCCTCCTACGCGGCGGTGGTGATCCAGTCGCGCCTGCTGGCGATGGATCGCTCGCTGGAAGATGCGGCGATGGATCTCGGCACCCGCCCGTTGCAGGTGTTCTTTCTCGTCACGCTGCCGCAGATTTTGCCGTCGCTGGGCGCGGCGTGGCTGCTCACCTTCACCATTTCGCTCGACGACGTGGTGACCAGCGCTTTCCTGTCCGGCCCCGGCTCGACCACGCTGCCGCTGGTGATCTTCTCGCGCGCGCGGCTGGGGCTGAACCCGACCGTCAATGCGATCGCCACCATCATGGTGGTGGTCGTCGGCATTGCGGTGGTGCTATCGAGCTACTGGATGGCACGCCAGCAACGGCGCCGCGAAGAGGAACAGGCGGCCGCTTACCGCGAGGCCAAAGAGGGCGCGCTCGCCGCGGCCCGAGGATAGATTTTCGTTCGCACCGCAACCCGCCCCTGTCCAAGGAGGAAGCCATGTTCAAACCGACCGCAATCGCCCTCGCCCTCGGCGCCGCGCTGCCGCTCGCGGCGCAGGCGCAATCGGCCACCGACCTGCAAAAGCAGATCGAGGCGATGAAGGCGCAGATCCAGGCGCTCGAAGCGCAGGTCAAGCAGATGCAGGCCACGCAGGTGCCGCCGGAGGAGTTCAACCGGATCAAGACCAAGACCGAGGCGCTGGAGGAACAAAAAGAAGCCAGCGGCTTCGGCGGGCTGACGATCACCGGCTTTGCCGACGTGCCCTACGTCTACAACCAGGCACAGCGACAGGGGTCGTTCGTCTTCCTGAACAACTTCTCCGGGCTGGTCCTGCCGGACGGCTCCGTCGCGCCGGACGCGCCGTATACCTACTTCAACTCCTACCTCGGCATCGCCGGCTTCAGCCTGCTCAAAGAGATGGAGGGCGGCACGCAGTGGAAGCTCACGATCGCGCCGCAGAAGAGCGCGGCTTCAAATTACAACTGGCCGTCGATCGTGCACGAGGCGTCGGTCTCGGTGCCTTTGGGCGACCTGCAAACACGCTTCATCGCCGGCCAGATCCCGGACTGGAGCGGCTACGAATACACGCTTGCCTACCAGCAGAAGCTGATCACGCACAACCTGCTGTTCGACTTCACCGTGCCCAGCTACTACGTCGGCGCGGGTCTGGACGTCACGCGCGGCGACCTCAACCTCAAGGCGCTGGTGGCCAACATCAACACCAACGCCTACAAGGCCAACATGCGGTCGCCGGGCTTCACCTTCCGCGGCGACTACTCGATCAACGAGTTTGCCGGTATCGGCTTTGCCGGGCAGTTCGGCAAGGCGCCGCTGTTCATCGATCCGAGCAGCCTGCAAACCTTGACCGCGTTCGAAGTCGACGGCTACTACACCCGCGGCGACCTGACGCTGCAAGGCCAGGTCGGCGTCGGCAGCCAGAAAGGCGCGGCGCTCAATGGCGGCAATGCCTCGTGGTGGGGCGCCTCGGCGCTGGCCGCATACAAGTTCCTGCCCAAGCTCGAAGGTGTCTTGCGCGCCGATTATCTGTACAACCAGCGCAACGGCGGCGGCACGCTCAACATCGCCGCGCTGTGCGCCGATGGCGAGTTCTACAACGACTGCTTCAACGGCTTCGGCCCCGGCGCGCAGCTCCTCACCGACGATCAAGGGCTGAGCTTCTATGCCCCGATCGACCCCAA
Source organism: Betaproteobacteria bacterium (assembly GCA_046316025.1). Classification (GTDB taxonomy): domain Bacteria; phylum Pseudomonadota; class Gammaproteobacteria; order Burkholderiales; family Burkholderiaceae_F; genus JAJTHJ01. Next base: position 58,061 of record JBKCXU010000159.1, on the reverse strand, counting down.
CAAGGGCACCAACCGCATCGCGCTGTCGCTCGGCATGAACTACCTGTACTCGCAGAACGTGCAGTTCCGCTTCGAATACCGCTACGACTACGGCAATCAGCCGGTGTTCTACGTTGCGCCCGACGGCGGCTACCGCAAGTACAACAACGTGATCGCCGGCTCGACCGTGTTGAGCTTCTGACATGGGCCGCACGACCACCGCTCCCATCGACTGGCACGCGCGCGCCGCCGGCATCGTGCCCGACGGCCGCGCGCTGATCGACGGCGTGCGGGTGGCCGCCGCAAGCGGGGCAACCTTCGAGTGCTTCTCACCGATCGACGGGCGCAAGCTCGCGGACGTGGCGCGCGGCCAAGCCGCCGACATCGATGCGGCGGTAGCCGGCGCGCGCCGCGCCTTCGACGACGGGCGCTGGGCAAACCAGCCGCCCGCCGCGCGCAAGCGCGTGCTGCTGCGCTTCGCCGATAAGCTGCTGGCCGCGAAGGAGCAACTCTCGCTCCTCGAAACCCTCGACATGGGAAAACCCATCCGCTACAGCCTCGCGGTGGACGTGCCGGCGGCCGCGCGCTGCATTGCCTGGTATGCGGAAGCCGTGGACAAGGTCTACGACGAAATCGCGCCCACCGGCCCGCAGGCGCTCGCCCTCATCGCCCGCGAGCCGATGGGTGTCGTCGGCGCCATCGTGCCCTGGAACTACCCGATGATCATGGCCGCGTGGAAGCTCGGCCCCGCTCTCGCCGCCGGCAACAGCGTGGTGCTCAAGCCCTCAGAGAAATCGCCGCTGACGGCACTGCGGATGGCCGAGCTGGCCGTCGAAGCGGGCCTGCCGCCGGGGGTTTTCAACGTTGTCCCCGGCTACGGCCACGAGGCGGGCGAAGCGCTGGCGCTGCACATGGACGTGGACGCCATCGGCTTTACCGGCTCCACCCGCACGGGCCGGCGGATGCTGGAGTACTCGGGCCGCTCGAATCTCAAGCGCGTGTACAACGAACTCGGCGGCAAGTCCGCCTACCTGGTCTTCGCCGACTGCGACGACCTGGAGCGCGCCGCCAAGACGGCCGCCGGCAGCATGTTCTTCAACCAGGGCGAGTCGTGCAACGCGCCTTCGCGCGTGCTGGTGCAGGCGTCGGTGGCGGAAGAGTTCGCTGCGCGCGTGGCGGCGGAAGCCACCAAGTACCCCCCCGCCGACCCGCTGGAGGCCGGCACCGCGATGGGCGCAATCGTCGACGACATCCAGTTGCGCAGCGTGCTCGGCTACATCGAGGCCGGCAAGGCCGAAGGCGCGATCTGCCGCGCCGGCGGCATGCAGGCGCGTGCCGAGACCGGCGGGCACTACGTCGCACCGACCGTGTTCGACGGCGTGCGCAACGACATGAAGATTGCGCGCGAGGAGATTTTCGGCCCGGTCATGTCGGTGCTGCGCTTCGACACCGAGGCCGAAGCGATTGCCATCGCCAACGACAGCCCCTATGGCTTGCAGGCGGGGGTCTGGACTGCCAACGTCCATCGCGCGCACCGGGTTGCGCGAGCGCTGCGCGCCGGCACCGTGCACGTCAATCAGTACGACGAAGACGACATCACCGTCCCCTTCGGCGGTTACAAGCAAAGCGGCAACGGCCGCGACAAGTCGCTGCACGCCTTCGACAAGTACACGGAACTGAAGACCACCTGGCTGCGGATCGAGCCGGCGGCGTCCTGATCCCACTCCGGGGCTCGCGGCGCCGCGAGCATTCGGCGTCTCATTCCGCTTCCAGACCAAGCGGGCAATTTCGTCGTTCCCGCGGAAGCGGGAACCCAGCCGGTCTCGCTGCGAAGTTGGATTCCCGCTTGCGCGGGAATGACGTGCCCTTGTTGTCGGATTGAAGTGGAAATCGAATCAGGCGCCGCGGCGCAGTAGCATCTTCGCCAGCCGGTTCTGCATTGCCCCCGGCAACGCCGTCGGTGGTAACTTTGGCGGCGCTCACCAACCCACAGGAGACATCGATGACCAAGACCCTTGCCGCCGCACTTTTGAGCACTGTCGCCGCCACGGCTGGCGCTGCCGACGGCACCTACACGGTGAAGCTGATGACTCCGGAGATCGCACAAAAGGCGGTCAACGCAGCGCTGGCCGACTGCCGCAAGCGCGGCTACCAGGTCGCCGTGGCGGTGGTCGACCGCGCCGGTGTGGCGCAGGCGCTGATTCGCGACCGCTTCGCCGGCGCGCACACGCCGGGCACGGCGATCAACAAGGGCTGGACAGCGGTGAGTTTCCGCTCCGACACGCTGCCCTTTGCCGTGGAAACACAAGCGGGGCGCCCCAGTTCCGGCATCCGCCAACTGCCCAACGTGGTCGCCGTGGGCGGCGGCGTGCTGATCGATGCCGGCGGCTCGACGGTGGGCGCCATCGGTGTCTCCGGCGCCCCCAGCGGCGAGGAAGACGACAAGTGCGCCAAGGCCGGCGTGGCGGCGATCCGCGCCGACATCGAGCTGTAATCCGTTGCGCCGGCGCGCAGGCTTCAGCGCGTCACGGCAGCACCCTCGCCGCAGCGTTGTACCGATGTCCGCCAACTCCACGGCGCCCGTGCGGCGCGCCGATTACCGCCCGCCGGCTTTTCTCGTCGATGCGCTGACGCTCGAGTTCGACCTCGATCCCGACCGCACGCTGGTCGCGGCCGAATTGCACCTGCGGCGCAATCCGGCCGTGCCGGCCGGCGACCTGGTGCTCGACGGCGAGGACCTCGAACTGCTGGCGGCCGAGCTCGATGGGCAATCGGTGCTCGACCGCTGCGCCCGCGATGCACGGCAGTTGATTCTCGCCGGCTGCCCGGACGTGTGCGTGCTGCGCCTGCGTACCGCCGTCCTTCCGCAGACGAACACGCGCCTGCTCGGGCTGTACGCATCCGACGGCTGCCTGCTCACGCAGTGCGAGGCGGAAGGCTTCCGCCGCATCGTCTACTTCCCCGATCGGCCGGACGTGCCGACCGTCTACGAGGTCGAACTGCGCGCCGATCGCGAGGCCTTCCCCGTGCTGCTCGCCAATGGCCATCTCACCGCCAGCGGCGATCTGCCCGACGGCCGCCACTACGCCCGCTGGAGCGACCCGTTTCCCAAGCCGAGCTACCTGTTTGCGCTGGTGGCCGGGCGCTTCGATTGCCTGGACACGGTGGTACACACCCGCTCGCACCGCCCGGTGCTGCTGCAAGTCTGGGTACCGCCCGGCACGCGCGAGCAGGCCGCGCACGCCCTGGCGAGCCTGGAGCGGGCGCTGCGCTGGGACGAGGAGCGCTACGGTCTGGAACTCGATCTGGACCGCTTCATGATCGTCGCCGTGCGCGACTTCAACCTCGGCGCGATGGAGAACAAGGGCCTGAACGTCTTCAATGCCCGCCTGGTGCTGGCCGATCCGCATATCGCCACCGACGCCGACTACGCGGCGATCGAGTCGGTGGTCGCGCACGAGTACTTCCACAACTGGACCGGCAACCGCGTCACCTGCCGCGACTGGTTCCAGCTGAGCCTGAAAGAAGGCCTCACCATCTACCGCGACCAGGAGTTCGTCGCCGACCGCCTGGGTGCGGCGCGGGCCGTCAAGCGCATCGAAGACGTCCGTCGGCTGCGCACCACGCAGTTCGCCGAAGACGCCGGGCCGATGGCGCACCCGATCCGGCCCGACCACTACCGCGAGATCGGCAACTTCTACACGCCCACGATTTACGGCAAGGGTGCCGAAGTGGTGCGCATGCTGGCCACGCTGCTCGGCGCCGAAGGCTTCCGCCGCGGCATGGACTGGTACTTGCACCGCCACGACGGCCAGGCAGCGACCTGCGAAGACTTCCTGGCGGCGATGGCCGATGCCAACGGGCGCGATCTGTCGCAGTTCGCCCGCTGGTACGCGCAATCCGGCACACCGCGCCTCGCCGCGCGCGGCCGCTACCACGCCACCGCGCAGTGCTACGAGCTGACGCTGGCGCAGCACACGCCGCCCACGCCGGGGCAGCCGGAGAAGCTGCCGCTGCATATCCCGGTGACGGTCGCCCTGCTCGGTGCCGACGGCGCCGAGCTGCCCTTGCAGTTGGAAGGCGAGCCTGGACCCGGCGCCGGCACGCGCCTGCTGGAGTTGACCGCGGCAGAACAGACCTACCGCTTTGTCGGCGTGGCGCAGCCGCCGGTGCCGTCGCTGCTGCGGGGGTTTTCGGCCCCTGTCGTCTGCGACTTCCCGTACGGCGATAGCGAGCTTGCCTTTCTCGCCGCGCACGACGCCGACGGCTTCAATCGTTGGGACGCCGGCCAACGCCTTGCCCTGGCGCGTCTGACGCGGGCCACCAGCGCGATCGAGCAGGGCGGCGCCCCGCAACTCGACGATCTGCTGGCGCGGGTCTTCAGCCGCACTCTGCTCGACCGGCGGCTGTCGGCCGCCTTCAAGGCGCTGGCGCTGCAACTGCCGGGCGAGTCGGTCGTCGCCGACAGTCGCGCGGTCGTCGATCCGGTGGCCATTCGTGCCGCCTGGCGCTTTGCCTGGCGCACGCTCGGGCAGCGCCTGGCCGAGGACTGGCATCGCGTCTACGAGGAGCTGGCCTCCCCCGCGCCCTACTCGCCCGACCCCGCCAGCACCGGCCGGCGCGCGCTGCGCAATCTGGCGTTGGCTTACCTGGCGGCCAGCGACGACCCCGAGGCGCTCGAGCTGGCCCGCCTGCAGCTGATGCACGCATCGAACATGACGGATCAGCAGGCCGCGCTGCAAATCATCGTCGCCAGCCCGGCCACGTTCAAAGTCGAGGTGCTGCTGCTGTTGGCGCGCGAGTGGGCGCAGCAGCCGTTGCTGATGAACAAATGGTTCGCCGTGCAGGCCACCGCCTTGCGCTTCCCCGGCGAGCCGCCCGTGCTCGAACGAGTCGATACGCTGCTGCACCATCCGGCCTTCAGCCCGACCAACCCGGACAACGTCTACGCGCTGATCCTCGGCTTCTGCGCGCACAACCCGGCGGAGTTCCATCGCGCCGACGGCGCCGGCTACGTGTTCTGGCTGGAGCAGGTGCGCCGGCTCGACCGCATCAACCCCACCGTGGCCGCGCGCGTGGCCCGCACGCTGGAGCACTGGCGCCGCTACACGCCCAACCGGCAGCAATTGATGCAGGCGGCGTGGCACGAACTCGCCCGTACCCCGGCGCTGTCGGTTGCCGTCGGCGAGATCGTCGAGCGATCGCTCGCCGAGCCGGTCAACTGACCGCCGCCCGCCGCTCGCGCAAGGCGGCGAAGGCGAAGCCGACGGCCAGCGTGGCCAACGCGCCAGCGGCGATGATCGCGCCAGTTCCCGCCGGCTGAACCGATGCCGCCGCCAGTGCCACTCCGACCGTTTGGCCGAGGAAGAACAGCGAAGCAAAAAGCGACACCGCCGCCCCGCGCGCCTGCGGCGCCATTTGCGTGGCGTTGATCTGCAGGGTGTTGTGCAGCATGTAGAAGCCGGCGCCGGCCAGCAGGCAGGCCAACGGCGCCGTCCACCACACCGGCGACCAGGCCACCAGCAGCAAGCCGGCCGCGATCAGCGCACCGCCGCCGCGCGCGAGGCCCGCTTCGCCCAGCCGGCGCACCAGCGGCGCCGCAGCAAACGCAAAGAGCAGCCCGCCCGCCGCGTACAGCGTGACCACCGCGCCTGCCTGCGCCAGCGACAGGCCGCGCGCCAGGTGCAGATGAGTGGCCAGAAAAGCGAGCGGGCCGAAGAAGACCATGCCCTCGACGAACACGACCGCCAGCACGACGCGCGCCCAGCGCTGCCGCAGGACGTAGGCGATCTCGCGCAGCGGATGGCCGCCGCGCGCCGCCGGCGGCGCCAGTGCGGCGGCGGCCGCACGCGCCCGCCACAGCAGCACTGCGGCGAACGCGAACCACACCGCCAGCAGCACGAAAGGCAGGCGCCACAGATCGAACTCGGCCGCCATCCCCCCGGCCCACTGGCCGAGCGCCATACCGAGGATCTGCCCGGTCAGAAAGCGCGCCAGCACCGGCTGGCGGCGCTCGTAGGCGACTGCATCGCCGATCCAGGCCATCGCCAGCGGAATGATCGCCGCGCAAAAGCCGCCGGCCAACACACGCGCCGCCAGCAGTGCGCCGAAGCCCTGGGCGAGCGCGCACAGCGCCGAGGCAAGGCTGGCGCCGGCCACCGCCAGCGCGATCACCCGCCACTTGCCGTAGCGGTCGCCGGCCGGGCCGTACAGCAGCTGCATCAGCCCGTAGGCGACCGAGAACACGGTGATCGCCTGCGCCGCACCGGCCAGCCCGACGCCGAAGGTCTGCGCCAGCGCCGGCAACTGCGCGTCCGTCACGCGCAGCGAGGCGGCCGAGCCGAAAGCGCCGACCGATAGCAGGACGATCAGCCTGCGTTCGCTCAGATTTTGGATTTGCCTCGCGCTCACGGAACTTTGAACACTCCCTCCCCGTCATGGGGAGGGTTGGGGTGGGGATGGGTGCAGCCTCCATCCGGCAAACCCATCCCTCTCCCAACCTCCCCCTTGAAGGGGGAGGAGCTGTCGCGTCAAGGCAGCAGAACCGTCGAGCCGGTGGTCTTGCGCCCCGCCAGATCGATGTGCGCCTGCGCCGCCTGCGCCAGCGGGTAGCGCTGCTCGATGTCCACCTTGATCTTGCCGCGCGCCATCAGGTCGAAGAGCTCCTCGCTCGACGATTCCAGTCGCGCGCGCGGCACGACGTGCGTCGCCAGTGTGGGCCGCGTCAGGAAGAGCGACCCCTTGGTGGCGAGGATGCCGATGTTCACCCCGGTGACCGCGCCCGACGCGTTACCGAAGCTCACCATCAGCCCGCGTGCTTGCAGGCAGTCGAGCGAGCCTTCCCAGGTGTCCTTGCCGACGCCGTCGTAGACGACCGGCACTTTCTCGCCGTTCGTCAGCTCGCGTACGCGCTCGACGAAGTTTTCGCGGCTGTAGTCGATCGTCGCCCAGGCGCCGGCCGCCTTGGCGGCGGCGGCCTTTTCGGGCGAAGACACCGTGCCGATCAGCTTCACGCCGAGCGCCCGCGCCCACTGGCAGGCGATCAAGCCCACGCCACCGGCGGCAGCATGGAACAGGATTGTCTCGTGACCTTGCAAGCGGTAGGTCTGGCGGAACAGGTATTGCACCGTCAGGCCCTTCAACATCACCGCCGCGCCCGCCTCAAAGTCGATTTTCTTGGGCAGCCGCACGACCATCGCCGCCGGCATCGTGCGCAGCTGCGCATAGGCGCCGAGCGGCCCCTGGCCGTAGGCCACACGGTCGCCTTCCTTGAGGAAGTCCACGCCAGCACCGACCGCTTCGACGACCCCGGCGCCTTCGAAGCCCAAGCCATGCGGCAGGGGCGACTGGTATAGGCCCGTGCGGAAGTAAATGTCGATGAAGTTCAGCCCGACTGCGTGGTTGCGGATGCGCACCTCGCCAGGGCCGGGATCGGGAACATCGACTGCCTCCAGCTTCAATACTTCGGGGCCGCCGTGGGCGGCAATGCGGATTGCCTGGGTCTTCATGGTGGGGTCTCCTTGAGGAACGGGATGGGCTTTGAGGCAAGCCCCTTCATCGACAAAACATACACGCCCGCCAGCACCAGCGCCGTGCCGGCAAGTTGCCACAACGAAACGGTCTCGCCGAGAAAGACGAACGCGAGCGCGATGGTGGCCACCGGGCCGACCATCGCCGCCAGCGCCGTGTTGCCGGCGCCGATGCGCTCGATCGCCAGCATCGTCGCAAACACCGGCAACACGGTGCAGAAGATCGCGTTGAACACCGACAGCCACAGCACCGGCGCCGGCTGCGCGAGCGCGGCGAGCGGGTTGAGCAGCGCAAACTGCGCCAGCACCGCGACCGTGGACACCAGCATCGCGTACGACGTGAGCCGCAAGGCGCCGACTCGCTTGACGAGTTCGCCGGACATCACCAAGTAAACCGCATAGCAGGCGGCGCTGGCAAACACCAGGGCCGAACCGAGCACGGTGCCGCCGCCGTCGAAGCTCACGTCGTGCCAGAACACGAGCGCGATACCGGCGTAGGCGAGCGCCAGCGCGACCCAGTCCAGCCGCACCAGCCGCTTGCCCAGCGCCAGCACGGAAATCAACAGCACGAGTGTGGGGTTCAGATACAGGATCAGCCGCTCGAGTCCCGCGCTGACGTACTGCAAGCCGAGAAAGTCCAGATAACTCGCCGCGTAGTAGCCGAGCAGACCGATCACGACGAGCCGCACGTGGTCGGCGCGGGCCAGTGCCGGCTTGCCGCGGCTGACGAGCAGGTAGGTCGCCGCAAAGAACGGCACCGAAAACAGCATCCGCAGCGCGATCAGCGTGGTCGCGTCCACGCCATAGCGGTAGGCCAGCTTGACGACGATGGCCTTGCCGGAAAAGAGCACGCTGCCCGCGATCGCCAGCAGCATTCCAGTCAGAAAAAGGCGACGCGCGGCGGGGTCCACGAAGAGGATTGTAGGGAGCACGCTCGATCCATCGTCGCTGCGGCATCATTCGGTCGGTCTGCCGCGCGCAAAGCTCCCCATGCTCCAGTTCACCCCTACGGTCCCCCAAGCTTGGCTGCTGCTCGCGATCGCCGGCCTGCTCGAAGTCGGCTGGGCGGTCGGCATGAAGGCCACCGCCGGCTTCACGCGCCCGCTGCCCTCGATCGTCGTGGTGGCCGTGGCGCTGCTGTCCTTCTGGCTGCTCGGTCTGGCGATGAAGACGCTGCCGGTGGGCACCGCCTACGCAGTGTGGGTCGGCATCGGCGCGGCCGGCGCCGCGCTGCTCGGCATGCTGCTTTATGGCGAACCGGCCACCGCCGCACGGATCGTCTGCGTGCTGCTGATCGTCGCCGGCGTGGTCGGGCTGCGCTTGTTCTCCGAGCATTGACCGCGCTCGGGTAGCATGCGCCGCCTTCACGTGTAAGAACTCCGCGGCCACGCCGACCACTGACCCATGATCTTCAAAGCCAAATCCCGCCTGACGCAGATGGTCGATTGCGCAGGTTGAGCCAGCAAGCTCGCCCCGGGCGAGCTCTCCCAGGTCCTGGGGAACCTTCCGCTGAGCAACGACCCGCGCGTCATCATCGACTTCCGCACCGCCGACGATGCCGGCGTCTACGCCTGGGAGGGCGGGCCGGCGCTCGTGCAGACGGTGGACTTCTTCACCCCGATCGTCGACGACCCCTATACGTACGGGCAAATCGCCGCGGCCAATTCGATTTCCGACGTGTACGCGATGGGCGCGCGCCCGCTCACGGCGCTGGCCATCGCCTGCCTGCCCAAGAAGGGCCTGACCAACGACGAGATCGCCGCCATTTTCCGCGGCGGCTACGACAAGTTGCAGGAAGCCGGCGTGGCGCTGCTGGGCGGCCACACGGTGCAGGACCCGGAGATCAAGTTCGGCTACGCGGTGACCGGCGCGGTCGATCCGAAGCGCATCTTCGCCAATGCCGGCGCGCGCGCCGGCGACGTGCTGCTGCTGACCAAGCGGCTCGGCACCGGCGTGATCGGCACGGCACTGAAGAACGGCCGCGCACCGGAGGCGCTGGCCGCCGCCGCAGTGGCCTCGATGACCACGCTCAACAAAGCCGCAGCCGAGGTGCTGCAAGGCTTCACCGCCGTGCACGCCTGCACCGACATCACCGGCTTCGGGCTGATCGGCCACGCCTGCGAGATCGCCGCCGGCAGCCACACCACGCTCGCCTTCGACGTGGCGGCGCTGCCGTTCTTCGACGGCGTGCACGACCTCGTCCGCCGCAACCGCAACGGCGGCATGGACAGCAACCGCGGGCACTTCGGGCCCAAGGTCGGCGGCGGCGATGCGATCGACGCCGCTACGTTGGACCTGCTGTACGACCCGCAGACCTCCGGCGGACTGCTGATCGCCATCGGTGCCGAGCAGGCCGACGCGGCGCTGGCGGCATTGCGCGCCGCCGGGGTGACCACGGCGCGGGTCGGCGAAGTCCTGGCTGTTAGCGAGAAGCTGATCGAACTGAGTTAACGGGTTGCCCACCCGAGCGGCGGCTCCAGCCGGCACTTCGCCAGCAACTCGGCATTCGCAAAGACCGCGGCAGGCACACCGTCGGCCGCGACCCGGCCTTCGTGCAGTACGACCACGCGGCTGCACACGTCGAGCACCAGGTCGAGGTCGTGGGTGGCGATCACGCGCGTGTGGGTGAAGCCGCGCAGCAGCCCGATCAGCCGGCGCCGCGCCAGCGGGTCGAGGCCCGCCGAAGGCTCGTCGAGCACCAGCACGTCGGGCAACATCGCCAGCACCCCGGCGATCGCCACCGCGCGCTTCTCGCCGCCGGAGAGGCGATACGGCGCACGCGCGGCCAGATGCGCCACGCCAACCTGCTCCAGCGCCGCGTTTACGCGCTCATCGGCCTGCTCCGGCGTAAGGCCAAGGTTCAGCGGACCGAAGGCCACGTCCTCGCGCACCGTGGGCATGAACAGTTGATCGTCGGCGTCCTGGAACACGAAGCCCACCGTGCGTTGCACCTGCACGCGGGTGGCAGCCGCAACCGGCAACTCGCCGATGCGCACTTCGCCGCGGGTGGGCAGCAGCAGCCCGTTCAGATGCAGCAGCAGCGTGGACTTGCCCGCCCCGTTGCCGCCGACGATGGCGACCGCCTCGCCGTGGTGGAAGCGCAGGTCAACCCCGCGCAGCGCGGGCGTGCCGTCCGGGTAATCGAACGAGAGGTCGCGGGTTTCGACGAGGTGGTGGCTCATGCCAGTCCCGCCGCGCCGTCGTCCCGAGCGCAGCGCGGCACCTGCCGGCGCGCGCCGACGCAAGAGCCGGTTCCTAGCTGCGCCCGGAACGACTGCATCATGCAGCACCCGTCAGCAGCCGCCCCAGCGCCTGCGGCAGATCGAGCGCGCGGCACAACGCGAAGAACGCGCACCAGCCGGCGACGAACGCGGTATCGGCGGCGCGCCAGCGCAACCGGTGCAGCGCGCGCACCTCGCCGTCGAAGCCGCGCGCCAGCATCGCCCAGTGGATGCGCTGCGCGCGTTCGAAGGCGCGCAGCAACAGATGGCCGAGCAGGGGCGCATACACCGCCAGCGACAGCCGCCGGCCGCCGCCGCGCAGCCGGCGCGCGGTCGCCATCCGCGCCGCCTCGCCGCCCAGCACAAAGGCGTAGCGGTACAAGAACAGCAATTGCGCGACGAACACGCGCGGTGCACCGAGCCGGGCGAGCGCCGCGCACAGCGCGTGCATGCCGGTGCCGGCCACCAGCACCAGCGCGGCACTGACCGTCAGCGCAAAGCGCAGCAGGATCGAGGCGAACGACACCCAGCCGCCGGCGACTTCCACGCTGCCGAGTAGCAGCAGCGGTGCGCGGTCGAGCAGCGGATTGAACAGACCGACCATCGCCGCGAACGGCGCGGCAAGCAGCAGCTTGCGCGCGAGCGCACCAAAAGGCAGCTCGCCGACGACGGCGAGCGCCAGCGGGAACAGCGCCAGCGGCAGCAGCGCCGCCACCGTGTAGCGGTCGAACGAGACCACCACGACGATGAACGCCAGCACGGCCACGACCTTGGCGCGCGCATCGACGCGCGTGAGCGGCGTGTCGCGCGCGGCGAGCGCGTCGAGCGAGCGCAGGTCGGCCAGCGCTGCGTCGATATGGCTCATCGGCGCCGGCGCTTGAGCAGCCAGCCGGCGCCGAGCAACAGCAACAGTGTGGCGATCCCGCCGACCACTCCCGACAGCGAAGTGCCGGGGTTGACCACGCTCGCCGGCGCGCCAGCATCGCCGGCGCGTACGCCGGGCAGGTCGTAGTCGGGCAGCAGTGCCGCCCGCTCCTGCGCCTGCGCGAGTGCGCGGTGGACGGGCGTGTCGGGCGCGGGCAACTCGGCCGCGGGCGCGGCGCCGGCGAGCGACCATTCGAGACCGTCCGGGTCGCCCGATGCAAACCACGACAACAGCCCGCCCGTCAACAGCGCGGCCGCCGCGAAGCCGGCCAGCGCCGGCGCCAGCAACCGCCGCGGCGCGGAGGCGCGCTCCAGCAGGTCGGGCCGCGTGCGGCGGACGAACAGCACGATGGCCGCCGTGGCCAGCCCTTCGACCAGGCCGATCGCCAGATGGATCGGCAACATCAGCCAGAGAAAGGTCGCAGCACTCAGACTGGAGACGTCCGAACTCACCGTTTGCAGCACCACACCCAGCGCGCCCAGTTGCAGCCCGACCACCGCCGCCGCCACGCAGGCCAGCGCGATCCGCCGCGCCGACGGCTGCCCGCGCGCGAGCGACGCGTAGACAAGCGGGTAGGCGACGAAGCAGGCCAGCACGCCAAGGTTGAAGATGTTGGCGCCCAGCGCCAGCAGCCCGCCGTCGGCGAAGAACAGCGCCTGCACGGTCAGCACCGAGGCCAGCGTGACGAAGGCGGCGCTCGGCCCCAGCAGGATCGACAGCAGCAGCCCGCCCCCCAGGTGCCCGCTCGACCCGGTGCCGGGGATCGCGAAGTTGATCATCTGCGCGGCGAACACGAAGGCGCCCAGCACCCCCATCAGCGGCACCAGGCGCTCGTCGTCCTGCGCGCGCACCCGCCGCGCGGCCAGCGCCAGCGCCGCGCCGGAAGCGGCCCACATCGCTCCGCCCACCGCCGGGGACAACAACGCATCGGCCATGTGCATGGTGTTCGACTCCAGTTCGATTCGTACGTATGACGGACTATTGGAACGTCTTACGCGGCATGCTAAGCGGCGAAAAGCCGCGGGCAAGCACGGTGTGGGGCTTTGTTGATACGGGTCAAGATGGCCACCGGCCATAATCGCGCCATGCGCCTGCACCGATGAAACGTTCCCTGCTCTTCTCCGCCCTGACGGCCGCGCTCGTCGCGTCGGCAGCCGCCGCCGACCTCACGCCCTGTCGCCTGAAAGGCTTGGAGCGCGAAGTGCGCTGCGGCCGGATCGAGGTACCCGAGAACCCTGCGGCGCCGACCGCCCGCACACTGACGATCCACTTTGCCGTCGTACCGGCGTTGGCCAAGAACAAGGCGCCGGATCCGCTCTTCGTGCTGGCCGGCGGGCCGGGGCAGGCGGCGATGGGCGTGGCCGGCCAGATGCAGCCGGTGCTGGCCAAACTCAACGCGCGGCGCGACATCGTCTACGTCGATCAGCGCGGCACGGGCCGCTCTAATGCGCTCACCTGCGAGACCTCCGAGCGGTTGGTGCCGCTCGCCGAGGCGATGGATCACCGGCGCGCTGTCGCCAGGCTCGCCGAATGCGTGGCCAAGCTGCCCGCCGATACGCGGCAGTACGCGACCTGGATCGCGATGCGCGACCTCGACGGCGTGCGCGCCGCCTTGGGTGCGGAGCAGATCAACCTCTGGGGCGCCTCCTACGGTACGCGTGCCGCGCTCGACTATCTGCGCCAGTTTCCGCAGCACGTGCGCAGCGTGGTGCTGGACGGCGTGGCTCCGCCCGACATGGTGCTGCCGGCGAGCTTTGCCGTCGATGCGGACGCTGCGCTCACCCGCCTGATCGAACACTGCGAGCGCGATGCGCGCTGCAAGGCGCGCCACCCCAGCCTCGGTGCCGACATCGACCGCCTGCTTGCCGCCGCCGCGCAGGGCGCGAGCGTCGAGATCGCCGATCCGCTCACCGGCAAGCGCGAGACCGTGCGTCTGGATCGGCTGCTCGCCACCAACCGGCTGCGGGCGCCGCTGTACGCGCCGGCTCTCGCCGCCGTGCTGCCACAGGCGGTAGCGGCGGCCGGAGGCGGCGACTACGCGCCGCTGGCCACACTGTCCTTGGCGCTTGCCGGCGCCGTCACCCGCAACTTTGCCGACGTGATGCACTTTGCCGTGGTCTGCGCCGAAGACCTGCCGCGGCTCACGGCCGAGCAGGTGGAAGCCGCGCGCCGCACGCGCTTCGGCACCGAGTCGGTGGACTTTTACCGCGCCGCCTGTGCCGCCGTGCCCAGCCGGCCGGCGCCGGCCGAGTTCTACAGGCTTCCCAACGCCGACGTCCCGGTGCTGCTGCTCTCCGGCGGCGCCGACCCCGCCACGCCGCCGCGCCATGGCGAAGGCGTGGCCAAAGCGCTGCCGCGCGCGCGGCACCTCGCCGCCCCCAACGTCGGGCACGGCGTGTCGGCGCAGGGCTGCGCGCCGGAGATGATCGCCCGCTTCGTTCGGCAGGCTTCGTTCGAGGGCATCGACGGCGCCTGCCTCGGCAAGCTGCCGGCGCCGCCGATCTTTGCGCCGCCGACAGGTGCTACCGCCAAACCATGATCGAAGTCGAACACCTGTCCAAGTCGTTCACCGCCAAGGGCCGCGGCCCGGGACGGCGCGTGGTCGCGGTCGAGGACGTGTCGTTTACCGCGGCCGACGGCCGCATCACCGCGCTGCTCGGCCCCCACGGCGCCGGCAAGACGACCACCCTGCGGGTGCTGGCGACGCTGATGCAGCCGGACGGCGGGGCCGCACGCGTGGGCGGCGCCGACGTGCTGCGCGAGCCGGACGCCGTGCGCCGGCAACTGGGCGTGCTGTCGGATGCGCGCGGCTTGTACACGCGGCTCACCAGCCGCGAGAACATCGCCTACTACGCGGGGCTGCGCGGCGTGGCGCCGGCGGCGGCGGCCGAGCGGATCGAGCGGCTGGCCGAGGTGCTCGACATGCGCGACCTGCTCGACCGCCGCACCGAAGGCTTCTCGCAAGGCGAGCGGATGAAGGTCGCCCTGGCGCGCGCGCTGATCCACGAACCGCAGCACCTGATCCTGGACGAGCCGACCAACGGCCTGGACGTGATGTCCACCCGCGCGCTGCGCCGGCTGCTGCTGCAACTGCGCGCCGAAGGACGCTGCATCGTGTTTTCGACGCACATCATGCAGGAGGTGGAGGCCTTGTGCGACGAGATCGTGATCGTCGCCCACGGCAAGTCGGTCGCGCGCGGCACCGCGTTCGATCTGCGCGCCGCCACCGGCGCAGCCACCCTGGAGGACGCCTTCGTCCAACTGGCGCTGGCGCCGCCCGCGAGGCCGCAATGACCGGCGTCCTGCGTGCCGTCTTCTGGAAGGAGCTGCGCGATGCCGTGCGCGACCGGCGCACCTGGATGATTGCGCTGGCGGTGTCGCTGTTCTCCGGGCCGGTGGTGTTTGTGCTCCTGTCGAACTTCATCGCCAGCGTCGAGGAGCGCGTCGAGCGCCGCGAAGTGGTGATGTTGGCGCCCGAACGGGCACCCACGCTCGTCAACTTTCTGGAGCGGGCCGGCGCCACGGTCACGCCGGCGCCGGACGACTGGGCGGCACAGTTGCGCAATGGCCGGTTGCAGAACGCGGTGCTGGTGCCGCCGGAAGACTTCGAGGCGCGTCTGGCCACCGGCGCCACCGTCACCGTCGAGGCGCACTACGACGAAAGCCACGACAAGGCCGGCGCCGTGGTGCGCACAACGCTGCGGCTGGTGCAGGGCTTCAACCGCGAGCTTGGCGCCCAGCGGCTGCTGGCGCGCGGCGTGGCGCCGCAGTTGCTGGCGCCGCTGGAGATCGAGGAGATCGACCTCGCCCCGGCGCAGGCTCGCGGCGCGCAGTTGCTCTTCATCGTGCCGTGGATGGCGCTGCTGGCCGCCGTGTTTGGCGCGCTGTCGGTGGCGATCGACGTCTCCGCCGGCGAGCGCGAGCGTGGCTCGCTCGAACCCTTGATGGCCAACCCGATCTCCGCCGGCGCGTTGGTAATCGGCAAGTGGGCGGTGGTGATGTGCTACTCGCTGGCAATCGTCCTGGTGACGATGCTGGGCTTCATGGTGTCGATGCGTGCGGTGACCAACGAGACGCTGGCCGCGCTGATGCAACTGGACTGGCGCGAGGTCGCCATCTTCTGCGCGCTGCTGCTGCCCTTCGCCGCGCTGATGGCCGCCGCCAACATGCTGGCCGCGACCTTCGGCCGCAGCTACAAGGAAGCGCAGACCTACGTCACCTACATCGCCATGGCGGTGCAGTTCTCGGCCATCGTGCCGGTGTTCATGACCACGCGCGATGCCGCCTGGCAGCTTTGGGCGCCGGCCATCGGCCAGTTGACGGTGCTGCTGAAGGCGCTGCGCGGCGAGGCCGTTGGCGCTGCCGAGCTGCTGATCCCCGGCGCCGTGGCGCTGGCGGGTGCCGCGGTGTGCTTGATCGTGATGGCGCGGCTGCTGCGGCGCGAGGCGGTGTTGTTCGGAAGAACGTGATCCGTTTTCCGGAATCCGCGATCCGTTGACGACAACCGATCGCGGATTACGGCCAACGACCTATTTCGCGCCCATCAGCGCGAGCAACACGCCGCCGGCCACCACACTTGCCACCTGGCCGGCGGCGTTGGCGCCCATCGCGTGCATCAGCACGAAGTTCTCGAAGTCCTCCTTCGCCGCCACGCGCTGCACGACGCGCGCGGCCATCGGGAAGGCGCTGATGCCGGCGGCGCCGATCAGCGGGTTGAACTTGCCGCCGGACAGCACGTTGAGCAGCTTGCCGAACAGCACGCCGGCGGCGGTGTCCACGCCGAACGCGACGATGCCGAGCGCCATCACGGCCAGGGTGGCGGGCTTGAGGAACTCGGCGCCGACCATCGTCGAGCCGATCGCCAGCCCGAGAAAGAGCGTCACCACGTTGGCGATCTCCTGCGACGAGGCCTTGGTCAAGCGTTCGACCGCGCCGGACTCCTTCATCAGGTTGCCGAGCATCAGCATGCCGATCAGCGGTGTGGCAAACGGCACCAGCGTGCCGACCAGCACGGTGACCACGATCGGAAACAGGATGCGCGTGCGGCGGCTGATCTTGCGCTGGCTGTAGACCATGCGGATGCGCCGCTCTTTCTCCGTGGTCAGCAGCCGCATGATCGGCGGCATGATGATCGGCACCAGCGCCATGTAGCTATAGGCGGCCACCGCGATCGGCCCGAGCAGGTGCGGGGCGAGGATGCCGGAGACGTAGATCGAGGTCGGCCCGTCGATGGCGCCGATGATGCCGATCGAGGCCGCCTCGGGCTGCGAGAACCCCAGCAGGAGTGCCAAGATCAACGTCAGAAAGATGCCGAACTGCCCGGCGGCGCCGAGCAGCACCATCTTCGGGTTCTCCAGCAGCGGGCCGAAGTCGGTGAGCGCGCCAATACCGATGAAGATCAGCAGTGGGAACAACTCGTTGCCGATGCCCATGTTGTAGAGCACGCGCAACATGCCGTCCTCGGCGATCAGCGGCGACAGCGGCAGATTGGCGAGCAGGCAGCCGGCGCCGATCGGCACCAGCAGCAGCGGCTCGTAGTCCTTGGCGATGCCCAGATACAGCAGCACCAGCGCCACGCCGATCATCGTCAGCGACTGCGGCGTGACGTGCGTCAAGCCCTGCATCAGCAGGGCGAGGCTGTCGCCGTTCATGCGCCCGGCTCAAACGCGAGCAGCGGCTCGCCGTGCGCCACGCTTTGGCCGGCGGCGACGAACACCTGCGCAATGCGCCCGGACCGCGGCGAACGGATCGCGTTTTGCATCTTCATCGCCTCCAGCACGGCGAGTGCCTGGCCGCGTTCGACGGTGGCGCCGGGTTTGACGGAGACCTCGAGAATCAGGCCGGGCATCGGCGCCTTGAGCGTGTCGGCGTTGCCGCCCGCGGTCGCAGCACGCGCAGGCATTGCGCGCGGCGCCGGCGCAGGGGTGGCGACCGCCGCAGGACCCGAAGCCGCCGCCGGCGAGCCGACCTGCGGCGTGATGCTGGCGCGCGACAGGTCTTCTGCGCCGGCGAGCTTGACCTCGTAGTCCTGCTCACCGACCCGCACCGCAAAGCGGTCGGCGGCGAGGTCGTCCACATCGACCACAAACTCGCGGTCGTCGATGGTCAAGGTGTAGCGGCGCATTGTCTACCTGCCTCTCGTCCATGCCCGCGTCTGCCGCACGCGGCCGGCGGCCACCCAGCGCGATGCGTACAACTGGCTGCCGGGCCGGGTGGTGCGCGCCGTTGCCGCCGCCTCGCGCCGCGCTTGCGCCTTGTGCTGGAGCACTGCAGCGACAATGGCCGCCACCAGTGCGGAGTCCATCCCCGCGGGTACGGGCGGCGGCGTCTCCGCCACAGGCTCCACGGTCTCCTCGACGGCGGCCGGCTCGCGGTCGAACTTGAGCACCAGCGTCAGCAGCGCCCATAACAGCGCCAGCAGCCCGAAGACCAGGCCCATGCCGAGCGCGGTCATCTGCAAGCCCCAAGCGAGGTTGTCCATGGCCGGCACCGGTTAGGTGGGAATCAAGCCGTGCTTGCGCGGCGGGTTCTGCTGCACCTTGGTGCGCAGAATCTCCAGCGCGCGCACGAGCCGCGGGCGGGTTTCGTGCGGCTCGATCACTTCGTCGATCTGCCCCACATCTGCCGCCCGATACGGGTTGAAGAACTTCTCGCGGTACTCGGCGATCAACTCGCGCTCGCGCGCGGCGGGGTCGGCGGCCCGGGCGACTTCTTCGCGGTACAGCACGCGCACCGCCGGCTCCGCGCCCATCACCGCGATCTGCGCAGTCGGCCACGCAAAGGCCATGTCGGTGCGCATCTGCTTGGAACTCATCGCCACGTAGGAGCCGCCCATCGCCTTGCGCAGCACCACCGACACCTTGGGCACGGTGGCCTCGCAGTAGGCGTAGATGATCTTGGCGCCGTGGCGGATCACGCCGCGGTACTCCTGATCGGTGCCGGGCAAAAAACCCGGGCAATCGACACAGGTGACGATCGGCACGTTGTACGCGTCGCAGATGCGGATGAAGCGCGAGATCTTGTCGCTGGCGTCGATGTCGAGCGCACCGGCCATGTAGGCGGGCTGGTTGGCGACGATGCCGACCGAGTAGCCGTCCAGCCGCGCAAACGCGACCACCGCGTTCGGCGCGTACTGCGGGTGAATCTCCAGCAGGCTGCCGCGGTCGAAGATCGCCGCCAGTGCGTCGCGCACGTCGTAGGGGGTGTTCTCGCTGGACGGGATCAGCGCGTCGAGCGCGGCGTCCATCCGCTCCACCGCGTCTTCCGGCGCCACCTGCGGCGGGTCTTCGCTGTTGTTCTGCGGGAGGTACGAAAGTAAATGCTTGGCCAGGCGCAGCGCAGCGGCTTCGGACTCCGCTTCGAGGTGTGCCACCCCGCTACGCATCATGTGCACGGCCGGGCCGCCCAGGTCTTGCGCGGTGACCGACTCGCCGGTGACGGACTTGATCACGTCCGGCCCGGTGAGGAACATGCTGCTGCCCGCGGCCATGATCGTGAAGTCGGTCAGCGCCGGCGAGTACACCGCCCCGCCCGCGCAGGGACCGAGGATCACCGAAATCTGCGGCACCACGCCGGAGGCGAGCACGTTGCGGACGAACACCTCGCCGTAGGCGGCGAGGCTGCGCACGCCTTCCTGGATGCGCGCGCCGCCGGAGTCTTTCAGTCCGATGATCGGGATGCCCGACTCGCGCGCCAGGTCCTGAATGCGGCAGATTTTGTTGGCCTGCACTTCGGAAAACGACCCGCCCAGCACGGTGAAGTCCTGCGCGAACACCGCAACCCGCCGCCCGTTGATCTTGCCGAAGCCGGTGACCACGCCGTCGCCGGGGTAGCGTTGTCGATCCAGGCCGAAGTCGCTCAGGCTGTGAGTGGCCAGCGCGCCGACTTCCTGAAACGACCCTTCGTCCAGCAGCAGCGCCAGCCGCTCGCGCGCGGTGAGCTTGCCGCGGGCGTGTTGCTGCGCGATGCGCTTTTCGCCGCCGCCCAGCAGCGCCCGAGCGCGCAACGCACGCAGCGTTTCCAACCCCTCGCCGGACTTCGCATTCCCCATTCTCGACATCCGATTTTGCCCAAGCAGTTGTCAGTCTAGGCGGATGCCTCGACAAGACCGTTGATCAGTCGCAGAGCGTCTCGATCTTCCCCGCCGACGGCCGAGTGGGAGCGGCTCACGCGAGAGCGGCAGTAGACGCAGCAAGAGTGACTTTAGCAACAGTGCCGGTGCGTTACTGCACTGCCCGAGAGCCGACGGAACTGTCAACATTGGCAGGCAAGACTGCGGCTCGCAACGGCGAGCACCCGACCACATCCACCACACGGAAGGACATCAATGAAAAAGCTGATCATCGCCCTGGCCACCGGGTTATCGCTGAGCTCTGCGATCGAAGCGGCCACACAAGGCGAGTTGTCGACGACGGCATCGACCGCCACCTTCAACATCACCGGGCAAGGACCAGCCATTCCCAGAAGAGTCCAGATCCTCAACGTGAGCGATGTGACCTTCAGCAACGCGACCCATCCGCAGTTCAATCCCGCATCGATCGGCGCCACGATGACTTTCTGTGTCGTCGATACCTACGGCGGTTCTGTCGGGTTGTCAGTTAACTCGAGCAACGGCGCCGACGGCACCGTCAACTGGATCATGAAGACTCCAGCCAACGAGCAAGAGACCTATCGACTGCGGATCGACCTCGCGCGAGGGCCCTCGTTGGGTTCGAACCCCGGCGGCAGTGGAAGCTTTTCCGTGACCGTACCCAACGGAGATGTCATAACCAGTCCAGCAAGCTGCGGCACGGGCAACATCGCAGCGCAAATCTACCGGGACACGCCGATGCCCGAAACCCTGCCGGCCAGAACCTACGGCGACACCATCACCGTCGTAGCGACGCCGCAGTAAACGACACCTCAAACTGCGCAGCACGTTACGCGCCGACGATCAGAAGCCGATCCGCGGCTTCTTGACCACGCGCTCGTCGGTGACGTCCTCGGCCCGCACCTCGTGCCGGCCGGCGAGCTTGGCGTTGCCGAAGGCGGACAGCATCACGCGCCTCATCTCGCGCGGCTTGAGTTTGGCCAGACGCTCGAGCGCACCATCGCCGAGCACGTCCGGGAAAAGCTTGCCCCAGGCGTGCTCATCGCGCAGCTCGCGGTAGATGCTGGCGGCGATGCGGCGCGCACCCTCGGCGTCGGGCGCTTCGATCTCGTAGACGTTCATCCGGTTAAGGATCGGCTCGGGAATGGCGCGCGCCTCGTTGGCGGTGGCCACCCAGACGACCTCGCTGGCGTCGATCGGCACCTCCGCAAATTCGTCGATGAACTCGCAGGCGGTGTCGTGCTCCAGCAGCGTGTAGAGCGAACCCAATGGGTCGTACTGCGCGTCGCCGCCGGCCTTGTCGATCTCATCGACGACGATCACCGGGTTGGCGTAGTCGCCGTTGACCAGCGCATCGAATACCTTGCCAGGCTTGGCGTTCTTCCACTGCGCGCTGGCGCCCGAGAGGATCCAGCCGGCGGTGAGCGAACTCATGCCGATGAAGTTGTAGCCGGTGCCGAGCAGCCTGGCCACGCGGCGCGCGAAGTGCGTCTTGCCGATGCCGGGTTCGCCGAGCAGCAGGATCGGCTCCAGGTCCAGCGTGTCCTCGGTGGCCAGACACAGCACCAGCTGGCGGCGGATGTCCTCCAGCGGCTCGGTAAAGTTGGGGAGCTCTTCGATCAGCGCGTCGATATCCGGCAGCGCGGACGGCTTGATGCAGAACCGCTGGCCGCCCGTCTTGATCATCCGGGCATAGGTGGCCTTCAGGTGATCGTTGGCGTTGCCGCCCTGCTCTTGCAGGTCGGCCAGCGCCTCTTCGACGCGCGGAACCTGGTACACATCCTTGAACCCGGCGATGGCGAGCGCAGGACGGGCGGGAATCGTTGCCGGCAGATTCATGCGGACCTCCGTGGGCGAGCGATACATGAGCAAGCAAAGGGCTTGCCATGATCTTGCCAAAGAGAATCCCGTGAAGGCAATGCAGCACTCGCAGGCGGTGAGTGCCAAGGTTTGGGGTTGTCGGTTGCCGGTTGCCGGTTGTCGGTTGTCGGTTGCCTGCTTTCGGTTGCCGATTCGACTCGCTACCCGGGCCGACGCCAACAGACAACAGACGACAGTCAACAGTCAACCGCCCTACTGCTGCCGCAATCCGAGCTCCGTCGCCCACACCGCCGCCTCTGCCCGCGAGCGGAATTCGAGCTTCCTCAGCCGGTGCTTGACGTGCACTTTGACCGCGCCTTCGCGGATGCTCAGGGCGCGCGCAATGAGCTTGTTGCTCATGCCGGTGGACTGCTCGGTCACCACCGCCGCGGGCAGTACCACGCCGATGGCGAGTGCCGTGATCGCGCCCAGCACGAGGCTCAGGCGCACCAGCGTGGAGCGGTGCCAAAGCTGTTGGATAGACCTGCGCGCAGGGTATGGGCTTGCGCCGGAAAATGTCTGACCGAAGTCAAGGGGCAACCCGCCCCGACCGCGTGTTCTTGCTGCCAGCGCCGTTCGTGGCACGACCGACGTCCTGTCCGCACTGTGCCGCCGGAGTACGCACCGCGATGCGTG
The DNA here is from genome assembly GCA_046316025.1 of Betaproteobacteria bacterium. Taxonomy (GTDB): domain Bacteria; phylum Pseudomonadota; class Gammaproteobacteria; order Burkholderiales; family Burkholderiaceae_F; genus JAJTHJ01. The sequence continues at coordinate 35,822 of JBKCXU010000159.1, read as the reverse complement.
CAAGGCGAGGCGCTCGCCCGGCTGATCGCAGATCGGACGCGGCGCGGCGCGCCAAGTTGACCGCGGTCAACTCGCCGCCAGCCACGGCCTCTAGCCTGCACTGCTGCGGGTATGGCTTCACGGGCTACACGATGACGCAAACCATCGACTTTCGCACCCCAGCGGCCGGCTTCGACCAGCCGCTCGCGCTGTGGCAGGCTTGCCATGCCCGCGTGCTGCGCATGGCGGGTCTGACCGAGCGCCTGCGCGAGCATCTGTGCGCGCACCCGGTCGACGAGATCGCCCAGACCACGGCGACCTCGATCCGCCGTTACTTCAACGAGGCGACGGCGCGCCACCACGAAGACGAGGAACGCGACATCTTCCCGCGCCTGCGGGCGCGGCTGGCCGCGGACAACGAGGCGCCGCTGCGCGCCGTGCTCGATACGCTCGAAGAAGACCACGAGATGCTGGGCCGCCTGTGGCGCACGCTCGATACCGCGCTGGCCGCCATCGAGCGCGGCGAAGCGGCCGAGCTCGACGAGGCCATCGTCCTGCTCTTCGTGAGCGGCTACCGCCGCCACTGCGAAGTCGAGGACACAGCCATCGCCAGCGCGCTCGCGCGCCACCTGACGGCCGAGGACCTCGCCGCCATCGGCCAGGCCATGGCGGCGCGCCGCGGCGTCGACTGGGCCGACCTGACCGGCGCGCCGCTTTGAAGCCGGTTGTTTGACGCAGCGCAGGGTGGCGTCGCGCGCCGCCCGAGATACTCGCGCGGTCGTCTCTACCCCCTCCCCTTCAAGAGGGAGGAGCGCAACCCGACGCAACGCCGTACCGATGCAGCAAACCACCCTCCCCCCGCTCCGCCTCGCCGGCAAGGAAGTTCTACCCATCGTCCAGGGCGGAATGGGGGTAGGCGTCTCGGCGCATCGGCTGGCGGGCAGTGTCGCCGCCTGCAACGCGGTGGGCACGATTTCCTCGGTCGATCTGCGCCGGCATCACCCGGATCTGATGGCGCGCACCACGGGCCTTGCCGATGCGGCGGAGGCCAAGGCCGCCATCGACGCCGCCAACCTCGAAGCGCTGGATCGCGAAATCCGCGCCGCCCGCGCGCTGGCGCAGGGCCGCGGACTGCTCGCAGTGAATGTCATGCGCGCGCTCACCGCCTACGCGCCCTACGTGCGCCAAGCCTGCGCCAGCGGCATCGACGCGGTGGTGGTCGGCGCCGGCCTGCCGCTCGATCTGCCGGAACTCACCGCCGACTTCCCCAAGGTGGCGCTGGTGCCGATCCTGTCCGATGCACGCGGCATCGCGCTGATCCTGAAGAAGTGGGAGCGCAAGGGTCGGTTGCCGGACGCCATCGTGATCGAGCATCCACGGCTGGCCGGCGGCCACCTGGGCGCGGCGCGCATCGGTGACCTGAACGACCCGCGCTTCGACTTCGAGCGCGTGATCCCGGAAAGCCTTGCCCTGCTGCGCGCCATGGGCGCCGAGGGCCGCGTGCCGCTGATCCCGGCCGGCGGCATCGACACACCGCGGCGCGTGCGCGAATTGTTCGCGCTCGGCGCCGCCGCCGTGCAACTGGGCACCGCCTTCGCGGTGACCGAGGAGTGCGACGCCGACCCGGCCTTCAAGCAGGTGCTGGCCGCCGCCCGCCCCGAAGACCTCGTGGAGTTCATGAGCGTGGCGGGCTTGCCCGCGCGCGCGGTACGCACGCCCTGGCTGGCACGTTACCTCGAAGTCGCGGACCGCCTGCAAGCCAAGGTGGCCGCCCGCGGCAAGCCGCGCGCCGGCTGCCAGATGAAGTTCGACTGCCTCACGCAGTGCGGGCTGCGCGACGGCCTGCCGCAGGCCGGGCAGTTCTGCATCGACTTCCAGCTCGGCCGCGCGCTACAGGGCGACACGGAACACGGCCTGTACTTCCGCGGCGCGGGGCGGCTGCCCTTCGGCACGCAGATTCGCCCGGTGCGCGAGTTGATCGCGCACATGCTGGGCGAGCCGGCAGCATTGCCGGCAACGTAGGTTACGACGCCGCCGGCATCGACCGCAGCCCGTAGGCCTTGCCGTTGACGAACAGGTACTCCACCCGCATCAGCTTGCCGCCCTTGAGCGTCGGCGCGATGTAGCCGACCGCTTCGATCCGGTCGCCGGGCTTGAGCGGCCCGGCCAGGCCCCAGGCCTGCATCCGCGTCAGCGGCGCGAACTCGAGTTCGAAACTGCCGTTGGCAGCGACCGGCTGCGCTCTGGCGCGGATGGCCGCCGCATCGACCGACTGGGTCTGCGCGGGCAGCGTGCGGCTTGCCCAGTCGGGCGGCAACTTCTGCCCGGCGGCCACCTCGACCACCGCCTCGGCATGCGGGTTCTGCCAACGCACACTCTTGACCACGCCGGCGAGGTACACCGGCTTGTCCTGATCGAAGCTCGACCAGCCGTGGTGCGCGGCAGCCGGCAGCGCGGCCAGCGCCAGCGCGGACAAGGCAAAGGTTCTGCGATTCATCGTTTCGACTCCCGTTACGAATAAGCGATCCATCGCCCGGCGGCGATCGTGGCAAACCACAACAGCAACGACGCCACCACCTGCACCCGCGCCAGCGCATCGGGCACGTGCGCGGAGCGGCGCCGATGGAACCACAACGCGTTGGCGCCGGCCATCAGAATCAACCCCATCTTCACGAGAAACGGCGGCTGCGTGGCGATCTCGGAGGCGCGGGCGGCGAGCATCCCAAGCCCCGTGGCGGCGGCGACTGCAAAGCCCACCAGCGCCACGGGCACCGCCAGCCGCGCGAGCGCATCCACGGGCAGCGCACGCGCCGCGCCGAGCACGCGCAGGTCGAGCACCAGCAACGCGCCGAACAGCGCCGCCAGCCCGGCAATATGCACGACCTCCAGAGCCGGGTAGGCCCAGACCGACGTGCGGATTGCCGCCGCCAGCGGCCAGGCTTCGACCGCGGCCAGCATCGCCTCAGCCGCCTTCGCGCGGCGGCATCTCGCTGCCGCAACTGTGGCAGTAACGCGCCTCGGGCGCATGACCGCCGGCGCCGCAGTGCGGGCAGATGCGCGGGCTGGCGTGCGCGGCGAGGCGCCGGCTCGTCATCTCGGCGGTGACGATGCCGGTGGGCACCGCCAGCGTGCCCCAGCCGAGCAGCATCATCGCGCTGGCCAGCGCGCGGCCAAGGTCGGTGTGCGGCGTGATGTCGCCGAAGCCGACCGTGGTCATCGTGGTAATCGCCCAGTAGATCGACACCGGAATGCTGGTGAATCCGTGTTCCGGCCCCTCGATCAGGTACATCAGCGTGCCCATCATCGTCACGATCATCAGCACGCCGCCGATGAACACCGCGATCTTGCGCCGGCTCGCCCACAGCGCGCCGCCGAGGTTGCGGTACTCGGTCGTCCAGGCAGTGATCTTGAGGATCCGGAACACCCGCAGCAAGCGCAGCAGCCGCACGTCGATCAGCGCGTGCGCACCGGGGAAGAAGATCGCGAGCCAGGTCGGCAGCACCGCCAGAAAGTCCACCACGCCGAAGAAGCTGCGCGCATAGCGCCACGGCCGCTGCACGCAGGCCAGGCGTGTGACGTACTCGACAGTGAAAAACACCGTGAACACCCATTCGAGCACGGTGAAGACCTCGCCGTAGCGGGCGCTGATGCTTTGCACGCTGTCCAACATCACCACGATCACGCTGGCGACGATCGCCGCGAGCAGCCACAGGTCGAAGAGCCGCCCGGCGCGCGTGTCCGACTCGAAGATCACGACAAAAGCGCGCCGCCGCCAGCCGCCCGCCGGCGCGCCGAACTCGCGCGCCTCCCAGGTGTGGGCCTCTTGTTCCGTTTCGTTGGCGGGGCCGAAGGGGAGTTTGTCCATGAGCGAGGCGGCGGATGGCGGTGCGCGAGCATAAGCAATGACGAAGGCTCGGCGTGCGCGCCCCGGAGGCAACGAGACCGCCGATTACACTCGCTTCGCCGCCGGAAGACCCCACGGCGCACGCCCTAGCCCGAGTACCGTCTTCGACATGCCCACGCTGAACTGGATCGGCAAGGACGCCGTCGTCCGGCACCACAAGGACGTGCCGTACCGGTTGCTGGAGCCGGTGCCGGAGCTGTCCTGCGGCGACGCGACAAGCGGCAATCTGATCGTGCAGGGCGATAACCTGCATGCGTTAAAGGCGCTGCTGCCGCGCTACGCCGGGCAGGTCAAGTGCATCTACATCGACCCGCCATATAACACCGGCAACGAAGGCTGGGCCTACAACGACAACGTCAACAGCCCCGAAATCCGCCGCTGGCTGGGTGAGGTGGTCGGCAAGGAGGGCGAAACGCTCGACCGCCACGACCGCTGGCTCTGCATGATGTACCCGCGGCTGGTGCTGCTGCGGCAGTTCCTGCGCGACGACGGCGCGATTTTTGTGTCGATCGACGACAACGAGGTGGCGAGTCTGCGGTTGCTGATGGACGAGGTGTTCTCCGCGAGAAACTTCATCGCAACCGTGCTTTGGCAAAAGGTTTACTCGCCAAAGAACTCGGCGAGGCACCTATCCGAAGATCACGACTACGTGGTGATCTACGCGGCTAACGCGGATGCCTGGAAACCTAACCTCTTGCCGCGCACCGACGAACAGAACGCCGCGTACAAGAACCCTGATAACGACCCGCGCGGAATTTGGAAGACCAGCGACCTTTCTGCGCGAAACTTCTATTCCGCTGGTACCTACCCGATAACTTGCCCTTCGGGGCGCGAAATAAAGGCGCCGCCGAAAGGCATGTATTGGAGAGTTTCAAAAGAGCGCTTCGAGGCACTCGACCGAGATCGAAGAATTTGGTGGGGAAAGAAGGGAGACTCGATCCCGCAGATCAAGCGCTTTCTCCACGAAGTCAAAGACGGCCGGGTGCCGCAAACCATGTGGTTCTACGGTGAGGTCGGCCATACCCAAGAAGCGAAAAAGGAACTGCTCGAAGTTATCGACTTTGCAACCTCGGACGATGTTTTTATTTCGCCGAAGCCATCTCGCCTGATCGAACGCATCTTCCAGATCGGCACCGAGCCAAACTCCCTGATCCTCGACTCCTTCGCCGGCTCAGGCACCACGGGACATGCGGTGCTCAAGCAAAACGCCGCCGACGGCGGCAGGCGGCGCTTCATCCTGGTGGAGATGGATGAGGCCATCGCGCGCGACGTGACGGCCGAGCGCGTGCGCCGGGTCTGCACCGGCTACACCAACGCGAAGGGCGAGCGCGTAGAGGGACTGGGCGGCGGCTTCCAGTTCTGCCGGCTGTCGGCAGAGCCGCTGTTCGACGCCGCTGGACAGGTCCGCGCGGACGTGCGCTTCGCCCAACTGGCCGAGTTCGTCTGGTTCGCGGAGACCGGCTGCGGCTACACCGGCGCGGGCGATTCGCCGCTGCTGGGCGTGCACGAGGGGCGCGCGATCTACCTGCTCTACAACGGCATCCTCAAAGACCGCTCGGCCGCGGGCGGCAACGTGCTGACCGGGCCGGTCTACGACCGGCTTCCGCGCTTTGCCGGCCCGAGGACGATCTACGCCGCCGCCAACCGGATGGGCGCCCGGCTGGCGCGCGAGAACATCGTGTTCAAGCAAACGCCCTACGCGCTGCACCTGTGACGATGGACGCCGCGCCGCGCGTGCTGATCGTGGCCGGGCCGAACGGCGCCGGCAAGACGACGTTCGCCCGCGAGTTTCTGCCGCGCGAAGCCGACTGCCCGGTGTTCGTGAACGCGGACTTGATCGCGGCGGGGCTGGCGCCGTTCGCACCGGAAGCCGCCGCACTGCGGGCCGGGCGCCTGATGCTGGAGGAACTGGAGCACCACTTCGCGGCGCGAACGAGCTTTGCGTTCGAAACCACGCTGGCGGGCCGCGGCTATCTGGCGGCCATCGCCCGCTGGCGCGCGGCGGGCTACCGCGTCAAGATCGTCTTCCTGCAACTGGCATCGGCGGAGGAGGCGCTGGCGCGCGTGGCGCAGCGCGTGCGCCAGGGCGGGCACGACGTGCCCGAGGCAACGGTGCGCCGCCGCTTTGCTGCCGGCCACACGAACTTCGAGCGCCTGTACGCGCCGGCGGTGGACGCCTGGGCGCTTTACGACAATTCCGGGGCCGCCCCGGTGCTGCTGGATTGGAGCGAGACGCCATGAACCCCAAACCGATCGAACAGGCGCGCGACCCTGACTTGCGCCATTCCGCTGCGGCGCTGCGCCGCGCCGCGCTGCGCGCGCGCGAAGTGGCGCAGCGCACCGGCACCGCGCTGGTGGTGATGCGCGACGGCAAGCTGGAGTGGCTGCGGCCGGAGCCGCTGCCGGGCGCCCCGCTGCAAGCGCAGCAGACCATCGCCGAATACGGCCGCGAGGAATGACTCCGTTCCCAGTCCAACGCTGCCGTGCCGTCGTTCCCGCCCCCGATACAGACACTCCGGGGCAGGCTTCAGCGGGAACCCAGCCGTTTGCGCGGCGCCGCTGGATTCCCGCTTGCGCGGGAATGACCTGCCCATGGCGTCGACCTTGAGTGGAAACGGAATGACGCACTACCAACCCAAGGTCTACCAGCAGCAGGTACTGGCGAGCGTGGCGGCCTACTTCGAGGCCTGCCACGCCACGCGCACCGCGGCGGCGGCCTTTGCCGCGACCACCGAGGCGCTTTGGCAGCGCGCGTCGGCCTACGCGCCGCTGGCGGGCTGCGATCCTGGCATGCCCTACTTCTGCCTGCGCGTACCCACCGGCGGCGGCAAGACCTGGCTCGCGGCCAAGTGCGTGCACCTGGTCAACGACCGGTTGCTGCTCACCGAACACAGCGTGGTGTTGTGGCTGGTGCCGTCCAAACCGATTCGCGAGCAAACGCTGCGGGCGCTGAAGGACCGCAACCACCCGTACCACGCGGCGCTGGCCGAGGCCGGCCCGGTAGTGGTGCTGGATCTGGATGACGCCAAAAGCCTGACGCGCGCCACGCTCGATACGGCCACCGTGGTGATCGTCGCCACGCGGCAGGCGTTTCAGGTGGAGGACGAGGAATGCCGCAAGGTCTACCAGTCGAGCGGCGCGCTGATGCACCACTTCGACGGGCTGGCGCCGGAACAGCGCGCGGCACTGCTGCGCGACGGCGAAGGGGCGGAGGCCACCGCGCCCTACTCGCTCGCCAACGTTCTGCGGCTGCGGCGGCCGTTCGTGATCGTCGATGAGGCGCACAACAACCGCACGGCGCTGGCCTTCGACATGCTGGCGCGGCTGCGTCCGGCGGGCATCCTGGAACTGACCGCCACACCGGACATGGAGCGCACGCCGTCGAACGTGCTGCACAGCGTCTCGGCTTTCGAGCTGAAGCACCAGTCGATGATCAAGCTGCCGGTGCTGCTGGCCACCGAACCCAACTGGCAGCAGTGCCTGGCCGACGCGATTGCCCGCCGCGACGCGCTGCACGCGCTGGCGGCGCAGGAGGAGCGCAGCGGCGCGCCGCAGCTGCGGCCGGTGGTGCTGATCCAGGCCGAACCGCGCCGCGCCGGCGTGGAGACGCTGGACGTGGCGCACGTGCGCGAGGAGTTGATCCGCAACCAGAACATCCCGCCCGAGCAGATCGTGGTAGCCACCAGCGAGGAGCGCGGGCTGGAGAAGATCGACGCCGAGTACCCACAGGGCATTGCCGACCCCGCCTGCCCAGTGCGCTACGTGATCACCCAGCGCGCGCTGGCCGAGGGCTGGGACTGCCCGTCGGCCTACGTGCTGGTGAGCATGGCGGCGCTGCACTCGGCGACGTCGGTCGAGCAACTGCTGGGACGCGTGCTGCGCCAGCCCGGCGCGCAGGCGCGGGCCACAGTGGAATTGAACCAGTCCTACGCGCTGGTGGTGTCGCGCAGTTTTGCGGAGACGGCGACGGCGCTGCGCGACAACCTGGTTAAGCACGCCGGCTTCGAGCGGCGCGAGGCGAGCGACGTCGTCGCCGCGGCGCAGCCCGAGCAGGGGCAGTTGAACTGGATGCGGCCACGCTTTACGCCGGTGGCGGTGCCGCTGCCGCAGCCGCCCGCGTTGGAGGGGCTGACGCCCACGCTGCGGCAGAAGATCACTTGGGACGAACCGGCCGGCATGCTGGCGATCAACGCGCCGCTGACGCCGCCGGAAGCCGCGCAGTTGCAGGCCGCCGCCTCCGCCGCGACACCCGCGGGTGGGGCGCCGGCGCTGCCCGCCGCGCTCGCCAGCGTGACGCTGGCTGAAAGCGAGTTTTTCCGCACACCGGCCGAGCGCGGCGAGTTGCTGCGCGTGCCGCAGCTGGCGCTGCGGGTGCAGGGCGAGTTGAAACTGCTCGACGACCTTGAAGATCTCGAATACGACTGGGAACTGTCCCCGTTCGATGCTGCACCGACGACCAAAGACCTCGCCGCGCTCGGTCTGGGGCTGAAAGCCTCCGAAGGCGGCGCCATCGATGTGAACGACGACGGGCAGGTGTTCACGCGCTTTTTGCCCGAATTGCAGCGCGATCTGGGTCTGGCCTATCCGACCGATCACTGGGATGCCGTACGGCTGGCAACCTGGCTGGCCGAAAACCTCCCCGAGCCGAGGCTGACGCACGACAACAAGCGCGCCTTCGTCGCCCGCTGGCTGGGCGAGTTGCTCAAGCAGAGCGGCTTTTCGCTCGCCCGCGCCAATTTGCAGAAGTTCCAGATCCGCGAGTTGATGGCCGCGCGCGTGCGGGCGCTGCACGCGCGCACGGTGGGCGCGGCGTACCAACAAGCGCTCTTTGCCGACGGCGCGGCGGAGCGCGCCGCGGTGGATGCGGCGCTCGCCTTCGACTTCCCGCCGGACGGCTACGCGCCGGCGCGCGACTACGACGGGCGCTTTGGGCGGTTCGACTTCCGCCACCACTACTACGCGCGCATCGGCGACTTCGACAGCCAGGGCGAGTACCGCTGCGCGGAATGGCTCGATATGCAGGCGCAGAAGGGCCGCATCCGCCATTGGGTGCGCAACCTGACGCGGAAAAACGATCCTTGCGCCTTCTTCTTGCAAAAGGCGGACGGGCGCTTTTACCCGGACTTCGTCTGCCTGCTGCCGAGCGGGGTTGTGCTGGCAGTCGAGTACAAGGGCGACCGCTGGGATGCGGCCGAAGACGACCGGTTGATCGGCGGGCTATGGGCGGCGTTGTCCGGCGGGCGCTGCCGCTTCGTGATGGTGCCGAAGGACGATCTGGGCGTCATCGAACCGCTGCTGGCCTGAGCTTGCACCAAGCTGCCGCGCGATGCCGACGCGCGTGATCGCCCACCTCGACATGGACGCCTTCTATGCGTCGGTCGAACTGCTGCGCTACCCGGAGTTGCGCGGCCAGCCGGTGGTGATCGGCGGGCGCGGCCGCTACGCGCCGCGAGAGGAGATCGACCCCGCCACCGGCGCCACGCGCCGCCGCTTTGCCCGGCTGCGCGACTACGCCGGGCGCGGTGTCGCCACCACCGCCACATACGAGGCGCGCGCGCTGGGTGTCAACTCCGCCATCGGCCTGATGAAGGCCGCCGCACTCGCACCCGATGCCGTTCTGCTGCCGGCGGACTTCGACCAATACCGCCGCTACTCGCGCCTGTTCAAGGACGCGGCGTGGGCCATTGCGCCGACCATAGAAGACCGCGGCATCGACGAGATCTACATCGACCTCACCGACGTGGTCGCCGCCTGCCTGGGCGACCGCGAAGGCGCCGACGACGCGGACGCCGAGGCGGATGCCTGGTGGTGCGGGCGCGAGGTGGCGGGCGAACTCAAGCGGGCGGTGCGTGACGCCACGGGCCTGACCTGCACGGTCGGCCTGGCACCGAACAAGCTGATCGCCAAGATCGCCTCCGAACTCGCCAAGCCCGACGGCCTGACCGTCGTCACTACGGCCGACGTGCCCACGCGACTGTGGCCGCTGCCGGTGCGGCGGCTGCACGGCGTGGGGCCCAAGGCCGACGCGCGGCTGCGGCAACTGGGCATCGCGACCATCGGGCAACTGGCGCAGGCCGATGCCGCGGCGCTGGCCGCAGCCTTCGGCCCGCACTACGCGCAATGGCTGGTCGAAGCTGCGCAGGGCCACGACGAGCGGCCGGTGGTCACCGACAGCGAACCGAAGTCGGTCAGCCGCGAGACCACCTTCGACCGCGACCTGCATGTCAAGGCCGACCGGGCGCGGCTGTCGCGCATCTTTACCACGCTGTGCGAGCGGGTCGCCGACGATCTGCGGCGCAAGGGCGTGGCCGGCCGCACCATCGGCATCAAGCTGCGCTTTGCCGACTTTTCCACCGTCACGCGCGACCTGACGCTGGCAGAGCCGACCCAGGACGCCGCCGCCATCCGCCGCGCCGCCGGGCTGTGTCTGAAGCGCGTCGATCTCGCCCAGCGCATCCGGCTGCTCGGCGTACGCGTCGGTGCGCTGACGCATGCGGATTGACCTCGGCGCGTGTCGTTCCCGCGGAAGCGGGAACCCAGCGGGGACGCGCAAGACACTGGTTCCCGCTTCCGCGGGAACGACGCAGGGCGTGGCATCCGGGCAAACAAACGGCCCGCCGCAAGGCGAGCCGTCGAAGCATCTGGTGGGCTGTGTAGGAGTCGAACCTACGACCTACGGATTAAGAGTCCGCTGCTCTACCAACTGAGCTAACAGCCCGAACGAGGCGCGCATTCTAGCCGCGGTGCGAGTGCGGTTCAAACCGGCCTCGCGGATATCACGCTCCGCGCTTGCAAATATGCATACAATATGCATAATAGCGCGATGGATGTCGAGTTCGACCCCACCAAAGCGCGGGACAACCTGCGCAAGCACGGCGTCGGCTTCGCGCATGCCGAGCAAGTCCTGCGCGACCCGATGGCCGTCACCGTCGAGGACCCGGACGCCGAAGGCGAGCAGCGCTTCGTTACGCTGGGCATGGATGCGCTGGGCCGGTTGCTCGTCATCGTACATACACCGCGTGGGCACCGAACCCGGCTGATCTCCGCGCGCAAGGCCAGTCGTGGCGAAGCGGAGCACTACCACCATGCGTAAGGAATACGACTTCTCAAAGGGCAAGCGCGGCGCGGTCATGGCCTCGCCCGGCAAGACGCGGATCACGATCATGCTCGACGACGACGTGATCGAGCACTTCCGTGCACGGGCGGAAGCCGCCGGCACCGGCTACCAGACCGCGATCAACGCGGCACTGCGGACGGCGATGGGCGTAGCACCGGGACGCGCGGACGACACGCCGCTGACGGTCGCCACGCTGCGCAAGGTGTTGCGGGAAGAGCTGAAGGCGGCCTGAACGCGCGTCGTCGTCTTTGCCGCCCGACCCGGCAACGATCCAAACGCTCACGCAGACTCGGCCGGCCAAGCGTATGCATCGGCCGCGCAGGCGCGGTAGTTGGCATCCAGTTCGTCGGAAAGCAGCAGGATCGCCGCGACGCGCCGCGCGACCGCAGTGAAGTGCTCGATCTGTTCCGCGCGCAGGGCGCGGGCAGCAGTTCGAAGCCGTACACGCGCTGCATCGCCGCCCGCTTGAGCTTGTGCGCGTCCAGCGCGCTCGCGCCGCGCGCGGCCAGGCGCCGTTCGATGGCGCGCAGCACTTCGACCACGTAGGCAGCGGTGCCGCAGCAGGGGTCGAGCACGACCACCGATTCGTCGGCCAAGCCATCGGGCAAACCCAGTTCATGCTCCAGCGCCCAATCGACGCGCGCCACCATGTAGCGGACGATCTCCTCCGGCGTGTACCAGACGCCGAGCCGGCGGCGCAGCGCGGGGTCGAAGGCTTCGAGAAACGGCTCGTAGAAATACTGGACGGCGTGCCGGTCGTCGAAGCTCTGGAAGAAGTCGTTGGCGGCCACGCGGTTGAGCGTGTCGGCGGCGCGGTCGAGCGGTTCGATGAGATCGAGCGCGCCCAGCCGCGAGGGTTGCGCCAGTTGCTCGTAGAGGGCGCGGATCATCGGCACGTGCAGGTTCCAGGCGGCGGTGCGCCAGTCGAAGCGCGGGCCTTGCGCGGCGCCGGCCCGCCGCGCCAGCACCCAGGCGGCAAACACACCGTAGAACAGCATCTGCACGAGGGTGGAGCGGAAGAAGTGCTCGCCATCGTCGCCCTCGAACTTGATGCCGAGCGCGTTTTCGAGCGCGGTGCGCCGCGGCGCCAGCAACGGCAGTTGCGTCTGCGCGGCCAGCCGCTCCCGCGCGTCGCGCGCGTAGGAAGCGAGAAACCAGGTCACGTCCTTGGGGTCGGCCAGCGGCGCGTTGTGCCGCAGTACGCGGGCGAGAAAGTCGTCGAAGCGCGCGCCGAGCCGCTCGGCGGTGGCACGGGGTTGGGCACAGGCGGCGTGGAAGGCGGCTTCGGAATCGGCAAGCGCGAAGCGCTCCACTTCGCGCGGGACACCGTCTTCGAACTTGAGCAACAGGAACTCGCGCAGATTGGTGACCAGCAAGGCGCGGTAGCGGCGGCAATAACCCTGAGCTTGGGCCCCGGCGGCAATGGCTTGTACTCGCTCGCGCGGGGACTTGACTTCAATGGCGCCACGCGCGGGCGGCGGGCCAGCGTTGGCGAAGGCGTTGGTCTCGGCCGGCAGGCTGCGCAACTGATCCGCAGTGAACAGCCCGCCATCCGGCAGGCCGGCGCCCCGATTGGCGAGATTCACGATCGCCTTCACCCGCGGCTTGAGGGCATCGCCGGCCGAGTCGAACAGGGCTTTGAGCGCCGGGTAGTAGGACGTTTCCGGCGTGGCGCTACCACTGCGCAAGGTGTCGCGGCATTCGGCGAGATAGGTTTCGAGCGGGGACCTTGAATTCATGAGACTGGCCGCAGGCGATCTTTCCAATAGCCGGGACGACGCCGGTGGTGAACGACCGCAAAGACGACGGCCACCTCGCAGGTGGCGCGGAACACGGCGGAAAACGGGAAGCGGCGCAGCACGATGCGCCGGGTTCCGAACAGGTGCGGCACCCAACGCTCGGGATCGACGGCGATGAGATCGGACACGCGATCGAGTTCGGCGAGGAATAAAGCCGCGGCAGTCTCATCGCGGTCGGCGTACCAGGCAAACGCGGCGTTGGCCTCGGCAATCGCCGCGGGATGAAACTCGACGCGAACCGCCGGCATCACCGGCGCTGGATCATGGCGCGGGCTTTTGCCCAGGGAATGGTCTGCACGGCGCCGGAATCGACTTCCGCGATGCGGCGTTCGATCTCGGCGGCCCACGCGGATTCGGCATCCGGGTCGGCGCCCTCGTCGAGCGTATCCAGCAGCGCAGCGGCCAAGGCCGCGCGCTCGCTCTCCGACAGAAGCAGGGCTTGTTGCAGCAGCTTGGTCGGTACGTCGCCCATGACTTTGAGTTCCAAGTTCCGATGTGACGTTTAGCTTACTCGGCTGGCGAGCGAGACGGAACCGCCGTGCCGGTCAAGCGCCCACGGTGCGCAACGCCCGCTGCACGATGAACGCGGTCTGCGGCTCGGGCGACTCGCGCCGCCAGCGGGCACATAGCGCGCGCACCCAATCGGGCTGCGACTTGCTGGCGTCGTTGAGCCAGTTGGCGACCGACAGTTGCACATAGCGGCTCGGGTCGGCACGCACCCGCTCCAGCAGGTGCAGAGCCAGTTGCGGCGCCGCCTTCAGCCGCTCGCTGTGCGCGCACCAGACGCCGCGCGGGCGCGTGCCTTCCACCGCGCAGCGGCGGATGTTGGCGTCGGCATCGTGCGCCCAGGGGGCAAAGAGTTGCAGCGCGAGATCGAGTTGGGCCAATACGTCGTTGCGCAGCGAGGCCCAGGCGATCTCGCGCACCGCCATGTGCGCGTCGGCCGCGTAGTGGCGCGCGCAGGCGAGGCGCTGCGCCAGCGTCAACTGCCGGTCGGCAGCGACAAGTTGCGCGCCCCACTCACGCACGACACTCGACCGATGGGTGGCGATGTGCGCGTAGATCGCGCCGGCATCGGCGCGCGGGTGCAGCGTTTCGTACAGCAGCGCGCCGACCTGCCCGTTGCGTTTGAGCGCGGGCAGGTGGGCAAAGCCGCGCGCGGCCCGCACCAGTGCCTCGGCCTCGGCGCCGGGGCCGACGTCCGGCCGCACGGGCGCGAGCAACGTGGGTGTGTCCACCGCCAGCCATTCGGTCAACGTGCGCGGCTCGTCCTGCGCGCGGTCGATGGCGGCGCGCACCGCGGGCGGGATCGCCGCGATGCTGGCGTAGCCCTTGCGGTCCGGGAAGATCATCCGCTCTCAGCGGCGCTTGCTGCCGCCGAGCAGCCCGCCCAGCACCCCACGCGTGAGCTCGCGCGCTAGCGCCGAGCCGACCGAGCGGGCGGTGCTCTTGGCCATGGTGTCCACCAGCCCGTCGCGCTTGCCGCCGCGTGGGCCGGTGGATCCGAACAGCAGATCGGACAGGCCATCCATCAGGCCGCCGCCGGCCGCTTGCGCCGGCGCAGGCGCGGAGCCCGCCGGGGTGGGTGCGCCGCCCGCAGCCGCGCGGCCGCCCGCGCGCGCGGTGAGCTTCTCGTAGGCGCTTTCGCGATCGACCGTCTTGTCGTACACGCCGGCGACCACGCTGCCGGCGATCAGCGCCTTGCGTTCCTCCGCCGTGATCGGACCCAACTGGCTCCCGGGCGGAAGAATCCACGCCCGCTCGGTAACGCCGGGCGTGCCCTTGGCATCGAGCAGCGAGACAAGCGCCTCGCCGACTCCTAGTTCAAGAATCGCCTTTTGCGCATCGATTTTCGGATTGGCGCGCATCGTCTCGGCCACCGACTTGACCGCCTTCTGGTCGCGCGGGGTAAAGGCGCGCAGCGCGTGCTGCACCCGGTTGCCGAGTTGGCCCAGCACCTTGTCGGGAATATCCAGCGGGTTCTGCGTGACGAAGTACACCCCCACGCCTTTGGAGCGGATCAGCCGCACCACCTGCTCCACCTTCTCCAGCAGCGCGGGCGGCGCCTCGCTGAAGAGCAGATGCGCCTCGTCGAAGAAGAAGACGAGCTTGGGCTTGTCGCGGTCGCCGACTTCGGGCAGGTTCTCGAAGAGTTCGCTCAAGAGCCACAGCAGAAAGGTTGCGTACAGCCGCGGCGAATTCATCAGCTGGTCGGCGGCGAGGATGTTGACCACCCCCTTGCCGTCCACCGTCTGCATCAGGTCGGCGATATCGAGCATCGGCTCGCCGAAGAACTTGTCGCCGCCCTGGCTCTCGATCTGCAACAGCCCGCGCTGGATCGCGCCGATGGAGGCCGAAGACACGTTGCCGTACTGCGTCTTGAACTGCGCGGCGTTGTCGCCGACGAACTGCACCAGCGCGCGCAGGTCTTTGAGGTCGAGCAGCAGCAGGCCGTTGTCGTCGGCGATCTTGAAGGCCATGCTGAGCACGCCTTCCTGCGTTTCGTTGAGATTCAGCAGCCGCGCCAGCAGCAGCGGCCCCATGTCCGAGACCGTCGCCCGCACCGGGTGGCCCTGCTCGCCCGACACGTCCCACAGCGTCACCGGGCAGGCGCCCCAGGCCGGCTCGGGCAGTCCGCGTTCCTTGAGCCGCGCTGCCATCTTCTCGCTCGGCGCGCCGGCCTTGGCGATGCCGGTCAGATCGCCCTTCACGTCGGCCATGAACACCGGCACGCCGATGCCCGAGAAGCGCTCGGCCAGCACTTGCAGCGTGACGGTTTTGCCGGTGCCGGTGGCGCCCGTGATGCAGCCGTGGCGGTTGGCGAGCGCAGGCAGCAGGGCGAGGCTTTGCGCGTCGGTCTGCGCAATCACGAGGGGATCGGTCATGGGTGGGAGCAGCGATGGGAAGGCGTGCGCCAGTCTAGCCAAGCCGAGCCGGGTCGCTTGCCGCGGCCAGCCGATCCAGCATCAGATCGATCGCGCGCTGCGCCGCCGCCAGCGAGTCGGCGCCCGGCGCGAGATCCTGCAACTGCAGTGGCGTGGCCAGCAGCAGCAGGCCGTGCACCTGCCCCCACAAGCCGAGCGCCAGCGTGCGGCTTTGGGCCTCGCTCGCGCGCGGCCAGACTGCCCGCACCAGCGCCACGAGCGCGGCAAACGCCGCCTGCGCGACTGCCTTGAGCATGGGCTGGTCGGCAGCAATGTCGCGACCGAACATCAGTTGCAGATGCTCCGGCTGCGACTGACCGAAGCGCAAGTAGGCGACCATCGCCGCTCGCAGCGCCGACAAGGGGTCGCGGCCGCCGCGTGCCGCCGCCTCGATGCGCTCGGCGAGCAGGCGAAAGCCCTCCTCCGCCACCGCCGCGAGCAAAGCCTCCTTGTCCGCAAAGTGCCGGTAAGGGGCTGCGTGCGAAACCCCGGCGCGGCGGGCGACCTCGCGCAGGCTGAGTGCGCCAAAGCCGGATTCGCGCAGCACGTCCAGGCAGGCACGCATCAGTGCCGGCCGCAGATCGCCGTGGTGATAGAGGTTGGCCGCTTTTCCGCGAGGCTGGTGTGGTCTTGATGTTGCCATTGTCAACTTATGCTGCTACCGTGATGTTGTCATTGTAAACACCAGAGGAGTTCCCCATGTACTTGCGTCTGTTGGTACCGGCGCTGGCGTCGATCGCCGCCGGGCTGAGCTTGAGTGCCACCGCGCAGAGTGCGAACCCGGCCGGACTGTGGCGCACGATTGACGACGCCAGCGGCAAGCCGCGCGCCGAAGTCCGTATCACCGTAGCCGACGGCACGGCTGAGGGCCGCGTGGTCCGCTCGCTGGTCGCCGGAGAGAAACCCGACGCACGCTGCGACAAATGCAGCGATGCCCGCAAGGGCCAGCCGATCATCGGCATGGCGATGTTGACCGGGCTGCGCCAGGACGCCGGCGACCCGCGTGTTTGGAGCGGCGGCGAAATTCTCGATCCCGACAACGGCACTGTCTATCGTGCCCGCATCGAGTTATCGCCCGACGGGCGCGAGATGCAGGTGCGCGGCTTCGTCGGCATCGCATTGTTCGGTCGTACGCAGGTCTGGCAGCGCGCGGAGTAGACCCATGTGCGAGGTCATCGTCCAACGTCGGCGGCGGGCGCAGTGCGCTCGCAGCGCCGCACCCGCGCCGGCCAGCTGGCCTGCGCATCCGGCCGCGACATCGACCGTCCGACTCCAACCACCCACCCATCGAGGACCCCACAAGTGAACGACACATCGAACGGGCTCGCGCTCGTCACCGGCGGATCGAGCGGCATCGGCGCGGCCATTGCGCACCGGCTCGCGCAGCGCGGACAATCCCTGCTGCTGGTTGCCCGCAGTTCGCGGGCGCTGGACGAGCAGGCGCGACGCCTGCGCTCGGACTTTGGCGTCCGGGTGGACGTTCTTGCCGCCGACTTGTCATCCGACGAGGGCGTGCAAGCGGTCATCCGCCATGCCGACGCACTACAGATCGAAGTGGACACGCTGATCAACAACGCCGGGTTCGGCGACTATGGCCCCTTCGTCGACTGCTCGGCCACCGTCGCGGCGGACCTGATCCGGGTCAATGCGCTCGCGCTGACCCGGCTGACGCACCACTTTGGTCGCAAAATGGTGGCTCGCGGTCGCGGCCGGATCCTCAACGTCGCCTCGGTCGCCGGATTTCAGCCGGGACCGCGATTCACCGTCTACAGCGCAACCAAAGCCTACGTCGTCAGCTTTTCCGAGGCGCTCCATTACGAGCTGGCGGGCACCGGCGTCACCTGCACCGTGCTCTCGCCGGGCGTGACCGAGACGGGTTTTCGGGCACGCGCCGGCATGCAGCGTGCGCGCGTCTTCCGCTCGGGCGTGATGAACGCCGACGACGTCGCCCGCGTTGGCGTCGACGCGCTGTTGCAGGGGCGCCTGCACGCGATCCCCGGACTCCGTAACCGCGTGTTGGGCGCCTTGTCGATGATGACGCCCTCACGCCGTTTGCGCCTGGCGATCTCCGCGCGGATTCTGTCGCCCGAACCGGACTCGCCCGGCCGATGACCCCTGCGCGAACGATTGATCGCCGCCCCGCCGCCGCCCATCCGCGGCGGATTGGTGGCGCCACGGTCGATCGTCGCGCGAAACGATTGGAGCCACACCATGCTTAACGTTCTCGTCACCGGCGCCTCCGGCAGCATCGGCCGCGCGATCGTTCGCGCGCTGTCGGCGCAGGGCTTGCACGTGATCGGCACGAGCCGCCGCCCACCCGTCGACGCGCCCGCCCTGTTGGCGCTCGAGGTCACCGATGCCGCGAGCGTGGCCCGCTGCGTGGCCGACTTCACCGCCCGCCAAGGGCCGGTCGATGTGCTCGTCAACAACGCCGGCTACGACCTGTACGGGGCGCTGGAAGAGACGAGCTGGGAGGAGTTCGTCGCCCAGATCGACACCAATTTCTTCGGCGCCGTGCGGATGACGCAGGCGGTCCTGCCGGCGATGCGGGCCAAGGGCGGCGGACGCATCGTCAACATCAGTTCGCTCGGCGGTCTGGTGGGCCTCCCGATGAACAGCGCCTATGCCGCCAGCAAGTTCGCGCTGGAGGGCTGGGCCGAGTCGCTGCGGCTGGAACTGCTGCCAGACCGCATGTTCGTCAGCCTGATCGAGCCGCCCGCGGTGGCCACCGACACGCTCGATCGGTCGATCCGCGAAGTCGCCGCCGCCGGTCATCCCCTGGCGGCGCGACGCCGCAAGATGGTCGAGCTGATGCGCGCCGAAGGGCGTGCCAGCCCCGTGACGCCGGAGCAGGTGGCCGCCGCGGTACTGCGCGCCGCCACCGAGCCCGATCCGCCCCTGCGCTACCCGGTGGGCAGTCAGGCGCGCTGGATCCCGCGGCTCAAGCAACTGCTGCCGCAGCGCAGCTTCGAGCGATCGCTACGGGGTCGCTGGCCGTAACGGAGGGCCGGCTAGACTGCGCGCCTTGCATCGAACGTGGCGCCCCGCGCCGCTTTAGTCGCCATGGCCGGCCACTCAAAATGGGCAAACATTCAGCACCGCAAAAATCGGCAAGACGCCAAGCGCGGTTCGCTGTGGACCAAGGTGATCCGTGAAGTGCAGATCGCCGCGCGCGACGGCGGCGGCGATCCGGGCATGAACGCGCGGCTGCGGCTGGCGCTGGACAAGGCGCGGCTGGCCAACGTGCCCAAAGACAAGGTTCAGGGCGCCATCGCCCGCGGCACCGGCACCGCCGAAGGGCAGGCGCTGGAAGAAGTGCGCTACGAGGGCTACGGCATCGGCGGCGCGGCGATCATGATCGACTGCGTGAC
The DNA here is from genome assembly GCA_046316025.1 of Betaproteobacteria bacterium. Taxonomy (GTDB): domain Bacteria; phylum Pseudomonadota; class Gammaproteobacteria; order Burkholderiales; family Burkholderiaceae_F; genus JAJTHJ01. The sequence continues at coordinate 16,728 of JBKCXU010000159.1, read as the reverse complement.
CGACAACCGCGTGCGCACCGTGGCCGAGGTGCGCCACGTGCTCGCCAAGAACGGCGGCAATCTGGGCACCGACGGCTCGGTGGCGTTCCAGTTCAAGCACTGCGCGCTCTTTCTGTTTGCGCCTGGAACATCGGAAGAGAAAGTGATGGACGTGGCGCTGGAGGCCGGTGCCGACGACGTGGCAAGCAACGAAGACGGCTCGATCGAGGTGACGGGCGCACCGGGCGACTTCGGCGCGCTTGCCGCGGCGTTCGAGAAAGCGGCGCTGAAGCCCGAACTGGCCGAAGTCGCGATGAAGCCGCTCAACGAAATCGTGCTCACCGGCGAAGACGGCGAGAAGATGCAAAGGCTCCTCGACGCGCTGGACGATCTGGACGATGTGCAGGAAGTGTTTACGACGGCGGCGATAGAGTAGCGGGCGATGGCGCTGCCGCCGTGGATCGTGCCGCCCCTCACCGCGGTCGAGATCATCGCCAGCGGTCGCGGCATCCGCGAGTTGGGCCGGCTGCGCCGCGCCTACGGCGGGCGCAACTGGCGGAAGAAGAAAGGATTCGCCACGGTGCGCATCGATGGCAAACTGCTCCGCGCAGAAGTTCACTGGTACGAGGCGCACGGTATCGGCGCCGTCGAACACAAGATCAAGACGCTGCTATGAAACCGACCCGATTCGCGATGTGCATCAGCAACGACGGCTATCCGGCCTCGTTGGAACCCGCCAAGTTCTACCGCGTGCTGCCGGACTCGCCCGCGGCCGCGCTCGGCCTGCTGCGCGTGGTCGATGAGTCGGGCGAGGATTACCTGTACCCGGCGAGACTCTTCAAGACCTTCGATCTGCCCGTGGCGCTCACCCGCACGCTCGGCCGCGTCGTTCCCGCGCCGGGCCGGACCAAGGCGCACGAAGCGGCATGAAGGTTCTCGTCATCGGCAACGGCGGCCGCGAACATGCGCTCGCCTGGCGGCTCGCGCAGTCCGACCGCGTGCAAAGGGTCTATGTGGCACCCGGCAACGGCGGCACCGCCACCGACCCGCGATTGGAGGGTGCCCCGATCACCGACCTGCCGGCTCTTGCCGACTTCGTCGAGCGCGAAGGCATCGGCCTCACCGTGGTCGGGCCGGAAGCACCGATGGCCGCCGGCGTGGTCAACCTCTTTCGCTCGCGCGGCTTGCGCATCTTTGGCCCAACGCGCGAGGCAGCGCAGCTCGAAAGCTCCAAGGACTTTGCCAAAGCCTTCATGCAGCGGCACGGGATTCCGACCGCGCAGTACCGCACCTTCACCGATGCCGCCGCGGCGCGCGCCTACGTGGCCGAGCGCGGCGCGCCGATCGTGGTCAAGGCCGATGGTCTCGCCGCCGGCAAGGGCGTGGTGGTGGCGCAGACGGTGGCCGAGGCGCAGGCCGCCATCGACGCGATGCTGGTCGATAACCGCTTCGGCACTTCCGGTGCGCGGGTGGTGATCGAGGACTTTCTGGCGGGCGAGGAAGCCAGCTTCATCGTGATGAGCGATGGCCGCCATGCGCTGGCGCTCGCCACCAGCCAGGATCACAAGCGGCTGCTCGATGGCGATGCCGGCCCCAACACCGGCGGCATGGGTGCCTACTCACCGGCGCCGATCGTCACACCGGCGCTGCACGCGCGGGTGATGCGCGAGATCGTCCTGCCGACGATCCACGGCATGGCCGCCGACGGGCACACCTATATCGGCTTCCTCTATGCCGGGCTGATGATCGACGCGGCCGGCAACCCGAAGACGCTGGAGTTCAACTGCCGGCTCGGCGACCCCGAGGCGCAGCCCATCCTCGCGCGGATGAAGTCCGATCTCGTCGATCTGGTCGACGCCGCCCTCGACGGCAAGCTCGACCAAGCCGAGGTCGAATGGGATCGCCGCACCGCGCTGGCGGTGGTGGTCGCCGCCCACGGCTACCCCGATGCGCCGCGCAAGGGCGATGCCATCACCCGGCTGCCCGCGGACAGCGAAGACTGCATCGTCTTCCACGCCGGCACCGAACGACACGACGGCAAGCTCACCGTCACCGGCGGCCGCGTGCTGGCCATCACCGCGCTCGGCGACAGCGTGCGCGCCGCGCGCAGCCGCGCCTACGCGGCGGTCGAGCAGGTGGAATTCGCCGGCATGCAGTACCGGCGGGACATCGGCCACCGCGCGCTCAAGCCGCGGTGACCGGCGCCGTCAGCGGCAGCTTGAGCTCGGCCTCCAAACCGCCCCCCGTCCGCGCGCGCAGCGTCACGTCGCCGCCGTGCTGGCGCGCGATGGCGCGGGCGATCGGCAGACCCAGGCCAAAGCCGGCCGCGTGGCCGCGCGCCGGATCGCCGCGGTAAAACGGCTCGAACGCCTGTTCGAATTCCGCTGGCGCAAGGCCGGCGCCTCGGTCGCGCACCCACACCCACGCCGCGCCGTCGTGCGCGGCCAGTTCCACCTCGGCACTGCCGGTGTGCTTGATGGCATTGCCGATCAGGTTTTGCAGGCAGCGACGCAGCGCGCCGGCGCGCCCGGCAAGCAGGATGGGTCCGGCTTCCGCCAGCGTTACCTGCTGCCCGGCCTCGCGCGCCTCCCATACGAGCGCGCGCGCCAGCTGCGCCAGGTCGCAGGGCGCGACCTGCTCGCCGCCGCCGGCGCCGCGCAGGAAGTCCAGCGCCTCGTCGGTCAGGCGGCGCAATTCGTCCAGATCGCCGACGAGCTTGGTGCGCGCCTCGGCGTCGTCGAGCATTTCCACGCGCAGCCGCATCCGCGCGATCGGTGCGCGCAGGTCGTGCGAGATGGCGGCCAGCATCCGCGTCTTCTCGTCGACCATCGCGCCGATGCGCCGGCGCATGTCGTTGAAGGCGCGCGCCGCCTGCCGCACTTCCGCCGGCCCCCGTTCGGGCAGGGGCCCGCGCTCGGCCGCGGTGCCCAGCGTGCGCGCCGCGGTGGCCAGAGCCGACAAGGGCTGCGTCACCCAACGCACGGCCAGCAGCGCCGCGGCGCCGACCGCCAGCAGCAGCGCGACCAGCGACGGCAGCACAAAGCGCGGCGGCGGCAGGGCGCGGTCGAAGCCTTCTTCGACCGACCACCAGCCTGCGTTGCCCGCCGGCGCGCGCAGCTGCGCGCTGAAGCGGACGCGCCCGGCGCCGTCGGCGGCCACCGCCGTGTCGACGAGCGACGCGCTGCCCAGGCGCCACGCCAGTGCCGCAGCAAAGGCCTCGTGCAGCACCGTGTCGCGCGGCGCCGCCGCCGGCGCGTCACGATCGAACTGCACGCCGGCGGCGGCGAGCGCAGCCGTCAGCGCGGGCTGTGCCGCCGCATCGACCGCCGCCAGCATCCGCGCGGCCTCGGCCAGCCGGCCGGCCGCATGACTGGCGATCAGCTCGCGTTGCAGTTGCGCGCGCTCGGCATCGACGAACTGCGCCGTGATCGCCAGCGCCAGCGCCAGGGCACCAAACAGGATCGCCGCCAGCCGCCAGAACAGGCCCTGCGGCAGACGCAGCGAACTCATCGCTCGAACTCAACCTGCGCGGCGAGAAAGTAGCCTTCGCCGCGCACGGTCTTGATCAGCTGCGGTTCCTGCGCGGAGTCGCCCAGCCGCGCGCGCAGGCGGCTCACTAGCATATCGACCGCGCGGTCGTACGGGCCGGCCGCGCGCCCGTGGATCGCGTCGAGCAGCGCGTCGCGGCTGACCACGCGGCCTGGCCGCTCGAGCAGGAAGCGCAGCAGCTTGTACTCGCCGCCGCCGAGAGGCACGGGGCCGTCGTGGCCGGCAAGTTCGCGCCGCTCGAAGTCGAGCCGCCATGGCCCGAAGCGGGCGGCGCGCGGTGGCGTGCCGGGTTGGGCCGCTGGCCCTTCGGCTGCGCTCCCGGCGCGCCGCAGCAAGGCCTGCAGCCGCGCGACCAATTCGCGCGGCTCGAAGGGCTTGACCAGGTAGTCGTCGGCGCCCAGTTGCAGGCCGAGCACACGATCCACGAGTTCGCCGCGCGCGGTGAGCATCAGCACGGGCACGCTGGAGCTGGCGCGCAGCCGCTGGCAGACCTGCAAGCCGTCGCTGCCCGGCAGCATCAGGTCGAGCACCACCGCCTCCATCCGCAAGCCGGCGGCGACTTCGCGCAGAAACGAATCGCCGTCCGGAAAACCGCGCACGCGCAGGCCAAAGCCGCGCAGGTAGCGGTCCAGCAGTTCGCGCAGGTCGCGGTCGTCGTCGACGACGGCGATACAAGGGTCGTGACTCATCGGATACGAAGCGCTGTCGGCACGCGCTCAATTGTGATCCCGCCGCCGCACCGCCGCAGCGCGCGTGACAGTCCGTTACGCGCGGCCTACGCGCCTGCAACGGCGCCGGGACAGGTTTCGACTTCAATCGCCTCATGGAGCCAGCACCGTCCCGGTAAGCCATGTCGTCGATCCACGCCGCCTCCGCCATCCCGCCACCGGCGGCCGAATCCTCCGTCGCCTCGTCGATGCCGGCCCGTACGCAGCCGGCGCGCGGCCGCTGGCGCCGCGGACGCGTGCCGGCTCTGCTGGCACTGCTCGCGGCGCTGACCGTGCTGGCCCTGCCGCTGCTGCGCGGCCCGCCGGGTGCGACCGAGCTCTATGTGACAGAGGAGGTCGGCAACGGCCCGGTGGCGCAGGTGATCGGCGCCACGGGCGCGCTGAACCCGGTGACGACGGTGCTGGTCGGCGCGCAGGTGTCCGGCACCGTGGCCAGCCGCCACGTGGACTACAACTCGCGGGTCAAACCGGGCGAGGTGTTGCTGCGGCTGGAGCCTACGCTGCTGCAAGCCGAGGTCGATCAGGCCGCGGCAGAACTCGCCGACAAGCAGGCCTTGCTCGGCGTGGCGCAGGCCAATCTGCTCCGCTACGAAGGGCTGGTGGCGCGCGGCTTTGTGGCGCCGTTGTCGCTCGACCAGTATCGGCAGGCGGTGGCCAGCGCCAAGGCGCAGGTCGATCTGACCCAGGCCAAGCTGGCGCGTGCCCGCACCAACCTCGGCTACACGACGGTGCGCTCGCCGGTGGCGGGCGTGGTCGTCGCGCGCGAGGTCGAGGTGGGGCAGACCGTCGCCGCCAACTTCCAGACCCCCACCTTGTTCAAGATTGCACCCGATCTGACGCGGATGCAGGTGGACACCAACGTGGCCGAGGCCGACGTCGGCTCGATCCAACCCGGCGCGCCGGTGAGTTTCACGGTCGATGCGTACGCCGAGCGCCGCTTTACCGGCACCGTGCGGCACGTGCGGCTGAACCCGACGATCCAGCAAAACGTCGTCACCTACAACGTCGTGGTCGATGCCGCCAACCCCGACGAGCGGCTGCTGCCCGGCATGACCGCACACCTGAAGTTCACCATCGCGCAGCGCGACGACGCACTGCGGGTTCCCAACGCCGCGCTGCGCTACAAGCCGTCGGCCGCCGGCAAGCAGGCGGCCAGCGGCAGCAGCGTGTACGTGCTCGCCGAGGGCGGCGTGGCGCCGCGCGCGGTGAAAACCGGGATCACCGACGGCCGCTACACCGAGCTGCTGGAGGGCGATCTGCGCGCCGGCGACCGCGTGGTGATCGACGAGACCGAGCGCGGCAGCGAGTCCAGGCCCAGTTTGCGCATGCGCGCGTTCTGAGTCCACAGAAAGGCATCCGCATGCACGCGGTCCGGATGACGGCCATCCGCAAGCACTTCGACACCGCCGGCGGGCCGGTCGAGGTGCTGCACGGCATCGATCTGGCCATCCACGCCGGCGAGCTCGTCGCGGTGATCGGCCCGTCGGGGTCGGGCAAGTCCACGCTGATGAACATCCTTGGCCTGCTCGATGCGCCATCCTCCGGCGCCTATGCGCTGTTCGGCCAGGACACGGTGGCGCTGACCGAGGCCGAACGCGCGGCGCTGCGCAACCGGGCGCTCGGCTTCGTGTTCCAGTCGTACAACCTGCTGCCGCGGCTGTCGCTGGCGGAGAACGTCGCGCTGCCGCTCGAGTACGCCGGGCTGCCGCGCGCGCAGGCGGTCGAGCGCGCCCGCGCCGAACTGGCGCGGCTCGGCCTGGCGCGGCACGGAGACGCGCTGCCCGCGTACGTTTCCGGCGGCCAGCAGCAGCGCGCCGCCATCGCCCGCGCCCTGGTCACGCGCCCGGCGTTGGTGTTGGCCGATGAGCCCACCGGCAATCTCGACACCCGCACCGCCGCCGAGGTGGTCGAAGCGCTGCGCCGGCTCAATCGCGCGGGCACCACCGTCGTGCTGATCACGCACGCGCCCGACGTGGCCGCGCACGCCCGCCGCGTGCTGCGCATCGTCGATGGGTTGATCGTCGCCGACGAGCGGTGCGCCGAGGCCGCGGAGCTGGCTGCATGACCGCCCTGCTGCTGCGCCAGGCCTGGCGCGCGATCGGTGCCTACCGGCTGCGCGCCGCGCTCACCATGCTCGGCATGGTGATCGGCGTGGCCTCGGTCGTGCTGATGCTGGCCATCGGCCAGGGCGTGCAGACCACGGTCAACGAGACGATTGCCTCGATGGGCACCAATCTGCTGGTCGTGCAGTCCGGCGCGCCGACCCGCAGCGGCCTGCGGATGCCGGCCGGCGAGGCCGCCACGCTGACGCTGGAAGACGCCGCCGCGATCGCCGAGTTCCCGCAGGTGCAGGCCGTCGCACCCATCGCGCAGGGCGTGGCGCAACTCGTCTATGGCGGCAAGAATTGGAACAGCCCGGTGCTGGGCTCCACACCGGCGTACTTTCAGGTGCAGGACTGGGGGCTGAAGCGCGGTGGCTACTTCACCGAGGCCGACGTGAAGCGCGCGACCCAGGTGGCCGTGATCGGCCAGACCGTTGCGACCAATCTCTTCGGCAGCGACGCGCAAGCGGTGGGGCAGACAATCCGGCTGAAGGGCCACCCGTACACGGTGATCGGCCTGCTGGCGCGCAAGGGCCAGTCGCTCGACGGGCGCGACCAGGACGATCAGGTGGTGGTCCCCGTCTCGACCGCCCAACGCAAACTCTTTGCCGAGAAGTTCGACACCGCCGTGCGCGTGATCCTCGTGCAAGTCAGAGACGCGAGGGCGATCAAGACCTCCGAGGCGCAGATCAAGAGCCTGCTGCGGCAGCGGCACAAGATCACCACCGGCGCCGAGGACGACTTCTCGGTCAACGACCTGACGCAGCTGACCCAGGCCGCCTCGCGCTCGAGCCAGGCGCTGGTGGTGCTGCTTGCCGCCATCGCCTCGATCTCGATGATCGTCGGCGGCATCGGCATCATGAACATCATGCTGGTGTCGGTCACCGAGCGGGCGCGCGAGATCGGCTTGCGCATGGCGATCGGCGCGACCCCGGCGCAGATCCTTGGCCAGTTTCTGGCCGAAGCGCTGCTGCTGGCGCTCGGCGGCTGCGTGGCCGGGCTGGCGCTCGGTGCACTCGGCGCCGTGGCCGTGGCCCAGCTCGCCGGCTACACCGTGGTGCTCAGTGTCGGCGCCGGCTTGATCGCGGCGGCGATCGCCGCCGCGGTGTCGCTGTTCTTCGGCATCTGGCCGGCCAACAAGGCCGCGCGGCTGCGGCCGGCCGATGCGTTACGGCAGCTCTAAGGAAACGCTGAAGAAGCGTAGCGAGCGGCCCAAGTCCGCCCCGAGGAGCGCACCTGTACAGAGGAGGACGGCGAGCACCGCAGGGGCGGAATTGGGCCGCGCAGTAGCTTGTTCAGCGTTGCCCTAACTCTAGGCGGTGGGCCAGGCCGCATATTGCGGCGGCGCTTCGTCGGCGCCGACCGCGCCCAGCGGCAGAAAGAAGCTTTGGTCCGGCTGCCCGCGCCACTTGCGCGGAATGTGCGGAAAGTCGCGCGTCACGAAGTAGGCGTAGGTCCCGTTGGGGAATTCCGCCGTCGCCGTCAGCTGTGTTCCGTTGCACTCGTCCAGATCGCCCAGGCCGGCGACGTATTCGTAATCCTGCACGAAGGTGCCGTCGTAGGTGCCGCGCGGCGCGCCGGCCGGGCGCAGCCCGCTCCTTAGCCGATAACTGGGCCGCAGCTCGCGCGACAGCGCCTGGTTGCCGGCCGCGGCATCGGGGATGAACGGCCGGTAGATCGGGTAGCCGTCGGCCGCCCAGCCGATCAACAGCAGCGTGTCCACACCCGGCGAACGCGACTCGGCCAGCGCCTTCGCCCGCTGCTTGATGTAGCGCTCCGGCGTGCCGTGGTAGTGGTAGGCGCCGCTGGGCTGCACGTGGCCGTTGCTGGCGTCGATGCCGATGTAATGGCGGATGCGCTCGGACATCACTTCGAACTGCCAGCCCGTTTTGTAATCGCCCTTCCACCACGGCCCGGCTGGATCGAGCAGGATGCCATTGAGCGCAACGCCGAAGCGCGACTGCTCGATGCTCCTGGCCTGCGCCAGCACCGCAGGCACCAGCGGCATCTTCAGCTCCACCGGCACCGCGCGCAGCGCGTAGGGATCGGCAAAATCCGGAAACGGGCCGACGTTATCGTGGTCGGGTACCTGATTGGTCAGGACTACGCGCTGGGTTCCGGTCGTGCTCCAGGCGACCTTGTTGGTGGGCGTCGGCTCGGCCGCCTTGGCGGAGCCGACAGCGCTGTCGCCGCCGCAGCCCGCGAGGGCCAGTGCGGCGCCGGAACCGGCGGCGAGAAACGCCCGACGTGGCAATCGGGATTCGGTTTGCATACGATCTCCTCGGACGCGCGGATCGACAGGCCGCGCAACGCCGAGCAGTGTGGGCAGTCCCGGTAACCGGGCGTTGCCCGCGACGTAACGGAATGTCGCGCCCCACCCACCGCCGCGGTCAAGCACAATGCGCGTCCTCGCCCACCCGGCGGCAAGCCAAACACGATGAGCGCCCCCTACTCCGTCGAACAACATGTCGCACTCAAGCGCGTCAGCTCGATCGCCGCCGCGCCGGACGGCACCTGGCTGGCAGTTGCCGTGCAACGGCTGGACCGCGACGGCGCCCAGTACGTCTCCGACCTCTGGCGCGTGCCCACCGACGGTTCGCCCGCCACGCAACTGACGCGCGGCGAGAGCAAGGACGTAGCGCCCTGCTTCCGCCACGACGGCGCGTTGGGCTTTCTCTCCAACCGGCAGCCCAACGAGATCAAACCGGACGAAGACGCAGAGAAGCGCATGCAGGTCTGGCTGCTGCCGGCTGAGGGCGGCGAGCCGCGCCAGTTGACCGACGAGCCGCTGGGTGTGGAGGCGTTTCGCTTCGCGCGCAAGGCGGATCGGATGGTGCTGTTTGCGCCGGTGATCGCGACTGTCGCGCACGACAAGCAGCGCGAAACCGCGGCCGAGCGCGCCAAAAAAGGCCCGAGCGCGCGGCGCTACACGCGCCAACCGGTGCGCCATTGGGATCACTGGCTGCACGAGGACGCCACACGCCCGCAGACCCATCTGATCGCGTACACGGCCGACGGCGCAGAGCGCAGCGACCTGACGCCGCAGGCGAGGCGGGAGCTTTCCATCGAGCCGGTGCTCGACGTGAGCGACGACGGTCGCCGCGCGGTCGTTACCTGGGCCAGCCCTGGCGCCGACCGCGAAGAAGACCACGCGCTGCTGGTCGTGGATCTCGCCGGCGGCAGCAGGCAAATCCTCGGCGCGGCGACCAACACGTCGCACGAGTCGCCGTGCTTCTCGCCGGATGGCGCGAGCATCGCCTCGGTACGCTCGACCCGCTCGCCACAGAGCGCGCCGCGCCCGCTGCTGACGCTGACCGACATCGCCACCGGCAGCCAGCGGCAGATTGCGCAGCACTGGGATCGCTGGCCGCAGCTTTACGGCTTCGGCGTGGACGGCAAGACGCTGCTGGTCGCCGCCGACGACGACGGTCTCGTACCGGGGTTCGCGGTCGTTGCGGCCAGCGGCGCGGTCGAGCCGCTCGTTGCGCGCGCGGCGGGCGGATCGCACAGCGAGCTCGTGCCGCTGCCCGACGGCCGTGTCGCCTGCATCCGCTCCACGCTGCTCGATGCGCCGGAGTGCGTGCTGCTGCAAGGCGGCGCGGTCAAGCCGCTGGCGCGGCTGTCCGGTTTCGCGCCGGCCGAGGCGTGGGCGCAGGTCGAGCGGATCGACGTGCCGTCCACCGACGGCACGCCGATCCAGGCGTGGATCGTCAAGCCGGCCAACGCGACCGGCAAACTGCCGACGGTTCTGAGCATTCACGGCGGGCCGATGGGCATGTGGGGCGACGGCTGGCATTGGCGCTGGAACCCGCTGCTCTCGGTCGCGGCGGGCTATGCGGTGGTGCTGCCCAACCCGCGCGGCTCGACCGGCTTTGGCCAGGATTTCGTGCAAGGCATCTGGGGCAACGTCTGGGGCGCACAGTGCTACGCCGACCTGATGGCGGTCGCCGACGCGCTGGAGCGCCGCCCCGACGTGGACGGCGCCCGCATGATGGCGATGGGCGGCAGCTTCGGCGGCTACATGACCAACTGGATCGGCACGCAAACGCAGCGCTTCAAGTGCCTGATCACGCACGCCAGCATCGTGACGATGGCGCAGTTCACCGGCACCACCGACCACCCGGCATGGTGGTATCTGGAGATGGGCGGCGAGAACCCCTACGCCGACCGCGAGCGCTTCGACCGCTACGCGCCGATTGCGCACATCACGCAGTGGAAGACGCCGACGCTGATCATCCACGGCGAACTCGACTACCGCTGTCCGCTCGGCGAGGCGCTGAACCTCTTCGAGGCCTTGCAGTATCACGGTGTGGAGAGCGAACTGCTGGTCTTCCCGGACGAGAACCATTGGATCCTCAAGCCGCGGAACATTGTGGCGTGGTATGGGGCGGTGCTGGACTTCGTGGGCAAACATTTGCGTTAATGGTCTCCGGCCGCTGCCCACTCGGACTCATGCAAGTCACCCTTAGCCCGGTCGATCCATCGAATGTCGAAGCGCTGCGCAACCTCTGGCAGCTTTACCTGTACGAGTCTTCCGAAGACGTCGAGGTCGATGAGCGTGGTCTTTGTCACCCGCTGTCGGACGAGTTCCTGCAAGTGTTGATGGCGAAGACGGCGAGGGACCGCGCCTACTTGCTTCATCTGGGACCGACTCTGGTGGGCTTTCTGCTCATCGAGGATGCCGCGATCGAAGGGCGCCAGATCCTTGAGTTTGCGGACATCTTCATCCTCCGCAGGCACCGCAGACGGGGCCTGGCAACAGCCGTGTTTCGTCAGGTCGTGCTTATGTCCGAACATCCGTGGTTACTGGCCGTTTTTCGCAAGGACAAGGCCGCGCTTGCGCACTGGGAGAAAGTCTTTTCCCGGACACCGGAGCTTCGCTGGCGAGAGAAGTCTCCCCCAGAGATTGCGGAGTTCCATGAGTTCATCCTCAACGAACGCCATGCCTGATGCTTCACACCGGCGGGCATTCGGTGGCGGTGCCTTTGGCTTTCACACATCGCTGCGCTCATCCCGCGCGGCTCAGCACCCATGATCGATACGACCATCGACTCCACCGCCGTCCGCGCCTACTTGCTCGATCTACAGCAGCGGATCGTTTCGCGCTTCGAGCAACTGGACGGCAAAGCGTTCGCCGCCGATCACTGGGAAAAGCCGCCCGGCAGCCCGCTGGGCGGCATGGGCATCACCCGCATCGTCGAAGAAGGCAACCTGCTCGAACGCGGCGGCGTCGGCTTTTCGCACGTAACCGGCAGCAAGTTGCCGCCGTCGGCCACCGCGGCGCGGCCGGAGCTGGCGGGGCGCGGCTTCGAGGCGATGGGCGTGTCGCTGGTGTTCCACCCGCGCAACCCCTATGTGCCGACGGTGCACATGAACGTGCGCTTCTTCATCGCCCGGGCCGACGGGCAGCCGGATGTGTGGTGGTTCGGTGGCGGCATGGACTTGACGCCTTGTTACGGCTTCGAGGAAGACGCTCACCACTTTCACGCCACCTGCAAGCAGGCGCTGGCACCGTTCGGCGCCGACCTGCACCCGCGCTTCAAGAAGTGGTGCGACGAGTACTTTTATCTCAAGCATCGCGGCGAGCCTAGAGGCGTGGGCGGCGTGTTCTTCGACGACTTTCACGAACTCGGCTTCGAGCAATGCTTCACGCTGCAGCGAGCAGTGGGCGACGGTTTTCTCGACGCGTACGTCCCGATCGTCGAGCGCCGCCACGACCACGCGTTTGGTGAGCGCGAGCGCGACTTTCAGGCGTATCGGCGCGGGCGCTACGTCGAGTTCAACCTCGTGTTCGACCGCGGCACGCTTTTTGGCCTGCAATCGGGCGGGCGTACCGAGTCGATCCTGATGTCGCTGCCGCCGGTGGTGAAGTGGCGCTACGACTGGCAGCCCGCGCCGGGATCGGACGAGGCGCGGCTGTACTCGGACTTCCTGCGGCCGCGAGACTGGACTTGACTGCGGTGCAGATGAAGATGACGGCCGCTGCACGGCCTGTGAGCTTCGCCCGTGTTGAGGTGCCGCGCGCCAGACGCCGTTCACAGGCGCGCAGCGCCGTCACTTTCATTTTCACTCCCTGCCATCGCGACCCGCGCCCATGAACCCGGTCTCGGACCACCGCCGCTTCTATGCCGAGTTCATCGTGCGCAGTTCGGCGAGCAGCGACGCCCGCCTGATCGAGGCGTTTACCGCCGTGCCGCGCGAGGACTATCTGGGACCGGGCCCATGGCCGGTGTTTATCGGCTCCGGCTACCTGCCCACCGTGTCGGACGACCCGCGCCTCGTCTACCAGGACGTGCTGATCGGCATTGCCGCCGACCGCCGCATCAACAACGGCCAACCGTCGCTGCACGCGCGCTGCCTTGCAGCCCTGGCGCCGCAGCCGGGGGAAACGGTCGTTCACGTCGGTTCCGGGACCGGCTACTACACGGCCGTGCTCGCCGCGCTGGTCGGTGCGCAGGGCCGTGTCGTTGCCTATGAGGTCGAGGCCGACCTGGCCGCACGCGCGGCGCACAACCTGCGGCATCTGCCGCAGGTTCGGGTGGTGGCGGGCTCGGCCAGCGATGCCGCCCTGCCGGTCTGCGACCTGATCTACGTCAATGCGGGCGCCACCCATCCGCTGCCCGCTTGGCTCGACGCGCTCAATCCCAACGGCCGGCTGCTCTTCCCGCTGACGCCCAACGAAGGGCTGGGCGTGATGCTGCAAGTCACGCGGCTCGCCGACGGGCGTTACGCCGCCAGGGCACTGCTGCGGGTGGCGTTCATACCGTGCATCGGGGCACGCGACGACGCCGCGTCGGCCTCGCTCGTCGCTGCGCTGGAGCGTCAGTCCCTGCATACGGTGCGCTCGCTGCGGCGGAACAACGAGCCGGATGCCAGCGCCTGGTGCGCCGGTGCGGGCTGGTGGTTGTCGACCGCCGAATGCGGATGAAGATGAAGATGACGGCACTGTGCTCCTGTGAACTCCATCCAGCGCGCAGCACCTCAACACGGGCGCAGCTCACAGGCCGCGCAGAGGCCGTCGTCTTCATCTTCACGGCCTGAATGCAAGCCATCGGCATCCTCGGCGGCAGCTTCGACCCGATCCACGTCGGCCATCTGGCGCTGGCGCGCGCGGCGCTCGACAGCCTGCCACTGGCACAAGTGCGGTTGCTGCCGGCGGGGCAGCCGTGGCAGAAAGGCGCGCTGACCGCGCCGGCGGCCGACCGGCAGCGGATGGTCGAACTGGCCATCGCCAGCGATGCGCGCCTCGTCTGCGACGCGCGCGAACTGAACCGACCCGGCCCCACCTACACGGTCGACACGCTGCGCGAGTTGCGCGCCGTACTCGGCGCCGACTTGCCACTGGTGCTGATCCTGGGCGCCGACCAGCTGGAGCGGCTGGACACGTGGCGCGACTGGCAGGCGCTGTCCGACTTCGCCCATATCGCCGTGGCGGGTCGGCCGCAGGCCGAGGCCGATGTGCCCGACGCGGTGCGTGCCTCCATCGCCCCGCGCCGCGCCGCGCCGACCGCGGTAGCGGCAGCAGCACACGGCTGCGTGGTGCCGATCGCCATGGCGCCCGTCGATGCCTCGGCCACCGAAGTCCGCGCGCTGCTGGCGCAGCCGCCCTCGCCCGCCGCCGGCGCCCGGTTGGCGCAACTGCTGCCGCCCGCGGTGCTGGACTATATTCGCGCCCATCGCCTCTATCGCTGAACTCGTGGAACTCACCAAACTGCAACGCACCGTCATCGACGCGCTCGAAGACGTCAAGGCACAGGACATCAAGGTCTTCAACACGCTGGGGCAGTCGGACTTGTTCGACCGCGTGATCGTCGCCAGCGGTACCTCCAACCGGCAGACCAAGGCGCTCGCCTGGCACGTGGTGGAAAAGGTCAAGGCCGCCGGCGGCCGGGTGGTCAGCGTTGAAGGCACCGACCCCGGCGAGTGGGTGTTGGTCGATCTGGGCGACATCATCGTGCACGTGATGCAGCCGGCCGTGCGCCAGTACTACGGGCTGGAGGAGGTGTGGGGGGCCAAGCCGGTGCGGGTCAAGCTTGGTGCGCCGGACAAGGCCAAGGTGAAGAAAGCAGCGCCGAAGAAAGCCGCGGCCAAGAAGGCGCCGGCAAAGACGTCCACGGCCAAGCGGGCGGCCAGGAAAGCGCCGGCCAAACGGAAGACGACAACCGCCAAGGCCGCGCGCAAGCGCAGCTAAGCAAGCGCCGTCGTTCCGAGCGCCCGCGAGGAATCCGCTTGGCCTCGCCCGAGCAGCAGGTCCCGCGCGGCGCTCGGGACGACACGGCCGTGACGAAGAGTCCGGCCGACCACCCAACGGCCCGGCTCACTTCCATGTCGTTCCGAGCCAAAGGCGAGCAGCCTGCTTTGCGTTGCGTGAGCGACGATCTTGAAGCCGCAACAGGGGCAGCCAGCGAATGAAACTCACCATCGCCGCCATCGGCATCCGCCAGCCCGCGTGGGCGCAGGCGGCGATCGACGATTACCTCGACCGCCTGCCGGCCGACTTCGCGGTGACGATCAAGGAGCTCAAGCCCGAGCCGCGCCAGGGCCAGCCGGTCGAACGGATCATGGCGGCCGAGGCCGACCGGCTGCGCGCGGCGATTCCCGCGGGCGCCGTCACCGTCGCACTGGACGCGCATGGCCAGGACTGGACGACGGCCAAGCTGGCTGCGCAGTTGCAGCGCTGGCGCGACGAGGCGCTGCCTGTGGCCTTTGCGATTGGCGGTGCCGACGGGCTGGACGCGCAGTTCAAGCGCGAGGCGCGCGTTCTGCTGCGCCTGTCGAGCCTGACGCTGCCGCATGCTCTGGCGCGCGTGCTGCTGGTCGAGCAGTTGTATCGCGCGTGGTCGCTGCTGGCCAACCATCCGTACCACCGCGCCTGACCATGGCGGTCGTCTACCTCGCCTCTCAAAGTCCGCGCCGCGCCGAGCTGCTACGGCAGATCGGCGTGCGGTTCACCGTGGTTGAAGCCGCCGACGCGCCCGCCGAGGTGCGCGACCCCGCCGAGACCGCCGCCGACTATGTGCTGCGGATCGCCCGTGCCAAGGCCGCGGCGGGTCTTGCCACGGTGCGTGCGCAGGACTTGCCGCTACGCCCGGTGCTCGGTGCGGACACCGAAGTAATCGTCGATGGCGACGTGCTCGGCAAACCTGCCGACGCTGCGCAGGCCGCGCATTTTCTGCGGCTGCTGTCCGGCCGCTGGCACGAAGTGCGCTCGGCCGTTGCGCTCGCCACCCCCAACGGCACGGCCTCCGCGGTCTCGGTCTCCGCCGTGCGTTTTGCCCACCTGAGCGACGAAAAAATCGCCTGCTACTGCGCCACCGCCGAGCCCTACGACAAAGCCGGCGGCTACGCGATCCAGGGTCTGGCCGCCGTGTTCATCGAAGAACTGCAAGGCAGCTTCTCCGGCGTGATGGGCCTGCCGCTGGCGGAGACGGCGCGGCTGATCGAGGCGGCGGGGATGCGGGTGCTGTGAGAGGCCCCGCTTAAACTGCTCCGGCCATGGACGACATCCTCATCAACTGCACCCCGCAGGAAACGCGCGTCGCGGTGCTCGCCGCTGGCGTGGTGCAGGAAATCCTGATCGAGCGCACCGCCGCGCGCGGGCTGGTCGGCAACGTCTACCTGGGCAAGGTCGCGCGCGTCCTGCCCGGGATGCAGTCGGCGTTTATCGACATCGGGCTGGAGCGAGCGGCGTTTCTGCACGTGGCCGACATCCTCGCGTACCGGCAGGCGGCCAACGGCACGCCGCCGCCGATCGAGCGGCTGATCGCCGACGGCGACC
Source organism: Betaproteobacteria bacterium (assembly GCA_046316025.1). Taxonomy (GTDB): domain Bacteria; phylum Pseudomonadota; class Gammaproteobacteria; order Burkholderiales; family Burkholderiaceae_F; genus JAJTHJ01. Next base: position 592 of record JBKCXU010000159.1, on the reverse strand, counting down.
GGCTGCTGGTGCAGGTGGTCAAGGATCCGATCGGCAGCAAGGGCGCGCGCCTGTCCACGCAGATTTCGCTCGCCGGCCGCACGCTCGTCTACCTACCGCAGGACGCGCACATCGGCGTGTCGCAGAAGATCGAAAGCGAGGCCGACCGCACCCAGTTGCGCGAGACGCTGGCGCGCCTGGTGCCCGCCGACGAGAAAGGCGGCTACATCATCCGCACCAGCGCGGAAGACGCCACCGAAAACGATCTGGCTGCCGACCTCGAATACCTGCGCAAGCGCTACCGGCAGATCGCGGAGCTCGCCACCCAGGCGCCGGCGCCGTCGCTGCTGTATCAGGAGCTGTCGCTGGCGCAGCGCGTGCTGCGCGATCTGACCACCGAGGAGACGAGCAGCATCCAGATCGACTCGCGCGAGAACTTCGTCGCGCTGCAAGCCTTTGCCGCCCAGTACGTGCCGCGCGCAGCGAACAAGCTCGCGCACTACACCGGCGAGCGGCCGCTGTTCGACCTGTATCCGATCGACGAAGAGATCGGCCGCGCGCTGAGCCGCCGGGTGGAGCTGAAGTCCGGCGGCTACCTGATCATCGACCAGAC
>JBKCXU010000158.1:0-3639 GCA_046316025.1 Betaproteobacteria bacterium | reverse complement strand
GTAGGCGCGTGCCTCGCCGCCGAACTTCTTCGACAGCACCATCGTGATGGCCGCCGTCAGGGTCGTCTTCCCATGATCGACGTGTCCAATCGTCCCCACATTGACGTGCGGCTTCGTCCGCTCAAATTTGCCTTTTGCCATTTTTTCGATTCCTGAAAGAACGGTTGATTACTTGGTCTTCGCATTGATAACCGCCTCGGCCACCGTCTTCGGCGCCTCGGCGTAATGCTTGAACTCCATCGTGTAGGTGGCCCGGCCCTGAGTCAGCGAGCGCAGCGTGGTCGAGTAGCCGAACATCTCCGCCAGCGGCACCTCGGCGCGCACGGTCTTGCCGCCGCCGGCAATGTCGTCCATACCCTGGATCACCCCGCGCCGCGAGGACAGATCGCCCATCACGTCGCCCATCTTCTCTTCGGGCGTTTCGACTTCCACCGCCATGATCGGCTCGAGCAGCACCGGATGCGCAGCGCGCATGCCGTCCTTGAAGCCGATCGAGGCCGCCATTTTGAAGGCGTTTTCGTTGGAGTCGACCTCGTGATACGAGCCGAAGTGCAGTGTCACCTTCACGTCCACCACTGGGTAGCCGGCCAGCACGCCGGCCTTGAGCGTTTCGGTCACGCCCTTTTCCACCGCCGGGATGTACTCGCGCGGCACCACGCCGCCCTTGATCGCATCGACGAACTCGTAGCCCGTGCCCGCCGCCTGCGGCTCGAGCTTCAGCACCACGTGGCCGTACTGGCCGCGGCCGCCCGACTGCTTGACGAACTTGCCTTCGGCGTCGTTCACCGTGCGGCGGATCGTCTCGCGGTAGGCCACCTGGGGCTTGCCGACGGTAGCCTCGACGCCGAACTCGCGCTTCATCCGGTCGACCAGGATTTCCAGATGCAACTCGCCCATGCCGGAGATGATGGTCTGGCCGCTCTCCTCGTCGGTGCGGACGCGGAAGCTGGGATCTTCCTGCGCCAGGCGACCGAGGGCCACACCCATTTTTTCCTGATCGACCTTGGTCTTGGGCTCGACCGCCTGCGAGATCACCGGCTCGGGGAAAATCATCCGCTCCAGCGTGATCTCATGGTTGGGGTCGCACAGCGTCTCGCCGGTGGTCACATCCTTCAGGCCGACCGCGGCGGCGATGTCGCCGGCGCGAACTTCCTTGATCTCGGCGCGCTCGTTGGCGTGCATCTGCAACAGACGCCCGATCCGCTCCTTGCGGCCTTTGATGGCGTTGAGGATCGTGTCGCCCGAGTTGAGCACGCCCGAGTACACGCGCAGGAAGGTAAGTTGGCCCACGTACGGGTCGGTCATGATCTTGAAGGCGAGCGCGGCAAAGGCTTCGCTGTCGTCGGGCTTGCGCGCCTCTTCCTGCTCGCGATCATTGATGCCCTTGACCGGTGGGATGTCGACCGGCGACGGCAGGTACTCGATCACCGCGTCCAGCATCGCCTGCACGCCCTTGTTCTTGAAGGCGGAGCCGCACAGCATGGGTGTGATCTCGCTGGCGATGGTGCGCAGGCGCAGGCCGTGCTTGATCTCGAGCTCGGACAACTCGCCGCTCTCCAGATACTTGTTCATCAGCTCTTCGTTGGCCTCGGCGGCGGCCTCGACCATCTTCTCGCGCCACTCGGCGCAGGCCTCGACGAGCTCGGCCGGGATCTCCCGGTACTCGAACTTCATGCCCTGGCTCGCCTCGTCCCAGAAAATGGCCTTCATCTTGACGAGATCGATCACGCCCTTGAAGCCTTCCTCGGCCCCGATCGGCACCTGGATCGGCACCGGATTGGCCTTCAGGCGCGCGCGCATCTGCTCGTACACCTTGAAGAAGTTGGCCCCCGTGCGGTCCATCTTGTTGACGAACGCGAGCCGTGGCACGCCATATTTGTTGGCCTGGCGCCAGACGGTCTCGGACTGCGGCTGCACGCCGCCCACCGCGCAATAGACCATGCAGGCACCGTCCAGCACCCGCATGCTGCGCTCGACTTCGATGGTGAAGTCGACGTGGCCCGGCGTATCGATGATGTTGATCCGGTGCTCGGGAAACGACATGTCCATACCGCGCCAGAAGGCAGTGGTCGCGGCCGAGGTGATCGTGATGCCGCGCTCCTGCTCCTGCTCCATCCAGTCCATCGTCGCGGCGCCGTCGTGCACCTCGCCGATCTTGTGATTGACCCCGGTGTAGAACAGGATGCGCTCGGTGGTCGTGGTCTTGCCGGCATCGATGTGCGCCGAGATGCCAATGTTCCGATACCGCTCGATGGGGGTCTTGCGTGCCATAAAAACCGTCCTGAAACTTTTGTGGACGCGTCCGCGCAAAGCGCGGCGCGTTTATCCAGGTAACTAAAACCTGAAATGCGCGAAGGCCTTGTTGGCCTCGGCCATCCGGTGCACTTCCTCGCGCTTCTTCATCGCGCCGCCGCGGCCCTCGGCCGCTTCCATCAGCTCGCCGGCCAGTCGCAGCGGCATCGACTTCTCGCCGCGCTTCTTGGCCGCCTCGCGCAGCCAGCGCATCGCCAACGCCATCCTGCGCACCGGCCGCACTTCCACCGGCACCTGATAGTTCGCACCACCGACGCGCCGGCTCTTGACCTCGACCATCGGCTTGACATTGCCCAGCGCCAGCGTGAACACCTCCAGCGGCGGCTTGCCGGTCTTGGTCTCGATCTGCGCCAGTGCGCCGTAGACGATGCGCTCGGCCACGGCCTTCTTGCCGTCGAGCATGATCACGTTGACGAACTTGGTGAGATCCTGGCTGGCGAACTTGGGGTCGGGCAGGATGTCGCGCTTGGGAACTTCACGACGACGAGGCATGGGCTTTCTCCGGTCTCTTCAGTCAATGGCGGCAAAGCCGCAAAGGCAACCCCATGGTGCCGGGCTGCGACTTACTCGGCCGCGCCGCGAGGCGCCGCCGTGCAAAAAAGGTGAGTTAACTTGCTTTAGGCCGCTTGGCGCCATATTTGGAGCGCGCCTGCTTGCGGTCTTTGACGCCCTGGGTGTCGAGCGAGCCGCGCACGATGTGGTAGCGCACGCCCGGCAGGTCCTTGACGCGGCCGCCGCGGATCAGCACGACCGAGTGCTCCTGCAGATTGTGGCCCTCGCCGCCGATGTAGGAAATCACCTCGAAGCCGTTGGTCAGGCGCACCTTGGCGACCTTGCGCAGCGCCGAGTTGGGCTTCTTGGGCGTGGTCGTGTAGACCTTGGTGCAGACGCCGCGTTTTTGCGGGCTGCCTTTTAGCGCCGGGCTCTTGCTCTTGACCTGCTCGGCCGAGCGCGAAAAACGAACCAGTTGATTTACGGTCGGCATGAATCGATTCCGCCAAAGTGATGTTCGAGGTCGCGGAACCGGCGCCGGAACCGACGCCCGCGATGCCGGCTTCGAACTTCGAGCCTGAAGGCATCGCCACCAAAAGAGCGTCGGGCCAGAAACTGCCCGCTTCTCGCGAAGAGCCGAAGATTATGCCCGAGAGCCTGGCCTGCGGTCAAACCGCAGCAAGAACCTCGACTCTATCCCGGCCTATGAAACAAAAGCGGCCGGCGGTCCTGCGACCGCCGGCCGGCAGATTGGTACAGCGCGGGCTACAGCGCCGACACTTACGTGCCATCCTCGGCTTCGCCCTCTGCGGCCCCTGCCGCGGGTGCAGAGCC
>JBKCXU010000157.1:0-2825 GCA_046316025.1 Betaproteobacteria bacterium | reverse complement strand
GACACTGCGCTACCATCAAACCCCTCGCTGGCGCGCACCCCTGCCCCGTCCACGATCAGCCTGAAATGCCGTCCACGATCACGCTGAAACACCGTCCACGATCAGACTGAAACAGCCGTCCACGATCGCTGAAATACGCATGCAAACGGGGGCGCCTGGGTTCAAGGTTCCTATTGGCGGCCGCCCAGTGCATGGACAAACAAGGGCGAGGCGAGCGCCTCGGAGTCGCCGCAGGCGGCGGCGCTGCGGGCGGCGAGCGAGATGGGCACGCCGTTCTGCGTCATCTGCGCCGAGTGGCTGGAGCGGATCGGGCGCATGGATCGGAGTGAGGGCGATAAGGCATGACATCCTTCGACACCTTGTGGCGCGACTGGCGCCAGTCGGGGGCTGCGGCGCCCTATGTGCTGATCAACTGTGCGGGTCTTGAACGCGGGGCGGATCAACTGCACGAAGCCGGATTCGAGCGGCTGGAGTGTCTGTTCCTGGGCGACCTGGCGGAAGAACTGCGGGATGTCGCGCCGTATCTGGCCTGGTCGAGCCGGATGGACGATGCTGCGGCTTCGGTGGTGCGGCATCTGTCGTTGCAGCAGGTGGCGATACTGGCCGAATTGCGCGATGCGAACGCGACGTTCGAACAAATTCACCGGCACCTGCGCAAGTTCAACATCGTGTACGGTGCCGACGGCAACCCCCTGTACTTCAGATATGCCGATGCGCGCGTGTTGCCCCAGGTGCTCGCCACTTTCTCGGCCGAGCAGCTGGAGGAGTTTCTGGGGCCGATGCAGGCGCTGTACACGACCACCCCGGACGGCGAGACCGCGCGCATCGACAGAAGCGCCGCGGCCGACCGCGGCGGCGCTGCGCGTCCGATGGGCGCGGACGCCGGCGCCTGAACCCGACCCGCCAACGTTTACGGAACAACCATGAGCTTGCGACTGACAGCGGATCAATTCGAGGGCATCGGCAGCCTCCGCTTCGAGAAGAAGCTGATCGAACTGCTGGGCGAGGCCGATCCGGGTGCGGCGACGTACTTCAAGACCGACGCCGGCGTGGCGGAACTGCGCCAGCAGTGTGCCAAGGCCCGTCGGTATGGACTCACGCGGGAAGTGGACGTGGCGCGCTACGTGACGACGGCGTGGCTGCTTGGGGTGGACTTCGACGTCAAGTTCGGCGCCATGCAGGAAGTGCTGAGCGCACCGCAGCTGACCTCCGCCCAGAAGGCCGAAGGGCTGGAGAAGATCACGGTGGCCTTGTTCTCCACCTTGGCGGCGGACGGGGGTTGAGATGGGTTGGGGTGAGGCGTTCAAACTAGCCTTCGATGCCGCCACGGACGGAGCGAAGGCGGCCGCCAGCCGCGTGGGCGCCACGCTCAAGGACGCCGCGGCGGCCGTGCGCGATACCGCGGTGCGCGGCTACGAGCGGGCGGCGGCGGGGGCACAGACTGCATGGGGCGCCACGACGGAGACCGTGCAGACCGGGCTCGAATGGTCGGGCGAGGCGGTGAACACCGCCGCCGGCGCGGTGGTCTACGGCGCTGCGTCCCAGGTGCGCAAGGTGCGGCAGCTTTATGCTGCGACCAAGGCGGCGTTTGGCGCCGACGACGCGGCGACGCCGGGCAATGTCGTTACCCCCTGTCCGGGCAAGAGCTGCGACATCTACAGCCGGGCGTACCGGGAGTCGCTGATCGACTCCCGGTACCACGGCGCGGACGACCCGCGGCTTGGCGCGGCGATGCAGGTGTTGGCCGACGACGCGGCCGACCAAAAAAGCGTGGACGACAGCCTCGAAACCGTCGCCCAACTGCGCCAGCGTCCGGTCGAGGAGATTCGGGTAGAGTATCAAATATATAAAGAAAGAAAGTTCATACTAAATGAAAACATTAAAGAATTTGATCTTGATCCCATTGATGCACTAAAGCCCTCTCAGAGCACATTCATGGGCAGCACCTGGCAGTTGCGCTACGGACAAGTAGTGGGCGACCGCTTCGGGATGGATCCGGTCTTTGGGTCCCTGCTTAACCCCACGGGCGGCCTCGTCGGTCCCGGTAACGCGGGTCTTGACCCGCGTAGCCTGCTGATGCCCGATGCCGTGGCCTACCACGGCGCATACCACGACGCGATGGGGCATCTGTACACGTACTTCGGTCAGGAAGGGCCGGGTTACAACTACATGCGCTCACCGATCGGACTGCCCACGTCCAATCCGTTGGCAGGGCAGGCCACGGGTGTGGCCGAATGGGAAGTCTTGCTGGCGAAGAAGGGCCAATGACATGCTGCGGCGGCGCTTCCTGATCGGGCTGACGCAACTGCAAGGACTTATCGGTTTTAAGGTGGTCAATATGAAAGCAGACGACGACGCACTGTATCCGCCGGATCGTATTACGCTTGAATTTCGTGTGCGTGAGCAACCGGAAATTAATGAGGCTAATGTCGGCTTGTCGATTCGGGGCAGCGGCTATCAGAAGAAATACCCTGGCGGAGTCGTGAGTGTCAACGGAGTAGAATTGAAAGAGGCCCCCCTTAGCAGCCAGGGAGTCTGGTACAAGGCGACGATGCCGACGGCTAAGCAATACGACTTGACCTTTACGTTTGGCGATCGGTCGGGGGGCATTACTTATCGCTTGGCGTCGCGGGTGTTTCGACCTCGGCTGCCGACTGAGATTGTGCGCGGCAAGGGGCTGGTCATCGAATTCGCCGGGGCACCCCTTCGGGGGGATGCAAGGCCGTCTTTGACTATCGAGCCCGAAAAGAAAACCAACCCGCGATGGTTTCGCTGGACACCGCAGGTGGACGCCGACACACTAATTCTCGCCGCAAGCGAACTTA
>JBKCXU010000156.1:0-25806 GCA_046316025.1 Betaproteobacteria bacterium | reverse complement strand
CGGGAGAGGGTGGCGCCGACGGCGCCGGGTGAGGGGGCATTGGTGCCGGCAACTTCGACCGCTTCGCGCAACTCGCCGACGTTCCAATGAACTCCCCCCGCATCACCTCCCTCGTCGTCGACAGCCTCGCGGCACTACTCGCGCAGGTGCTGCGCTTCGACGGCCCGGCCGACGCGGCGATGTCGCGCTACTTCAAGATGCACCCCAAGCTCGGCCAGCGCGACCGCGGTCTGATCGCCGAGGGCTGCTTCTACGCGCTGCGCCATCTGGCGACCCTCAAGTGGCAGATGCAACCCGCGCAGCCGGCACGCGCGCCGCGGCTGGTCGCGCTCATCGCGCTCGCGCGCGAGCACGGGTTCGCGTCGCTCGACGGGCGCGCGCTGCGCGGCGACGAGCGCGCCGTGCGCCATGCTCTCGCACTGAAGCTCGACACGGCGCCGGCGACGGTGCGCGCCGAAGTGCCGCTGTGGCTCTTCCAGCGCGTGACCGCGCAGTACCACGACGCCGAGCCGCTGCTGGCGGCGCTCACCGAAGCCGCGCCGCTCGATCTGCGCGTGAACTCGATGAAGACCCAGCGCGACGCGGTGCTCACCGAACTGCGCCAGCCGACGCGCGAGCACGCGCCGCTCGCCGCGCAGCCGACCGCGTATTCGCCCGAGGGCATACGCCTGTTCGACAAGCCGGGCCTAACGCGCTGGCCGCTGTACCGCGACGGGCTGATCGAGGTGCAGGACGAAGGCAGCCAGTTGATCGCGCGGCTGGTGCAGCCCAAGCGCGGTGAGATGGTGGTGGACTTCTGCGCGGGTGCCGGCGGCAAGACGCTGGCGCTGGGCGCGTTGATGCGCTCGACCGGGCGGCTCTACGCTTTCGACATCCATGCCAAGCGGCTGGCCGGCCTGTCGCCGCGAATGGCGCGCGCGGGCCTGTCCAACGTGCATCCGGTGGCGATCGCCAGCGAGAACGACAGCCGCGTGAAGCGGCTGGCCGGAAAGATCGACCGCGTGCTGGTCGATGCGCCGTGTTCCGGCAGCGGCACGCTGCGGCGCAACCCGGATCTGAAGTGGCGCTTCGACGAAGCCGAACTCGCTCGCGTCAACGCCGTGCAGCGCAGCGTGCTGCGCGCGGCGGCGCGGATGCTCAAACCGGGCGGGCGGCTCGTCTACGCCACCTGTTCGCTGTTGACGCTGGAGAATCAAGAAGTGATCGAAGAGTTTCTCGCCGAGCAGCCGCAGTTTGCGCCGCTGCCGGCCGCCGAGGTCTTGCAGGAGCAGGGCATCGCGGTGCCGGAGGCGCAGCGCTTCGCACCGTGGTTCACGATGCTGCCGCATCTGCACGGCACCGACGGCTTCTTTGCCGCGGTGCTGGAGCGCCGGCGATGAACGGCTCGCCGCTGCACGAGCTGCTCGACTCCCTGACGGAAGGCATTTCCCACCCGCCGGTGGCCTGGTCGCTGACGGCGATCGCCGCCGCGCTGGCGCTTGCCTGGCTCGTCGCGCGCTGGGTGCGCGGCTGGACGCAGGGGCGACTGGATGCGCTCGGCACCGCAGGGCTGCCGGGCGATGCGCTGCGTTTCTCCATAGCGGGCTTTCGCCGATTGGCGTTTCCGGTCGTTGCCGCGCTGACGGTGTTGGGGTCGGCGGCGGCTTTGCGCGCGCTGCACGTGTTCAAGCGCAGCGCGGACGAGCGCATGTTGCGGCTGGCGTTGACGCTGCTGGTGGCGATGGCGGTGGTCCGGCTGCTCGTCTACGTGCTGCGGCGGGCGCTGCCGCAGGTGCGCTGGCTGGCCCCCTTCGAGCGCGTGCTGGCGCTGGCGATCTGGGCCGTCGTTGCGTTGTATCTGACCGGCTGGGCGCACGAGGTGCACGGCTGGCTGGCCGAGGTCGTATTGCCCCTGGGCGGCACCCGGGTGTCGCTGTGGGACGTGGCGGTGGCGACGATGACGGTGCTGCTGACGCTGCTGGTGGCGCTGTGGGCGGGGTCTGCGCTTGAGACGCGGCTGATGCACGCCGAGACGCTGGATTTGAACCTGCGCGTCGTGCTGTCGCGCCTGTTTCGCGCGCTGCTGGTGCTGGTCGGCGTGCTGGCCGCGCTGTCGCTGGTGGGGATCGACCTGACGGTGCTGTCGGTGTTCGGCGGTGCGCTCGGCGTGGGCCTCGGGCTGGGCTTGCAGCGGATCGCCAGCAGCTATGTCAGCGGATTCATCATTCTGCTCGACCGCAGCATCACCATCGGTGACATGATCACGGTGGACAAGCACACCGGCAAAGTCACCGAGATCAAGACCCGCTACACGGTGCTGCGCGGGCTGGACGGTACCGAGGCGATCGTGCCCAACGAGAAGCTGGTGGCCGAGCCGGTGTCCAACCTGAGCTACACCGATCCCAAGGTGATGCTGCGCACCGAGGTGAGCGTGGCCTACTCCAGCGACGTCGAGCGCGCGCTGGGCGTGCTGGTGGAGTCGGGGCGCGCGGTGCCGCGGGTGTTGGCTGAGCCGGCGCCGAGTGCGTTGCTGACGAACTTTGCCGCCGACGGGGTGATGTTGTCCCTGTCCGTGTGGATCGACGATCCCGAAAATGGCCGCCTTAACGTGCTTTCCGACGTGAACCGAGAAATCCTGCGCCGGCTGCGCACGGAAGGCATTGAAATCCCCTTCCCGCAGCGGGATATACGGATTGTTGGCGGGGGTTTGCCCGAGTCCCCTGCTCGGAATTGATCTGGCTCAAAATGTCCCGGCACGCGAACCCGCAGCATCGCCCGCGGATGAACTTACTGCATCCTTCTGGAGCACCTGATGTACCTGCTTGAATTTCTCGATGGTGGCCTGCTCAACTCGACTTGGTGGCAGGTCGTCCTCGCCATGCTGGCGATGACGCAGATCACCATCGCCGCGGTGACGATCTACCTGCACCGCTGCCAGGCGCACCGCGCGCTGGACTTGCACCCGGCGGTGGCGCACTTTTTCCGCTTCTGGCTGTGGCTCACCACCGGCATGCAGACCAAGGAGTGGGCGTCGATTCACCGCAAACACCACGCCAAGTGCGAGACGCCCGAAGACCCGCACAGCCCGCAGACGCGCGGCATCAATACCGTGCTGTGGCAGGGCGCGGAGTTGTACATCGCCGAATCCAACAACGCGGAAACGCTGGCCCGCTACGGCCACGGCACGCCGGACGACTGGCTGGAGCGCAACGTGTATTCGCGCTTTAGCTGGCAGGGCGTGGGCATCATGGTCGGCATCGACATGATTCTGTTCGGCTGGGCGGGGCTCGCAGTGTGGGCGGTGCAGATGATGTGGATTCCGTTCCACGCTGCCGGCATCATCAACGGCATCGGCCACTACTGGGGTTACCGCAACTTCGACTCGCCGGACGCCAGCACCAACATTTCGCCGCTCGGCCTATGGATCGGCGGCGAAGAGCTGCACAACAACCACCATACCTATGCCACCAGCGCGAAGTTTTCGGTCAAGTGGTACGAGTTCGACCTGGGCTGGGGCTACATCCGGATCCTCTCCGCGCTGGGCTTGGCCAAAGTGTTGCGCCGCGCGCCGGTGCCCAAGATCGCCGAGCCGCGCAACGTGGACGCACAAACGCTGCAAGCGGTGATTACCAACCGCTACGACATCCTCGCCCGCTACGCGCGCGGCGTGCGCCGTACGCTGCGCGCCGAGTTGCGCGCGCTGCCGGCGGCGGAGCGCAGCCGGTTTGCGGCGCTCAAGCGCTGGCTGCGCAAGGAAGACGTCTCGGCGTTGCCGCCGGCCGAGCAGCAAACGCTGCGCGACTTGCTGGCGCACAGCCGCGCGCTGAAAACACTGGTCGAAATGCGCGCGGAACTCGCCGCCGTGTGGGGCAAGTCTTCGGCCTCGCGCGAGCAGATGCTGGCGCAGTTGGAGCAGTGGATCGCCAAGGCCGAGGCAAGCGGCAACGAGGCGCTGCAAAGGATCGCTTTGCGGATGCGCTCGTACGCGCCGGTACGCGCCTGACGCAGCGAGTCGCGAAAAAAAAGCCCGGCCATGGCCGGGCTTTTCGTTGTTGGAAAACGCGCCGCTTACTTGAGCTTGGTTTCCTTGTACTCGACGTGCTTGCGCGCCACCGGGTCGTACTTCATGAACGCCAGCTTGTCCGGCGTAGTGCGCTTGTTCTTGGTGGCGGTGTAGAAGTGGCCGGTACCGGCCGAGGATTCGAGCTTGATTTTTTCGCGGGCGCCTTTGGCCATGATGGTTCTCCTTACGCAGCGCCGCGGGCGCGCAAATCGGCCAGCACCGTATCGATGCCGACCTTGTCGATCTGCCGCAAGCCGGCGTTGGTCAGGCGCAGCCGCACCCAGCGCTTTTCGCTCTCGACCCAGAAACGGCGGTATTGCAGGTTGGGCAGGAAGCGGCGCTTGGTCTTGTTGTTGGCGTGCGAGACGTTGTTGCCGACCATCGGCTTCTTGCCGGTGACTTGACACACGCGTGCCATCGGCGAACTCCTTTATCTGTGGGTTTGCCGCCGGCAGACCCGGCGGGACGAAAGCCCGTCATTATAGGTGAGCGCGCGGTCGCGGCGCAAACCGCGCCGGGCGGTTCAAAGCAGCCCGCGCTCGACAAAGGACAGCGTGCTGCCGCCGGTGACGATGATGTGGTCGACCACCCGCACCTCGACCAGCGCCAGCGCGTCTTTCAGCGAGTGGGTCAGCCGTTCGTCGGCGCGGCTCGGCTCGGCCACGCCCGACGGATGGTTGTGGGCGAAGATCACCGCGCCGGCGTTGCGGCGCAGGGCGGCGCGCACGACCACCCGCGGGTAAACGCTGGTCTGCGTGAGCGTGCCGCGGAACAGTTCCTCGACTTCGAGCAGGCGGTTTTGCGCGTCCAGATACAGGGCGACGAAGGCTTCGTCCTGCCGGCCGACGAAGTACAGGCGCAGGTATTCGCGCACCTTGGCCGGGGTGGCGAGCACGTCGCCGTCGCGCACGTCTTCCTTCAGCGTGCGGCGGGCGAGTTCGAGCACGGCGATCAGCTGCGCGGCCTTGGCCGGGCCGAAGCCGGGCAGCGCGGTGAGTTCTTCGTGATGCGCGGACAGCAGCCCGCGCAGGCTGCCAAAGCGGTCGAGTGCCGCGCGCGCCAGCTCCAGCGCGCTGCGGCCGGGCAGCCCGGTGCGCAGGCAGATCGCCAGCAGGTCGGCTTCGGTGAGGGTGTCGGCACCGTGCGCCAGAAGGCGCTCGCGCGGGCGTTCGGACTCGGGCCAATCCTTGATCGACATGTGCGCCTCGACGGCTAGAATCGTCGCGACTATGGCGCAAATCGGCCCGGATTCCCACGTGACTATTCACTACCGGCTGGCGGTGGCGGAACGCGACGGCTGGCGCGAGGTGTTCAGCACCTTCGACGCGCGGCCCGCCACGCTGCAATTGGGCGCCGGCCAACTGGCCGCGCCTCTTGAGCAGCGGTTGCTTGGCCTGGATGAGGGCGTGGAAGCGCAGTTCGAGGTGCCGGCCGGCGAGGCCTACGGCAGACGCAACCCGGAGCTCGTGCAGCGGTTGAGCCGCAAGCTCTTCGACGCCAACACCGAGCCCGATGCCGACTACGCGCCCGGCGACGTGGTGCGGCTGGCACTCGCCGACGGTGTGCAGATGGGCGGCGTGCTCAAGGACGCGGACGATGAGCACGTGGTGGTGGACTTCAACCATCCGCTGGCCGGGCTGCCGGTGCAGTTTGCGGTACGCGTGATCGGAGTGTTGTGATGCAAGTCGTTTTGGCGCAGCCGCGCGGTTTTTGCGCCGGGGTGGACCGGGCGATCGAGATCGTCGAGCGGGCGCTTGCCAAGTTCGGCGCGCCCATCTACGTGAAGCACGAGATCGTGCACAACACGTTCGTGGTGTCCGATCTGCGCGCCAAGGGCGCCGTTTTCGTCGAGGAACTGGACCAGGTGCCGGCCGGCGCAACCCTGGTGTTCTCTGCGCACGGCGTGTCGCGCGCGGTGCGCCGCGCGGCGCAGGCGCGCGGGCTGAACGTGTTCGACGCCACCTGCCCGCTGGTGCTCAAGGTGCACGTGGAAGTCGCCAAGATGCGGCGCGAGGGCCGCGAGATCGTGATGATCGGGCACGCCGGCCACCCGGAAGTGGAAGGCACGATGGGCCAGGCCGAGGACGGCATTTACCTCGTGGAAACGCCGGAAGACGTCGCCTCACTGCACGTGCGCGACCCGGAGCGCTTGGCCTACGTGACGCAGACCACGCTGTCGCTCGACGACGCGGCGGCGGTGGTCGCGGCTCTGCAGGCGCGCTTCCCGAAGATCGCCGAGCCGAAGATGAACGACATCTGCTACGCCACTCAGAACCGGCAGGACGCGGTCAAGTTCATGGCGCCGCAGGTGGACGTGGTGATCGTGATCGGCAGCCCGACGAGTTCCAATTCCAATCGTCTGCGCGAGGTAGCCGAGCGCTTCGGCCGCCCGGCCTATCTGGTGGACAGCGCCGACGATCTCGATCCCGCCTGGGTTGAAGGCCGCAAGCGCGTGGGCGTGACCGCAGGTGCCTCGGCGCCGGAGTTGCTGGTCGAGCAGTTGCTGGCGCGGTTGAAGGAGCTGGGTGCGGCCAGTGTGCGCAATTTGCCGGGGGTGGAGGAGGGAATCGTCTTTCCGATGCCCAAGGGACTGGGGCGCAGTGCGGCCCCGCTTAACCACGAAAAGGAGACGACGCAATGAACAAACGAGTTTTTCTGGCCACCGCCGCCGGCCTTTGGCTGGCCGTTGCCACCGGCGCCGGCGCGCAGGTGGTGGATGTGGAGGGTGTGAAGTTCGAGCCGAGCATCCAGGTCGGCGGCGCCACGCTGCAACTGAACGGCGCGGGCGTGCGCAAGCGCGCCATTTTCAAGGTCTATGCGGCGGGGCTGTACGTGCCGCAGAAGTCCAAGTCGGCGGCCGAACTGCTGGCGCAAAAGGGGCCGCGCCGCGTGCAAATTGGCATGCTGCGCGACGTCGATGCGGATACCTTCGCCTCGTCGCTCAACGAGGGGCTGCGCAACAACTCGACCGATGCGCAGATCGCGGCAATGAAACCGCAGGCCGACGCACTGACTGCGGCGCTCAAATCCCACGGCGAGGCCAAGAAGGGCGATGCGATCAACTTCGAGTTCCTGCCCGATTCCGGCACGCGCGTGGTGGTCAACGGCAAGCCGATCGGCAACCCGATTCCCGGCGAAGATTTCTTTACCGCCGTGCTGCGCATCTGGTTGGGCGAGAAGCCGGCCGATGCGGATCTGAAAAAGGCGCTGTTGGGCGGATAGGGCTGCCGCGGAAGCCCGGTCATGCCCGCGGCAGCGGGTATCCAGAGGGCGAGATCTCGCCGGGTTCCCGCTACTGCAGGAACGACGGTGCGTCGGGCCATCTGATCCACGCGTTGACTGTGGCCGACAGCGCCGAGATCGACGCCTTCCTCGACGCCATCTGGCTCGAAGACGGGCTGGCGCCCAACACGCTGGTCGCCTACCGGCGCGATCTGGCCGCGCTGGCGCAACACCTGGGCGGGCGGTCGCTCGCCGCCGCGACTGAAGCGGACTTGCAGTCCTTCTTCGCCGCGCAGTTCGCGGTGTCGCGCGCCAGCACGGCCAACCGGCGGCTGGCCACCCTGCGGCGCTACTTCCGCTGGGCGCTGCGCGACGGGCGCCTGGCCGCCGACCCGACGCTGCGGCTGGTCAACGCCAAGCGGCCGCCGCGCTTTCCCCAGTCGCTGTCCGAGGCGCAGGTCGAAGCGCTGCTCGCCGCACCCAATGTGGAGACGCCGCTCGGCCTGCGCGACCGCGCGATGCTCGAGCTGCTGTACGCGACCGGGCTGCGGGTGTCGGAGTTGGTCGGGCTGCGGTTGATCGAAGTCTCGCTCAACGACGGGCTGGTGCGCGTGCTCGGCAAAGGCAGCAAGGAGCGGATCGTGCCCCTGGGCGAGGAGGCGCGCGACTGGCTGCAACGCTATCTCGCGCAGGCGCGAGCCGCGCTGCTGGCGGGGCGCGCCGCCGAGGCGGTCTTCGTCACCCGCCGCGCCGCGCCGATGAGCCGGCAGATGTTCTGGAACCTGATCAAGCGTTACGCCCGGCGCGCGGGCATCGGCGCGCCGCTGTCGCCGCACGGGCTGCGGCACGCGTTTGCCACTCATCTGCTCAATCACGGCGCCGATTTGCGCGTGGTGCAGATGCTGCTCGGCCACGCGGACATCTCGACCACGCAGATCTACACGCACGTGGCGCGCGAGCGGTTGAAGGCGCTGCACGCCCAGCATCACCCGCGGGGATGAGACGATGCCCAAACACGAGCACGTCTCCGAAACCCCCGCCACCGCCTGGCTGCGGGCGCGCGGCATCGCTTTCGGCGAGCACGTTTACGAGTACGTCGAGCACGGCGGCACGGCCGTGTCGGCGCAGGCACTCGGCGTGCCGGAGCGCGCGGTGGTCAAGACGCTGGTGATGCAGGACGAAGCCGCCCGCCCGCTGCTGGTGCTGATGCACGGCGACCGCAAGGTCTCGACCAAGAACCTGGCGCGGCAGGCCGGGCGCAAGCGGATCGAGCCCTGCACGCCGGAGGTGGCGCAGCGCCACACGGGTTATCAGGTCGGCGGCACTTCGCCCTTCGGCACGCGCAAGCCGCTGCCGGTGTTTGTCGAGCGCAGCGTGCTCGCGCTACCGCTCATCTACATCAACGGCGGGCGGCGCGGGTATCTGGTCAGCATCGCGCCCGCAGTGCTGACCGATACGCTCAGGGCCACGCCAGTACAGTGCGCCCTCGAAGATTGAGACTCGCCGATGGAACTGCTCGCCCTTTGGACCGCCGTGCTCGCCGGTTACCTGCTGGGGTCGATCTCCTTTGCCGTGGTGGTCAGCCGCGCGATGGGCCTGGCCGATCCGCGCAGCTACGGCTCCAACAACCCCGGCGCCACCAACGTGCTGCGCACCGGCAACAAGGCCGCGGCGCTGCTCACCCTGCTCGGCGATGCGCTCAAGGGCGCGGTGGCGGTGTGGTTGGCGCGGTACTTCGGGCCGGGCTTTGGGCTGGGGCCGTTTGCCTTTGCCTGCGTCGGTGCGGCGGCGTTTCTCGGGCACCTGTACCCGGTCTTCTTCCGCTTTCAGGGCGGCAAGGGGGTCGCCACTTTTTTCGGCGTACTGCTCGCGCTCAACTTCTGGATCGGGTTGGCCGCCTGCGCGGTGTGGCTCGCCGTGGCGGCGGTGTTCCGCTATTCGTCTCTGGCCTCGCTCTGCGCGGCGGTGAGCGCGCCGCTCGTCTATGCGCTTGCCTATGACCTTGGCGATGCGGTCGTCTGGCCGCTGGCGGCGATGGCCGTGCTGCTCATCTGGCGGCACCGCCAGAACATCGTCAACCTGCGGGCCGGGCGCGAACGCAAGATCGGGCAGAAGTCCGCGGCCTGAGATTCAGGCGTCGGCGAGCGGCCAGCGCGGCCGCACGGCAAAGGCGCCTGCCGCGCTGGCGCCGCCCCGTTGCAGCTTGGCCCAACCGGCCAGCGCGATCATCGCGCCGTTGTCGGTGCACAGGTCGAGCGGCGGAAAGAACACCTCGTGCCCCTGCGCCTGCGCATCGGCTCTGAGCCGCGCGCGCAGTTGCGTGTTTGCGCCCACGCCGCCGGCGACCACCAGCGTGGCCATCCCCGACTGCGTAAGCGCGGTCATCGCCTTGGCGGCCAGCACGTCCACCACCGCATCGACAAACGCGCGCGCCAGATCGGCGCGGGCCTGCTCGCAGGTCGAGTCGATCTTGCGTACGGCAGTCAGCACCGCGGTCTTCAGCCCGCTGAAACTGAAGGCGAGATCGCCCGAGTGCAGCATCGGCCGCGGCAGCACGTAGGCGCCCGCCGTGCCGAACTCCGCCAGCCGCGACACCGCCGGCCCGCCGGGGTAGCCGAGTCCCAGCAGTTGCGCCGTCTTGTCGAAGGCTTCGCCGGCGGCGTCGTCCACGGTCTCGCCGAGCAGCGCGTAGTCGCCCAGGCCGCCCACGCGCAGCAGTTGCGTGTGCCCGCCGGAGACCAGTAGTGCCACGAACGGAAAGCGCGGCGCCGGTGTGGCCAGCAGCGGCGATAGCAGATGCCCTTCCAGATGGTGCACCCCCACCACTGGCTTGCCGAGCGCGTAGCCGATCGCATGGCCGACCGCCGCACCGACCAGCAACGCACCGGCCAGCCCCGGCCCGACCGTGACCGCGATGGCGTCGATCGCCTCCCGCCCGCGGCCGGCCTCGGCCAGCGTCTCATCGAGCAGCGGCAGCACGCGCCGGATGTGATCGCGCGACGCGAGCTCCGGCACCACGCCACCGTAGTCGCGGTGCATCTGCACCTGCGAATGCAGCCGCTGCGCCAGCAGACCGGCGTCGCTGTCGAACAGCGCCAGCCCCGTCTCGTCGCAGGAGGTTTCGATGCCGAGGATCAACATGCGCAAGCGTTCAATCGAGGGTGCCCCATATAATCGCACCCGTTCCGGGAGTGGCGAAGAAACCGTAGCGAGCGGCCCGAGTTCGGCGCGAGAAGCGCAGCCGTACATGTGTACGGCGAGCATCGCAGGGCCGAAATCGGGCCGCGCAGTAGGTTTATTCGCCGCTCCCAAGGAGAGATGGCCGAGCGGTTGAAGGCGCACGCCTGGAACGCGTGTATAGGTGAATAGCCTATCGTGGGTTCGAATCCCACTCTCTCCGCCAAACCGAACGGCCGCGCGAGCGGCCGTTTTCTCAAGCCCGCCCGCCGAGCAGATTCCAGAAGTGCATGACCCACAGCGTGCCGGCCAGGACGACCACGCCGCCGCTGTAGGCCAGCTTGGCTCCCAGCCGCCAGCGTCCGAGCCACACCGGCAGCAGGCCGACGGCGGCGACCGCGGTGGTGGCGGCGGCGAATGTGGCGGTCGCGAGTGCGGCGGTCAGCAGCAGCGTCGGATATGTGAAAACCGCTTGCGTCCCCGCAGCGAGCATCTGCCCGCCCGCGGCGCCGAGCAGCACCAGGAACGTGAGCCAGGCGAGCCCGTTGAGCACGGCCGTGGCCTTGACGGCGCGCAGTCCGGGCCGCGGCTCTTCGCCGCGCCGGCGCCGGCGCCACGCGAGCCACAGCGAGCCCAGCGCGACCACGCCGGCGGCGATCAGGCCGACGGCGAGCGCGGTTAGCGTTTGCCAGGCGCTGAGCCGGTCGTACACGACCACGCCATTGCCCGGCGCGAACGCGGTTACGCGCCCGGCGGCGTCGGTCAGAAAGGCGGCCCGCCCATCGCCTTCGGCGGCGGCGAACGCATGCCCGCCGACCGGGACCATCCGCCGGATGCCGCTGCGCCCGGCGATGAGCAGCGCATCGTCGTTCGCAGCGACGCTGGCGAGGCCGAAGGCCGCGACGAAGAGTTTCTCGGCCGTGCCGTAGGGTCGCCGCTGGGTGAGGTAGGTCCCGGCATACGCGGCCAGCGGCAGCGTGCTTGCCGTCGGCGCGGGCGGCGGCACCGTCGCCGGATCCAGGTGCGCGACGATCTGCGCCGGCAGTTGTCCTACCAGCGGCTCGCAGCCCTCGGAGTTGCAGGCGGCGAAGACGCCGAGCCGCAACGACGGCATCAGCTGCATGTTGGCGTGCGCATCGAGCAGTGCGCCGCCGTGGCCAAAGGCGGGATGGCGCCCGTACTGCTCGACCATGAAGCCGAAGCCGATCGGCCAGACCCCCGGCGCATTGCGCAGCAGCGGCGCGGACAGCCCCTCCACGGCGGCCGCCGACAGGATGCGCGCGCCGTCGAGCGCACCGCCGCTGAGCAGCGCCTGCATATAGCGGGCCATGTCGGCTGCGGTGGCGGATGCGCTGCCGGCCGGGGCGTAGTGGGCGACGAAGGTGAACGGGCGCGTCACGAAGGCGCCGTTCTTGCGCGCGTGCCCGCTCGCCAGCAGCGGGTGCAAGGCCGCATCGAGCCGGCGCGCATCGCCCGCCGGCAGCGGCTCGCGAAAGCTCGTCCGTGCCATGCCGAGCGGCGTGAAGATGCCTTGCTCGGCCAGGTCTTCGAAGGGCAGGCCGCTTGTCTGCGCTACCACCGCACCGAGCAACGCGAGGCCGTAGTTCGAGTACACCGCGCGCTCGCCGGGCGGGCGCACGCGTGCCGGCCTGTTGGCGATCAGGCTGTCGTGCAGTGTCTCGACCCGCTCGCCCAGGTCGCGAAACAATCGGCCCAGGATCAGGTCTTCGAAGCCGGCGCTGTGCGTGAGCAGATGACGCACGCGGATCGGCTCGGCAAAGCCGTCGTCCGGAATGCGCAGCGCCGGCGGCAGGCGGTCGTTGACCGGATCGTCGAGGCCGAGCTTGCCCTGCTCGATCAGTTGCAGCGTGGCGATGTAGGTGAAGGTCTTGGAGATCGAGCCGATGCGGAACATCGTCTGCCGCGGATCGACCGGCCGCCCTGCTGCGGCATCCGCTTGACCGTAGCCCTTGAGCAGCGCCACGCGCCCGTCCAGGACGACGGTGACCACCGCGCCCGCAGTGGGGTTGGCACCGCGCTGCCAGGCGGCGACCACGCCGTCGACAAAGGCTTCGAGCGGCGCATCGTCGGTCGCGGCGGCGGCCGGGGCTGCCGCTGTGACCAGCGCCGCCAAGGCAAGGACGAACGGCTCAAGCAGGCGCTGGCGCATCGGCGACCTCCGGCCGGTATCCGCGCCGGCGCTGCCGCAGTGTATGCGGCAGCGCCGCCTCCTCATGCGCCGTCGCGCTACTTCAGATCGAACCGATCCAGCTCCATCACCTTGCTCCAGGCCGCGGCAAAGTCCTGCACGAACTTCGCTTGCGCGTCGTCGCTGGCGTACACCTCGGCCAGCGCGCGCAGCTCGGAGTTGGAACCGAAGACGAGATCGGCCCGCGTGCCGGTCCAGCGCAGCGCCCCGCTGGCGCGGTCGCGCCCCTCGTAGACGCCGGGCTGGGTGGGCGAGGGCGCCCAGGCGGTGGCGATGTCGAGCAGGTTGACGAAGTAGTCGTTGCTCAACACGCCGGGCCGCGTGGTCAGCACGCCGTGCGCGCTGCCGCCGTGGTTGGCGCCGAGCACGCGCAGACCGCCGACCAGCACCGTCATCTCCGGCGCGGTCAGCGTCAGCAGTCGCGCGCGGTCGACGAGCAGTGCCTCGGCGGGCGCGGCGATGCCGCCTTGCAGATAGCTGCGGAAGCCGTCGGCGCGCGGCTCGATCACCGCGAAGGACTCGACGTCGGTTTGCTCGGCGCTGGCGTCGGAGCGGCCGGGCGTGAAGGGCACTTCGATTGCGTGCCCGGCGCGCCGCGCGGCGTCTTCGACCGCAGCGGTGCCGGCCAGCACGATCAAATCGGCCAGCGAAACTTTCTTGCCGCCAGCTTGCGCGGCGTTGAACCGGCTCTGGATCGACTCCAGCGTGCCCAGCACCTGCGCCAGTTGCGCGGGCTGATTGACTTCCCAATCCTTCTGCGGCGCCAGCCGTATGCGCGCGCCATTGGCACCGCCGCGCTTGTCGGAGCCGCGGAAGGTCGAGGCCGAGGCCCAGGCGGTTGCCACCAGTTGCGCGGTGGTCGGGCCCGAGGCCAGTACCTGTGCCTTCAGCGCCGCGATGTCCTGCGCGTCGATCAGCGGGTGATCGACCGCCGGCACCGGGTCTTGCCAGATCAGCACTTCGGCCGGCACGTCGGGGCCGAGGTAGCGGGCGCGCGGCCCCATGTCGCGGTGCGTGAGCTTGAACCAGGCGCGCGCAAAGGCGTCGGCAAAAGCCTGCGGATCCTTGTGGAAGCGGCGGGAGATCGGCTCGTAGATCGGGTCGAAGCGCAGCGACAGATCCGCGGTGGTCATCATCGGCCGGTGCTTCTTGGACGGGTCGTGCGCATCCGGAATCAGGTGCTCCTCGCGCACGTCCTTGGCCAGCCACTGCCAGGCGCCGGCCGGGCTTTTGACGAGTTCCCACTCGTAGCCGAACAGCATGTCGAAGTAGCCGTTGTCCCAGCGCGTCGGGTGTGGCTTCCACGCGCCTTCGATGCCGCTGGTGGTGGTGCACAGACCCTTACCGCTGCCGAAGGCGTTCTTCCAGCCGAGGCCCATCTCTTCCAGCGGTGCGCCTTCCGGCTCGGGGCCGACGAGCTTGGGGTCGCCGGCGCCGTGCGACTTGCCGAAGGTGTGGCCGCCGGCGACCAGCGCCACGGTTTCTTCGTCGTTCATCGCCATCCGGGCGAAGGTCTCGCGCACGTCGCGGCCGGAGGCGAGCGGGTCGGGTTGGCCGTTCGGGCCTTCGGGGTTCACGTAGATCAAGCCCATCTGCACGGCGGCCAGCGGGTTGGCGAGCTCGCGCTCGCCCGCGTAGCGCGCATCGCCGAGCCAAGTGGTTTCCGGGCCCCAGTCGACGTCTTCTTCCGGCTCCCAGATGTCGGCGCGGCCGCCGGCGAAGCCGAAGGTCTTGCAGCCCATCGACTCCAGCGCGCAGTTGCCGGCCAGAATCATCAGGTCGGCCCACGACAGCTTGCGCCCGTACTTCTGCTTGATCGGCCACAGCAGCCGCCGGGCCTTGTCGAGGTTGCCGTTGTCGGGCCAGCTGTTGATCGGTGCGAAGCGTTGGTTGCCGGTGCCGGCGCCGCCGCGGCCGTCGGCGATCCGATAGGTGCCGGCGCTGTGCCAGGCCATGCGGATGAAGAGCGGGCCGTAGTGGCCCCAGTCGGCCGGCCACCAGTCTTGCGATTGCGTCATCAACGCATGCAGATCGCGCTTGACCGCGGCCAGATCGAGCGTCTTGAACTCGGCCGCGTAATCGAAGGGTTCGCCCATCGGGTCGGACTTGGCCGAGTGCTGGCGCAGCATCGCCAGGTTCAGGCGGTTGGGCCACCAGTCGCGGTTGGTGCGGGCGCTCTCGCGTACACGGGCGCCTTGGGCGGCGGCAAAGGGGCAGCGGGCTTCATCGGGCATGGGGAACTCCTTGCAGAGGGTTGATCGGGACAGGTCAGGATGCGACAGTAGGCCAAACTCGCCTATCAATCCAATTGCTTCTATTGATCGAAGCTATAGCCGGCATCTGTTGCCGGCGGCGCGCTGAGGCGCGGCGGGAGACCCGGGTCAGGCCGCCGCAGCCACCACCGGCACCGGAAACGTGACCACGTGATCGGCTTCGAGCCGGATGCCGATCCGCTCGCCGATCGCGTGGTTGTGGTGGCTGGGCACGAGTGCCAGCACCTCGCGGCCGCTCGCCAGCCGCAACGTGTAGACGAAGTCGCCGCCGCGGAAAACCTTGCGCACGACTTCGGCGGTGAGCGGACTGGCGTCGTCGTGCACCACGTCGTCGGGGCGCAGCAGCACCTCGACGTGGCAGCCCTTGCCGCATACGTCGCAGCCGATGTCGCAGGGCAGGGGAGTGTCTCCCTTCAATGCACCCAGTTCGATCGCCACCTGCTGCGCGCCCAGCACGCGCGCGGGCAGGAACACGCCCTCGCCGATGAAGTCCGCCACGTAGCGCGTGGCCGGCCGGTGATACAGCTCGTACGGGCGGTCCCATTGTTCGAGCTGGCCGCCGTGCATCACGCCCACGCGGTCGGCGATGGCAAAGGCTTCCTGCTGGTCGTGGGTAACAAGCAGCGCGGAGGTGGCGCTGTCCTTCAGGATCTGCCGCACCTCGGTGCCCAGCCGTGCGCGCAGTTCGACGTCCAGATTGGAAAACGGCTCGTCCATCAGCAGCAGCTTGGGCGCGGGCGCCAGTGCGCGGGCGAGTGCGACGCGCTGTTGCTGGCCGCCCGACAACTCGTGCGGATAGCGGCGCGCCATCGCCTGCAGGCCGACGAGTTCCAACATCGCGCGTACCCGCGCTGGGCGCGCGTCGGCGGCGAGCGTGCGCAGGCCGAAGGCGATGTTCTCCTCCACGCGCAGGTGCGGGAACAGCGCGTAGTCCTGAAACACGAGGCCGACGCCGCGCTTTTCCGGCGGCAGGTTCGCACCGTTGCCGGCGACCGTTGCGCCGTCGATCGCGATGCGTCCCGCCGACACCGGCACAAAGCCCGCCACCGCGCGCAGCAGAGTCGTCTTGCCGCAGCCCGAACTGCCGACCAGGCAGCCGATCTCGCCGCGCGGCAGCGCGAAGTCGAGTCCGTTCAGTACCGCGGTGCGGCCGTAGCCGACGCGCAGATCGTGGACTTCGACAACGGCGGGAGGGTGGATGGATGCGCTCATGGCACGCGGATTCTAGATCAAATGAATATAATTCTCATTTGCAATCGGATCGCAGCATGGCAGTCAGCATCTCCGCTTCCAGCCCGTCTTCGCCGTGGCGCCGCGCGCTGCCGGGCGGGCGCGGCTGGGGCCTGGTCGCGGCGGTGCTGCTCGGCGCCGCGCTGGTCGCGTTGCCTGTGGCCGGTGTGTTTGCGAGCTTTGTCCACGCGGAGCAATCGGCCGACACGCTGCGGCACCTGCTCGCCTACGTGGTGCCGCGCGCCGCATGGGAGACCCTCGTTCTTTCGCTGCTGGTCACCGCGGGCGTGACGGTCCTGGGCACCACCTCCGCGTGGCTGGTGGCCGCGCTCGACTTTCCCGGGCGGCGCTTCTTTCAGTGGGCGCTACTGCTGCCGCTGGCGATGCCCGGCTACATCGTCGCCTACGCGTACACCGACTTGTTGCAGTACGCGGGGCCGGTGCAGTCGGCGCTGCGCGGCGCGTTCGGCTGGGAGCGCGACGACTACTGGTCTCCCGACATTCGCTCGCTGCCGGGTGCGGCGCTGGTGTTCACCTTGGTGTTGTACCCGTACGTGTTCCTGCTTGCGCGAACCGCGTTTGCCGGCCGCACCGCGTCGATGGTCGACGCGGCGCGCAGTCTGGGCCTGTCGCCGTGGCAGACGTGGCGGCGGGTGAATCTGCCGCTGGCGCGGCCTGCGGTCGCCGCGGGCACGCTGCTGGCGCTGATGGAAACGCTGGCCGACTACGGCGCGGTGTCGTACTTCGGTGTGCAGACCTTCACCACCTCGATCTATCGCGCGTGGTTCAACCTCGGCGACCGGCTGGCGGCGAGCCAGCTGGCCGCCGTGCTGCTGCTGGTGGTGCTGTTGGTGGTGGCGCTGGAGATACGCGCGCGCGGGCAGGCGCGGTTTTTCACCGCACCCAACAGCGCGCGGCCGGCGCCGCGCACCGCGCTGCGCGGCGGCCGTGCGGCGCTGGCTTTTGCCGGCTGTTGCGTACCGCTGGCGCTGGGTTTCGTGCTGCCGGTGGCGGCGCTGCTGAATCTCTTTGCGGCGTCGTCGACCACGGTGGATTGGAGCCGCTACGCGCAGTGGCTCGGCAACACGGTGCTGGTGGGCGCGCTGGCCGCGATGCTGACGCTGGCCGCGGTGGTCGGCGTGGCCTTTGCAGTGCGGCTGGCGCCGCGCGGCGGGGCGGGTGGCGCGATCCGCTTCGGCGCGCGGGCGATGAACCTCGGCTACGCGGTGCCCGGCGCGGTGATCGCGGTCGGCATCCTGATCCCGCTTGCTGCCTTCGACAACGCGGTGGATGGTTGGCTGCGGTCGGCCTTTGGCGTCGGCACTGGCTTGCTTTTCACCGGCAGCGTCATCGCGCTGCTGTATGCCTATCTCGTCCGCTACTTTGCGGTTGCCTACCAGCCGATCGAAGCGGGGCTGGCGCGCATCACCCCGGCGATGGAGGCCAGCGCGCGTTGCCTGGGGGCGTCGCCGTGGGAAGCGTTTCGCCGTGTGCACCTGCCGCTGCTGGCGCCGTCCGCCCTCGCCGCCGCGCTGCTGGTGCTCGTCGACGTGATGAAGGAGTTGCCGGCCACGCTGGTGCTGCGACCGTTCAACTTCGACACGCTGGCGGTGATTGCGTACCAGATGGCCGCCGACGAGCGGCTCGGCGAGGCGGCGCTGCCGTCGCTGACCATCGTTGCGGTCGGCTTGTTGCCGGTGATCTGGCTGTCGCGGGCGATCGAGCGCGGGTCCGGTCGGTAGACTGCGCGGCCCCGCACACGGAGTGGCTTCGCCATGGGTTACGTCTTCTCCCCCCCGCCGCAGCCGGCGGTTCCGGTCACCGACAGCGGCGACCTGTTTCCGGTTCACCGCATCTACTGCGTCGGCCGCAATTACGAAGAGCACGCCAAGGAGATGGGCTTTACCGGCCGCGAACCGCCGTTCTTCTTCGCCAAGCCGGCCGATGCCGTGCTGCCCGTGGCGGCCGGCACGGTGGGCGAGATGCCGTACCCGTCGGAGACCAGCAACCTGCACCATGAGCTCGAGTTGGTGGTCGCCATTGGCGCCGCCGGCCGCAACATCGCCGCGGCCGATGCGATCAAGCACATCTACGGCTACGCGGTTGGCCTGGACATGACGCGCCGCGACCTGCAAGGCGAAATGAAGAAGCAGGGTCGGCCGTGGGAGATCGGCAAGGGCTTCGACCATTCGGCACCGATTTCGCCGATCGTGCCGATCGCCGCGAGCGGCGAGATCACGACGGGCCGCATCTGGCTCGACGTCAACGGCGCCGCGCGGCAGGCGAGCGACGTGTCCAAGCTGATCTGGAACGTCAACGAGACGATCGAGCATCTGTCGCGCTACTTCGGGTTGCAGCCGGGTGACTTGATCTTCACCGGCACGCCGGAAGGGGTCGCGGCGGTCAGGCCGGGCGAATTGATGGAAGGCGGGGTCGAGCGCGTCGGGACTTTGGCGGTGCGGGTGAGATGACGGCGGTGCCTGTGCGATATGCACATGCTCCCACCCCAACCCTCCCCCGCGTCGCAGGGGATAGAGGTGATTCCCTCCTCCGCTTGCGGGGGAGGGCCAGGGTGGGGGCGTGGCTACTGGCTATCGGGACGTTGCTTGCATCGGCCTCCAGTCCCGCCGCGGCCCAGCAGCCCATCATCCTCAAGGTCGCGCACTTCCTGCCGGCCACCAGCACCACGCACGCCAAGCTGCTGCTGCCCTGGTGCGAGAAGATCGAGCGCGAGTCCAAACAGCGCCTGAAGTGCCAGCTTTATCCGTCGATGCAACTGGGCGGCACGCCGCCGCAGCTCTACGACCAGGCGCGCGACGGTGTGGCGGACATCGTCTGGACGCTGCCCGGCTACACGGCGGGGCGCTTCCCGATCATGGAGGTTTTCGAGCTGCCGTTCATGACGACCGGCAGCGCGCAGGCCACCTCGCGCGCGGCCTGGGAGTTCTACAGCCGGCACGCGGTCAACGAGTTTTCCGCGGTCAAGCCGCTGGCGATCCACGTGCACGACCCCGGCCAACTGCACCTGCGCGACAAGCCGGTGCGTACGCTGGCCGACTTCAAAGGGATGAAGCTGCGCGCGCCGACGCGACAGACCAACCGGATGCTGGCCGCCTTCGGCGCCACGCCCGTCTCGATGCCGGTGCCCGCGGTGCCGGATGCCGTGAGCAAGGGCGTCATCGATGGTGCCGTGGTGCCCTGGGAGGTGGTGCCCGCGATCAAGCTGCACGAGGTGGTGCGCTTTCATTCCGAGACCGACCCGGCCACGCCCGCGCTCTACACCGCGGTGTTCCTGCTGGCGATGAACAAGGCGACCTACGACAAGCTGCCCGCCGATTTGCAGCCGGTGATCGACGCCAACAGCGGCGCCGAACTGTCTGCACACGCCGGCGCCTTGTGGGATGCTGCGGCGCCGGTGGGCCGCAAGCAGGCGCTCGACCGCGGCAACGCGATCAACGCCGTGCCCGCCACCGAGTTGTCTGCCTGGGAGCGCGCCGCGCGCCCGCTGTACGCCGACTGGATCGCCGACATGAACAAGCGCGGGCTGGACGGCAATGCGCTGCTCGGCGATGCGCGGGCGGCGATTGCGAAGCATTCGGCGTCTTCGAAGAAGTGAAGATGACGGCGGCTGTGCCGCCTGTGAACGCCCGCTTCGCGGGCTGTGAGCTGCGCGGCGGCTCGGCCAGTTCACCGGGCGCGCAGCGAGATCAGCGCGGCCGCAGTCCGCGTTATCTTCATCGGCGACGCGTCAATGCGTGACGCGCTCGACCGCCTGTCCCTCGCCTTCGCCCTCACCGGCGGCGTGCTGCTGTGCGTACTCGTGCTCGCCGTTACCGCGTCGATCCTCGGGCGCTGGCTGCTTGATACGCCGCTGCTCGGCGACGTGGAGCTGATGCAACTCGGCTGCGCGGTGGCGATTGCGGCAGCGCTGCCGTACTGCCAGTGGCGCAGCAGCCATGTGATGGTGAATGTCTTCACGCTGCACGCAACGCCCTACACGCAACGCACGCTCGACCGTGCCGGCGCGCTGGCGGCTGCGGCGATCTACCTGTTGCTCGCCTGGCGCGCCGGCGTGGCGGTCGCCGACCTGCGCGCCAGCGGCGAGACGACGATGCTGCTCGCCATGCCGCTGTGGTGGGCTTACGTCGCTTTGGTGCCGGGGCTGCTGCTCGCCACCGCCAACGCGCTGTACTCCGCGGTAACCGGGCCGCCGCGATGAGCTGGACCCTGCCGCTCGCCATGCTCGGCGCGATGCTCGCGCTGATGGCGCTGCGCGTGCCGCTGTGGGTGGCGATGTTCCTGCCCGGCGCGGTGGGCTACCTGCTGCTGTCGGGCGAGACCGCGCTGCTTGGTTACTTGAAGGGCCTCGTCTTTGCGCGCTTCTCGGTCTACGACTTGTCGGTGGTGCCGCTCTTCATCCTGATGGGGCAGTTTGCCACGCACAGCGGCTTGTCCGCGGCGCTGTTCCGCGCGGCGGCGGCCTTCGTCGCGCACCGGCGCGGCGGGCTGGCGCAGGCGGCAGTCCTCGCCTGCGCGGCGTTCGGCGCGGTGTGCGGCTCGTCGGTGGCCACGGCGGCGACCATCGCCAACGTCGCGCTGCCCGAGATGCGCCGCTACGGCTACGACGGCGGCTTTGCCACCGCCACACTCGCCGCCGGCGGCACGCTCGGCATCCTGATCCCGCCCTCCGTGGTGCTGGTGATCTATGCGATCGTCGCCGAGCAGAGCATCGCCAAGCTCTTTGCCGCGGCCCTGGTGCCGGGGTTGATTGCCGCCGCCGGCTACTGCATCGCGATTGCCGTCTACATGCGGCTGCGTCCGCGGGACGGCCCGCCCGAGCCGCGCCTGCCGTGGCGCGCGCGCGGCGCGGCGCTGCGCACGGTGTGGCCGATCGTGGCGATCTTCGCGCTCGTCTTTGGCGGCATCTACGGCGGTGTCTTCACCGCGACGGAGGCGGCTGCTATCGGCGCCTTGCTCACACTCGTCGCCGGCGTGGCGGTGGGCGAACTGCGCTGGGGCGGCATCCGCCGCGCGCTGCTCGGCACCGCGCAGACCGCGGCGGCGATCTTCATGATCTTCGTCGGCGCGGACATGCTCAACGCTGCACTCGCTCTGTCGCAACTGCCGGCGCAACTGGCGCAATGGGTCGGCACGCTCGACGTGCCGCCGCTCGTCGTGGTCGCCGCGATCCTCGTCTTCTACGTGGTGCTGGGCGGCGTGATGGACGAGTTGTCGATGCTGCTGCTCACCCTGCCGGTGTTGCTGCCCACCGTGCTCGCGCTCGACCTGCACGGGCTGGCGCCCGAGGCCAAGGCGATCTGGTTCGGCATTCTGGTGCTGTGTGTGGTCAATATCGGATTGATCGCGCCGCCCGTGGGCTTGAACGTCGTGGTCGTCAACGGCATCGCCCGCGACGTGCCGATCGCGCAGACCTACCGCCGCGTCGCCGTGTTCCTCGCCAGCGACGCGGTGCGAACGCTGCTGCTGCTGGCCTTTCCGGCCCTTACGCTGTGGGCCGTGCAATTCGTCGGCAGGTGATCGCCATGAAGCTTTACAACGCCGCGCGCTCGTCGGCCTCGTTCCGCGTGCGGATCGCGCTCAACCTGAAGGGGCTGCGCTACGAGTACGCGCCCGTCGGCCTGCTGGCCAACGCACAGAGCGCACCCGAGTTTCGCGAGCTGAATGCGGCAGAACTCGTACCGGTACTTGAGCTCGACGACGGCACCGCGCTCACGCAGTCGATTGCGATCGTCGAATGGCTGGACGAGACCTACCCGCAGCCCCCGCTGTTGCCCGCCGACCCACTGGCGCGCGCCTACGTGCGGGCGATGGCGCTGTCGATCGCCTGCGAGATCCACCCGCTGAACAACCTGCGCGTGCTGCGCTATCTGGTGCGGCAACTGGGTGCCAGCGAAGACGCCAAGAACGCGTGGTACCGGCATTGGGTCGAGCAGGGCCTGGCGCAACTGGAAGCGCAACTCGTCGCTGCCGGGCGCGTCGGACGCTACGTGTTGGGCGATGCGGTCACACTGGCCGACGTGCTCCTGGTGCCGCAGATTTTCAACGCCAGGCGCTTCGACTGCCGGCTCGAGCACGTGCCGATGGTGATGCGGATTTTCGACGCTTGCATGCAGGTGCCGGCGTTCGAGGCGGCGCGGCCGGAGAGGCAAGTGGACTTTGCGTAGTGACCTTGTTGCGGTTGGCGGCTTCGGGCGGTGCGGTCCTCCCTCACCCCAACCCCTCTCCCGGGGGGAGAGGGGCCGTTCGTACCCTCTCCCCTCGGGAGAGGGTGGCGCGCAGCGCCGGGTGAGGGAAGACCGCCGGCTCGCAGCGACGCGCTGCTATCGCGGCAATCGCGCCGCGCTCTACAACCCCCGCGCTATCGCCCCCGCCAGATCCGTCACCGCCGCCGCATAGAAGTAGCTGCGGTTGTAGTGCAGCACCGCGGCGAGGTTGGCGGTGCCGACGCGGTACTCGACGACGGCATTGCCGGCGGCGTCGGTGCCGGGCAGGTCGATCATCAGCACTTCGGTCGCGGGCGCCAGGTCGCCGGCGATGCGCACGTCGCGCGCGGCGACGTCCTGCCAGCGCCACGCGGCGGTGATGCCGCGGGCGTAGGTCTCCGCGGCGCCGCTGTCGCTTTGCGCGGGCAGCGCTATCGGCAGGCCGCGCTGCCAGCCCTGCGCGGCAAGGTAGTTGGCCACCGAGCCGATGGCGTCGGCCTGGCTCGTCGCCAGATCGACGCGCCCGTCGCCGTCGAAGTCCAGCGCGTAGCGGCGGATCGACGCCGGCAGGAACTGCGGCAGTCCGATCGCCCCGGCAAACGAGCCGCGCAGCGCCAGCGGGTCGAGTTGCTGCTCGCGCACCAGCAGCAGGAACTCGGCAAGTTGCTCGCGGTACAGCGGCGCGCGCCGCGGGTAGTCGAAGGCCAGCGTCAGCAGCACGTCGAGCGTGCGGAAGTGGCCGGTGTTGCGGCCGTAGAAGCTTTCGATGCCGATGATCGCCACGATCACCGCTGGCGGCACGCCAAAGCGCTGCTCGGCCTGCGCCAGCCAGCGGCGGTGCGCGCGGGCGAAGGCGATGCCTTCGTCGATGCGCCGCGCGTCGACGTTGCGCGCCCGGTACTCGCGCCAGTCGCGCGGCGGCGGCGTCTCGCTCGGCGTGGTCAGCCGCTCAGCCGTGGCCGAGTAGCGGCCCTGCGCTAGCACGCGTTCGGCTCAGGCGCGCGGCACGCCGGTGGCAGCCTCCAGCCCGTCGAGAAACTCCATCACTTCCGGCCGCTCCGGGTAGGGGCGGCCCTCGGCGGACTGCGCCGAGGCGTGCGGCGCGGCGCCCGTCAAGACAAGCGCGGCCAGACCGCCGAGTGCGCTGCGCCGCTTCATGCCCGCCGCGGCCGGAAACTTCGCACCGCCCGCCGCAGCGCGCGCAGGCGCGCCGGCGGCACGTGGCCGGTTGCGTAGCGCCAGTGCTCGATCTCCGCGAGCAGCGCGGCGGCGGTGGCGCGGCTGGGCTCGGCAAGCGGCGCGCCCAGCCGCTCGCGCAGCGCGCGCGGTCCGTCACAGGCAGCGGCGGCTACCCCGGCGCGCTGCAAGCGCTCGCGCAACACGGCCATCGCCTCGGCCAGCGGATCGCGCCGCACGCGCTGGCGCAGCGCCAACAGGCCCGCCAGCAGCAGTGCCGCGGCCAGCGCTGCGGCAAACACCAGCGCCACAGTCTCCGTCGTCGGCCGCAGGCCGAGCCGCTCCATCAGATTGCGCTGCCGCTCGGCCGAGTAGGTGAGTACCCATTGGTTCCAGGCGTTTTCCACCGCCTCCCAGTTCCAGCGCAACTGGCGCAGCCAGTTCGGCGGCGCCAGGTTGATCAGCGCGGCCCCCGCCGGCTGCGCCACCGAGCGCGCCGCGCGCGCGGTCTGGTCGACGCGGGTGGGATCGACCGCCGCGGTCGGATCGACCCGCACCCAGCCGCGGCCGGCCAGCCACACCTCGGCCCAGGCGTGCGCATCGGCCTGCCGCACCGTGAAGGCGCCGTCCACCGCGTTGACCTCGCCGCCGTGGTAGCCGGTCACCACCCGCGCCGGGACGCCGAGCGCGCGCATCAACACGACGAAGGCGCTGGCGTAGTGCTCGCAAAAGCCGCGCCGCGTGTCGAACAAAAACTCGTCCACGCTGTCGCGGCCGAGCGGCGGCGGCTGGAGCGTGTAGAAAAACTCGTTGCGGCGAAAGTGATCGAGCACCGCCGCCACCAGCGCCGCGGGCGCGCCGTCGGCTGCCGACTGCCGCAGTTGCTGCGCAAAGGCGAGTGTGCGCGGGTTGAACCCCGCAGGGAGTTGCGTCGAAAGGCGCGCCGGCGGTTCGCGCTGCGCATCGCCCAGGGCGAAGCGCGTGTACGAGCGCGCCGCATAGCGTTGCCGTTGCGTGACTGGGCGTGCCGCCAGAAGTTGGCCGTCGCCCGTGCGGCGGGCGCCAAGCGCGGCCAGATCGCCATCGAGCGCCGGCATCTCCAACGCAAAGAGCCAGGGCCGCTCGTGCGGCTCCAGCGTGACCGTGTACTCGACCGCCGAAGCCGGGTCGAAGTCGAGCCGTGTTCCCGCCGAGGCAATCTCGGGCACCGGCGACCAGGTGCGCCCGTCGAAGCGCGCCAGCACCGGCCCGCGCCAATACAGCGCGCCGCGCGGCGGCGGCGCGGCGTCGAAGCTCACGCGGAAGGCGATCTCTTCGGACAGCAGCAGCTCGCCGACCGAACCGGGCGCCATCGTGTCCGACAGCCCCGAGCGCGCGGTGGCGGCCTGCGTGCCGATGCTCCACAGCGGCCCCGACAGCCGCGGAAACAGCACGAACATCACCGCGGCCAGCGGCAGCGCATGCAGAAGCGCGCGGCCGACGATGGCGAGCTTGCGGCGCGCGGGCAGGTCGGTCTCGGCGAGGTTGACGCTCACCAGCACCCAGAACAACGCCACCACCGCCAGTACCGCGAGTGCCGCCACCAGCAGCGCCTGGCCGAACATGAACTGCGCCAGCAGCACGAAGAGCGACAGGAAGACGACGACGAACACGTCGCGCCGCGCGCGCAGCTCCAGCAGCTTCAAGCCCAGCAGCAGCAGCAGCAGCGTCACGCCCGCGTCGCGCCCGGCGATGGTGCGGAACTCCAGCAGCACGCCGCCGGTGACTGCGACCAGCAGCACAATCAGCAGCCAGCGCGGCGGCAGCGGCCGCTGTGCGAGCAGCAGCCCAAGCCGCCACAGCCAGACGAGCGCGATGACCGCGGTCGCCCACAGCGGCAGGTGTTCGACGTGGGGAGCGGCCACCAGCGCCGTGGCGAGCAGCAGCGCCAGCGTGTCCCGCCGCTCGCGGGCACCGCTGGAGACTTGGGCGTGCCAGAGGGTCGTGAGTGCTTCTCTTCCGGCTATGGGCCACGCAGGCATGAAGCTCAATCGATGGGCAGTATGTGGGGAGGCGTTGGCGATGCAGGCGGAAATTTGACGGTACACCACCCAGCCGTTCCAACCCACGCCGGCCGCGTGAGCCGCGTGTCAGCCCGCCCTTTCACCGCCGGAATCGATCGGTAGCTCAAGCACAACCTCGCCATCGTCGATGCGCCCGGTATGCCGGAAACCGAGCGATAGATAGAACGGCTCGGGGCATCCCGGGCCGGGG
>JBKCXU010000155.1:0-5976 GCA_046316025.1 Betaproteobacteria bacterium | reverse complement strand
GCTGTCGGCGGTGCTGTGGATCGTGCTCGCCACCGCAGCGCTCTGGTACGCGACCTACCGGCTGGCGCGGCGCGACGAGGCCCAACCGGTGGCCTTTGCCTTCGGCGGCGAAGCGCAGCCGCGAGATTACGGGCGGATGCTGGGCGACATCGCGGTGCTCTTGCTGATCGGCACCATCGGCCTCGCACCGCGCCTGCGCGATCTGGCGGCGGAGCCGGCGGCGCTGGCGTTTACCGCGCTGGCGATCTACGGCATGGCTTGGGCGATCGAGCGGCCGCGGCGCGGTGCGCTGCTTGCCGGCCTGGCCGTGGGCGGCCTGGCGCTGTCGCGCGGGCCGGTGCCGGCAGGGTTTTTGTTGCTCGCGGTCGCGGCCGGCTTGTGGTTCTACGCGCTGCGCGTGCGTCGCGGGCAGGCGGCGGCGTTGGCGTGCCTTGCAGCGGTGGCGTGCTTCGGCGGGTGGCTGCTGGCAGCGCAGTTCGCCCCTGCCGCGGCACGCGCGGAGTTCTTCGCGCAGTGGCGGGTTTGGCTGCTGGCGAGCGTCGGTGCGCCCAGCTTTGCCGAATTCGGCTGGCTGCTGCGCAACGGCGCCTGGTACCTGTGGCCACTGTGGCCGTTTGCCGCTTGGACTCTGTACGCTTGGCGGCATGGCCTGCGCGCCGCGCACGTGGCGGTGCCCGGCCTCACGCTCATCGCCATGCTCGCCGTGTTCGTGGTGACGCGAGCGGACAACCAGTCGTCGCTGATGCTGCTGGTGCCGCCGCTGCTGGTGCTGGCGGCGCTGGGCGCGACCACACTGCGGCCAGCGACCGAAAACCTGATCGACTGGTTCGCGATCGTCGTCTTCAGCCTGTTCACGCTCGCCGCCTGGCTCTACTTCATCGCCTTCGCGACCGGCGTGCCGGCGCCGATGGCGCGCAGCGTGCTGCGTCTGGTTCCGGGCTACGACACGCTGCCGTCCGTCCCCACCATCGCGTTGGCGGCAGCGTGCACGCTGGCCTGGGCCGTGCTGGCCGGCTGGCGGCTCGCCACCCGCCCGCCGATGCTGTGGCGCGGCCCGCTGCTGGCCGCCGCCGGCTTGCTGACCCTGTGGACGATGGCGATCCTGCTCGCCCTGCCGGCGTTGAACTACGTGCGCAGCCATGCCTCGATCGCACAGGCAGCGGGCGCGCAGATCGCGGCGACGGGGCCGCGCGACGCCTGTGTGGCCACCCGCCACATGCCGGCCGCCGAGCGTGCCGTCTTCGCCTACCACGGTGCGCTCAAGCTGGTCCCGCCGCAGGCGGCGGGCGGCTGCGACTGGCTGCTCACGCGCGACCAGACGCGCTCTGCGCTGGACGACGAGCCGCCCGGCGCGCCGTGGGCTTTGGTCTGGCAAAGCCGCTGGCCGCCCCGGTCGGACGACGTGTTCCGTTTGTACCGCCGCGGCGCACCGTAACGACCGCCCTTGCCCGAAGCACCGCCCGCCATCAGCACTGCGCAGCGCCAGCCGCGCGTCGATGCACGTGCGCTGCTGCGGCTGGCGGGGCCGATCCTGGTGGCCCAACTGGCGGTCATGGGGCTGGGGCTGGCCGACACGATCATGGCCGGCCACCTGTCCGCGACCGACCTGGCGGCGGTCGGCGTCGGCTCGGCCATTTACGCGATCGTCTACATCGTCGGCCTGGGCGTGCTGACCGCGCTGACGCCGATTGTCGGCCACCACTTTGGCGCCGGCCGCACGCACGAGATCGGCACCGACCTCGGGCAGACGCTGTGGTTGTCGCTCGGGCTGTCGGCGCTCGGCGTGCCGATTCTGCTCGCCGGCGGCACCCTGCTGCGCGCGGCGGGCGTGGAGCCGCCGGTCGCCGCGATCGCCGAGCGTTATCTGTGGGGCGAGGCGATCGGCCTGCCCGCCTGGCTCGCCTCGCGCGCCTTCGTCGCATTGAACAGCGCAGTGTCGCGGCCGCAGGTAACGCTCGCCGTGCAACTGGCGGCACTCGCCGCCAAAGTGCCGTTGAACTGGCTCTTCATCCACGGCGCCGGCCCGCTGCCCGCGCTGGGCGGCGCCGGTTGCGGGCTGGCCACCGGCGTGCTCGGCTGGATCGTCGTTGCGCTGTGCTGGGCCGTGTGGCGGCTCGACCCGTACTTCCGCCCGTTCCACGCGCGCCGGCGGCACGGGCCGCTTCCGCAGCGGCTGCGCGAGCTGCTGCGGCTGGGCTTGCCGATCGGCGGCGGGCTGTTCATCGAAGTCACCTCGTTCGGCCTGATGTCGATCCTGATGGCACCACTCGGCGCAGCGACCATCGCCGGACATCAGATCGTGCTGAACCTGGTCTCGGTGCTGTACATGGTCCCGCTCGGGCTGGGCATGGCCACCAGTGTGCTGGTCGCGCAGGCGCTGGGGGCCGACTCACCGACGTTGGCGCGCGAGGCCGCGTGGCGCGGCTGGCGAGTCACGGTGGTGATCGCCGCGGTCGCGGCGGCGGCGCTCTACCTGGCGCGCGCACCACTGATCAGTGTGTTCACCAACGATGCGCAGGTGGTGCAAGTGGCGCTCAGCCTGATCGGCCTGGCCGCGCTGTTCCATGTATTCGACGCGATGCAGGGCATCGCCGGCTTCATGCTGCGCGGCTACAAGGTCGCGCTGGCGCCGATGCTGGTCTACGGCGTGGCGCTGTGGGGCGTGGGGCTGGCCGGCGGATACGCGCTCGCCTACCACGCGCCAACCGGCTGGCCGTGGCCGGGAGCCTCAGGCTTCTGGGCCGCTTCCGGCGCCGGGTTGGTCGTCGCCGGCCTGACGCTGACCTGGCTCGCCGCTCGGGTGGCACGCGAACATCTGGAGCGGCCATAAAAAAGGCCGGGCGGTGCCCGGCCTTTTTTTGCGTAACGCGGTGAACCGCGTTACCGCGCTTGCAGCGCCGCGATGCGCTGCTCGATCGGCGGGTGACTGGCGAAGAGCGAGCCAATGCCGCCCGTGATGCCGAAACCCTTGACCTGCGCCGGCAGTTCGTTGGGCTCCATGCCGCCCAGGCGGCGCAGCGCGTTGATCATCGGCTGCTTGTTGCCCATGTAGTCGGCAGCACCCGCGTCGGCACGGAACTCGCGCTGGCGCGAGAACCAGGCGACGACGATCGCGGCCAGAAAGCCCAGCGCGATGTCGAGCACGATCACCGACACCCAGTAGCCGATGCCCGGGGCGTCGCTTTCGTTGCGCAGGATCACGCGGTCGATCACGTAGCCGGCCACGCGCGACAGGAAGATCACGAAGGTGTTCATCACCCCCTGGATCAGCGTCAGCGTGACCATGTCGCCGTTGGCGACGTGCGCGACCTCGTGGCCGAGGACGGCCTCGACTTCCTCGCGGCTCATCGACTGCAACAGGCCCGTGGATACCGCGACCAGCGCCGAGTTCTTGCTGGCGCCGGTGGCGAAGGCGTTGGGCGCGCCTTCGTAGATCGCGACCTCGGGCATGCCGATGCCGGCGCGCTGCGCATGAGCGCGCACGGTTTCGACCAGCCACTGTTCCATCGCGTTGGACGGCTGCGCGATGACCTGGGCCTTGGTCGTCCACTTGGCCATCGGCTTGGACAACAGCAGCGAGATGAACGAGCCGGCAAAGCCGACGATCAGCGCGAACACGGCAATCGCGGTCAGGTCGAGGTTGGGCCCGCCCATGCCGGCAAAGTTGATCCCGAACACCGCGCCGACGACGTTCAGGAAAAGCATCAACACCAGCATGATGGCCAGGTTGGTGACGATGAAGAGCAGGATGCGCTTCATAAAGTATCTGTCTCCGCAAAAGGGTGGAGGGGGTGCAATCGCGGCCCGGAGTCTATCCAAGCCACGAGAAGTTTGTTATCCGCGTTTTTGCCGATGCGCTACATGGCCGTAGCTTCCCTTAACGCCGCCAAAAATGGGGCCTGCGCCTGCTGTCTCAAGAGCGCTGCCCCGATAGAATCTGCGGGTTTTCACCGATCTGCCGCCACTGTGAGCAAAACCACCGAACGCGTCGAGGCCGCCAACGCCCGCCCGATCCCACCGCTGCCGCGGCTGATCTTCGCCACCCGCTGGCTGCAACTGCCGCTGTACGTCGGGCTGATCGTCGCCCAGGCCGTCTACGTCTGGCACTTCTGGGTCGAGTTGTCGCACCTGATCGAGGCGGCCTTCGGCAGCCAGGCGGCACTGACCAAGCTCATCACCAGCATCGGTTACAAGCCGGAAACCGAACTCACCGGCTTGAACGAAACGGTGATCATGCTGGTGGTGCTGGCGCTGATCGACGTGGTGATGATCTCCAACCTGCTGATCATGGTGATCGTCGGCGGCTACGAGACATTCGTCTCGCGCATGTATCTGGAGCGGCACCCCGACCAGCCGGAATGGCTGTCGCACGTCAACGCCAGCGTGCTCAAGGTCAAGCTCGCCACCGCCATTATCGGCATCAGTTCGATCCATCTGCTCAAGACCTTCATCAACGCCGGCGCCTACACCGAGAAAGTGCTGATCGCGCAGACCGCGATCCACATCACCTTCCTGCTGTCGGCGGTCGCCATCGCCGGCGTGGACCGGCTGATGATCAAGAAGAGCGCCGGCGATCATTGAGGAAAGATCATGCCCACCGCCATCCGCCAGGACGACCTGATCGAAAGTGTTGCCGCAGCGCTCCAGTACATCAGCATCTATCACCCGGCCGACTACATCCGCCATCTGGCGCAGGCCTACGCCATCGAGCAAGGCCCGGCGGCGCGCGACGCCATTGCGCAAATCCTGACCAACAGCCGGATGTGCGCCGAGGGCAAGCGGCCGATCTGCCAGGACACCGGCATCGTCAACGTTTTCCTCGACGTCGGCATGGAGCTGCGCTGGGAAGGCTTTACCGGCTCGCTGGAAGACGCCGTCAACGAAGGCGTGCGGCGCGGCTACCTGAACGCAGACAACCCGCTGCGTGCCTCGGTCGTCGATCCGCCCGAGTTTGGCCGCAAGAACACGCGCGACAACACACCGGCAGTCATTCATACACGGATCGTGCCGGGAGCGAAGCTCGGCGTGACGGTGGCCGCCAAGGGCGGCGGCAGCGAGAACAAGAGCAAGTTCGCGATGCTCAACCCGAGCGACTCGATCGTCGATTGGGTGCTCAAAACCGTGCCGACGATGGGCGCCGGCTGGTGTCCGCCAGGCATGCTCGGCATAGGCATCGGCGGCACCGCGGAAAAAGCCATGCTGCTCGCCAAGGAAGCGCTGATGGACGACATCGACATGAGCGCCTTGCTCGCTCGCGGCCCGCAAACGGACGTGGAAAAGCTGCGCGTCGAGTTGTACGAGAAAGTCAATGCGCTCGGCATAGGCGCGCAAGGCCTGGGTGGGCTCACCACCGTGCTCGACGTGAAGATCAAGATGTACCCGACCCACGCCGCCGGCAAACCGGTGGCGATGATCCCCAACTGCGCGGCTACCCGACATGCGCACTTCGTGCTCGACGGCAGCGGGGCGGTCTATCTCGACCCGCCGTCGCTCGACCTGTGGCCCGACGTGCACTGGCAGCCGGACTACAACAAAAGCAAACGCGTCGATCTGAACACGCTGACGCCAGCCGAGGTCGCCTCCTGGCAGCCGGGGCAGACGCTGCTCTTGAGCGGCAAGATGCTCACCGGCCGCGACGCCGCGCACAAGCGCATCGCCGACATGCTGGCGCGCGGCGAAAAGCTGCCGGTGGATTTCACCCACCGGGTGATCTACTACGTCGGCCCGGTCGATCCGGTGCGCGACGAGGTGGTCGGCCCCGCGGGGCCGACCACCGCCACGCGGATGGACAAGTTCACCGAGACCATGCTCGCGCAAACGGGCTTGATCGCCATGATCGGCAAGGCCGAGCGCGGCCCCGTCGCCATCGAAGCCATCAAAAAGCACAAGAGCGCTTACCTGACGGCCGTGGGCGGTGCCGCTTACCTGGTGTCCAAAGCCATCAAGCACGCCAAGGTCGTGGGCTTTGCCGACATG
>JBKCXU010000154.1:0-34245 GCA_046316025.1 Betaproteobacteria bacterium | reverse complement strand
CCCTCACCCCAACCCCTCTCCCGGGGGGAGAGGGGCTTTTTCAACCCTCTCCCCCCGGGAGAGGGTGGCGCGAAGCGCCGGGTGAGGGAAGACCGCTGGCGACGGGCATGTCGCTGCGTTCTCGGGACGAAGTCAATCGTTTGACCTATCTACGGAACCACCCGCCATGCCCACGCCCATGCGCAACGTCACCCTGCACCGGCTGCGGGTCTTCGAGGCCGTGGCCCGCCTGCAAAGCGTCTCCGGTGCGGCCAAAGAGTTGCACCTGACCCAGCCGGCGGTGTCGATGCAGGTCAAGCAACTGGAGGATCAGGTCGGTCTGCCGCTGACCGAGCGCATCGGCCGCCGCATCCAACTGACGGAAGCCGGCCAGGAGGTCGCGCTACACGCGCGCCGGCTGGCCGAGCAACTGCGCGAGGCGGAAGCGGCGCTGGATGCGCTCAAGGGCCTGCGCGGCGGGCGGCTTTCGATCGGTGTGGTCAGCACCGCCAAGTACTTCGCACCGCGGCTGCTGGCCGAATACCAGCGGCTGCACCCGGAGATCGACCTGAAGCTCGCGGTGGCCAACCGCGCCGACGTGGTGCGGCTGCTGGCGGAGAACAGCATCGATCTCGCCATCATGGGCACGCCGCCGCAGCACATCGACTGCGAGGCCGAGCGCATCGCCGACCATCCGCTGGCGTGGCTCGGCGCGCCCACGCATCCGCTGGCGGCGGCCAAGCGCGTCGAGCCGGCGCGGCTCGCGCATGAGCGGCTGCTGGTGCGCGAGCCGGGCTCAGGCACCCGCAGCGCGATGGATCGCTACCTGCGCACGCACAAGATGGCGCCGGCGCAGATGCTGGAGATGAGCAGCAACGAAACGATCAAGCAGGCGGTGATGGCCGAGATGGGCATCGCCTTCCTGTCCGAGCACACCGCCGGGCTCGAAGTCGCCGCCCGCCGCCTGGTGCGCCTGCGCGTGCCCGATACGCCGGTGATGCGCCAGTGGTACGCGGTGCACCGCTCGGACAAGCGGCTGCTGCCGGCGGCACGGGCGTTTCGCGAATTTCTGCTGCTCGACGGGGCGCGGTTGATCGATGAGCAGATGGCGGTCGGTCAGCCCAAGCCGCGCCGCTGAGCCGCTGTCAGCGACGTTCGAACCGCAGCCGCAGCGGCGCGCGCGGCCGCAGCGTGATCCGTGCCAGCGGCTGCGGCGGCGCGGCTCCCGGTAGGGTCGCCAGGCGAAATCGCTGCAACAGCAGCGCGGCGACAACCGTCATTTCCAGCGTCGCGAAGTGCTGGCCGACGCAGACCCGCGGGCCGAGCCCGAACGGCAGGTAGGCGCCGCGCGGCGGGGGTGCGGCGTCGGGCAGGAAGCGCTCGGGGCGAAAGTGCACGGCCTGTGGGAACCAACGCTCGTCCCGGTGCATCACCCACGGCGTCACCCGCACGAGCGTGCGCGCCGGCAGCCGGAAGCCGCCGGCGTGGATCGTCGTCAGCGTGCGGCGCGTCATCAGAATCGCAGCAGGCGGATACAGGCGTAACGCTTCCTTCAGCGTTGCGGCGAGCCACGGCAGGCGCGGCAGATCCGTCGCGGCGGGCGCGCGGCCGACCAGCGCGCGGTCCACTTCGTCGGCGGCACGTTGCGCGTCCGCGGGATGGCTGGCGAGCAGCCAGCTCCACCAGGTGAGCGCGGTGGCGGTCGTTTCGTGCCCGGCCTGGAACGTCACCATGCACTGATCGAACACCTCCTGCGCGCTCAGCGCCGCGCCGGAGTTTTCGTCGCGCAGGCTTTGTAACTGCGCCAGCAGATGGGTGGTCGCGGCCGGGCGCAGCGGAGCCTCGATATGGCGGCGAATCAGATCGCGCATCCGGCGCAGCGCACGCCGCTTGGACCCGCTGCCGGGCAGCGGCAGCCAGACCGGCAGGTTGAACGGCAAAAACATCTGCCGATAGCCGGCATCGCTCAGACATTGCACGGCGCGGGCCAGTGCGGCGGTGTCGCCGCCGGCAGGCACGCCGAACAGCGTGCGCAGGATCACATCCATCGTCAGATGGCTGTAGAGCCGCTCGACATCCACGACGCCCGCGGCGGCGTCCACCAGCACGGCGTCGAGCGCTGCCGTCGCCGCTGTCGCCATCAGCGCCGCGTAGCCTTCGACCCGCTTCGGCGTAAACGCCTGCACCAGCGTGCGCCGCTGCCGCTGCCAGGTCGGCCCTTCGGTCACCAGCACGCTTTGGCCCATCAACTCCGCGAAGACGGCGGGTCCGCGCTCCCACCGGATCGACGCATCGGCCTGATCGACCAACAGCTCGCGCACCACGGCGGGATCGAAGACGTCGACGCTGCGCTCGTGGGCGATCCGCATGCGTACCAGATCGCCGTACTCGCGCTTCAGGCGCTCGCAGAAGCCGAGGTAGTCGCGTTGCAGCGCGGCCAGCAGCGGCAGGCCCCACCAACGGCGCGTCGGACCGGGCAGGTCGTCGAAGCTGCGGGTCGGTGGCGGCGCGACAGCAGATGGCGTGGCGGCGGAGTCCATGGCGGCCGAGCATGGCGCCTGCCACCTGGTGCCGTATTGAACGCAAGCGACACGCGCGTCTTCCTACAATCCATGCATGCCGCCCGCACCCCCCGTCGATCTGGCGCGCCTTTGGCTGCCCGGGCTGCGCTTGAGCGGCTGCCTGCGCGCGGGCATCTTGTGCGACACAGGGGACTGGGTGCCCATCGGACGCGCCTGGCACAACTACTTCCCGGCCACGCCGCTGGTGAGTTTGATCTGGTGGCTGCGCGGCCGGTCGCAACGGGTGGTCGAACCGGGGTTTGCGTTCGAGCATCCCGGGCCGTTTCCGGGCGAGGTGAGCTTTGTCGGGCCGCTTACGCTGCCGAGTCAATCCAACGGCAGCGGCCCGGCGCACCTCATCCATCTGCTTTTTGCGGCCGACGCCTGGCAGGCGCTGACGGGGAGCGATCCCGGCACCTACGTCAACCGCGCGGTCGACGCGCGCGAAGTGCTGCCTGCCGACTGGCGGCCCTGGGCGCAGGCGGTGTGCGACGCCGCCGACGATCGCGCGCGGCTGGCGCTGATCGAGGCGTTTCTGGCGGCGCGCTGGCAACCGCTATGGCAGGCGCACGACGCACACTGGCGCCGGCGCGAGTGGCTGCGTGCGCTGGCTTG
This sequence comes from Betaproteobacteria bacterium, assembly GCA_046316025.1. Taxonomy (GTDB): domain Bacteria; phylum Pseudomonadota; class Gammaproteobacteria; order Burkholderiales; family Burkholderiaceae_F; genus JAJTHJ01. The sequence goes on along the minus strand of JBKCXU010000154.1, from coordinate 31,090 downwards.
GCGCGCGGCGACCACGCGTGCCGGGCGCAGCCTGCGGCAGATCGAGCGCAGGGTGAAGTCCTGGGCTGGCCTGCCTCTGCGCGAGTTGCGCGCGATGGCACGAACGGAAGAAGCGTTCTTTGCCGCGCGTGCGGCAGCGGCCGAAGGCGATCTGCGCTGGGCCGATCTGGCGGCGGCGACCGGCTATGCCGATCAATCGCACCTCACCCGCGAGACCAAGCGGATGAGCGGCTTCGCGCCTGCCGAACTCGCGCGGCGGATTCGCGAGGACGAAGGGTTCTGGGTTTATCGCTTGTGGGCGTGAGTCGGCGGCGCTGCGCGTCAACGCCGCTGCTCGACGAAGATCGCCCGAAAGTCGTTGACGTTGGTGTGCGTCGGCCCGGTGACCACGAGGTCGCCGATTGCGGCGAAGGGCGGGTAGGCGTCGTTGCGGGCGAGCGCGGCGCGCGGGTCGATGCCGGCGGCGCGCATCCGCGCGAGCGTGTCCGGCGCGAGCAGGGCGCCGGCGGCATCCTGCACGCCGTCGATGCCGTCGGTGTCGGCCGCCAGCGCGTCGATGCGTGGCGCGCCGTCGAGCGCGATGGCCAGTGCCAGCAGAAACTCCAGATTGCGCCCGCCGCGGCCGTCGCCGCGCACGGTGACCGTGGTTTCGCCGCCCGACAGGATCACCGCCGGCGCGGCGCAGGGCTGGCCGTGCTGCGCGATCTGCCGCGCGATGCCGGCGTGCACCGCGGCCACGTCGCGCGACTCGCCTTCGATGCTGCCGCCGAGGATCAGCGGCGCGATGCCGGCGGCGCGTGCAACCGCCGCAGCAGCTTCCAGCGCGTGCTGGGCGGTGGCGATCATCCGGTGTGCGCGCGGGCCGAGAGCCGTCGGCGCGGCAAACGGCTGCGCGGCACGGGCGGCAAGAAAGGCCCGCACTGCGGGCGGCAACTCGATCTGGTAGCGGCGCAGGATTTCGATCGCATCGGCCACCGTGCTGGTGTCCGCGATGGTTGGGCCGGAGGCGACCACCGCCGGGTCGTCGCTCGGCACGTCCGACAGCACAAGAGTCAGCACCGATGCCTGCCCGCAAGCGGCGGCGAGCCGCCCGCCCTTGATGGCAGACAGGTGCCGGCGCACGCAATTCATCTCGCCGATGTTGGCGCCGCTCTTGAGCAGCGCGGCGTTGACTGCGCGCTTGTCCTCGAACGAAATCCCCTCGGCCGGCAGCGTCAGCAGCGCCGAGCCGCCACCGGAAATCAGTGCGATCACTCGGTCGTCCGCGGTCAGGCTGTGCGCGAGTTCCATCATCCGCCGGCTCGCCGCCAACCCAGCGGCGTCAGGCACCGGATGCGCGGCTTCGACGATCTCGATCCGCTCGCACGGCAGCGCGTGGCCGTAGCGGGTGACGACCAACCCTTCGAGCGGCCCGTCCCAGCAGCGCTCGATCGCCTGCGCCATGGCGGCCGAGGCCTTGCCCGCGCCCAGCACCACGGTGCGCCCGCGATGCTGGCGCGGCAGCGCGTCCAGGTGCTGCGGCACGATCCGCGCCGGATCGACCGCGGCCACCGCAGCGTCGAACAGGCTGCGCAGAAAAGCGCGCGGCTCGGTCGCCGCGCGGGGGGTGTTTTGCATCTTGGAGTCTCCCTCGCCTGCGAGAATAGCGCCGCATGAACGACGAGACCTCCGACAGCCGCACGCTCAAGGGCAAGCGCGGCCTCGCCCGCGTGCTCAACGCCGCACGCTATTCGGCCGATGGCCTGCGCGCGGCCTGGCGGCACGAGGACGCATTCCGCCAGGAGGTGCTGCTCGCCGCGGTGCTGATCCCGCTGGCGCTGGTGCTGCCGGTCGCCTTTGTCGAGAAGCTGCTGCTGGTGGCGACTGTGGTGCTGGTGTTGATCGTCGAGTTGCTCAACACCGGTATCGAAGCCGCCATCGACCGCGACAGCCTGCGCATCGACCCGCTCGCCAAGCGCGCCAAGGACCTGGGCAGCGCCGCAGTGATGCTGGCGCTGCTCTTGGCGGGTGGGGTCTGGGTGGCGGTGCTGATTCGGATGTTTTCGTAGTCCGCGCGACAATCGCGCTTTGCCGCACACGGAAATCATTCATGGCCGACGGCCTGCTCCAGACCAATCTCAAGTCCCTGCCGCTCGTCTATCGCGGCAAGGTGCGCGACTCCTACGCGGTGGGCGAGGACAAGCTGCTGATCGTCACCACCGACCGTCTGTCGGCCTTCGACGTGGTGATGGCGCAGCCGATCCCCGGCAAGGGCCGGGTGCTCAATGCGCTGTCGAACTTCTGGTTCGAGCGGCTGGCCTCCATCGTGCCCAACCATCTGACTGGTATCGCGCCGGAATCGGCGGTCGCACCCGACGAAGCCGAACAGGTGCGCGGCCGCGCCGTGGTGGCGATGAAGTTGAAGCCCATCGCGGTCGAAGCGGTGGTGCGCGGTTACCTGATCGGCTCCGGTTGGAAGGACTACCTGCGCACCGGCAGCGTGTGCGGCATCGAACTGCCGGACGGACTGCATCAGGCCGAAAAACTGCCCGAGCCGATCTTCACCCCGGCCGATAAAGCCGAACTCGGCCGGCACGACGAGAACATCAGCTTTGCGCAGGTCATGCAGCGTATCGGCCCCGCGCAGGCACACCGGATGCGCAGCATCTCCATTGCGCTGTACACCGCCGCGGCCGAATACGCCGCGCAGCACGGCATCATCATCGCCGACACCAAGTTCGAGTTCGGGCTCGATGCCGACGGCCATCTGCGGTTGATGGACGAGGTGTTGACGCCGGACTCCTCCCGCTTCTGGCCGGCCGACAGCTATCAGGTCGGCATTTCGCCGCCCAGCTACGACAAGCAGTTCGTGCGCGACTGGCTGGAGCAGCAGTCCTGGAACAAGGTGCCGCCCCCGCCCGCGCTGCCGGCCGAGATCGTCGCCCGCACGGCGGACAAGTACCGCGAAGCGCTGCGCCGGCTGACCGGGCACGATCTGGACGAGGTACCCAGTCGATGACCACCGCCGCACGAGCCGCGCCGCTGGTCGGCGTGGTGATGGGTTCCAACTCCGACTGGGACGTAATGCAGCACGCCTGCAATCTGCTGCGCGACTTTGGCGTGCCGTTGGAGGCGCAGGTGCTCTCCGCGCACCGGATGCCCGACGAGATGTTCGCCTACGCGGAGAGCGCCCGTACCCGTGGCCTGCGCGCGATCGTCGCCGGCGCGGGCGGCGCGGCTCACCTACCGGGGATGCTCGCCGCCAAAACGGTGATTCCGGTGCTCGGCGTGCCGATACCTTCCAAGTACCTGCGCGGCGAGGACTCGCTGCTGTCGATCGTGCAGATGCCCAAGGGCGTGCCGGTGGCCACCTTTGCCATCGGCGAGGCGGGTGCGGCCAATGCCGCGCTCTTCGCGGTGGCGATGCTCGCCGCCGGCGATGCCGAACTCGCCCGCAAGCTCGCGCAGTTCCGCGCCACGCAGAACGAGGCGGCGCGGAACATGGCGCTGCCGTTGTGACGGAGTGAAGATGAAGATGACGCCGGCTTCGCCGGCTGTGAGCTTCGCGCTCGGGCGGTTGGCTCACAGCCCGCGCAGCGGGCGTCACAAGCGCGCAGCGCCGTCATCTTCACTTCGGACGAAGCGATGAGTCCGCGCCGCCCCTTGCCCCCCGGCTCCTGGCTCGGTGTGTTGGGCGGCGGCCAACTGGGCCGGATGTTCACCCACGCCGCGCAGGCGCTGGGCTACCGCGTCTGCTCGCTCGACCCTGACGAGGACGGCCCCGCCGGCAGCGTGGCCGACCGGCACCTGCGCGCCGACTATCTCGATCTTGCTGCGCTCGATGAACTCGGTTCGCTGTGCGCGGCGGTCACCACCGAATTCGAGAACGTCCCCGCCGCTGCGCTGGAGCGGCTGGCGACGCGCTGCTTTGTCAGTCCGGCGGCGCGCTGCGTGGCGGTGGCGCAGGACCGCATCGACGAGAAGAGTTTCATTGCGGGGCAGGGCATACCGGTGGCGCCGCACAAGGCGGTCCGCACCGATGACGATCTCGCCGCTGTCGAGGCGAGCCTCTTTCCCGCGATCCTGAAGACCGCGCGCATGGGCTACGACGGCAAGGGGCAGGTTGCGGTCGCCTCAGCGACGGCGTTGCCTGCCGCGTGGGACGAACTCAAGCGCGTCGCCTGCGTGTTGGAAAAGCGCCTGCCGCTTGCCAAGGAGCTTTCGGTCATCGTCTGTCGCGCCGCCGACGGCGCGGCGATCACGCTGCCGGTGGCGGAGAACGAGCACCGGGGCGGCATCCTGGCCGTGAGCATCGTGCCGGCGCGGATCGACGCAGCGCTGGCCGAGCAGGCACGTGCGCTCGCCTTGTGCGTGGCGCAAGGGCTCGACTACGTGGGCGTGCTGTGCGTGGAGATGTTCGTGCTGGCCGACGGCTCACTCGCCGTCAACGAGATCGCGCCGCGCCCGCACAACAGCGGCCATTGGTCGATCGACGCCGCCGCCAGCAGCCAGTTTGAGCAGCAGGCGCGCATCCTGGCCGGGCTGCCGCTGGGCGACACGCGCGTACTGCTGCCCGCGGTGATGCTCAACCTGCTGGGCGATCTGTGGTTCGACGGCGGCGTGCCGCGCGAGCCGCTATGGGCCGAGGTGCTGCGCGAGCCGCTCGCCAAGCTGCACCTGTACGGCAAGCGCGAAGCGCGCCCCGGCCGCAAGATGGGGCACCTGACGCTGCTGGGCGGCACGGTCGAAGAGGCGCTCGCCGCCGCCAACCGCTGCGCGGCGCGGTTGGGCATTGGGCCGGTGGGTTGAGCGTTGTCAGTTGTCTGTTGTCTGAACAGGCAACCGACAACCGACGACCGACAACAGACAACTCAAAGCCATGACTGAGAGCCTTGCCGCGCCACCCACCGACACCGCCGCCATCGCTCGCGCGGCGGAGCTGCTCAAGCGCGGCGGGCTGGTCGCCTTTCCGACCGAGACCGTATACGGCTTGGGTGCGGATGCGTCCAACCCTGCCGCCGTGCGGGCGATCTTTACGGTCAAGGGGCGGCCGGCCGATCACCCGGTAATCGTGCACGTGGCCGATGCTGCCGCGCTCGACACCTGGGCACGCGAGGTGCCGCAAGCCGCGCGCCGGCTCGCCGCGCGCTTCTGGCCCGGCCCGCTGACATTGGTGCTCAAGCGCGCGGCGCCGGTGGACGACGGGCTCACGGGCGGGCAGGACACCGTCGGCTTGCGCTGCCCCGCGCACACCTGGGCGCGCGCGCTGCTCGCGGCCTTTGGCGGCGCGCTGGCGGCGCCGAGCGCCAACCGCTTCGGCCGCATCAGCCCGACCACTGCCGCGCATGTGCGCGCCGACTTGGGCGATCGGGTCGATCTGATCCTCGACGGGGGCGCCTGCCCGGTGGGGATCGAGTCGACCATCGTCGATCTGTCCGGCCCCGCGCCGCGGCTGCTGCGGCCGGGTTCGATCACCCGAGCGCAATTGGAAGCGGAACTCGGCCAACCGGTACCCGATGCCGGCGCCGACGCGCCGCGCGCCTCCGGCCGGCTGGAGCAGCACTACGCGCCTGGTGCGCCGGTCGAGCTGGTCCCGGCGGGCGCACTCGCGGCACGGGTCAATGCGCTGCGCGGCGAGCGGCTGGCGGTGCTGGCACCGGCGGCTGCGCTGCTCGACCGACCCGCGCAGGTCGTCGCCCGCCTGCTGGCCCCTGCCGATGCGGCGGAGTACGGCCGCCGCCTCTACGGGCTGCTGCACGAGCTGGACGCCAGTGCTGCGATGCGCATCCTGATCGCCGAGCCGCCCGCGGGTCCCGACTGGGAGGCGGTGCACGACCGCCTCCGTCGCGCCGCGGCAACACAAGAAACGCCGCACTCGCTATAGTCCGCGCTGCCCTGCGCGACGACGCGGGAACGATAAAAGTCATCTAAAGGAGACATGCAATGACGATTCTGCGTTTACGCACGGCGCTTCTTGCAACTGCGGCGGCGATCTTTCTTGCGTCTTGCGGCGGCAGCGACTTCAGCAGTGCGCCGGTGCCTGCCAAGTACAGCACCGTCTACACCTTTGGCGCCAGCCTGACGGACACCGGGAACGCCTGCCCCCCGCCTACACCGCCTTCCGGATGCCCCCCGGTGCCGCCTTACGCCGCAGGATTGTTTTCCAACGGGCAGGTCTTTAGCCAAATCATCGCCGCCAACTACGGCGCTCAAGTGCTCCCGTCGGGCAGGGGCGGAACCGCCTACTCGGTGGGGGGCGCGCGCACGGGGGCGATTCCCGGCATCCCGGCCAACCAGCAATCGAGCACGCCGAGCATGGTGGTGCAAGTCGACAGCTATCTCACCGCCGTGGGCGCACGGGCCAACGCGCAGTTTCTCTATCTGATCGACGCAACCACCTTCGGCAACAACATCACCGCCGGGTTACCGTTGCTCCAAGCTGGCACCATCACCAGCACGCAGCTGGTGACGGCGGCGATTGGCGACGTGGTCGGGGTCGTCAACCGCCTTTACGCGGCTGGCGCGCGCAACTTTCTCGTGGTCAATGCGCCGAACGTGGGCGCCACGCCGTTGGCCCAGTCGCAGGGAACGGCGGCCGCCACCGCAGCCACTCAGTTGTCGGCAGGATTCAATCAAAACCTGGCTGCGCAGTTGAACAACCTCAAGGCGAACGCGCCGGGGATGAACATCTTCCTGCTCGACAGCTTCGGGCTCGAGACGCAAATCAAGGCAAACCCCTCGTCCTTCGGCTTCAGCAATGTGACAGCGCCTTGCGTCACGCCGACCTCGCTGTGCGGCACGACATTGGCAACGCAGAACACCTTCTTCTATTGGGACGGTTTCCACCCAACCAATGGCGTCGGCCAGTTGGTGGCGCAGCGCGCTATCTCGCTTCTCAATCAGTAGACTCGTCTTGGCTTCGAGAAAACGGCGCCCACGGGCGCCGTTTTCGTTTCTACGTTCAGCCGATCCGGAGTTTCATCACCAGGATGAACAGCGCGAGCGCCAGCGTCACGACGTTGGCGACGATCACCGGCCACGCGCCGGCAAGCAGGCCGTAGACGAGCCACAGGGCCACACCGGCGGTGAACAGCAGGTACTTGCCGAGCGAGATGCCGCTCGCGTCGCGCGTACGCCAGATCTGCCAGGCCTGCGGGACAAAGGCCACGGTCGTCAGAAACGCGGCGGCGTAGCCGATCACTTCAGTGGTGGTCATGGGCGGTGGGCGTAGCTCGCGTAAAGGCGGGCGATGGCGCCAAGCACCGCCTGCGGCTTGTTGCGCTGCGGCGCGTGGCCGCAGGCATCGAGCTTGAGCAGTTCGCAGGTCGGGGCGGCGCCGCGGGCCAGGCCGGCGGCGATCCGATCCAGTTGCTCCATCGTCGCGTACTCGTCGTCGTAGCCCTGGATGGCCAGCACGGGGCAGCGAATGAACTCCAGTTCGCACTCGATGTTCCAGTCGCGGAAGGCGGGGTTCAACCAGCCGTCGTTCCAACCGAAGAAAGCGCCGTCGGGGTCGGTGTGCAAGCGCGACAGTCTGTCGCGCAGCTTGCCTTCGCCCCACGCCGCGCGTGCGGCGCGGATGCCTTCGAGCGTGATCTCCTCGACGAACACGTGCGGGGCCATGATCGCAATCGCCCGCGGATCGAAGCGCGCCGCGTACAGCAGCGCAATCGAACCGCCGTCGCTGTGGCCGACCAGAACCGGCTGCGCGCTGCCGAGGGCATCAAGCAGCGCCGGCAGCACGACCCAGGCTTCGCGGTGCAGATAGTCCGGTGCGCGCGGTGCTGCCAAGCGCGTCGACTGGCCGTAGCCGCGGCGCGAGTAGAGCAGGCCGGGAGAGTTCAGGGCGTCGCATACCTTGCGCGGAAAGTCGCGCCAGCCAGCCACCGACCCCAGCCCTTCGTGCAGGAAGACGAGCGGCGTACCGGGGCGGTCGGGGGCGATGCGTAGAAATTCGAGCCGCTCGGTGGGAAGGTCAAGGAAGCCGATGGACACGTTCTTTCCTCCCTCCCCTTCAAGGGGAGGGCAGGGGTGGGGATGGGTTGTAGGGAGCACTGCCGAAAACAGACGCGCTCCCTACAACCCATCCCCCTCCCAGCCTCCCCCTTGAAGGGGGAGGGGGTGTCGGGCTGCGCATCAGTTGAACGCCGCAATCCCCGTCTGCGCCCGCCCGAGGATCAGCGCGTGGACATCGTGCGTGCCCTCGTAGGTGTTGACGACTTCCAGGTTGACCAGGTGGCGGATCACGCCGTACTCGTCCGAGATGCCGTTGCCGCCCAGCATGTCGCGCGCGGCGCGGGCGATCTCCAGCGCCTTGCCGCAGGAGTTGCGCTTCATGATGCTGGTGATCTCCACCGCCGCGCTGCCTTCGTCCTTCATCCGGCCGAGCCGCAGGCAGCCTTGCAGGCCGAGCGCGATCTCGGTCTGCATGTCGGCGAGCTTTTTCTGGATCAGTTGATTGGCGGCCAAGGGGCGGCCGAACTGTTTGCGGTCCAGCACGTACTGCCGCGCGCGAAGCCAGCAGTCCTCGGCCGCGCCTAGCGCGCCCCAGGCGATGCCGTAGCGCGCGCTGTTCAGACAGGTGAACGGGCCTTTCAGCCCCTCGACGTTCGGCAGCTCGTTCTCGGCCGGCACGAACACGTCGTCCATCACGATCTCGCCGGTGGTGCTGGCGCGCAGCCCGACCTTGCCGTGGATCGCCGGCGCCGACAGACCCGCCATGCCCTTTTCGAGGATGAACCCGCGGATGCGACCGTCGTCGTTCTTGGCCCAGACCACGAACACGTCGGCAAACGGCGAGTTGCTGATCCAGTTCTTCGCGCCATGCAGGCGGAAGCCGCCGGGCACGCTGTGCGCGCGCGCCTCCATGCTGCCGGGGTCGGAGCCGTGATTGGGTTCGGTCAGGCCAAAGCAGCCGATCCACTCGCCGGTGGCGAGTTTGGGCAGGTACTTGCGCCGCTGCGCTTCGGAGCCGAATTCGTAGATCGGCACCATCACGAGCGAGCTTTGCACGCTCATCATCGAGCGGTAGCCGCTGTCCACGCGCTCGATCTCGCGCGCGATCAGCCCGTAGCAGACGTAGTTCAGGCCCGCGCCGCCGTACTCGGCGGGGATCGTCGGCCCCAGCAGGCCGAGTTCGCCCATCTCGCGGAAGATGGCCGGGTCGGTGTGCTCGCGGCGGAAGGCTTCGAGGATGCGCGGTGCGAGCTTGTCTTGCGCGTAGCGCCGGGCGGCTTCGCGCACCATGCGCTCGTCGTCGGTCAACTGCGCGTCGAGCAGCAGCGGGTCGTCCCAGTGGAAGCTGGGCTTTGGCGAAGAGTCCGGCGTGCGGTCGCTCATGAGCAAGGGTCGAAGATCGTGGAACGAAGGTTATCGGGCCCGGCCGACCCGACCCCCGACTGGCTTCAGGGCAGCTGAATCTTGCCGCCGCCGCCCATGGCGGGCGGCATGCCGCCGGGGCCGAACGCACCGCCGCCGCCGGTGCCGGGAATGACGAGCGACGAGGCAGCCTGTCGCCGCATGTCCTGCAATTCGCGCACGGCCCGCTCGAAGGCCTCGCGCGCATGCTCGCCGTACTTCGCGACGGCCTCGGCCAGACTCGTCGCGTCGATCTCGAAGCTGATCGGCAGAGCGCCGACATTGGTCATCATTTGCGCCTCGCCCACGTACACCGTACGGCGGCCGGGATCGGCGCTGCCGTCGCCGCGGATGGGTACCAGGACGCGAACGGTGCCGACTTTGCGGTCGGTGACGAGTTCTTCGCGCCACAAGTCGGTGGCGTCCATGTGCGCTTCGCGCGGGTTGCCGGCCTCGGCCATTGGAACGATCCTCTGCTGCGGGTGGACGAACGGCTCGAAGCATAGCGGCAGCGCCCGGGCCGGGCCTGCCGCTGTCGGCGGCGCCCGGTTCGCGGTAGTCTTGCGCCGCGCCGGGAAGCCGGAGTTTGCGCAGCGGGTCAAGCGTCGATGTCCTCCAATCTGCGTGGCACAGAAGCTGGCGGCGATCCGGCGCAGGAGAGTCGGATTGGCGGGCATCGCCTGCGCGCCGAGGGGGAGCCGGGCAGCGCGCCGTTACGGGAAGGTACGGCGAGCACTGCGGGGGCCGGTTCGGCACGCGCGGCAAGGGCACCCTCGGGTTCTGAGTCGTCCGAAGACGGCCTGATGTCGCTGCCGCACTCCGAGGAGCCCGCGTTCCGCGCCAGTCTTGGTCCTCGGATGGCGGCAGTCGCGGCCTGGGTCCTGCCGGCTTACGCCGCCGCGGTTGCCGTGGCTGCCGTTGTCGACGCCGCACGCAGCGACGCTACAGCGGCCGGATGGATGGCCTGGATCGGCTGGGGGCTGGTTGGCCTGCCTTTGCTTGCACTGACGACGCTGGCGCACCGGCGGCGGGACTTGGAGCGCTACCCGCACTGGTTGTTGACGGGTCTGGCTGTGGTCGGTATCGGCTGGGTCGTGCTGCGCGCCAGCGCAACCGCTCCGGATGCGCTGGCCACGCATGGCGGGTCGCTGGAAGCTCTGCTCGTGCTGCTGCTGGCCGCTGCGCAGCCGGCCTTGCTGCCGGGGCTGCTCGTGGCGCTGCTTCTGTGGGGGCTCCAGGCGTGGGTTCTCTGGGCCGGGCGGGAGACGCTCGCGGTGTACGCGGCCGAGCAACTGGGCGTGTTGCAGGCGGTGGCAATTGGCGTGGCCATGAGCGTGCTGCTGGGCCGTCTGGCTCGGGCCGAGTTTGCGGCACGGCGGACGCTGATCGCGCACCGCGACCGCTTCGAGCGCATCAAGCAGTCGCGCACGCGCTTCATCGCGGCGGCCAGCCACGACCTGCGCCAGCCGCTGCATGCCGTGGCTTTTCTGTCGCAGGCCCTGCGCGCGCGTTTGAAGGATCCACCGGCGGAGACCGTGTTGCGTCGCCTGGAACAGGCGGCCCAGACCACCGACCACATGATTCGCGACCTGCTCGAACTCACCAAGCTCGACGCCGGTGCCGTCGAACTGCGCATGCAGCCGGTACCGTTGCGCATCGTGTTCGAGAACGTCCATAGCGAGTTCGCCGAGCAGGCGCGGGCCAAGGGACTGACCTTGCATGTATACAAGACCGACCTGGCTTGTCGTAGCGACCCGGTCGCCTTGCAGCGGATCGTCTCGAATTTCGTTTCCAACGCCATCCGCTACACGGATGTTGGTCTGGTCTATCTGCGGGCCGTCCCGGCCGACGGCATGGTGCGGATCCGCGTGCGCGACACCGGCATCGGCATTGCCACACGGGATCGGGAACACTTGTTCGAAGAGTTTCACCAGGTTCGCAAGGATCGCGGCGGTACCGGGCTGGGGCTGGCCATAACGAAGAGGCTGTGCGACGCGCTCGATCACCGGCTGGAAGTGGAGTCCGAACCGGGGTCGGGCTCCGCATTTACGGTGGTGGTGCCGCAACTCGTGCGGGCGGTCGAATCGGTGGTGCGCGAACCGGCGCCCAACGCGGCCCGGGCCAAGGCACAGGCGCCGCTTACTGCGCAGCCGCTGGCCGGCTCGATGGTCGTGCTGGTCGACGACGACTCGGCCCGGCGCGACGCCATGCGTCCGGTGATCGAGTCCTGGGGGGCAACGGTTGTCGATGCCGGCAGCGGCGCCGAAGCGGAAGAGAAGCTCTCCGGCATCCTGACCACGCCCGACCTGATGATCGTCGATGATGCGATGGGCGCCGGCGAGACCTCGGAGCAGGTGATCACCCGGCTGCAGGATGCCTACGGTGCGGACATCCCGTCGCTCGTCGTTGGCGACGGCGGGGTGCAATTGCGCGCCCCGGCAAACAGTGCGGTGCCGCGGCAGATCAAGCCCGACGAACTGGAGCGTGCGCTGCTGGCTGCCCGCAGCACCGTGCCGCGCCCGCCTCCGCCGGCATCGTGATCGCGGCGCGAGCGGATGGCGGCTCATCCCTGTCGCGGGCGAAGTCGCGTCGAACGCAAGCTCGGCCGGCCCGCTTTGTGCGGCTAACGAATGTGGCTTGGCGGCACCGCGCCGGGGCGCCCGCAACGATCCCCGCGCGAGGCGGTCAGACGCGCTAACCGCGAGGGCCCTCGCCGCCGCGGTAGGCCGCATCGAGTTGCCAGCGGCTGATGTTCTCCTTGTAAATGGAGATCGCTTCGCCGCGATTGCGCGCGTCCAGGCCGTCGAGCAGGCGGGTCACATAGTTCTTCACCGCACCCTCGGTGATGTTCAGTTTCCGGCCGATCATCTTGATGGTCAGTCCGCTCGATACCAGGTGATAGACCTGCCAGACGCGCGGGATCAGGTCGGGGCAAGGGCGCCCGGCATGCAAGGCTCGGTCGGGGTGCTGCACTGCGGGAGGCATGCCGCCGACCGGGAAGTACTCGCCGCCGGCGAGGACGATGCGAATGGCCGCCAGCAGCGTTTCCGGGCCTTTGCTCTTCGAGACGAAGCCGCGCGCACCGATTGCGCGCAGCTGCTCCACCAGCGGCGGATCCGCCTCTGCGGACAGCACGATCACCGGCGGCGCCGGTGAGGCCGCCACCACCGCGCGCAGGACCGCAACACCGTCCTGAACCGTCGGAATCCGCAGGTCGAGCAGCACGAGATCCCAGTTGCTGCGTCCCCGCAGCAAGGTCAAGGCCTCATCCTGCGCGTTGGCCGAGAAGATCTGCGCGTCGCCCACGGACACGGACAACGCGGCTTCAAGTCCGGCGCGCATCAACGGATGATCGTCCACGAGCAGAATGTTCACGACGGTTCGGCCTGAGCTGGCGAGGGGTCGACGTTGCCATTGATCGTACCGGATGCCGGCGCCGGCGCGCCGTGCGGCGCGGGCCGCTGCCCGCAAACGCTCAGCGGCGGGTTGGAGTCGCCGCGGTCCCCGCGGCCGCGTTGCCGGCGCCTGCTTGCGCAGTCGGGACGCAGTAGTGGGCGCTGCTTCAGCGCGGCGTCAGTGCGACCCGGGCGGCGACGCGAAAAGCGTCTTGCAACGCAGGGTCACTGAGATCGCGGGCCAAGGCATCGACCATGCCGTTGCGGTCTTTGGCATCGATTGCCGACAGACTCACCAGCGTCTGGGCGGCGCGACCGAGGATTGGACGCAACATTGCGGTCAGCAGCGCGAGGTCGCCCAGGGCCAGCGACGCGGAGCGGCGTTTGCGCGCAGCCTGCTTGGGTGCGGAGTGCACCGCCGGATGCGGCAGAGAGTGCGCCCCGGTGCCGGCGCCACCATCGTCGAGCGCGAGGTCTTTCATCCGCCGGCCGCCTTGCCGCTCCGGCAGGGAAGTCCGTGGGGGCCGACGATGTCGCGCTGCATCTTTTTGCTCCGGCGTGCGCCACGCTGGGCGCGCTTACGAATCAAGCTTGGGCCGGATGATCGGCGCCTCGCATCCGATCCGCCAGATATCGGAGGTCGACGGCAATGTCTGCGATCGTGCCACCTTGGTCATGCCGGCCAACACCTTCCGCCAGTCTCTCCGGCGCCGGTGCGTGGGCGAGCACTTGTATGATCGCCGGACCTGTCTGCGAAAACCAGATTGACCGGCTGAAGTCGCCATGAACGCTCCCGATCCCGTCTCGCGCCGCTCCGGTCTCGACACGGCACTCATCGACAGCACGGCTCCGCTGCCGGTGAATTGGTACTTCGATCCGGTTTGGTTCGAGCGGGAGATGCAAGTGCTCTTTGCCTCTGGGCCCGGCTACAGCGGGCATCGGCTGATGGTGCCCGAAGTTGGCGACACCATGACGCTGCCGTGGACCGAGCACGGCAAGGCGCTGGTGCATGCCCGCGGCGGCATTCACCTGCTGTCCAATGTTTGCCGCCATCGGCAGGGGCTGCTGCTCGAAGGGCGGGCGCGGGTGGACAACATCGTCTGCCCGCTGCACCGCTGGACGTACGACCTCGACGGGCGCCTGCTCGGCGCTCCGGATTTCGACCGCCCGCCCGACTGCGCCCTGCCGCGCACCGCCTTGCACTCCTGGCAGGGGCTGCTCTTTGCCGGACCGCGCAACGCGGCGGCCGACCTCGCCAGCTTTCCTCTCGCCGCCGATTACGACTTCTCCGGCTACATGTTCGACCGCATGCAGATCGACGAGTGCGACTTCAACTGGAAGGAGTTTCTCGAGATCTTCCTCGAGCTCTACCACGTGCAGGCGGTGCACCCCGGCTTGCAGCGCTTCGTCGACGCCGGCAACTACGAGTGGGGCTTCGGCGAGCGCTGGAGCTATCAAATCATGGGCGTGCGCGACCAACTGCGCGAGCAGACCTCGGCCAATTACGCGCGCTACCGCGACTCGATCCTTGCCTACAGCGGTGGCGTGCTGCCCAAGTACGGCACGGTCTGGTCGATTCTCTATCCGAATGTGATGATCGAGTGGTATCCGTGCGCGCTGGTGGTCAGCACGCTGATCCCGCGTTCGCCGGAGCGGACGACCAACATCGTCGAGTTCTACTACCCGGAAGAGGTTCACGCCTTCGAGCGGCACATCGTCGAAGCGCACCAGGCGGCCTATGCCGAGAGCGCCGCCGAGGACGCCGGGGCCTGCCGGCGGTTGCGGCGCGGCCGGCGTGCTCTTTGGCTGGCCGGCGAAGACGACACCGGCCCGTTTCACTCACCGCACGAAGACGGGATGATCCATTTTCACGCCTGGTTGCGGCGCGCGATGCGGCAGCGGCGGACGCTCTGACGCGGGCGCCGCCTCAGGCATCGGACGAGGGCGCTGCCGACAACTGAAGCGCCGCCGCGGTAAAGCGGTCGCGCGCTTGTGGATCGATGAAGCGCCGACGCATGCGTACGACCAGATCGGCCAGGTCCTTGCACTCGGGAGCATCGACTTCCAGAGCGTAAGCGGCTTCCGGTCCGGCGTGCTCGATCAGGATCGGGCGCAGCCGGCGCACGATCTCGCGCATCTGCGGGCGCAATGGGTCGCGGCTGTCCACCCGCGGCGGGGTGGTGGGAACCAGCAGCCCGGAGTCGAGCAGCTTCTGGGCCATCGCCTTGGCCCGGTCCGCGCGCAGATCGAGCGCGATCGCCATGTCGCGCAGCGGGCGGCTGCCGTCGGCATTGCGCAGCAAGGCCAGGCTGAGCGGCTCCAACTCGATGGTGCGCCGCGCCAGCAGATCGTCCGCGTAGCGCGTCCGCTGCACGTGGATGTCCCACAGGTTGGCCGGTTCCCCGGCGGCAAGTTAAGCCGGGCCCGCGGCGTCGCGCCGGGCAATGATGTCCTCGCGGCCCGCGAGGTAATGCGCCAGGGCCGCATCCATCGTGCTGGCGTGCAAGGCGAACCACTGCGGCAGCGCCTCGGCCAGGCGTTGCGCGAACTCGGGCTCACCCGCGGCGTGGCGACGGCGCACCTCGGCCACGACCTCGTGCACGCTCGCGTGTTCGCGGGCATGGCAGCCGAGCATCGGGAAGGCGCAGGCGCTCATCAGTCGCTCTTCCAGGCCGAAGTGGCGGTCGATGTGCTCGAGCAGCGCATCGAGCGTGGCCGGAAGATCGTCGCCCGCCGCCAGTTGCGCGGCCAGTTGCTCGAACTCCAGATGCAGTTCGTCGATCGGCGCGTAGCCGACCGCGCCGACCGCCGGCGCAGCGGCGGCGTCAGGCACGCAGACCCTTCAGGAAGCCGGCGAGTTCGGCGTCTTCGGACTGGGCGTGAATCGCGAACCACTCCATCATCCCGGCGGCGTAGCGGCGCACCGCAGCGATGTCGCCGGCGTCGAACTGGCGCCGCACGTCGGACACCGACTCCAGCAACTGCTCGTGCGCGCGCTTGTGGCGCGCATAGTGCGGGTAGTTCTCTTGCAGCATGAACCGCTCTTCGGTCGCGCAATGGCGCAGCAGGTGCTCGTGCAGCGCCAGCAGGTGCTGGCCGTAGTCGGCCTCGGCCGGGTCGTTGAGCGCATCGAGGATGTCCTGGAACTCCTTGTGCAGATCGTCGATCGGCTTGAAGCCGACCAGGATTTCGTCGTGCCGGACCTTGACCGTAGCTGCCGTCATGCCGCTGTCTCCTGCCGTAGCTGTCTACCGATACACCATCACTGGGATCGACGAGTGCGTGAGCACCTTTTGCGTCTCGCTGCCGAGCAGGATCGCGTTTAGCCCGCGCCGTCCGTGCGAGGCCATGAAGATCACGTCGCAGCCGAACTTGCTGGCGGTGTCGATGATCGCCTCGTAGGGCGCGAAGGACTTGACCACCGCCGCCTCGCAGGCCACGCCGGCAGCCTGGCAGGCAGCCCGCAGGTTGGCCAGGCGTTCGTTGGCGAGTGTCTCCATGCGGGCTTCGTAATCTTCGAACGACTCGGGCCGGTATTCGGACAGTGAGGCGTACGAGTACGGCTCCACCACGGTCAGGCCGACCAGGCCGGCGCCGAGTTTGGCGGCAAAGTCGACGGCGCCAGCGACCGCCTTGGTGGACAGTTCCGAGCCGTCCGTGGGCAACAGGATCTTCTTGAACATCGTGGACTCCTCAATTCAGGTTATGGCCGATGCTAGGCAGGCTGCCGCGGGTGCGGTTGATACCGGTCAAGCCGCTGCTTGGCGATCCCGCACCAGAGCATTCAATGCGACAGCCGCCATGGTAAAGCCCAACGGCGCCGTGACCGTGACGGCCGAGCCGTAGCCGGCGCAGGCCAGGCCAGCGACGAAGTCGGTGGCGGCCGGACCGCAGCCTGCGGCAGGCGGGCGCACCGGTTCATCGGAGTAGACCGCGGTGACGCCGAACTTGCGCTTCGCCTCGCGCGGGTAGCCGTGCTCGCGCCGCAGCCGGTAGCGCAGCTTGGCGAGCAGCGGATCCCCCGCCGCGCGCGCCAGATCGGCCACGCGGATGCGGGTCGGGTCGGTGCGGCCGCCGCCGGCGCCGCTCACCAGAAGCGGCAGCCGCTCGCCTGCGCAGTGCACGACGAGCGCTGCCTTGGCGCGTACCGAATCGATGCAATCGAGTACGAGATCGCACGCGGGGATCGTGGCGGCGACGGTATCGGGTTCGGCAAACGCTTCGACCGGCCGCACCGTGCAGCCGGGGTCGATCGCCGCGATCCGCTGTGCCATCGCCTGCACCTTGGCCTGGCCGAGCGTGGACTCCAGGGCGTGCACCTGACGGTTGAGGTTGCTCTCGGCGACGTGGTCGAGGTCGATCAAGGTCAGTGCGCCCACGCCGCTCCTTGCCAGCGCCTCGGCCGCCCAGGATCCCACACCGCCGACGCCGACCACCGCCACGTGCGCCGCGCGCAGCCGCGCCAGGGCGTCGGCGCCATACAGCCGTGCGATGCCGCCGTAGCGGCGCTCGCCGTCGTCTGCCATGGCCTACTTCGACTCGCGCACCAGTTGCACGATCTGCCCCATGTCGATGGTGCGCGCGCGTTGCTCGATCTGCGGCAGGTACTGCTGCTGTACGCCGCGCGCCTGACCCAGCAGGTCGTTGAAGCTGCTGCGCAGCAGATCGGTGCTCATCACACGCCCGCCGGCGTAGTAGCGCTTGGCCAGGTGGCCGAGCGCGTAAGTGGTGGCAAACGAGAAGGCCACGCCGGTGGCGCCGCGGGCAAGCGAGCCCGCCATCTTGCCGGCCGCCTTGCCCAGCAGCCCGCCGATCAGCTTGCGGCCCACGTCTTCCAGGTATTGGCCGGTCAGCCCGACGCCAGCCGTGGCGAGAAAGTCCTTGATATGGCCGCGATCGAGCTCGTAGCCGTAAGCCTGGCCGATCCGGTAGACGAGCCGCATCTGCAAGGGAATGATCGCCAGCGAGGCCATCGACTGCGGCAGCAGTTCGAGCGCGCCGTTGAGGATCGACGCGTTGACGATGGTCTTGTCGAGTTCGGCCTCGTTCACTCGCGGCGTGGCCGCGACGACCGGCGCCTCGCCCTCTGGCGCCGTGGCAAGCGGTGCCGTGGCCAGGGCATCGGCGGTAGCGGCCGGTTGCGCCATCTGCGGCGCGGTCAGGCCGAGCGCGCTGCCCAAGGCGGCGAGAAAGCGTGTTTCCGGGTCGTTGCGCAGGCCGTCGGCATCGCACACGCCCACGGCCAGTTCGAAGGCGAGCTGGCGCAGTTCCGGTGAAGTCAACTGGGCCGCGGCGGCCGCCACGTCCACGCGCTTGAGCAGCACGTCTTGCAGCACGGCGGCGGCGTTCAGTTGCGGGCCGAGCGAGTCGGCCACGCGTCGCAGCTCGGCGCGTTCGGCATCGGCCTTGCTGCCGTCGGCCAGCGCCGCCAGCAGGGCGATGGCCAGCAGCGCGCGTTGTTCGGTCGGGTTCATGGGGACTCCCTGTTGGAGCGGGAAGCTTAGCGGTGCTGCGCGCGCCTGCCCGCTGCACTACGATAGGCGCTTTCCCCCGTATGGTCGCCGCACCGATGACTGCCGCCGATACCGCTCTGCAACGCGCGCTGGCCGCGATGCCTGCGCTCGCCGCCCTGCCGCCGGCGCTGCGCGAGGAAGTCGGTATCAGTCTCAACGTGGTGCGCCTGCCCGCGGGCAGCGTGGTGTTCCGCGCCAACGAGGGGTGCCAGGGTTTCCCGATCGTGCTGCAAGGCCGCGTGGAGGTCGCGCGGCATTTGGACAGCGGGCGCGAGTTCGTGCTCTACGAAGTCGGCGCCGGCGAAAGCTGCGTGATGTCCACCGGCTGCCTGCTCGGCAACGCGCACTACAACGCCCAGGGGCGCTGCCTGACCGATGTCGAACTGGCGATCGTGCCGCGCCCGATGTTCGAGCGGCTGGTGGCCGAGCACAAGCCGTTCCGCGAAGAGGTGTTTGGCCTGTTCGTCGAGCGCATGCAGCGGCTGATGGAACTGGTCGAAGAAGTGGGCTTCCAGCGTCTGGATCAGCGCCTTGCCTCGGCCTTGCTCGGCAAGGGTTCGCGGGTCGAGATGTCGCACGAGCAACTGGCGCACCTGCTCGGCGTGTCGCGCGAGTCGGTGAGCCGGCAGCTCAAGCAGTTCGAGGAGCAAGGCTGGGTCAAGCTGGGCCGCGGCGCAGTGGAGATCCTCGATCCGCGCGCGCTGCGCGAGCGGGCTGCGCATGGCAGCAGCGGCGTGAGCGCGGTCACTGACCCCGACGCCGCGCGGCCCTAGTCTGCGCGGCGTTCGGCGGGGCACCGCCCCGCCCGCTTCCCACAGGAGCATCCAATGAAGGTCAACATGGGCGGCATCGACCGTACGCTGCGCATCGTCCTCGGTCTGGTACTGATTGCGCTCGCCGCCACCGGCATGATCGGCGCCTGGGGTTGGATCGGCCTGGTGCCGCTGGCCACCGGGCTGATCGGCAATTGCCCCGCGTACTCGATCTTCGGCTTTTCCACCTGCGCCAGGACTGCGGCCGGCGGCGATTAGCCGGTCGCCATCCCGCGAGCGCGGGCTTTTTCGACCGAAGCTTGGCGGCGATCAAGCGCACAGCGAGCCCGGAGCCCCCGTACTGACTACACTTTTTGCCATCGACGGAGGAGGTGCCTATGAAGATCCTGGTTCCGGTGGATGGCAGCAAGTACAGCGCGGCGGCCGTGGCGTTTATCGCCTCGCGCACGACACTGATCGGCAACGCACCCGAGGTCGAACTGCTCAACGTGCAGTTGCCGGTGCCGGTGCGCGCGGCGCGGGTGGTCGGGCAGTCGGTGCTGCGCTCTTACTACGACGAGGAGGCGCGCAAGGCCCTCAAGCCAGCGGCGGCGGCGCTTAAACGGGCGGGCTTGGCGGCGACGACGCGCCACGAAGTCGGCAGCCCCGGCGAGCAGATCGCCGAGCGCGCAGTCGCCGGCGCCGTCGATCTGATCGTGATGGGGTCGCACGGACATGGCGCGCTGGTCGGTGCGGTGCTGGGTTCGGTCACCAACGCGGTGCTGGCGCGCTGCAAGCAGCCGCTGCTGATGCTGCGCGAACGCGCGGCCCCCAAGGGCGATTCGCTCAAGGTCGGCATTGCCGTGGACGGCTCCAAGTATGGCCGTGCGGCGGTGCGCTACGTTTTGCGGCACCTGAATCTCTTTGGCGCGGCACCGCAGTTGACGCTGGTGCACGTGGTGCCCGACTTTGCCGGCGCGGTGATGCCGGATATGGCCGGCATTGCGCTGCCCGCGTTTTCTGCGGACGAGATCCAGGCGATGCAGGCCAAGGCCTTCGACACCGCCGTCGCCCCGGTGCGCCGGCTTCTCGTCAAGGTTGGCGTGGCGGCGGCGGAAGCCTGTCTCGCCGGCAACGCCGGCGACGAGCTGTCCGCCTTTGCCAGGAAACAGAAGCTCGACGTGCTGGTGCTCGGCTCGCACGGCTACGGCGCCTTCAAGCGGGCGGTGCTGGGGTCGGTCGCCAACCGCGTGGCCGCGCATTGCGCAACGCCCCTGCTGCTGATCCGCGAAGCCTGACCTCTGCACACGGGCTAGCCCCGATACGGCCATCGCCTGGTCGCGTGATAAGTTCGCGCTCCAGCGGCCCGTCGAAGGCCGTATCCCCTCGATCCCAAGGAGCAAGCCCGATGTCCACCCTCGCCCGTCGCCTGACGCTCGCCGCCTGCGCCCTGCTGCCGCTGGCCGTGGCGGCGCAGTCTTACCCCAACAAGCCGGTGCGCCTGATCGTCCCGTTTCCGCCGGGCGGCACCACCGACATCGTTGCGCGCATCGTCGCCGACGAACTCGGCAAGAACCTCGGCCAGCCCGTGGTCGTGGAAAACCGTGGCGGCGGCGGTGGTGCGATCGGTGCCACCGAAGTCGCCAAGGCGGCACCAGACGGCTACACGATCGGCGTTGCCACCGTCTCCACGATGGCGGTCAACCCGGCCTGCAACCCCAAGCTGCCGTACAAGTCGCCCGACGACTTTGCGGTGATCACCAATCTCGCCGCGGTGCCCAACGTGATCGCCGTGAACCCGCAGCGGGTCAAGGCGCAGAACATGGACGAGTTCGTCAAGTTCCTCAAGGCCAACCCGGGCAAGCTGTCGTTTGCGTCCTCGGGCACCTGCGGCATCGGCCACATGATGGGCGAACTCTTCAAGGTGGCCAGCGGCACCTTCATCGTGCACATCCCGTACCGCGGCGCGGGCCCGGCCTTGAACGACGTGCTGGCCGGTCAGGTGGAAATCCTGTTTGACAACATTCCTTCGTCGTTGCCGCACATCCAGAGCGGCAAGCTCCGGGCGCTGGCGGTGGCCGCGCCGCAGCGGCTGGCCGCCGTGCCGAATGTGCCGACGCTGGCCGAGCTGAAGATGCCGTCGGTCAACGACCAGGTCTGGTATGGCCTGCTCGCGCCCGCCAAGACGCCCGACGACATCGTGAAGAAGATCCACGATGCGGCGGTCAAGACGCTCGCCAATCCGGCGATACGTGAAAAGCTCCAGCAGCAGGCCGCAACTCCGGTGGGCAACACGCCGGCCGAGTTCCGCGCGCAGATCGTGGCCGAGCGCGACAAGATGATCGACCTCGTCAAGCGGCAGGGGATCAAGTTGGAGCAATAGCCATCGTGAGCCGTGATCCGTCTTCCGTGATCCGCTCGGCCGACGCTGCCGAAGCCCGCGGATCAAGGATCACCGATCACGGATCACTGCTCTTCGCCTCCCCCACCCTCGCCTGGTTCTTCGTCGCCGTCTGGGGTTCCGGCTATCTGGCGACCAAGGTGGGGTTGCACTACGCGCCGCCGTTCACCTTCCTGACGCTGCGCTTTGCCTTCGGCCTTTTGGTACTGCTGCCGCTGCTGTTGCTCTGGCAGCGGCGAGAGCCGCTGCGCTGGCCGAACTCGCCCGCCGCCTGGGGCCATGTGATCGTCGCGGGGCTGCTGATGCACGCGGTCAACCTCGGCGGCAGCCACTACGCGCAATACCTCGGCATGTCGGCGGGGGTCGCGGCGCTGGTGCTCGCCACCCAGCCGCTGGTCACCGCGGTCGTCGCGGTCGGCTGGCTGGGCGAGCGGCTACGGCGGCCGCAGTGGATCGGCGTGGTGCTGGGCCTGCTCGGTGTGCTGCTGGTGGTCTGGCACAAGATCGACCTGCGGCTGCTCAGTTGGCCCGCGGTGGCGGCGGTGACCATCGCACTGGCCGCGATCACCACCGGCACGTTGTATCAGCGCCACTTCTGCCCGACCGTCGATCTGCGCGCGGCTGCGCCGGTGCAGTTCGCCGCCACGCTCGTCGCACTGGCGCCGCTCGCGCTGGCGGTCGAGGGCTTCCCGGTGCGCTGGAGCTGGGCGCTGGCCGGCGCGATCGCGTTCCTGGTGATCCTCGCCTCGATCTTCGCGGTCAACGCGCTGCACACGCTGATGCGCCGCGGTGAGGCGACCCGGGTGACGAGCCTGCTCTACCTGACGCCGATCTTTGCGGTGGCGCTGGAGTGGCTGCTTTTTGCGGTGACGCCGTCGGCGCTGACCGCGCTGGGCATCGCCATCGCCTGCGCCGGCGTCGCCCTCGTGGCATGGCGGCCGCGGGCGGAGCGCGCGCGATGACGCTGGCGCGGATCATCGCCATCGCGGTGCTGGCGCACCTGGTGTTCGTCTCCGTGCGGCTGACCGGGTCGCTCTACGCGCTGTCGAACAAGGCCTCGACCTTCACCGTCGGCGTGCTGATGGCGCTCTTCGCGTTGGTGCCGATGCTGATCGCGGTGCGCGCGGGGCGCTGGCTCGACGAAGTCGGCCCGCGCCGGCCGGCGGTGCTCGGCATCGGGCTGATCCTCGCCGGCGTGGTGCTGCCGGCCGCGTTTCCGTACCCGGTGGCCGACATCGCGCCCTTGCTGGTGGCCGCCGCGCTCGTCGGCACCGGGCAGACCCTGGCGATGATGGCCGTGCAGCAGGTGGTGGGTGAGCGCGCCGACCCCGAGCGGCGCGCGGCGGCGTTCTCCTGGCTGGCGCTCGGCGGCTCCGTGTCGAGTTTCGCCGGTCCGGTGGCGAGCGGCCTGCTGATCGACAGCATCGGCCACCGCGCGACCTTTGTCGTGCTGGTGCTGCTGGCGGCCGGCGCGCTCGCCTGGGTCTGGGCGCAGCGCCCGCTGCTGACGCACGCCGGCGACCGCGCCGCGCCGCCCGTGCCGTTGCATCCGCTGGAACTGCTGCGTCATCGTGAACTGCGGCACGTGCTGATCGCCACCGCGGTGATCTCGATGAGCTGGGACCTGCAAACCTTCATGGTGCCGGTGCACGGCACGCGGGTCGGCTTGTCGGCGTCGGAGATCGGCCTGGTGCTGGGCGCTTTTGCGGCGGCCACGTTTGTCGTGCGGCTGGCGATGCCGTGGCTGTCGCGCCGCTTTACCGAATGGCAGGTGCTGATCTTCACGCTCTTTGCCGCGTGCACGGCGTTCGCGCTGTTTCCGCTGTTTGGTGGGGTGCTGACGCTGGCGGCGGTGGCCTTCGTGCTCGGCCTCGGGCTGGGCGCGGCGCAGCCGAACGTGATGTCGCTGCTGCATTCGCGCTCGCCGCCGGGGCGGGTCGGCGAAGCGCTCGGGATGCGCACCACGATCATGAGCGGCAGCCACGTCGTGCTGCCGCTCGTGTTCGGCGCCGCCGGCTCGGTACTTGGTGCGGGTGCGGCGTTCTGGACAATGGCGTTGATCGTCGGCGGCGCCGGCGTGGCGGCCGTGCGCTGGCAGCGGGCGGCGCCATGAGCTCGGCGGGGGCGTATGCGGCCGCGCGCCTGACGCCGCAGCAGATGCGCGAATCGCTGGCGGCGGCGTTGGCCGAGCGCGCGCGCCTGTCGCCCCGGCGCGAGATCTGGGTGTTCGGCTACGGGTCGTTGATCTGGCGCCCGGAGTTCGCCTACGACCGGCGCCTGCCGGCGCGCGTGTTCGGCTACCACCGGCGCTTGTGCCTGCGTTCGGTGCTGTATCGCGGCACGCCGGAGTACCCGGGCCTGGTGGCGGGGCTGGACCGTGGCGGCTCTTGCGCCGGTGTGGCCTACCGTTTGCATAAGGAGAGTGCGCCGCGCGAACTGGAACGGCTGTGGGAACGCGAAATGTTCATGGGGTCGTATGCGCCGCGCTGGCTGCGGGCGCGGCCGCTGGCGGGCGGCGAGCCGCCGCTCGCGTTGGCCTTCGTCGTGCGCGACGATGCGCCCAACTACGGCGGGCAACTGTGCGAGGCGGAAGTCGTCGACGTGTTGCGCCGCGCCTGCGGTACGCGCGGCACCAGCCTCGAGTATCTGCAACACACCGTGGCGGCGCTGCACGCCGAGGGGCTGCGCGACCCGCACCTCGAGCGGCTGCTGCGCCGCGCCAGCGCCGTGTCATCATGCGCTCCGCCATGAAGATCGCCGACTTGCGTTCCGACTACAAGCGCGGCGCGCTCGACGAAGAGCGCGCCGCGGCCGATCCGATCCAGCAGTTTTCCCGCTGGTGGGACGAGGCGCTGGCCTCGCAACTGCCCGAGCCCAACGCGATGACGCTCGCCACCGCGGACGCCGCGGGCCGGCCATCGGCGCGGGTCGTGTTGCTCAAGGACTTCGACTCGGCGGGCTTCGTCTTCTACACCAACTACGCCAGCCGCAAGGGGCGCGAACTGGCGGCCAATCCGCAGGCAACACTGCTCTTTTTCTGGCCAGAACTTGAACGGCAGGTGCGCATCGAAGGCGCGGTCGAGCAGGTGGCGAGCGAGCAATCCGATGCCTACTTCGCCAGTCGCCCGCTCGCCTCGCGCATCGGCGCCTGGGCCTCACCGCAGAGCGAACCGATCCCCGGCAAAGCGTGGCTGCTGGCGCGCGCCGCCGAGATGGGCCTGAAGCACGGATTGAAGCCGGCGCGCCCGCCGCACTGGGGCGGCTACCGGGTCGGGCCGCAGGCGGTCGAATTCTGGCAGGGGCGGCCGTCGCGTTTGCACGATCGGCTGCTGTACACGCGGGCGGGCGATGGGTGGAGCCGTCAGCGGCTGGCGCCTTAACCTGTTTGCGCGGTGCCGCGTAGGGGCGATCATCGCGCCCAAGGGCTATCATGAGCATCACCATGCTCGGAGGGGGGACTCATGAGCGAAGTAACCTTATCGGTGATCGTCGTCGAAGACGAACCCGAGTTTCGCCGCCGCTTTGCGCAAGTCATCCAGGCCGAGTCGAGCATGCGGCTTGCCGGCGTCGCCGCCAACAAGCGCGAGGCGACGAACCTGATCGAAAACACCCGATTCGACGTGATGATGATCGATCTCGGCCTGCCCGACGGCAGCGGCATCGACCTCATCCGCCGCGTATCGGAAAGGCAGCCCGATACGGACATTCTCGTGGTGTCGATCTTCGGCGACGAGCATCACGTGGTTTCGTCGATCGAAGCCGGCGCCACCGGCTATGTGCTGAAGGACTCCACGCCCGCGGACGTGATCGCCTGCATCAAGCTGCTGCGCGCCGGCGGCTCGCCCGTGTCGCCGGCGGTGGCGCGCAGCGTGCTCAAGGCCGTACGCCAGCGCAGCCAGGCTGCGCAGGCCGCGGTGACGCCGGAAGAGAATCCGCTGTCCTCACGGGAAACCGAGATCCTGCAATTGCTCGCCAAGGGCATGAGCTTCAACGAGATCGGCGACGTGCTGGCCATCTCTCCGCACACGGTGACCGCGCACATCAAGAAGATTTACCGCAAGCTGGCAGTGCATTCTCGCGGCGAGGCGGTGTACGAAGCGACCCAGATGGGCCTGTTGCGCGCTTGAGCGTGCCGTCTGCGCGGCCGCGCGCATTTCGGTCATGACAATCGCCATGCCGCTGCGTTGGCTCGTGCAGGTCGCGGCGGCGTTTTTCCTCGGTGCGATCGTCGTGCCTGCGGGCGCGAGCGGGACGACGCTGAACAAGGCCGAGTGGACGGTTGTTGCGCCCGGCGCCGCTCCAGCGGCAGATGCCGTGTGGTTTGCGGTGTCGCTGCCGGCGCGGTGGACTGCGCCGTCAAGCGGCGACCCGCTACGCGGCGTGGTGTTGCGGTTGAGCTTCGACCTGCCGCAGGTGCCGCAGCGTCAAATCGGCATACTGCTCACACAATTGGGCAGCGGCGGGCGTATCCGCGTTAACGGCCATGTGGTTGGCGAGATTCCCACCGACGACGGGCGCCGCGAGGCGCTGTGGCGCCGCCCCTTTCTGCTACCGCTGGCCGCGCCCGTGCTGACGGCCGGCCGCAACACCGTGACGGTTGAATTTGCTTACGGTAAACGCGCGCACCGGCTTGGCCCGGTCGTCGTCGCGCCGGTCGAAGAACTCGCCAGCACCTACGAGCTGCGCCGCTTTTTCGCCAACACCGTACCCTGGATCGGCGCCACGCTGGCAGCGTTGATCGCATTGTTCTTCGGCCTGCTGCTGCTGCGCCGGCCCGACCGCCTGCTGTCGCTGCTGGCGATCGCCGCCGTGCTTTGGCTGGCCTTCAGTGCGTTGATGCTGTTGGAGTTGCACCCGGCATGGTTGCACCCAATCCTGGTTGCACTCGGTGCCGCTGGGCTTGGCGGCTTTATGGCAGTGACTGCCATCACCTTGATGCGGCTGGCGCATCGGCGCCTGCCGCGCGCGGAGGCAGCGCTCTGGATCTACACGGCAGCCGGTCCGGCGCTGCTGTTGGCCACCGGCGAGACCGGCGACGCTGCGCTCGCCGGCGTATGGCTGTCGGGCCTGGCGGCGATCGTTGCGCTTGCCCTCGCGTACGCAGGCATGCGGCGCCTGCGCGGCCACCCTGGGCCGAGCGGAGCGCTGCTTGCGGCGACCGCGCTGCTGGTGCTCGCCGCGGCGCACGACGCCGCGCTGGCGCTGGGCTACACCGTCGGCGCCGACCTGCCACTGCTGCCTGCCGCCGGGGCCCTGGTGTTGGTCGCCCTCGCAACGCCGCTGGTGGACCGGTTCTTACATGCTCTGAGGGACGCGGAGAACGCGCGCACCGAACTGGAAAGCCGGGTGCGCGAGCGCGAGCAACTGCTCAAGCGCAACTTCGAGCGTCTGCGCGAAAGCGAGCGGGCGCAAGCCCGCAGTCAGGAACGGCAGCGGATCATGCAGGACATCCACGACGGCCTGGGCTCGCAACTGCTGTCGGCGCTGATGCTCGTCGAGCGACGCGCCCTGACCAACCGGCAGGTCGCGCACTTGTTACGCGAGTCGATCGACGACCTGCGGCTGGCCATCGACGCCATCGTCTCGGACGAAGCCACGCTGGCCGACGCGTTGGGCAACCTGCGGTTCCGCATGGAGCCGCGGTTCCGCGCGGCCGGCATCGCGCTGGCGTGGGATGCGCGCGGCCTGCCGGCCGAACTGCAACTCGACCCCGGCGTGGTGCTGCCGATTCTGCGCGTCGTGCAGGAGGCGCTCGGCAACGCGCTGAAGCACAGCCGGGCGCATCTCGTGCGTGTCGAGGCGCGGGTCGAGGGCGGTGGGGCCGACCGGTTCTTGCGGGTCCGCGTCACCGACGACGGGCGTGGCATTGGCGATGAGGGCGTACGCGGCCGTGGCTTGCTCAACATGCGCAGTCGCGCGGCCAAGATCGGCGCGCAGCTTTCGCTCACCAGCGCGCCGGGTGCCGGTACGACGGTCGCGCTCGAACTCATGCTGAGCGGGGCGGCCGAAGCGCGCTCCGGCGAGCCCGCAAAGCTCGACACCAACGTCGTGCTCGAGCGGGCGCGGCGGTTGTGATCGACCGCAGACCGCAGGATTCGAGCGACGATCCCGCGCCGGTCGCGCTGGCGCGCGTCGAGGCGGCGGCGGCCGGCGAAGACCTGCTGCGCCTGGGTCGCCGGCTGCCGCGCGGTGTTTACCTCGGGACCTCGTCGTGGAGCTTCCCCGGCTGGCGTGGCCTCGTCTATCGCGACGAGCGGGCGGAAGCCGATCTGGCGCGCCATGGCCTCTCCGCCTACGCCCAGCACCCGGTGCTGCGCGCCGTGGGACTCGATCGCGGCTTCTACCGTCCGCTGAGTCGGAGCGATTACGCCCGCTATGCGGCGCAGGTGCCGCCAGCGTTTCGTTTCCTGATCAAGGCGCCCGCGGCAGTGACCGACGCAGTGGTCCGCGGCGACGGCGGCGCGCCCGCGGCGGACAACCCGCACTTTCTGGACGTTGCCGCGGCGACCGAAACCTTCGTGCTGCCGGCGCTCGCCGGCTTGGGCGAGAAGGCCGGGCCGCTCGTGTTCCAGTTGTCGCCGCTGCCGCGTCCTTGGTTACGCGACGAAGCGCTGGTGGCGCTGGTCGAGCGGCTTGGCGCCTTCTTCGCGGCCTTGCCGCAAACCGTCGACGGCCGCGCGCCGCTGTACGCGCTCGAACTGCGCAACGGCCAACTCTTGACGCCGCGTCTGGTGCGCAGCCTGCGCGCTGTGGGCGTGCGGCTTTGCCTCGGACTGCACGCGAAGATGCCGGATGTGCAACGACAAAGCAGCGCGCTGCGGGCGATGGACGCCAGCGACGACGACGGCGAGGCGTGGCGGCTAAAAGGGCCGCTCGTGGTGCGCTGGTCGCTGCACGCGGGCCTGCGCTACGAGGAGGCGCGCCAGCGCTACGCGCCGTTCGACCGGTTGATGGACGTGGACGTGTTCACCCGCGGCACGCTGGCGCACCTGATCCACGTCGCCCAGCGCAGCGGCCAGCCCGCCTACGTCATCGTCAACAACAAGGCCGAGGGCAGCGCGCCGCTGACCTGCATCGAGCTCGCGCAAGCGGTGGTTGGCAAATGAAGGCGCCGGCGCCCCACCGGCGCAGCCGCCGCCGGGTAAAAAAGAGGTGATGGACAAGGATGCGGGAAGCGCGTATGTTTCGGCTCGCTTTCGGTTCGGTTCGTCAGTCCCTCGGTTCGTCGCCGGCCACGTTCTGTGCGCCGTGCCCTGTTTCCCCGGCAAGTCGACCTTGATCGCAGGCACGCAGCGGCGCTTTTGCGGCTGCGCATCTTTGTTGTTTTCTCTTTCAAGGACGTTTTGCAAATGGCACAAGGTACGGTCAAGTGGTTCAACGAGTCCAAGGGTTTCGGTTTCATCGCGCCCGACGACGGTGGCAAGGATTTGTTTGCGCACTTCTCGCAAATCCAGGGCAATGGCTTCAAGACACTGAAAGAAGGCCAGAAGGTCGAGTTTGAAGTGTCGCCGGGCACCAAGGGCCCGCAAGCCACGCAGATCAAGCCGCTGTAAACCGCGGTTCGCTCTGAAGCAAAACGGCCACCTGCGGGTGGCCGTTTTTTTTCTACGTCCGCTTTCGCTTGGCGGCAAAAGTCTTGCGGAACTTCTCCACCTTGGGCGCGACCACGAACATGCAATAGCCCTGCGCCGGATTTTGGCGGAAGTATTCCTGGTGATGGTCCTCGGCGCGGTAGTAGGCGGGCACCGGCAGCACTTCGGTGACGATCGGCGCGGCATAGTGCGGCGCCGCCTCGGCGATCGCGTCCTGCGCGATACGCTGCTGCTCGTCGGAGTGGGTAAAGATCGCCGAGCGGTACTGGGTGCCGACGTCGTTGCCCTGGCGGTTGCGCGTCGTGGGATCGACGATAGCGAAGAAAATCTCCAGCAGCTCGCGGTACGACACGCGCGCGGGGTCGAACTCGATGCGCACCACTTCGGCGTGCCCGGTGGTGCCGTCGCAGACTTGTCGATAGGTCGGATTCGGCACCTGGCCGCCGGCGTAGCCGGACTCGACATCGACCACACCTTCGACCTCCTCGTACACCGCCTCCAGGCACCAGAAGCAGCCGCCGGCCAGCGTGGCGAGTTCATGGCCGGGGCGGGGCGTGTCGCCTAAAGGATGTTTGATCGACATGGCAACCTCCGCCTACAACAGGGCAGGTTTGTTGGATAACTCGTTCGGGTTGGACTGGCCCGCCGCCAGCGGAAAGTGCGCGGCGAGCTTGCCGCCGACGGCTTCGACCGCGGCGACCACTCCGCCCGCATAGTCGTCGGCGCGGAACCGCGCGCGCATTGCCTCGCAGATCGCCTCCCACTCGGCGTGCGTGACGTGACGGGCGATGCCGCGGTCGGCAATGACTTCGATGGCGCGGTCGGCCAGGTCGACGTAGATCAGCACGCCGTTGTTGTGCTCGGTGTCCCACGCGCGCAGCTTGGCAAACACCATCGCCGCACGCTGGCGCGCCGGCGCGTTGCGGCGCAGGTACGACCAGGGCAGTGCGGACTCCACCGCGAAACGGATCTCGCCGCTGTGCGCCTTCTCGGACTCGGCGATCGCCTGCTGGATACGCTCCAGCGCTGCGTCCGGAAACGTGCGCTTGACCGCCAGCGGCGTGATCGACCAGTGCTTGAACCAGCGCTTGATGCTCATCGTTGCCTACCAGCTTCCACCGCCGCCACCGCCGGAGAAGTCGCCGCCGCCGCCAGAGGAGAACCCGCCCCCGCCGGAGTGCCCGCCCCCGCCGGAGAAGCCGCCGCCCCCGCTCCAACCGCCGCCGCCCCAACTGCCGCGCGGATCGAAACCGCCGCGGCGCCGGCCGATCGACCGGCCGGCGCGCGCGCCGCCGCCGAGCGACAGAAAGAACACCGCGATACCCGCCAGCCCGCCGAGCAGTAGCGACGACAGCAACCACGCGGCGATCGTGCCCGCGCCACCACCTGCGAGCAGCGCGCCGGGCACGCCGAGCACTCGCCGCAGGATCGCTCCGACGACGACGCCGATCACCACAAAAGGGATCAGCAAAGCGAAGGCGTCTTCGCCGGCATCGGCCTTGTCCTTTGCCGCACGCACGGGCGCCGGCAGGCCCTCGCCGGTGATCCGGGCGACGAGCGCATCCACCCCGACGGTCAAGCCGCCAGAGTAGTCGCCCTTGGCAAAGCGAGGCCCCATCGTGTCGCGCACGATGCGGCCGGCCGCCGCGTCGGGCACCGCGCCTTCCAGCGCACGCGCCACGCTGATCCAGGCCTTGCGGTCGGCCACCGCAACGACGACGAGCGCACCGTCGCCGACGCCCCTGCGGCCGATCTTCCACTCGGCGCCGACGCGGTTGGTGAAGTCCGCAATCGGCTCGGGCGCCGTGCTCGGCACGACGAGCACCGCGATCTGGCTGCCGTGCTCGCGCTCGAAAGCCGCGAGCTTGGCCTCCAGCGCGCTGCGGTCGGCCGGCGCCAGCGCGCCGGCGAGGTCCGTCACTCGCGCCAGCGGCGGCACGGCGAGCAGGCCGTCTGGCTGGCGCGGCGCATCCGCCGCCCACGCGGCCGCGGCGAGCAGCGGCGCCGCCAGCGCGGCGAGCCAACGCTGCATTGCGGCATCCCTTCTGCGGCGCGCCGAGGTCCCCCGTGGGCGCCTGCGGGATCGGCGCTTCGGGCTCGG
>JBKCXU010000153.1:0-25149 GCA_046316025.1 Betaproteobacteria bacterium | reverse complement strand
GCCTCGCCACGCGCTGCGCGCGGGTGCGCGCGGCCGAGGTGCCGGTGCTCGCGCTGGAAGAACCCGGCTCGCCGGCGCGCGCGCGGATCGCCGAGGAGATCGAGCGCGCGCTGCGCGAAGACCGCGCGGAGGCCATCGTGCTCGGTTGCGCCGGCATGGCCGACCTCGCCGCGGGCTTGTCGCGCGAGTTTGGCGTGCCGGTGGTCGATGGTGTGGCCGCGGCGGTCAAGCTCGCCGAGAGTCTGGTCGCGCTCGGCTTGAAGACCTCCAAGATCGGCGCCTATGCGCCGCCGTTGTCGAAGGATTACCGCGGCGCGCTGGCCGCGTTTGCGCCGCGTGTGGAAGAGTGATTTCACGTCGGCTGCGGTCGAACAACACGGGCACGTCATTCCCGCGCAAGCGGGAATCCAGTGTCTTTCGCGAGACCCGCTGGGTTCCCGCTTGCGCGGGAACGACAACATTGGCTAATCGTCCGGAAGTGGATTGACTCGATGCTGCTCGACCAAGACCCCGCCCACGCCTTTGTCCCCTATCCGCCGGTGGCCGTGCCCAACGCGGCGAGCGGCCCGCTCGCCGGCCTGACCTTCGCGGTCAAGGATCTCTTCGACGTGGTGGGCTACCCCACAGGTGGCGGCAATCCGCTGCTGCTGGCTGGCTCCGGCATCAAGACCCGCACCGCACCCACCGTGCAGCGGCTGCTCGATGCGGGCGCGCGCTTCGTCGGCAAGACGCACACCGACGAGCTCGCCTTCAGCATGAACGGCAAGAACGCGCACTTCGGTACGCCGCGCAACGGAGCGGCGCCGGAGCGCATCCCCGGCGGCTCGTCCAGCGGCTCGGCGTCGGCGGTATCCAACGGGCTGTGCGACTTCGCGCTCGGCAGCGACACCGGCGGCTCGGTGCGCGCGCCGGCCAATCACTGCCGGCTGTACGGCATTCGGCCGACGCACGCGCGGATTTCGCTGGAGGGCTGCCTCGATCTGGCGCCGAGCTTCGACACCTGCGGCTTCTTCGCGCGCGATGCGGCCACCTTCGCGCGCGTGGCCGACGTGCTGTTGGGCGCAGATGCCGCCCCGCTCGCCGCGCCGCGGCTGCTGCTGCCGACCGACGTGTGGGCGCTGCTCGCGCCCGAAGTAACCGCGGCGCTTGCCCCGGCCCGCGCGAGGATCGAAGCGGCTTTCGGTGCTGCCACGCCGGTGATGGCGGCGCTCGATTCGTTCGACACGATGTACTGGAGCTTCCGCTATCTGCAAGGGCACGAAGCCTGGGTGACCGACGGCGCCTTCATCGAGCGGCACGCGCCGCCGCTGGGGCCGGGCGTGGCCGAGCGCTTTGTCTGGTCGCGCGCGTTGACCGATGCGCAAGTCGCGCAGGCGGCGGACTTCCGCGAGCGCTTCCGCGCGCACATGGCGCGGCTGCTCGGCACCGACGGCGTGCTGCTGCTGCCGACGATGCCCGACGTGGCCCCGCTGCTGGTGGCGAGCGAGGCGGAGCTGGAGGACTATCGCAACGCCGCGATAAAGATGCTGTGCATCGCGGGGCTGTCGGGCTTCCCGCAGATTTCGCTGCCGCTGGCGACGCGGCTGGGCGCGCCGCTCGGCATCTCGCTGCTCGGGCCGGCGGGGGCGGATCGGTCGCTGATTGCCGTGGCGGAGCGGCTGGCAACCGGATAGGTGTTTGCCCGGCTTACCGCCCATCCGCGGCGTGACTACCGTGCGGTCATGATGGCCGTCCTTCCTGCACCGCTGCGCACGCACTGGTTTTATCTGGCGTTGGTGCCGATTGTGGCGATCGACCTCGCCGTGGCCCTGTCTTCGCGCGGCGAGATCGATCGGATGGTCGAGGCCGGTCTGCTGTTCGATCTGGCGCTGTTGCTGCCTGCGTTGTACTGGCTCTGTTATCGGCGCGAAGGCCGGAAGGCACTGGTGCGCGCTGTGGCGCTGGCCTGCCTTGGCGTTTGGGTGGCGGGCAAGCTGGTGCCCGTCGAGGAGCAGCAACTGATTTCTGCCCTGGCGCCGCTGCGTTATGTCGGGCTGGCCGTTGTGGTGGCGTTGGAGGTCGTGCTCTTGCTGGCGATCTACCGCGCGGTGTTCAAGCACGGCGGGATCGACCCCGCGACCGCGGCGCGCGCCGAGGCCGCGGGGATGCCGCCGTGGCTGTTGCGCCTGCTGGCACTGGAAGCGCGCTTTTGGGCGCGGGTGTGGCAGACGTTGCGCAAACTCGGTGGCGGACGCTGAGCGCCGGCGTCAAGCGATCCCCGCCCGCGCCAACATCGCATCCAGCAGCACGTTGGCGCCGGCGGCGAGGTCTTCGGGCTTGGCGTCCTCGATCTCGTTGTGCGAGATGCCGTCCTTGCAGGGCACGAAGATCATTGCGGCGGGCGCGGTGCGGGCGACGTAGATCGCGTCGTGGCCGGCGCCGCTGGGCAGCGCCATCTGCGAATGGCCGCGGGCCAGCGCGGCGGCGCGGATCGACTCCTGTAGCGCAGCATCGAAGGGCGTGGGCGGAAAGTAGACGACCTGCTGCACGTCGATCTGCACGTTGCCTTGGGCGGCCACGCGCTCGGCCGCGGCGCGCAGCGCCGCTTCCATTGCGGCCAGACCCGCGTCGTCCGGGTGGCGAAAGTCCACGCTGAACTTCACCCGCCCCGGAATCACGTTGCGCGAGTTGGGGAATACGTCCACGTAGCCCACGGTGCCGCGGCCGTCGGGCGCGCGCTCGCGGGCGATCTCCACCACGCGCTGCATCAACTGCGCGGCGGTGAAGAGCGCGTCGCGGCGCAGCGGCATCGGCGTCGGGCCGGCATGCGCTTCCTGCCCGGTCACGGTCACGTCGTACCAGCGCTGGCCGAGCGCGCCGCTCACCACACCGATCGTGCAGCCCGCAGCTTCCAGCACCGGGCCTTGCTCGATGTGCGCCTCGAAGTAGGCCGCGTAGCGTTGCGCGCCGTCGGCGACCGCGGCGGGTGCGTCGCCGGCGAAGCCGGTGGCCGCTAGCGCCTCGGCCACCGACACGCCGTCGCGGTCGCGCGCGGCCAGCGCGTGGTCGAGCGTGAAGGCGCCGCAGTACACGCCCGAGCCCATCATCACCGGCACGAAGCGCGAACCTTCTTCGTTGGTCCAGATGCAAAGCTCCAGCGGCGCACGCGTGCGAATGCCGGCATCGTTCAGCGTGCGGATGACTTCCAGCCCGGCGAGCACGCCGTAGTTGCCGTCGAACTTGCCGCCGTTGGGCTGGGTGTCGATGTGGCTGCCGGTGGCTACCGGCAGTGCTTGCGGGTCGCTGCCCGGGCGGCGCGCGAAGATGTTGCCGATCGCGTCCACGCGCACCGTGCAGCCCGCCTGCTCGGCCCACTCGATCACCAGGCGCCGCGCCTGCCCGTCGAGTTCGCTCAATGCCAGCCGGCACACGCCCCCTTTGGCCGTGGCGCCGATGCGCGCCAGATCGTGCAGCGATTGCCAAAGTCGCGTGCCGTCGATCGACAGCGTGGCGTGGGCGGTGAGGGGAGGGCGGTCGTTCATCGGCGGTTCTCGCGGCGGCGGCGCACGGCGCGTAGTGTGCCAGCCGCCACAGTGCTTGCGGCGCGCGGCGGTTTGCGGGTTACACTGCGGCCATGTTCTTCACCGCCACCCTGCGACGCGCCCGACGTGATGCGAGCCTTCGCAGGGGAGCGCGCGTGTAGGGACAGACCCGACCGGCTAGCCGGTTGACCCCAACAAGGCCGCGAACCCCGCGGCCTTTTTGTTTTCTGGAGCCACCGATCATGAACTTCGACCCGCATGAGACCCACGCCCTGATGGATGTTGCCGCCCGGCCGGCGCAGGTGTTCGTCGAGGGCCGAGGCTCGTGGCTCGTCGATCGCGCGGGCCGCCGGTATCTGGACTTCGTGCAGGGCTGGGCGGTCAACGCGTTGGGCCACTGCCCGCCGCAGATCGCGCAGGCGCTGGCGGCGCAGTCGCAGAAGCTGGTCAGTGCCGGGCCGGGGCTCTTCAATGCGCCGGCGGCGGCACTCGCCGCGCGCTTGGCGGACCTGTCATCGCTGGAGCGCGTGTTCCTCTGCTCCAGCGGGGCGGAGGCCAACGAAGGCGCGATCAAGCTCGCGCGCAAGTGGGGGCAGGTGCATCGCGGAGGCGCGTACGAGATCGTCACCTTCGTCGATGGCTTCCACGGACGCACACTGGCGACGATGAGCGCCTCGGGCAAGCCGGGCTGGGATGCGCTGTTCGCGCCCCAGGTGCCGGGCTTTCCCAAGACGCGGTTGAACGACCTCGCTTCGGTCGAGGCCGCGCTGACGCCGCAAACCGTGGCGGTGATGCTGGAGCCGATCCAGGGCGAAGCCGGCGTCAACGTGGCCGACGACGACTTTCTGCGTGCGCTGCGGCGGCTGTGCGACGAGCGTGAGCTGCTCTTGATCTTCGATGAGATTCAAACCGGCATCGGCCGCACCGGGCTGCTCTTCGGCGCGCAGCACGCGAGCGTGCGGCCGGACATCATGACGCTCGGCAAGGGGCTGGGCGGCGGTGTGCCGCTCGCCGCCCTGTTGGCGCGCGAAGAGGTTGCTGCCGCGTTTGCGCATGGCGACCAAGGCGGCACCTACTGCGGCAACCCGCTGATGGCGGCCGTGGGCAGCGCAGTGCTGGAGACGGTGGCCGCGCTGGAGTTTCTCGCTGGCGTGCGGGAGCGGGGCGAGCATCTGTCGCAGCGCTTGTCCGGGCTGGCGTCCCAGCATGGCCTGGCCGGCGAGCGTGGCCGCGGGCTGCTGCGCGCGTTGGACCTCGGCCGGCCGGTCGCGGCGCAGGTTGCCGCCGCTGCGTTGGCGAGGCAACCCGAAGGGCTGCTCGTCAACGCGCCGCGCCCGCATCTGCTGCGCTTCATGCCCGCGTTGAACGTGAGCTTCGAGGAGATCGACCTGATGGCCGTCATGCTCGATGCGGCATTGGGGCAAGTCGCATGACCGGCATCGAGATCTCTTTCGATCCGGCCCGGATTGATCGCGAGCGCGTGCATCGCTGGCTTGCCGAGGAGTCGTACTGGGCGCGCGGCATTGTGAGATCGGCCTTCGACCGGTCGATCGAGCATTGTCTGGTCGCCGGTGCCTATGCGGACGGCGCGCAGATCGGCTTTGCCCGCGCGATCACCGACCACGCGACCTTTGCCTACCTGTGCGATGTCTTTGTCGATACTGCGCACCGCGGCCAAGGCATCGGCGGTGCCTTGGTTGCTGCCATCATCGAACTGCCGGCGCTGCACGGGCTGCGGCGCATCGCCTTGCGAACGAGCGATGCGCACGCCCTGTATGCGCGCTTCGGCTTCACGCCGCTGGCGACCCCCGAACTTTGGATGGAGCGCTACAACTCCGATTTCCTCAAGCAACAGGCATCCAGATGAGCAACCCCAAAGTATTCATCGACGGCGAACACGGCACCACCGGGCTGGAAATCCGCCAGCGGCTCGCCGCGCGCGCCGACCTGCAACTGCTGACGCTGCCACGCGAGCGCGCCAAGGACGAGGCCGCCAAGCGCGAAATCGTCAACGCGGCCGACCTCGTGATCCTGTGTCTGCCGGACGACGCGGCGCGCGCCACGGTCGCGCTGATCGACAACCCGGCCACGCGCGTGATCGACGCCAGCACTGCGCACCGCACGGCGACGGGCTGGGTCTACGGTTTTCCGGAACTCACCAAGGGACAGCGCGCGGCGGTGGCGCAGGCCAAGCGCGTGTCCAACCCCGGCTGCTATCCGACGGGCTTCCTCGCGCTGGTGCGCCCGCTGCGCGACGCGGGGCTGCTCACGGCGGACGCGGCGTTGTCGGTGCACGCGGTATCCGGCTACTCCGGCGGCGGCAAGAAGCTCATTGAAAGCCATGAGCAGCCGCAGCCCGGCGCGCGGCCGGCGGTCTTTGGCGAGTACGGGCTGACGCTCGCGCACAAGCACGTGCCGGAGATGCGCGAGCACGCGCAACTGGCGCTGACGCCGATCTTCTCTCCGGCGGTCGGCTACTACCAGCGCGGGATGCTGGTCAACGTGCCGCTGCGGCTCGATGCGCTGACGCGCCCCGCCGCCGGCGCCGACCTGCACGCGATCTACGCCGCGCACTTTGCCGGCCAGCCTTTCGTCGCCGTGCGCGCGCTCAACGACACGAGCGCCTTGCGTGACGGCTTTCTGGAGCCGGAGGCGCTCAACGGCAGCAACACGATGGAAGTCTTGGTGTTTGCCAACGACGCGGCCGGACAAGCGCTGCTCGTCGCGCGGCTGGACAACCTGGGCAAGGGCGCCAGCGGCGCGGCGGTGCAGAACATGAACCTGATGCTCGGCCTGCCCGAGACCGCGGGGCTGGCGTGATCCCCTATCAGCCGAAGCACTTCAAGGTCGAAGACCGCGACGCCGCGCTGGCGGTGATGCAGGCCGCGCCCTTTGCCACGCTGGTGTCGGTGCACGAGGGCGAGGCCGAGTTCACTCATCTACCGCTGGTGGCGCGCCGGCGCGAAGAGGTGGTCGTGCTGCTAGGCCACGTGGCGCGCGCCAACGACCACTGGCGCCACTGGACGCCGCAGACGCGCCTGACCGCGATCTTCCACGGGCCGGAGAGCTACGTCTCGCCGTCCTGGTACACGACGCGCGAGATGGTGCCGACCTGGAACTACATCGTCGTGCACGCGCAGGGCCGGGTCGCGACCACCGACGACAGCGCGCAGAAGGAGCGGATCCTCAAGGCGCTGATCGACGCGCACGATCCGCCGTACCGCGAGCGCTGGGATGTGGAACTGTCGGAGTCCTATCGCGAAGGGCACAAGTCGCACATCGTCGGCTTCGAGCTTGCGGTCGAGACGATCGAAGCCAAGTTCAAGCTCTCGCAGAACCGCCTGCCGGCCGACCATGCCGGCGTGCTGGCGGCGATGGAGCGGGGCAACGCCGCGCAACAGGCGCTCGGGGCCTGGATGCGGGAGCTGAAAAAGCCATGAATATTCGCCCGGTGACCGCGGCGGATACCGATGCCATCGTCGAGCTCTGGCGCGGAGTGTTTCCGAGCTACTTCGACCTGGCGTTTCCGCAGCGGCTCGCGCGGCCGAACATCGAGCGCAAGCTTGCCTTTGGCGACGGTTTGTTCTGGCTGGCCGAAGAGCAGGGCGCCGTGGTCGGCACCGTGATGGCCGGCTACGACGGCCATCGCGGCTGGATCTACAACTTCGGTGTGCATCCGATGCAGCGCCGCCGCGGCGTGGCGCGCGCGATGCTCGCGCAGGCCGAGGCCGCGCTCGCCGCGCTCGGCTGCCCGAAGATCAACCTGCACATGGTCGCCGACAACCCGCAGGCCGGCGGCTTCTATCGCGCGGCAGGGTATGTGGTCGACGACGTGGTGGCTTTCGGCAAGCGGCTTGGCTGACTTCTGCCGACGCCCCGACCCACCGCGGCAACGGTTGCAGCCCACGCGAGTACCCGCTAGATTTGCGCCATCGCCCCGGCTCGCCCGGGGCTTTCTATTGCCCTCGGGAAACGTCGATGCCCATCCCCATCACCGCGCGCGGTGCGGAAAAACTCAAGCAAGAACTGCAACGCCTGAAGGGCGTGGAGCGGCCCGCGATCGTGCAGGCGATCAAGGAAGCGCGTGAGAAGGGCGACCTGTCGGAGAACGCCGAGTACGACGCCGCGCGCGAACGGCAAGGTTTCATCGAAGGGCGCATCGCCGAACTTGAAGGCAAGTTGGGCGCCTTGCAGGTGATCGACCCGGCCAGCGTGGACGCAGCCGGACGCATCGTCTTCGGCGCCACGGTTACGCTCGAAGACCTGACCGCTGGCCAGCAGGTGCGCTACCAGATCGTCGGCGACGACGAAGCGGACATCAAGCAGGGCTTGATCTCGGTGTCCAGCCCGACTGCCCGCGCACTGATTGGCAAGTCCGAAGGCGACGTGGTCGAAGTGCTCGCCCCCGGCGGCAAGCGCGCGTACGAGGTGCTTGAAGTCGCTTACGTTTAGCGACGCGGCTTGGCGCTGGCCGGCCGCTCTTCTTCGTCCGGCCGCGGCCGGTAGAAGATCGCCAGCTTGCCGATCGCCGCCACGCATGCAGCCGACAAGTCGTCGGCCACTTGCGCATAGATCGCCTCGCGCTCGGCCCGGTCGTCGCCCGGCACCCGCACCTTGATCAACTCGTGCGCGGTCAGTGCGCGGTCGATCTCGCGCAGCACCGCCGGCGTCAGGCCGTTGGCGCCGAGCAGCACCACCGGTTGCAGGTGATGGGCGCGCGCCTTCAGGTGCAGACGCTCGTCGCGAGTGAGTTCGAGTTGCGGCATGAAAGGTTCCGATTGCTACAGTGGTGGTGCCATGGGCTTCTTATTTGAGTATGACCCGATTCTGGTCTGAGCGTGCGCGGCGGCTGGTGCCTTATGTGCCGGGCGAACAACCCAGGCAGGCCGGCCTCATCAAGCTCAACACCAACGAGAATCCCTATCCGCCGAGTTCGCTTGCGCTGGTGGCGATCCGGGATGCGGCGGGCGAGGGACTGCGGTTGTACCCGGACCCGGACTCGACCCTGCTGCGCGAGGCCATCGCGCGTTGGCATGGCGTCGCGCCTGAGCAGGTGTTCGCGGGCAACGGGTCGGACGAGGTGCTGGCCTTTGCGTTCGCCGGCTTGCTCGGGCGTGGTGGTGGCGGCGATGGGCAGGGCGTGCTGCTGTTCCCGGACATCAGCTACAGCTTCTATCCCGTCTACCGCGAACTGTTCGGTATCGTTGGGCGCACGCTGCCGCTCAATGAGCGCTTCCGCGTCCGCGTCGAGGACTACATCGCTCAGCAGCCGGCCGCCGCGATCTTTCCGAACCCGAATGCGCCGACCGGCGTTGCGCTGGCCCGGGCCGAGGTCGAGCGCCTGCTGCTGGGCTGCCCCGACACGCTGGTCGCCATCGATGAGGCCTATGCCGACTTCGGCGCGGAGTCCGCGGCGCCGCTGATCGACCGCTATCCGAATCTGCTCGTTGTGCGCACGTTGTCCAAGTCTCACTCGCTGGCCGGGCTGCGCGTTGGCTATGCGCTGGGTCAGGTGGGACTGATCGAAGCGCTGCGCCGGGTGAAGGACAGCTTCAACTCCTACCCGGTGGATCGGCTGGCCAGTGCCGGTGCCGCGGCGGCGCTCGACGACGTCGCCTACTTCGAGCAGACGCGGGCCGCCATTGTGCGCAGCCGTGCGGTGCTTGAAGACGGTCTCGCGTCGCTCGGATTCGAGGTGCTGCCGTCGGCCGCCAACTTTGTGTTTGCGCGGCATCCGCGGCACGCGGGCGTCGCGCTCGCCGCCGCGTTGCGGGAGCGAGGCATCCTCGTTCGTCGCTTTGCCCAGCCCGAGCGCATCGCCGACTTTCTGCGCATCAGCGTGGGCACCGATGCGCAGTGCGCCGCCTTGCTGGCGGTCTTGTCCGAGATCGCCGACTGAACGCGCTTCACATGCCCGCCGCCAAGAAGAAGCACCGCTCCAACCCGGAGTGGATTCGCCGCCACGTGACCGACCCCTACGTCAAGGCGGCGACCCAGCACGGCTACCGCGCCCGCTCCGCGTACAAGCTGATCGAGATCGACGACAAGGATCGCCTGCTCAAGCCGGGACAGGTGGTGGTCGATCTGGGCGCAGTGCCGGGCAGCTGGACGCAAGTGGTGCGCGAACGGCTGACCGGCAAGGACGGAGTGCTGCGCGGCAGGATCGTCGCGCTCGACGTGCTGCCGCTCGACCCGCTGCCGGACGTGACCTTCATCCAGGGCGACTTGCGCGAAGAAGAAGTTGGCGCGCAACTGGCTGCCGCGCTCGGTGACGCCAAGGTGGACGTGGTGTTGTCGGATATGGCGCCGAATCTGTCGGGTATCGGTGTGGCGGACGCGGCGCGCAGCGCGCACCTGTGCGAACTCGCGATCGAGTTCGCGCAGGGTCGCCTGAAGCCCAACGGCGTGCTGCTGATGAAGGCGTTTCAGGGCAGCGGCTTTTCGCAACTGGTCGAGCATTTGAAGAAAACCTTCGTCAGCGTGGCCACACGCAAGCCGGCGGCGTCGCGGGCGGAGTCGGCGGAGACCTACCTGTTCGCGCGTGGTCTCAAAGTGGGTTTAGACCGGGTACAAACCCGCGCCGCGCCGTCCGGTGAACCCCCTTGATTCGGCCTAGAATCGCCGCATTTCCAACGCAGTCGCGTTCGACGTCCACAGGAGTCTGCCTTGAACAACAACATGCTCGCCAAAGCCGGTATCTGGCTGGTCATCGCGCTGGTGCTGTTTGCGGTCTTCAAGAACTTCGAGAACCGCCAGCGCCCCAACGAAAAGGCGATGTCTTATTCGGAGTTCCTGGCCGAGGTCAAGGCGAGGCGGATCAAGTCGGTGACGATCCAGGAGTCCGGCCAGACGCCGGAGATCAGCGCCGTTACCGCCGACGGCGGCAGCATCCGCACGCTCGGCACCATCCTCGACCGCGGGCTGATGGGCGACTTGATCGATGCCGGCGTCAAGGTCGATGTGCGCCCGCGCGAAGAGCAATCGCTGCTCGCCTCGATCTTCGTCTCCTGGTTCCCGATGCTGCTGTTGATCGGCGTGTGGATTTTCTTCATGCGTCAGATGCAGGGCGGCGGGCGCGGCGGTGCATTCAGTTTCGGCAAGAGCCGCGCGCGGATGCTCGACGAGAGCAACAACTCCATCACCTTCGCCGACGTCGCCGGCTGCGATGAGGCCAAGGAAGAAGTGCAGGAGCTCGTGGAGTTCCTGCGCGACCCGTCGAAGTTCCAGAAGCTGGGCGGCCGCATCCCGCGCGGCGTGCTGATGGTGGGCTCGCCCGGCACCGGCAAGACGCTGCTCGCCAAGGCGATCGCCGGCGAGGCCAAGGTGCCGTTTTTCTCGATCTCCGGTTCGGACTTCGTCGAGATGTTCGTCGGCGTGGGCGCCGCGCGCGTGCGCGACATGTTCGAGAACGCCAAGAAGCACGCCCCCTGCATCATCTTCATCGACGAGATCGACGCCGTCGGCCGCCAGCGCGGCGCGGGTTTGGGCGGCGGCAACGACGAGCGCGAGCAGACGCTCAACCAGATGCTCGTGGAGATGGACGGCTTCGAAACCGGCGTCGGGGTGATCGTGATCGCCGCCACCAACCGGCCCGACGTGCTCGACCCGGCGCTGCTGAGGCCCGGCCGCTTCGATCGGCAGGTGGTGGTGCCGCTACCGGATATCCGCGGCCGCGAGCAGATTTTGAACGTGCACATGCGCAAAGTGCCGATTTCGCCCGATGTGAAGGCCGACATCCTGGCGCGCGGCACGCCGGGCTTTTCGGGCGCCGATCTGGCCAACCTCGTCAACGAGGCGGCGCTGTTCGCCGCGCGGCGCAATGCGCGCGTGGTGGAGATGATCGACTTCGAGCGCGCCAAGGACAAGATCATGATGGGCGCCGAGCGCAAGTCGATGGTCATGTCCGAAGAGGAGCGCCTGAATACCGCCTACCACGAGTCGGGCCACGCGATCGTCGCGCGGCTGGTGCCCAAGAGCGACCCGGTACACAAGGTGACGATCATTCCGCGTGGCCGTGCGCTGGGGCTGACGATGCAACTGCCCGAGCAGGACCGCTACGCCTACGACCGTGTGTACCTGCTGTCGCGGGTCGCGGTGATGTTCGGCGGACGGATCGCCGAAGAACTGTTCATGAACCAGATGACCACCGGCGCCGGCAACGACTTCGAGCGTGCCACGCAACTGGCGCGCGACATGGTCACCCGCTACGGCATGAGCGACGCGCTGGGGCCGATGGTCTACGCCGAAAACGAGGGCGAAGTCTTCCTCGGCCGCTCGATCACCCGCACCACGCACGTGTCCGAAGCGACGATGCAGAAGGTGGATGCCGAAATCCGGCGGATCATCGACGAGCAGTACGCGCTCGCCCGCCGGCTGCTCGAAGAAAACCGCGACAAGGTCGAGGCGATGACCAAGGCTCTACTCGAATGGGAAACCATCGACACCGAGCAGATCGACGACATCATGGACGGCAAGCCGCCGCGCGCGCCCAAGTCCACCACGCCGCCGGCAGCGCCCAGCAGCGGGCCGAGCGCGCCGGGCGCGGTCGCCGGGGCCGCGCAGCCGGCGTAGCGCGCAAGCGGCTGCGTTTGCTGCCGGCAAGCATGTCGCAATCCTGACCTTCGACCGGTTCAACGAACTCGACTCGCTGGTCGCGTTGGGCATTCTCAACCGGGCCCGCCGGCCGGGCTGGCGAGTCACGCTGTGCTGCCCTACGCCTTCGGTAACGTCGATGAATGGCGCCACCGTGCAGGCGTAATCCACACTGGCCGAGGCGAGCGTGGCCGAAGCCGTCATTGTCGGCAGCGGCTCCCAGACTCGCGAGATCGCAAACGACGCCGGGTCGATGGGGCAACTGAAGCTGGACCCCGCGCGGCAGTTGATCGGCGCCCAGTGCTCCGGGGCGCTGCTGCTGGCGAAGCTGGGTCTGCTGGCGCGCATTCCCGCCTGTACTGACCTCATCACCAAGCCTTGGGTGCAGGAAGCTGGCGTCGCAGTCCTCGATCAGCCGTTCTTTGCCCAGGGCAACATTGCCACCGCGGGCGGCTGTCTGGCCTCGCAGTACCTTGCCGCGTGGATCATTGCGCGCAGCGAAGGCCAGGAGGCAGCTCGCAGCGCGCTTCACTACGTCGCTCCGGTCGGGGAGAAGGACGAGTATGTCGACCGGGTCCTGGGGAACATCGGCCGGTACCTTCCGTAGTTGGGCTGCACGTAGACACTCCGCGGTACGTTGATGCAACTTTCGCCACCACATCGTCACTTGGAATTCATGTCGCCGCTTTCGGGTTCGCGAGCCGACGAACTGGTTGTGTTCCTTGCCACACACGCGCGAGGGAACGTCATCGATGTGGGTTGTGGATGGGGGGCGCTGCTGATCCGACTTCTAAAGGCAAATCGCTGCCTCAAGGGTGTCGGCCTCGACCTGGACGATCAAGGTTTCGAGCACGCGATCAGGGTTGCTACGGCCCAAGGCGTCGCTGAGCGTCTGCGGTTGATCGCGGGCGACGCAAAGCACAACTTGCCGACCGAGGTGGGTGGCGCGATTTGCGTCGGCGCCACTCAGGTTTGGGGTCCGCCCGTCGAAGCCGGGATGCCGTTGGATTACCCCGCTGCGCCCGCCGCCCTTCGCAGCATGGTTCCTATCGGTGCGCCTGTGGTCTACGGAGAGGGCATCTGGAGCACCAAACCTACAGAGGCGGCTGTCGCAGTCCTGTCCGGCAGATTGGATGAATTTGTGTTCCTCCCAGACTTTGTAGACCTCGCCTGGAAGGCTGGTTTCGCGGTAGTTTCTGTCCACGAAGCTAATCAAGACGAGTGGGACACATTTGAGTCCGGATACACCGCGCGGTATGCAGAGTGGCTGGCGGTAAACGAGCCCAGTCATCCGGAATATGAGTGCATCCTGAAGAAGACGTGTCGACAGCGGGACGCCTACTTCCGTGGTTATCGAGGTGTACTGGGTATGGCCTACCTATGTCTCTTGGCAGTGTAGGCACGGCCTAACTTTGCGCTCTACCCAACCCGCTGCGGAAGGCGGCGTAAGCTTGCCGGTGGTTGTTCGGCGCGTTCGGGCCTACACCACCTACTTCCGCGGGCAGGTCGGCTCTACGTTCGTAGCCCGGATGAAGCGAAGCGCAATCCGGGTGTGACTTTGCAGAGGGGATCGTCAGCGCACAGGGATGCCCCGGACT
This sequence comes from Betaproteobacteria bacterium, assembly GCA_046316025.1. Classification (GTDB taxonomy): domain Bacteria; phylum Pseudomonadota; class Gammaproteobacteria; order Burkholderiales; family Burkholderiaceae_F; genus JAJTHJ01. Next base: position 11,438 of record JBKCXU010000153.1, on the reverse strand, counting down.
CGGTCGGTGCGCCCCTCCCCCGCGCTAAGGGCGGAACATCATGGACGCCTTCGACTTCTGGCACTGCGGTCGCTTCCGCCTGTCGCTTACACGCCCGCTGCTGATGGGCGTGGTCAATGTCACGCCGGACTCGTTTTCCGACGGTGGTCGGTATGCGAATTTCGACGCGGCGCTGGCGCATGCGCGGCAACTGCTCGACGAAGGCGCGGACATCTTCGACATCGGTGGTGAGTCGACGCGTCCCGGCGCCGCGGAGGTGAGTGTCGACGAGGAACTCGCCCGCACGATTCCGCTGATCGAGTCGCTGCGCGACTGCGGCAAGCCGGTTTCTATCGACACCAGCAAACCGGAAGTGATGCGCGCGGCGCTGGCGGCCGGTGCGTCCATAGTCAACGACGTGCGCGCGTTCGCCGAGCCCGGCGCGGTGCAGGCGGTCGCCGACAGCGACTGCGGCGTGGTATCGATGCACATGCAGGGCGCGCCGCACACGATGCAGGCCGCGCCGCACTACAACGACGTGGTCGCCGAGGTCGGCGGCTTCCTCGCGGCGCGGCGCGACGCCTTGCTCGCGGCGGGTGTGGTGCGCGAGCGCATCGCACTCGACCCCGGCTTCGGCTTCGGCAAGACACTTGCGCATAATCTCGCCCTGCTGCGTCGCCTGACCGAACTGGCCGCCCTTGGGCAACCGCTGCTGGTTGGGCTGTCGCGCAAGTCGATGCTCGGCGCAATCACCGGCAAGCCGGTTACGCAGCGGCGGGCGGCTTCGGTTGCGGCGGCGCTGTTGGCCGTGCAACGCGGCGCGAGCATCGTCCGTGTTCACGACGTCGCGGCTACGCGCGACGCGCTCGCCGTGTGGCACGCCTTACAAAAAGAGGGAGAGACAGCGTGAGTCGCAAGTATTTCGGCACCGACGGCATCCGCGGCACGGTGGGGAAGACGCCGATCACCCCCGAGTTCGTCCTCAAGCTGGGCCAGGCCGCCGGCCGCGTGCTTGCGCGCATGGCCACCGAGCGGCGCGCGGGGCGGCCGACGGTGCTGATCGGCAAGGACACGCGCATCTCCGGCTACATGCTGGAGGCGTCGCTGGAGGCGGGCTTTTCCAGCGCCGGCGTGGACGTGGTGCTGTGCGGCCCGCTGCCCACACCGGCGGTGGCCTATCTGACGCGTGCGCAGCGGCTCGATGCCGGTGTGGTGATCAGCGCCTCGCACAACCCGTTTGCCGACAACGGCATCAAGTTCTTCTCTGCCGCCGGCAAGAAGCTGCCGGATGCGGTCGAAGCGCAGATCGAAGCCGAACTGGAGTGCCCCTACACCTGCGTGGAGTCGCGGCAGTTGGGCAGGGCGCGGCGGCTGGACGACGCAGCCGGCCGCTACGTCGAGTTCTGCAAGAGCACGTTTCCGACCGAGCTCGATCTGCGCCGGCTGAAGATCGTCGTCGACTGCGCGCACGGCGCCGCCTACCACGTCGCGCCCGACGTGTTCCACGAGCTCGGTGCTGAAGTGGTCGCCATCGGCAACGAGCCCAACGGCTTCAACATCAACGACGGGTACGGCGCGACCCACGGTGAGCGCCTGGCGCACCGTGTGCAGCAGGCCGAGGCCGATCTGGGCATCGCGCTGGACGGCGATGCCGACCGCGTGCTGATCGCCGACGGCGACGGCACGCTCTACGACGGCGACCAGTTGCTGTACGTGATCGTCCGCGACCGCATGCGCGCCGGCCCGGTGGACGGCGCGGTCGGCACGTTGATGACCAACTACGCGCTGGAGCGGCGCTTTGCGGAGTTGGGCGTGCCGTTCGCCCGTGCCAGGGTCGGCGACCGCTACGTGCTGGAGCTGTTGGAGCAGCGCGGTTGGCGCTGGGGCGGCGAAGGCTCGGGCCATCTGCTGTGCCTGGACAAACACACGACCGGCGACGGCATCGTGAGCGCCTTGCAGGTGCTGGCCGCGATGCGCCACGCCGGCGCCAACCTGGCGGAACTGACAGCCGACCTGCCGCTATTGGCGCAGTCGCTGGTCAACGTGAAAATGACGCCGGGCTTCGACTGGCAGGGGCACTCCCCGCTGGCGGCGGAGATCGCGGCGGTCGAGCGCGAACTGGCCGGCGCCGGCCGCGTGCTGATTCGCCCGTCCGGCACCGAGCCGGTGCTGCGGGTGATGGTCGAGTGCGCCGAAGCCGAGCTGGCCGAGGCCCTGGCGCGGCGGATTGCAGCGACGATCGCTTGAGCCCCTCGGGTCGGGCGGACCGCAGGCCGCGCCGATGTCCGGGCTTTTCGGTCGCCGCGTGACATGTCATCAAGCGGTCACCCGTACCCGGCAGTATGCACAGGTCTTCACCAAGGAGCTACGTGAAATGACCATTCGTGCATTTGCCATCGGTGCCGTCGCGCTGGCCCTCGCCGCCTGCGCGACCACCGCCTCGGCCCCCGCCGGGATGGAAGCCGGCAAGTTCGTTTCCTTCGATTGCGAGGGCCAGGACTTTCAGGCCCGTTACAGCGCCGACACCGGAACCGTACGCGTGCGCTCGCACAGCGGCGCCGCGGAGCTGTCGCGCGCCGGCGACGACAGCTTCGCCGGAGAAGGCTTCAAGCTGATGCTGCGCGGTGCCAACGGCATGGCGCTCGAGCACGGCGGCAAGATGCTCGGCAAGAACTGCAAGCGCGCCTGAAGGCGCGCGGTATCGATCAACGGTCCGACCGACCAAACCGAGAGGTAATCCATGTCCAAGTTCGTATTCGCGCGCCGCGCCCTGTTGACTGCGGCGATCGGCGCTATTGGCGCGTTCGGCGCTTCCGCTGCGTTGGCCCAGGCGCTGGTCAAGATCGACGGGTCGAGCACGGTGTTTCCGATCACCGAGGCCGTGGCCGAGGAGTTCCAGAAGGCCAAGAAAGGCGCAACGCGCGTCACCGTAGGCATTTCCGGCACCGGCGGCGGCTTCAGGAAGTTCTGCCGCGGCGAGACCGACGTGCAGAACGCCTCGCGGCCGATCACCAAGGCCGAGATCGCCGAGTGCCAGAAAAACGGCGTGACTTATCTGGAGATGCCGGTCGCGTTCGACGCCTTGTCGGTGGTCGTCAATCCGAAGAACACGTGGTTGAAGGAAATCACCATCGACGAGCTGAAGAAGATTTGGGAGCCGTCGGCGCAAGGCAAGATCATGCGCTGGAATCAGGTCAACCCGGCCTGGCCGGACCGCCCGATGAAGCTCTTTGGCGCCGGCACGGATTCCGGCACGTTCGACTACTTCACCGAAGCGGTGACCGGCAAGTCCAAGGCAAGCCGCGGCGACTTTACCGCCTCCGAGGACGACAACGTGCTGGTGCAGGGCATCTCGCGCGACGTGGACGCGCTGGGCTTTTTCGGCTTCGCCTACTACGCGGAAAACCGCGACAAGCTGCGCTCGCTGCCGATCTCGTGGAAAGGCGGCAAGGCGGTCGGCCCGTCGTTCGAGTCGGTGCTCAACGGCACTTATCAGCCGCTGTCGCGCCCGATCTTCATCTACGTCAGCGGCAACGCCGTCAAGCGTCCGGAAGTCCGCGAGTTTGCCGAGTTCTACAACAAGAACGCGGCGCAACTGGTCAAGGAGGTCAAGTACGTGCCCCTGCCCCCCGCGGCCTACACGTACAACCTCGAAACCTTGGCGAAGAATCGTTTGGGCACCAAGTTCGGCGGCGAAAACCTGGTCGGTGTGACAATCGAGCAGTTGATGAAGCTGGAAGCCAAGTAGACCGTCACTGGGCGCAGGCGCAAGGCGGGGGTCGTCAAGGCGGCCCCCGCAGCCAGTAATCTGCCGGTGTCGTCTCGCCTGCTGCCGGCCTGCCTGTGAAAGAGTCCCGCAAGATGCCTCATTCCGACGCACTGCCCGCGGACGCGGTCGCTGCCGCCGTGTCCGAATCGCTCAAGCACAAGCGCGGTCGGATACTGAAGGAGCGGTTCATCGAGTTCCTGCTGATGATGGCCGGGCTGGTCGCGGTGTTTACGACCGTCGCCATTACCGTCATCCTCGTCTACGAGTCGCTCACCTTCTTTGAAGTCGTTTCCGTGTGGGAGTTCCTGACGGGAACGGTGTGGACGCCGCTATTCGCGAATCCGAGCTACGGCATTTTGCCGCTGATTGCCGGAACGCTCACGGTCACCTTCATCGCGCTGATCGTCGCGGTGCCGATGGGTACGATCATCGCGATCTATCTGTCGGAGTTCGCGCCGCACCGCCTGCGCGAAGTCGTCAAGCCCGCGCTGGAACTGATTGCGGCGGTGCCGACGATCGTGTTCGGTTACTTCGCCCTGCTGTTTGTCACCCCCTTGCTGCAGGCGACGATCCTGCCGGGGCTGCCGGGGTTCAACATGCTCGCGCCGGGCGTGGTCGTGGGGATAGCCACGATTCCGACGATTGCCTCCCTGGCCGAGGACGCGATGCGTTCGGTGCCGATGAGCATGCGCGAGGGCGCTTACGCGGTCGGCAGCAACAAGCTGCAGGTGGCGCTGCGGATCGTCATGCCGGCGGCCGTCTCCGGCGTCGTTGCCGCCTATGTGTTGGCGGCGGCGCGGGCGATCGGCGAAACCATGGTGGTGGCGATCGCCGCCGGGCAGAACGCCAACTTCACGTTCAATCCGATGGAAGCGGCGGCGACGCTGACCGCATACATTGCGCAGGTCAGTCTCGGCGACCTCGAGCACGGCTCGGTGGCTTACCGCAGCATCTTTGCCGCCGGCCTGGTGCTGCTGGTGATGACGCTGATTCTCAATGTCGCCGGGCACTTCCTGCGTCGGCGCTTCCGCAAGGTCTACTGATGAGCGCCGCCGCCACCGAAGCTGCAGCGCCGCAAGTCCGCGCGATTCGCACGCTGATCGCCGCCGGCAAGCGCAAACAGGTTCTGTTCGCCGCCGCCGGCGTCTTTTGCACGGCCTTTGCCGTACTCGTGCTCATTGCCGCCTTTCTCGACCTGCTGATCGACGGCCTGCCGCGGCTGTCGTGGAGCTTCCTCACGAACTTCCCCTCGCGGCGGGCCTCCGAGGCGGGCATCCTGTCCGCCTGGGTCGGCAGCGCGATGGTGATGCTGGTGACGATGTTCGCGGCCGTGCCGGTTGGGGTGGCCGCTGCCGTGTATCTCGAGGAGTACGCAAAGAAGAACTGGATCACCGACCTGATCGAAATCAACGTGACCAACCTCGCCGGTGTACCCTCGATCGTCTACGGCCTGCTGGCCTTGGGGCTGTTCGTCTACCAGTTCGGTTTCGGCGAAAGCGTCCTCACCGCGGGACTCACCCTGGCGTTGCTGATCCTGCCGATCGTCATCGTCTCCTCGCGCGAGGCGTTGCGGACGGTGCCGGGGTATGTGCGCGAGGCGGCTTATGCCCTGGGTGCGACGCGCTGGCAGATGATCTCCGATCACTTGCTGCCGTACTCGCGCGGCGGCATCCTGACCGGCATCATCCTCGGCATGGCCGAGGCCATCGGCCAGACCGCGCCGATCATCACCATCGGCGCGCTGACGTTCATCGCGTTCCTGCCGCCATCGCCGATTTCGGCGGAGTTTCCGTTTTTGAATTTCGACTGGATCCGCTCGGAGTTCACCGTACTGCCGATCCAGATGTACAACTGGGTGTCGCGCCCGGACAAGGCGTTCCAGCTCAATGCCGCCGCGGCCGGCGTGATCCTGCTCGGCATGACGCTGGTGATGAACGGGCTGGCCATCTACCTGCGCTATCAGGTGAGGAAGAAAATCAAATGGTGAGTGTCGATTCCTCCGTGGCGGGGCGCGCCGCGGGCGCCGGCGAGACCCCGCGGATCAAGGCCGAGGCGCGTTCGCTCGACTTCTACTACGGCGCATTCCAGGCGCTCAAGCGCATCCAGATGCCGGTCTACCAGAACAAGGTGACGGCCCTGATCGGGCCCTCGGGCTGCGGCAAATCGACCTTCCTGCGCTGTTTCAACCGGATGCACGACCTGTACCCCAACATGCGCTACGAAGGGGAAATCCGCCTGATGCCGGACAACGTCGACATCCTCGCGCGCAGCGTCGATCCGATCGAGGTGCGGATGCGCATCGGCATGGTGTTCCAGAAGCCGAACCCGTTTCCGAAGTCGATCTACGAAAACGTCGTCTACGGCCTGCGCGTGCGCGGCGTGACCAACAAGGCGATCCTCGACGAAAAAGCCGAGCAGGCGCTGCGCGACGCGGCGCTGTGGAACGAGGCGAAGGACCGCTTGAACGACGTCGCCCTCGCCATGTCCGGCGGGCAGCAGCAGCGGCTGTGCATCGCGCGGGCGCTGGCCACCGACCCGGAGTTGCTCCTCTTCGACGAGCCGACCTCGGCGCTCGACCCGATTGCCACGGCCTCGATCGAAGAGCTGATGGCCCAGCTCAAGGAGCGGGTGACGATCCTCGTGGTCACCCACAACATGCAACAGGCGGCGCGGGTGTCGGACTTCACCGCCTACATGTACCTGGGCGAACTGATCGAGTTCGGCGATACCGATCGGATTTTCATCAAGCCCAAGCGCAAAGAAACCGAGGATTACATCACCGGCCGCTTCGGCTGAGTGCGGGAGTCGCCATGATGACCAGCGGAGAACACTCGTCCAAGATCTACGACCAGGAACTCGAAGCGGTGCGCTCGCGCGTGCTGCAGATGGGCGGGCTGGTCGAAGTGCAACTGAAGACGGCCCTCGACGCCTTCGAGGATGCCGACATGGCGCAGGCCGACCAGGCGATCGCCTCCGACCGGCGCGTCAACGACCTGCAGGTCGAACTCGACCGCATGGTCAATCACGTGATCGCCCGCCGCCAGCCGACCGCAGTCGACCTGCGGATGATCATGGGGGTGGCCAAGGCGATCAACGACATCGAGCGCATCGGCGACGAGTCGGCCAAGATCGCGCGCGCGGCCAAGTGGATGCACGACAAGTACAACGCGCGGATGAACCGCATCCCCGACATCCGCGCCGGCGGCGACATCGCCGCGCGCCTGGTGAGCCGCGCGCTCGATGCCTTCGCCCGCCTCGACCCGACCGCGGCGGCGGCGATCATTCGCGACGACGAGGGTGTGGACGAACGCTTCCGCGCGATCCTGCGCCAGTTGATTACCTTCATGATGGAAGACCCGCGCACGATCTCGGCGGCGCTCGACACCGTATGGGTGGCCAAGGCGATCGAGCGCGTCGGCGACCACGCCAAGAACATCGCCGAGCATGTGATCTTCATCGCCGCCGGCCTCGACGTGCGCCACGCCACGCCGGACGAGGTCGACCGCGCGGTCGCGCAGGCCTGATGTCCACCGGCGGCGCGATCCTGGTGGTAGAGGACGAACCGGCCATTCAGGAGCTGGTCGCCTTCGCCTGCGGCAATGCCGGCTTCGCCGTGCGCCGCGCCGACGACGCGCGCGGCGCACGCGCCGAGGTGCAGCGCGAGTTGCCGGACCTCGTCGTCCTCGACTGGATGCTGCCCGACCGCTCCGGTATCGAGCTGCTGCGCGAGCTGCGTACCGAGGAGCGCACCCGCGCGCTGCCGGTGATCATGCTGACCGCGCGCGGCGCTGAGGCCGACCGCGTCGCAGGTCTGGATGCCGGTGCCGACGACTACGTGGTCAAGCCGTTTTCGCCGCGCGAGCTGGTCTCCCGCGTGCGCGCGGTGTTCCGCCGCCGTGCGCCGCAATTGAGCGGCGAGGCGCTCGAATACGGCCCGCTGAAGATCGACCCGGTGCGGCACGAGGTCACTGTCGACGGCCAGCCGGTCAAAATGGGGCTGGCGGAGTTCAAGCTGTTGCGCTTCCTGGTCGGGCACCCCGAGCGCGTGTTCAGCCGCGCGCAGTTGCTCGACAGCGTCTGGGGCGACCACGTGTTCATCGAAGAGCGCACGGTCGACGTGCACATGCTGCGGCTGCGTAAATCGCTCGCGCCGGCGGGCGCGCGCGACCTCGTGCAGACGGTGCGCGGGCTCGGCTATCGCTTGTCGGCGCGCAGCGACGGCTGATTCGCTTTCCGTTCCGGTACGACAACGCTGACGACGTCGCCCCGGCGCAGGCCGGGGCCTAGTGTCGTTGCGACCAACGCCACTGGGCCTCGGCCTGCGCCGGCGCGACGATCCCTATGGAGGGTCCGGTAAGCGATTGACGGCCGCTGCGCCCTCACCCGGCGCTTCGCGCCACCCTCTCGCGCCGATGTGCGATAGGGTGTGTTCCCCTCGCCCGCATCAGCGGGGCGGAAGCGGGGTTTCGCAAAGCGCGCGCTTTGCGCCGCTGGGGCGACGCGCGCCTGCCCGCGCGCGGCTCTGGGGCTTTGGGTGAGAGTTCGTCAAGCATTTGGCGAAATTTCAGTAGATCCACGCAATACCTTGGAAACGAAACAAGCGCCACGCCTACGCCGCCTGCACGAGGGCAGGCACGGCGGAGCCGCGTTCGATGTGCGCCTGCAAGGCGATGAACTGCTCGGTGGCCGCGCGCCAGGAGTAATGCTCCGCGTGCGCCCGGCACAGGGCACGGTCGATCCGCAGCGCGCGCAAGGCGGCGCGGCGCAGGTCCTCGTTCAGGCAGGCTGCCGGCGAGCCGCCTACCACGTCGAGCGGCCCGGCCACCGGATACGCCGCCACCGGCGTGCCGCAGGCGAGCGCTTCGAGCAGCACCAACCCGAAGGTGTCGGTGCGGCTGGGGAAGACGAATACGTCCACGCTCGAATACAACTGCGCCAGCGCCGGCCGCTCCAGCAGGCCGACGAAACGCACCTCCGGATGGCGGCGGCGCAGTCGCTCCAGCTCAGGCCCCACGCCGGCGACGATCTTGCTGCCCGGCAGATCGAGCGCCAGAAACGCGCCGATGTTCTTTTCCACCGAGACGCGGCCCACGTACAGGAAGCGTGGCCGCGGCAGGTCGGCCACTGCCGGCGCCTCGCTCGCCTGCGGCGAAAACGTGGCGAGGTCCACGCCGCGCGTCCAGCGTGCGATGCGCTCGATGCCGATGGCCGCCAGATCGCGGTCCATTTCGGCGGTCGGCGACAGCACCCGCGCCGCCGTGCCGTGGAAGCGGCGCAGGAAGCCGTAGGTCCAGCGCTCCGGCACGCCGTACATCGCGCGCAGGTACTGCGGAAAGCGCGTGTGATAAGCGGTCGTGAACGGCAGCCCGCGGCGCAGGCAGTAGCGGCGCGCCGCCTGGCCGAGCGGGCCTTCGGTGGCGAGGTGGATCGCATCCGGCGCCTCGGCCGCGATGGTCTGCGCCACTCGCCGGAAGGGCAGCAGCGACAGCCGGATTTCGCTGTATCCGGGGCAGGGCAGGGTGTAGAACGACTGCGGCGTGATGTAGGCGCAGGCGTGGCCGGCGGCGGCGAGTTCGCGCGCCGTGGCCTCGATGGTGCGCACCACGCCGTTGACCTGCGGGTGCCAGGCGTCGGTGACGATCAGTATCTTCACGTGCGCGCTCCGTCGCTTGGGGTGGGTTCAGGCCTCGGCCGCCGCCGGCACCGGCAGCAGCGCGGGCGGCGCCGCAGCCGGGGTGATCGGCTCTTCTTCGCTCCAGCGCGGCACCGCCGCGCCGGGCGCGCGGATCTGCTTCCACTCGACGATCTCCAGCCGGCCTTCGAGGTCTTCGACCAGCGCGGTCAGGCTTTCGACCCAGTCGCCGTCGTTGCAATAGAGCAGACCATCGACGGTGCGGATTTCCGCCTTGTGGATGTGCCCGCAAACGACGCCGTCGTAGCCGCGCCGCTGCGCCTCGCGCACCAGCACCTGCTCGAAGTCGGTGATGAACGACACCGCGTTTTTCACCTGGTGCTTCAGGTACTGCGACAGCGACCAGTACGGCAACCCGAGCCGCGCGCGCAGCGCGTTGTAATGGCCGTTGAGCCACAGCACGAAGTCGTACAAGGCGTCGCCCAGATGCGCGAGCCACTTCGCGTGGCGGATCACGCCGTCGGCAAAGTCGCCGTGCACCACCCACAGGCGGCGACCGTCGAGCGTGACGTGCAGCGCCTCGTCGCGGATCGCGATGTCGCCGAAGTTGAGGCCGGCGAAGGGCCGCGCCGCCTCGTCGTGGTTGCCGGGGATGAAGATCACGCGCGTGCCCTTGCGCGCGCGGCGCAGCACTTTCTGGATCACGTCGTTGTGCGACTGGCGCCAGAAGAAGCGGCCTTTCAGCGCCCAGCCGTCGATGATGTCGCCGACCAGATACAGCACGTCCGACTCGTGATGGCGCAGAAAGTCGAGCAGATGCTCGGCCTTGCAGCCGGGCGTGCCGAGGTGGACGTCGGAGACGAAAATCGCGCGCAGGCGGCGCGGTTCGGCGGGCTGCGCTTCGGCGGCGGTAGGGGAAGCCTGTCCCTTCGCCGCGATCGGTGCGCTGCGCTCGGAGGTGAAGAAAGAAGCGCCAAACAAGGGTGCGTGATGTCGGCTTCAGGTGCGCGCAAGCCTAGTGCGCCGCGGTGACGGCGGCGTGACAGGCGGCGCCAGTGGCTGCGACCAGGCTTTCAGCGCGCGCAGCAGCGTGCGCTTTTTGGCCTGATGCGACTGCATCCGCCGCAGGATGTCGCCCAGCGTGCGCATTGCGTCGAGGATGTGCGGGCCTTTGTTGAGCATCACGCATTCGGCGCGCACGCCCATCGCGGCGTCGGTGATCTCGGCGCGCGAAGGCTGGCCGGTCTTGGCGAGCGTCTCCAGGACCTGGGTCGCCCACACCACCGGCAGGTGCGCGGCCTCGGCCGCCCACAGGATTTCTTCCTGCACCTCGGCCAGCCGCTCGTAGCCGCACTCCACCGCCAGGTCGCCGCGCGCGATCATCACGCCGGCGGCCCGCCCGCCCATCGCCGCGAACAGCAGTTGCGGCAAATTCTCGAAGCCGCGCTGCGTCTCGATCTTCAGCAGGATGCCTACGCGCGCGGCATTGAGTTCCGTCAGCCGCTGCCGCAGCGCGCGCACGTCGGCCGCGCGCTGCGCGAACGACAGGCCGACCAGATCGGCGCAGCGCGCCACGACTGCGAGGTCGGCGCGGTCCTTCTCGGTCAGCGCCGGCAGGTCGAGCGCGCTGTCGGGCAGGTTGATGCCCTTGTCGCCGGCCAGATTCTCGCCGGCGTCGCGCGCGTGCGTGATTTCGACTTCAAGCGCCGCGGGCGAGGCCTTGCGGATCACGCCACCGATGCGCCCGTCGTCGAACCAGATGCGCTCGCCGCGTTCGACCTGCGCGAATACCTCGGGCAGCGTGCAGGCGATCTCGGCCATCTTGCGCGCGCCGCGCGCTTTGCCGTCGTCGGCGGGCGCGGCGCTCGCGGCGGTGAGGCGCAGCCGTTCGCCGCGCCGCACGCGCAGCTTGCCGGGTTGCGCGGCAATGGCGAGCACCGCATGGCGCGGCGCCGCGCCTGGTTCGTGCGGGCGCTCGAGTTCGGTCGGCGGCGTCAGATACGTGGGGCGCGGCGTGGCGAGAACCGGGTGCGCGCGGCCCGATGCGTCCGGGCGCCG
>JBKCXU010000152.1:0-5433 GCA_046316025.1 Betaproteobacteria bacterium | reverse complement strand
GGTTGTCGGTTGTCGGTTGTCGGTTGTCGGTTGTCGGTTGTCGGTTGTCGGTTGTCGGTTGTCGGTTGTCGGTTGTCGGTTGTCGGTTGTCGGTTGTCGGTTGTCGGTTGTCGGTTGTCGGTTGCCGGTTGATGCGGGGGGACTGCTCACGTTAACGGCAGGGTAATCCGCACGCGGGTGCCGGGCTGTGCATCCTCGATCGTCAGCCGGGCGCGGTCGCCGTAGTGGGCAGCGAGGCGCTCGCGCAGATTGGTCAGGCCGATGCCGCTCGCAGTGGCCGCGCCGAAGCCCACGCCGTCGTCGCACACTTCGATCTGCACGACCTCGCCGCCGGCGGAGGCCCGCAGCTCGACTCGGCCGCCCTGCACCTTGGGCTCCAGCCCGTGCTGGATGGCGTTTTCGATCAAGGGCTGCACCAGCAGCGGCGGCACCGGCAGCGCGCGCAGCGGCGCGGGCAGCGCGACCTCGTAGGCGAGCCGCAGGCCCATCCGCAGCGCCATCACGTCGAGGTAGGCGCGCACCAGATCCGCCTCCTGGCCGAGTGTGGTCAGCGGCGCGCGGCTGGCGGCGAGCGAGGCGCGCAGCAGCTCGATCAGCCGCTCCAGCATCAGCCGCGCCTGCGCCGGCGCCGAGTCGATCAGGCTCACCACGTTGGCCAGGGTGTTGAACAGAAAGTGCGGCTCGATCTGCGCTTGCAGCGTGCGCAGTTGCGCATCGAGCGCGCGCCGCTCCAGCTCCGCGGCGCGGGCGCGCTCGGCTTCGCGGGCGCGTTCGGCCTCCCACCAACGGTTCTTGGCGACAAAGAGTCTCCAGGCGAACAAGTTCCCGACTGTGATAACGAGCAAAATGATGACAAGCCATCGCCAGTCCCGCAGGACAACGTCGGCTATCCCCGTCAGCGCAAAACCAAGCGGAGTACCAATAGCCACACCGAGGCACGGTATCCCCGCAAAGAAAGCGACACGCGCCGGGCCGGAAAACGAGTTGATTCGTCGCGGACCAAGGGCGCTGATCGCCACCGCGTAAATCAGCCCGATCGTGTACGACACCGTCAGCGCAATCACGAGATTGACGCCGAAGCCGCGCATCAGCGGCACAGCAATGTCGACGGGCCGACCCGGCCAGGGGTTGATCAGCGCACCGATCACGGTGAAACCAAGGGCAAACACGACCGCCCACAGCGAGGCCGCGATCAAGTGCGCCCAGCCGGGCGCTCTACCGCTTTCGGGCAGGCGCGGCGACCACCACTCTCCCCACGCCTGTCGCACGGTGGCGACAAAGCCGCTCATCGCCGCAACTCCTCAAGCCGCTTCTCGACCTCCCGCCGCTCCCAGTCCGGTCCCAGCCAGCGGCGGCGGGCGAACAGATCGAAGGCCGAGAAGGCAATCGCCACGCCAAGGCCGAACACCACCCACAGGAACCACCAGCGGCCGGGCGAGGTGAACACGTTGACCACCGCGGTCAGGGCAATGACGAGCAGCGCGGTGCCCACCAGCGAATAGAACTTGCGCAGCTGGCGCACGTCGCGCCGCGCGGTGTCGAGCAGGGGGTTATCGGGTTCGGTCATTTCGGCTCCACGTCGGCGAAAACCGAAGTCTCGCCGCGCCTCGCGCCCACCGCCCGCCCGAGCCGCCGAACCGCACGCCCGAAGCGCCAATCGCCGTCCCCGCGGCGCCAACCGACCACCGACCACCGATCACCGCCGCTTGCGCTTGCGCAGCTTGGCCTTGATCCGCTCGCGCTTGAGCAGCGACAGTTTCTCGACGAACACCTTGCCTTCGAGGTGATCCATCTCGTGCTGCACGCACACGGCGAGCAGACCTTCGGCGTCGAGATCGAAGCTCTGGCCGTCGGCGTCCTGCGCGCGCACGCGCACCCAGCGCGGGCGGCGCACTTCCTCGAAAATGCCGGGCACCGACAGGCAGCCTTCTTCGCAGATCACGAGTTCGTCGGACGCGGCGACGATCTGCGGGTTGATGAAGACGCGCAAACGGTCCTTGGTCTCGCTGGTGTCGATCACGATCAGCCGCTGGTGCAAGTCGACCTGGGTCGCGGCCAGCCCCACGCCGGGGGCCGCGTACATGGTCTCGGCCATGTCGGCCACCAACTGGCGCAAGGCGTCGTCGAAGACGGTTACCGGGGCGGCTATTGTGTGCAGCCGGGGGTCGGGATACTCGAGAATAGGCAACAGGGCCATGGCAAAAGTCCAAACGCAGGCATCGCCGATTGCCGCGAGCGGGATCGCCGCGCGTTGCGGCGACGCGGCGCAGGCGGCAAAATCTTACGCTGCGCTCATAAATCCGGGCGTCCACCGACGAGGAAACCAATGATGATGGCCCGGCACGGGATTACAAGAACCCTCCTGGCAGCCGCCGCGGCACTGCCCGTCGCCGCGGCGCTGGCGCAGACCACGCCCGACGGCCGCTACCCGGTGACGGCCGAGCAGCGCCGCGCCGCCGAGCAGGTGGCGCAGGCCGGCGTGCCGCTGTCGGAGTTGGCGCCCAACGCGCCGGACAGCCACACCGTCAAGCGCGGGGACAGCCTGTGGGGCATCGCCGCGATCTTCCTCAAGAGCCCCTGGCGCTGGCCGGAACTTTGGGGGATGAACAAGGCGCAGATCGCCAACCCGCACCTGATTTATCCGGGCCAAGTGCTGCGCCTGGTCAAAAGCGACGGCCGCGCGCGGCTGGAGCTGGCCGGCAGCGCCGCCGTGGCTGCCGCCTCCGCCCCCGGCGATGTGGTGCGCTTGTCGCCGCGCACGCGGGAGGAGGAGCTCGGTGCGGTGGCAATCCCGAGCATTCCCAACCACCTGATCGAGCCGTTCCTGTCGCGGCCGCTGGTGGTCGAAGCCGACGGCCTGGACGCCTATCCGCGCATCGTCGCCACCCAGGAGGGGCGCGTGTATCTCGGCCGCGGCGACACGGCCTACGCGCGCGGCGTGACCGACCCGGCGGTGAAGAACTACAACGTCTTCCGCACGGCGCAGCCGCTGTTCGACCCAGACGACACGGCCCGCCGCCGGCCGATCGCCTACGAAGCTTTCCACCTCGGCACCGCTGCGGTGGCCCGGGCGGGCGACGACGTGACCACGCTGCGCATCGTCGAGAGCAAACAGGAAATCGGCGAAGGCGACCGGCTGATCCCGGTCGAGCGGCTGACGCTCGCTTCCTATGTGCCGCGCCGCCCGCAGCTGCCGATCGACGCGCGCATCGTCTCGGTCTACGGGGGCCTGGACAACGCCGCCGGCGGCAGCGTGGTGACCCTCAACCGCGGCCGCACCGACGGGCTGGAGGTCGGCGATGTGCTCGCCCTGCTGCAAACCGGCGCCACCATCACCGACCGTACCGTGTCGGGACGCCAGAGCGTGGAGTTGCCCGACGAGCGCATCGGCGAAGTCTTCGTCTTCCGCGTGTTCGAGCACATCGCCTATGCGCTGGTCGTGCGCTCGACCGTCCCGGTGCGGGTCGGCGACCGCTTGCGCGAGCCCGACGATGCGCTTGTGCCGCGTGCGCAACGGATGCCGCAACGGCAGCAGGATCTGCCGGCGCGCACCCGCCTGGATACGCCCGACGCCGACAACGTTTACCGCGGCCAGTAGGCCACTGCGGGCGGCCCGGCGATGCCGACCGATGCCGAGCGCGCCGGCTGGGTGCGCCTGACGCTGACCCCCGGCATCGGCCCGCGCACCGCGCGCGAGTTGCTGGCGCGCTGCGGGCTGCCCGAGGCGATCTTCGCCGCCGGCGCGGCGTCCTTGCGCGAGGTGGTGGCCGAGCCGCTGGCGCGCACGCTGGCGGCGGCACCCGAGGCCGCCGTGCGCGACGGCGTCGACGCCACGCTCGCCTGGCTCGCCGCCGACCGCCGGCACACCCTGCTGACACTGGCCGATGCCGACTACCCGCCCCTGCTGCTGGCCACGGCCGACCCGCCGCCGGTGCTCTTTGCCATCGGCGATCTGACGCTGCTGCGGCAGCCGGCGCTGGCCGTGGTCGGCGCGCGCAGTGCGACCACGCAGGGGATGGCCACCGCCCAGGCTTTCGCTTTCGCGCTGGCACAGGCGGGTTTGAACATCGTCAGCGGTCTGGCGCTGGGCATCGACAGCGCCGCCCATCGCGGCGCGCTGCGGGCGCGGGGCGAAGGATCGGCCGCCAGCACCATCGCCGTCGTCGGCACCGGGGTGGATCTCGTCTACCCGCGCTCCAACACCGCGCTGACCGAGCAGGTGCGGCGGCACGGCCTGGTGTTGTCGGAGTTCGCCCTCGGCACGCCGCCGCTGGCGCACAACTTCCCGCGTCGCAACCGTGTGCTGGCCGGACTCGCGCGCGGCGTGCTGGTGGTCGAGGCGGCACTGCGCTCGGGCAGCCTGATCACCGCCCGCCTGGCCGCCGATGCCGGGCGCGAGGTGTTTGCCATCCCCGGCTCGATCCACTCGCCGCTGGCGCGCGGCTGCCACCGCCTGATCCGCGACGGCGCCAAGCTGGTCGAAGAGGCGCGCGACATCCTCGAAGAGCTGCAGTTGCCGCAGGCGGCGCTGGCGCCATCGCCCACGAGTGACGAGGCGGATGCGCCGCACCCGCAACTGCTTGCCGCACTCGGCGAAGACCCGGTCGATCTCGACACCCTGGCCGCCCGCGCGGGGCTGGATGCGGGCAGCGTGGCGGCCGCACTGCTCGAACTCGAACTGGCCCAACATGTTGAGCGCCTGCCGGGTAACCGCTACCAAAGGTTGCGGTCCGGGCTTTGACAGCGGCGCGCCGCGCAGAGTACGCTCGGCGCCGATGTTCGAAGTCCTCGTCTACCTCTACGAACACCAGGGCGCCTTGGGCGGCTGCGCCGACAGCACGGCCTTGTCGGCGCGGCTGGAGGGTGCGGGCTTCGACGAAGACGAGGTGCAGGAAGCGCTCGCCTGGCTGCACGGGCTGGCGCGCGTCAACCGCGACGCGGTGGCGCTGCAAAGCGCGCACAGCGCCTCGCTGCGCGTGCTGGCCGAGGTCGAGAGCGAGCGCCTGTCGCCCGAGAGCCTGCGCTTTCTCGCCTTTCTCGAAAGCGCCGGCCAGCTGACCCCGAGCCAGCGCGAGATCGTCATCGAGCGCGCACTGGCCGTGGACGAAACGCCGGTGTCGCTCGAATGGGTCAAGCTGATCGCGCTGCTCGTGCTGTGGAGCCAGCAGGCGGACATCGACGCGCTGGTGCTCGACGAGTTGCTCGACGACGGCGAGGAGCGGGTGCTGCACTGAAGTGCGGCAATGATGCCCGCTACGCGGCCTGTGAGCTTTGCCCGCGGTGAGCACCGGCCTACTCTAATTGAGCTTTCGCAAAATGGTTGACGAGCCCTCACCCCCCGCCCCACTCCCGCAGAAGCGGGCCAGGGGAGCAAACCCTCTCCCACATCAGTGCAGCGGAAGCGGGGTTGCGCAAAGCGCCGGCCTTCCGTCG
>JBKCXU010000151.1:0-9726 GCA_046316025.1 Betaproteobacteria bacterium | reverse complement strand
CGGGAGGACAGCCATGATCCCCCGCCTGATCGCCTGGTCCGCACGCAACCCGTTTTTGATCGGCATCGCCACGCTGGCGCTCGTCTTCGGCGGCATCCTCGCGGTGCTGCGCACGCCACTCGATGCGCTGCCCGACCTGTCCGACGTGCAGGTGATCGTCTACACCGAATACCCCGGCCAGGCGCCGCAGGTGGTGGAAGACCAGGTCACCTACCCCCTCACCACCACCATGCTGTCGGTGCCGCACTCGCGCGTGGTGCGCGGCTTCTCGTTTTTCGGCGTGTCCTTCGTCTACGTGATCTTCGACGACGGCACCGACATCTACTGGGCGCGCTCGCGGGTGCTCGAGTACCTGCAAGCGGCCTCGGCCAATCTGCCGCGCGGCGTCACTCCGCAACTGGGGCCGGACGCCACCGGCGTGGGCTGGGTCTACCAGTACGTGCTGCGCGCCAAGGACCAGTCGCTGGCCGAGCAGCGCAGCCTGCAAGACTGGTTTCTGCGCTACCAGTTGTCCAAGGTGCATGGGGTGTCGGAGATCGCCTCGGTCGGCGGCTTCGTGCAGCAGTACCAGGTGATCGTCGATCCGGCACGGCTGCGCGCCTACGGCATCGGCCTGATGGAGGTCACGCAGGCGATCCGCGACTCCAACCGCGACGTCGGCGGCCGCACGGTCGAGATGGCCGGCACCGAGTTCATGGTGCGCGGCCGCGGCTACCTGCGCGGCGCGGCGGACATCGAAGACATCGTGCTGACTGCCGCCCGTGGCACGCCGGTGCGCGTGCGCGACGTGGCGCGGGTGGTGCTGGGGCCGGACGAGCGGCGCGGCATCGCCGAGTTAAACGGCGAGGGCGAGGTGGTCTCCGGCATCGCGGTGGCGCGCTTCGGCGCCAATGCGCTGGAGACCATCGACGCGCTCAAGGAGCGCATCGGCGAGCTCAAGTCCGGCCTGCCCGACGGCGTGTCGCTGGAAACCGTGTACGACCGCTCGGAGCTGATCCGCGGCGCGATCGCCACGCTGTCCGACACGCTGGTGCAGGAGTCGATCATCGTGGCCCTCGTGTGCACCTTGTTCCTGCTGCATGTGAGGAGTGCCTTGGTGGTGATCGTGGTGCTGCCGCTGTCGGTGTTGTTCTCCTTCATTTGCATGCGGCTGCTCGGCATCAACGCCAACATCATGAGCCTGGGCGGGATCGCCATAGCCATCGGCGAGCTGGTCGATGCCGCGGTGGTGATGGTCGAAAACGCGCACAAACGGCTGGAGCGCAACGCCAGCCCTGAGCAGCGCCGCGCGACGATCGTCGCCGCCGCGCAGGAGGTCGGGCCGCCGCTCTTTTTCTCACTGCTCATCATTGCGGTGAGTTTCTTGCCGGTGTTCACGCTGGAAGCGCAGGAAGGGCGTCTCTTTGCACCGCTCGCCTACACCAAGACCTTCGCCATGCTGGGCGGCGCGCTGCTGTCGGTGACGCTGCTGCCGATGCTGATGGTCTACCTGATCCGCGGCCGCATCCTGCCCGAGGAAAAAAACCCGATCAGCCGCGTGCTGATCGCCGCCTACCGGCCGGTGATCCGCGGCGTGCTGCGCGCGCGCTGGCTCACCGTGGCGCTGGCGGCGGCGGTGGCCGCGGCCTCGGCCATCCCGGCTTCGCGCCTGGGCACCGAGTTCATGCCGACGATCAACGAGGGCACGCTCTTTTACATGCCGACCTCGCTGCCCGGCATGTCCACGACCGAAGCGGCGCGCCTGCTGCAAGTGCAGAACCAGTTGATCAAGAGCTTTCCGGAAGTCGCCTCGGTGATCGGCAAGGCCGGGCGTGCGGCCACCGCCACCGACCCGGCGCCGATGGAAATGTTCGAGACGGTGATCAACCTCAAACCCGAGTCCGAGTGGCGCCCCGGCATGACGATCGACAAGCTGATCGCCGAACTCGACCGCGTGGTGCAACTGCCGGGGGTGGCCAATAGCTGGACGATGCCGATCCGCGCCCGCATCGACATGCTGGCCACCGGCATCCGCACGCCGGTGGGGATCAAGGTCTTCGGCACCGACCTCAAGGAGATGGAGCGCGTGGCGCGGCAGATCGAAACCGTGGTGCGCGCCGTGCCGGGCGCAAGCAGCGCGTATGCGGAGCGGCTGACCGGCGGCAGCTACCTGGAGATCGAACCCGACCGCGCGCAACTGGCCCGCTACGGCGTCACCGTCGGCCAACTGATGGACGTGGTCGCGGTGGCGCTGGGCGGCGAGCCCGCCACCACCACGGTCGAGGGGCGCGCCCGCTACGGCGTGATTGTCCGCTACCCGCGCAGCGCGCGCGACAGCCCGGAGCACATCGCGCGTGAAGTGCTGGTGCCGGTGGCCGCCGGCATGGGCCAGCCGGCGGCGATGGTGCCGCTCGGCCAACTGGCCAGGGTGCAGATCGCGCAGGGCCCCTCGGTGATCCGCACCGAAAACGCGCTGCTGTCCGCCTACATTTACGTGGACGTGCGCGACCGCGACATCGGCGGCTTTGTCGCCGATGCGCAGCGCGCGGTGCGCGAGCAGGTGGACTTTCCGCCCGGCATGTACGCGCTGTGGAGCGGGCAGTTCGAGTACCTGCAGCGCGCGGTGGACAAGCTGAAGATCGTCGTGCCGGCCACGCTTGCGATCATTTTCGTGCTGCTGTACCTGAGCCTCAAACGCGCGGCGGAGACGATGATCGTGATGCTGTCGGTGCCCTTCGCGCTGGTCGGCGGCATCGTCTACCTCTGGCTCGCCGACTACAACCTGAGCGTGGCGGTGGCGGTGGGCTTCATCGCCTTGGCCGGCGTGGCGGCGGAAACCGGCGTGGTGATGCTGGTGTACATCGACAACGCCTGGCGCGCGACGGTCGAGCGCCGCCGCGCCGAAGGTGCCGCGCCGACGCTGGCCGACCTGCACACCGCGGTCATGGAAGGCGCGGTCGAGCGCGTGCGGCCGAAGATCATGACGGTCGTGACCACCATCGCCGCGCTGGTGCCGATCATGTGGATCGAAGGCATCGGCAGCGAGGTGATGCGCCGCATCGCCGCGCCGATGATCGGCGGCATGATCTCCTCCACCCTGCTCACCCTGGTCGTGATCCCGGCGCTGTACTCGTTGCTGCTGCAATGGCGGCTGCGCCGCGATTACCCTCTCCCCCCGGGAGAGGGTGGCCGCGCAGCGGCCGGGTGAGGGAAGACCGCCGCCGCGAAGTCCGACAACCCAACCCGCTCCGTCCCTCTCCCCTCGCCCGCATCAGCGGGAGAGGGGCCGGGGGTGAGGGCACCAAACGCAACGATTCACTTCAACCCCAACCACAGGAGCACTGCCCATGAAAGCCACGACCCTCCTCACCGCGCTCGTCCTCGCCTGCGCCACCGCCCCCGCACTGGCCCAACACCAACACGGCACCGCCAGCGCCGGCGCCACCGCCACGACCGACGGCGAAATCCGCAAGATCGACCCCGCCAAAGGCACCGCCCTCATCAAGCACGGCGACATGAAGGCGCTCGGCATGGGCCCGATGACGATGGGCTTCAAGTTCAAGGACCCGAAGATGGCCGCGGGCCTCAAGGACGGCGACAAGATCCGCTTCACCGCGACCATGCAGGGCGACGACTTGATCGTCACCGAAGTCAAGAAGATGCCGTAGTCGCAAGCGGCGGCGGCGATGGCTTCCGGCTCCGGCCCCGGTGCGCAGGCGCCGGACGGCTGCTCGGTCGAGTTGTACCGGCAGTCGCCCTACCTGGACGACCTCGAACCGGTGCGCGAGTTTTTGCCGGCGGGCGCGTCGGTCCTGGAGTTGGGCTGCGGCACCGGCCGCCTGACGCGCGTACTGCTCGACTGGGGCTTGCGCCCGACCGCGGTCGACGACTCGCCGGCCATGCTGGCGGAGCTTCCCGCCGGCGCGGAGCGCGTGCTCTCGGCGATAGAGGCGCTCGCGCTGGACCGCCGCTTCGACCGCGTGCTACTCGCCAGCCGCCTGATCAACCACGCGGACGCCGCGGTGCGCGCCGCGTTTGCGGCCTGCGCGGCGCGCCACCTGCAGCCGGGCGGCAAGCTGCTGCTGCAACGGCACGACCCAGATTGGCTCGCGACGGTGCAGCCCGGCCCGCTCGGACGACTCGGCCTGGCATCGCTGTGGCTGGAGAGTGTCGCCCGCCACGGCCCGCGCGCGACCATGCACCTGCGCTACGACATTGGCGCTGACAGCTGGCATCACCGCTTCGAGACGGAAAGCCTGTCGGAAGCGCAGATCGAAGCGCTGCTACGCGGGTTCGGCTTCGGTACCGTCGACTGGCGCGCGCCGGCGAAAACCTGGGCCGTCGCCACACTCGGCTCGCGACACGGGCTGAGTTGACGCTCGCGGAGAACCGCACAAGGCGATGAGCACGCCAGAGACAGCCCCGCCACCGCCCAGCGTCGCCTACAGCGATCCGTGGGGCGCCTTCGAGTGGGTTGCCGCAGGCCAGTCGCTAGATGCCGCCGCGTACATCGACCGCCGCGACGAGCGCATCCACAACACGTCCAGCGACACCCCCGCCGACGAAGCGTTGCCGACCGACCTCGACAGCGACAACTACCTGCGCATGCCCGACAAGCGCCTGTTCGATCTCGGCCAGTCCTTGGTTTTCGACTTCACGCGCGACGTTCTGCCCGACGACTACGCCGAGGTGCGGGCGATGTTCCACCGGCGCGGCGCCTACGGCCGCTTCCGCGCGCTGGTGGAGCGGCGCGGCCGCACGCAAGCCTGGTACGACTACCGCGATGCCGCCGAGCGGCGGGCGATGACGGAGTGGGTGGAGAGCAATGGGCTGAGGGTGAAGCCGTGACAGACGACGCGGCGGGGCGACTGCACTCGGCTGCTGCTTTTCCGGAGCGGGCCGTACTCGACATACTTTTCGGCCAAAGCTACAGTGCCGCGCAAGCCGCCGCCCTCTCGTTATCCCCGATGCTGCTGCGCCGATCTTCTCCGAAAGTTAATTCGAGCCTGACTCCTTTTTCTCCAGCGTGCCGGCGCATGCAGCTCAATTCAGACGTTAGGCCTGCTAGGAACCGAGTCCGGTTAGCGTCAAGTCCCAATTCAGGTCCAGGGAGACCAGATGGCCAAGCCGACGATCACTGAGATCGAGAACGCCTTCCAGCCAGCTAAGGAAGTAAGTAGCGCCACAAGATTTGCAGGGCGCAAAGATGCCGTTAGCGAAGCCTACTACGCGCTCATCGCCAGCGGCGCGCATATCGCAATAGTCGGCAATCGTGGAATTGGCAAGACGTCGCTCTCCAGGCAGATCACGAACATCGCCACAGGCGATAACGATTTGCTCCAGAAACTGGGGCTTCCACATGACCAGAAGCTTGACTTCCTAACCGTCTACTTTGCCTGCGGCAAGACGGTTCAGAACACGACAGACTTGCTTGAGCGCCTCCTCACCTCCGCTGGTTGCCTCGCTGACTGGGTCTATGACATCCCGAAGGCTACAAAAGTCGTCAAAGGGTACAGTCCGAAATTTGGCGTCAATGTCTTCGGCGCCGAGGTCGAGCTCGGAGGCGAGAAGAAGACGGAAACTGCCTCAGAGGCCGCGTTGTCCGCCCACGCGATCGATACAGTCTTCACAAACGCCGTCGCGGCAATCGTCGAGCAGTCCGTTGCTACCGATGGCGTGCTGATCGTCGTGGATGAATTTGATCAGATAGCCGATCCGTCAGGCTTTGCGTCCTTCCTAAAAGCATTATCCACAAACGTACCGAAGGTCAAATTCTGCTTGGTAGGCGTTGCGCAGGACATTCAATACCTGATGAAAGAGCATCAGTCCTCGGACCGGCTGTTTGCAGGCTCAATAATTACATTGCCTTCGATGAGCCCTGCCGAACTAAAGGAGATCATCAGCATCGCCGAATCTTCAATCGCGAAGGCGATCACCTTTGAGTCCGCTGCCGCTGACCGAGTCGTAACTCTGGCTCAGGGCCATCCCTATATGGTTCACCTGATCGGAAAGTACGCGCTTCGCCTCGCATTTCAGGCAGGCAAGCAAACGATTACCTTCGAAGACGTTGACGCCACCGTCAAGTCGATTGCGGAGCGCGGAGCTGATCCAGTGCTCGAAGGTCGCTACAAGAAGGCCGTCGCTTCGTCAGAGCAGCGCGAAACAGTTTTGAAGGCCATGGCCGAAACGCAAGCCGCAGACGGCGAAGTCTGGACAACAAATGCCTACAAACTGGCGCTTGACCAAGGCGTAGATAACGCAAGTCAGTATGTAGGGCAGTTGGTGTCTGACGAGTACGGAAGTGAAGTCGAGAAGCTCCGCGATAGGTACTATCGCTTTCACGATTCTTTGTTCGCAGCCTATGTCAGAGCACGCCCGAGGCTCGTTAAGAAGCAGGCGTAACTCCTGGGTCAATCGGAGCAAGGCCTAAAGGGGCCGTGGTCGCGCTTTCTTCTGCATCAGCAATGACGCCGTCACCGCACAAACTCCCCCCGCAATCGCAAACGCCAGCGCATAGCTCCCGCTCGCCCGCTGCAACACGCCGAACAGGAACGGGCAGAACACAACGCCGACGTAGGTGAAGAACAGGCACCCGCCGGTGGCCAGGCCCGCCTGCCCCGGCGCGGCCACGTGGGCGACTTCGGCGAGATACACGCCGTTCCAGCCGATCGCGGTCGCACCCAGCACGGCGCAGGCGGCGAGCAGCAGTGGCAGCGGCCACGCCGCGGAGAAGCCCGCCGCCGTCCACGCGAAGACCGCCATCAACGCGCCGAGCAGGGCGAGCGTGGCGCGCGGGCTCAGCCAGCGGTCGGCCACCGCGCCCCAGAAGATGCGCGCGCCCACGCCGGCGACGCTGGCCGCCGTCAGACCCAGCCCGGCAGTGACCAGCGTCAGGCCGACTTCCTCGGCCAGATAGGCGACGATGAAGCTTGCCGTACACATCTGCATGCCGGCAAAGACGAACGACACCGCCGCCAGTGTGCGCAGCGGCGGCGTGGCCAGCACCAGCCGCAGCGCGGTGATGAGCGCGGCGGCGGACAGCCGCGCCCGCGGGTCGCGGTCGGCATCGAGTTCGGCGCGCAGGGGCTGCACGGTAAGCGCCAGCAGCGCGCAGGCTACGGCCACCGCGGCCACACCGACCTGCCAGCCGAAGGCAACCGCCAGCGGCGGCACCACGATGCCGGCCAGTGCGGTGCCGGCCGGCACGCCGGTCTGCTTGATCGAAAACGTGAGCGCGCGCCGCTCGGGCGGCGTGGTGCGCGCGAGCACGTGGCTGGAGGCGGGCGTGATCGGCCCGTAGCCCAGGCCAATGAGGAGCGCCGCCGCGGCGACCACCGCCAACAGCGGCGTCAGCCCGACGAGCAGGCCGCCCGCGCACAACAGCAGCGCCCATTGCGACAGGCGGATCGCCCCCAGCCGCAACACCAGCCCGCCGCCGGCGAGCGCCGCCGCGGCCGCGCCGAGGTAGAGCAGCGAGATGTAGGTGCCGACCATAGAAGCCGGTACGCCCAGGTCGCGCGCAACCACGGGGGCGATGGCCGGCAACGTCAACGCGGCGAGAGAGACGGCGATCTGGATCGCGGTGGTGGCAACCAGCGCGCGG
This sequence comes from Betaproteobacteria bacterium, assembly GCA_046316025.1. Taxonomy (GTDB): domain Bacteria; phylum Pseudomonadota; class Gammaproteobacteria; order Burkholderiales; family Burkholderiaceae_F; genus JAJTHJ01. The sequence goes on along the minus strand of JBKCXU010000151.1, from coordinate 2,144 downwards.
GTGGCGGAGGACATCGGGGGGATTGTGTCAGCGCGGCGCGGCCGACACCTACTCCCAACGCTTTCCGCGCTATGCGAGTGCGAGAGAGCAACCACAGGCTGCGGCGCACCGAGTTCGCAGCGCCCGTCGCCCTCACCTCCGGCCCCTCTCCCGCTAATGCGGGCGAGGGGAGAAAACAACCCTCGCCCAGATCAGTGGGAGAGGGTGCGAGCGAAGCGAGCGGGTGAGGGCCAGCGCCGACACGAGCACGGCGAGTCAGTACGAAGCTACTTCCCCTCCGCAATCTGCTTCAGGTTGTCCAGTCCCGCCGCGAAATCCGGGCCGACCAGCTTGTCCATGAACAACCCAAACCAGCGGTTGATCGGGTTGCTGCCCATGTTGCCTTCGTTGGTCCAGGTGACGACCACACCCGGGCCGGCTGGCGTTATCTCCAACACGCCGCGCGACTGCATGCCCATGTCGGGAAAGGTCAGCGTGTAGGCGATGCGCTCGTTGGGCTTGGCGGCGGTGAACTCCATCACGCCGTTGCCCTCGCTTTCGCTCTGCCAACTCCAGCGTGCGCCGGCGCCGCTCGCCGCGCCGCTGTAGTCCATTTTCATCGCCGGGTCGCGCCGGCTCCACACGCCCCAGCGCTTCCACTCGCGCGGGTCGGCGATCAGCACATACACTTTGTCGGCGGGCGCGGCAATCTGCGCGCTGCGCTGGACTTTGAATTCGGCAGGCAGCAGCCAGCCGATGGCCACGAAAGCGGCCACCACGAAGACGAGGCCCACAACGATGCGAATCAGCCATTTCATCTCGACCCTCCTCAAGCCGCTACGCGCGGCAACGGACTGTAGTCCCTCCCGACCGCTGCGGCGAGCGCTCATTGTGGGGAGCGTGGCGCTGCTGGCGGCCTGCGCCACGCCCGCCAGCGTGCCGCTGGGCACGAGTGAGAGCCAGACGGTCGCCACGCTCGGCCGGCCTGCGGCAGTGTTCGAGCTGCCCGACGGCGGCAGGCGCTTGTACTACCCGCTCGGCGGGGCGCAGCAGTTCGCGTGGATGCTCGAGTTCGACCGCGAGGGTCGGCTGGTCGCCAACGATCAGGTGCACAGCGACGCTTTCTTTGCCAAGGTGCGGGTCGACCACGACACCCGGGACGATGTGCTGCGCCTGCTCGGCCCGCCGGCCTGGACCGAGTACTACGGCCCCAGCCGGCGCACCGGCTGGGTCTACCCCTACGCGCCGAACCCGATGTGGAACTTCGTCACGACGGTGATCTTCGACGAGACGGGCATCGTCCGCTCGGTGCAGGGCGGACCCGATCCGCGCTTCGATCGCGGAGCCAATCGGTGGTGACGCTGCACCTTCACGCCGCCAGCTCGCAGGGGAATTGCCAGAAGTGCTCGCCGCGACGCAGCCGTGCGTGCGTGGCAATGCCGGCCAGCAGCGCGTGCAGCCCGGCCTGCCCCTTCGGCTTGGCGTATACCGCGTCGTTGATCGGTGCGCACTGCGCGTAGTCGTGCTGCATCGCCTCGCTCATCGCGCGGCTCGCGGATAGGTGAACGCGCGCCACAGCGCCTCGACCGGCCCGCTGCCAAAGCGCGCGATCCACACGCGGCTTGCCGCGACCTGCACAACGACGATCGCCAGCGCCAGCAGCGCAAGCTGGCCGCGGCCCAGCGCCTCGCCCAAGCCCAGACCCCAGCCTGCCAGCAGCACGCCCATCAGCACCGACTGCATCAGGTAGTTGGTCAGCGGCATCCGCCCGGCCGGCGCCAGCCAGCGGATCGCCGCCGCAACCGTCGGTGCCGCGCGCCAGCGGACGATGGCGGCCAGGTACAGCACCGCCACGGACGCGCCCAGGCTGGTCAGAGTGAAGCCCGCCACATCGAAGCGCGCCTCGCTGGCGGCGACGAAGTTGAGCCACGCGCCGGCGGCGGAGAGCGGCAAGGCGGCCAGGCCGATCCACCACGCCGCCCGCCACACGCGCGGGTGGCGCTGCGGGTGTGTGAGCCAACCCAGCCGGCCGGCCAGCGCGCCGAGCGTGAACAGGCCCAACAGGAACGGCAAGCCGAACACGGCGCTGGCGAGCGTGGTCCAGCCGTAGTCCTCGAGGCGCGCATCCCACTGTGCGGCGTAGCTACCGGTGGCGTACAGGGCGA
>JBKCXU010000150.1:0-27522 GCA_046316025.1 Betaproteobacteria bacterium | reverse complement strand
CCCCCCGCGCGGTCGGCCCCGCCCCTGGGTCCCCCCTGGGGGGCCGAAACACCCCCGGGGTTGCCGGCGGGGGGGGCACCGCCGGGACCCGAGGTGTTGAAGCCAGAAGCTCATCGCGCGTTTGCCCGACCCATTGAGAGCGCGGCGAGTCTACCCACGGCCCGCTGCGCGGAGAGCGCCTCGCGCCCCGGCGCAACGCGCGGGCTTTACCCAGATCAAACGAAGTTCACGCCGTGCCGGCGGCGAGAGGCACCGTCGGCCGGCCGCTGTCGCGCCAGCCGGCAAAGCCGCCTTCCAGATAGCGTGAATCGAGCCCCATCGCGCTCAGCGTCGCCGCGCAGCCCTGGCTGATCTCGTGGCCGTGCGCACAGACGAAGACCACCGGGCGGTCGCGCGGCACGTCGTCCTTCCAGGTAAAGAGGCCATTCGGGTCGAGCCAGCGCGCCTCGGCAATCTCCGCGCCGTCGGCCGTGCGCACCTTGGCGCGGCGCACGTCGAGCAACGTGAACTGGCGCTGCGCGCGTTGCCATTCTTCGAGTTCGGTCAGACTGATTTTTTCCATCGCCGTCTCCATCACAACAAACGCAACAACAGGCCGGCCACGCCGCAGGCGGCGATCACCGGGATCACGCCGATCTTGAAGCGCCACAGGGCCACGAACGCCGCCACCGCGAGCAGGGCCGAGGCCCAATCGAAGCCGCCGCCAAAGCCCCGCGGCCACCAGACGTGATACGCAAAGAACGCTGCCAGGTTGACGATCACGCCGACCACCGCCGCCGTGATGCCCGTCAGCGGCGCGGTGAAGCGCAACTGGCCGTGCGTGCTTTCGATGAACGGCGCGCCGAACAGAATGAACAGGAACGACGGCAGAAAGGTGAAAAAGGTGACCACCACCGCCGCCAACAACCCGCCGGCGAAGAGCGCATCCGGCCCGAGCACCGCCTTGCCCCAGCCGCCGACAAAGCCGACGAAGGCCACCACCATGATCAGCGGCCCCGGCGTGGTCTCGCCCAGCGCCAGACCGTCGATCATCTGCGTGGCCGTCAGCCAGCCGTAGTGCTCGACCGCGCCCTGGAACACGTAGGGCAGCACCGCGTAGGCGCCGCCGAATGTGAGCAGCGCCGCCTTGGTGAAGAACCAGGCCATTTGCGTGAGCACGCCCTGCCAGCCGTAGATCATTGAGAGAGCGCCGATACCCGCGGCCCATAACGCGACAAACACCAGCACCACGCGCAGCGCATGCCGTGTGGACCACAGCGCATGCGGCGGGGTGGGTGTGTCGTCGTCGATCAGCGCCGCGCCGTAGGACTTGCCGCCGGCCGCGTGCCCGCCGCCGGCAAAGGCGGAGGGCACCCAACGCGCGCCGAGCCAACCCAACGCCGCCGCGCCCAACACGATCAGCGGGAACGGCACGTCGAAGGCGAAGATCGCCAAAAAAGCCAGCGCCGCGATGCCCCACAGCAGCGGATGCTTGAGCACCCGCGCGCCGATGCGCCAGGCCGCGAACAACACGATGGCGGTCACGGCAGGCTTGATGCCGTAGAGCACGCCCGCCACCGCCGGCACGTCACCAAAGCGCAGATAGATCCACGACAGCGCCACCAGCACCGCCAGGGACGGCAGCACGAAGAGCACCCCGGCGGCGATGCCGCCCCAGGTGCGGTGCATCAGCCAGCCGATGTAGGTTGCGAGTTGCTGCGCCTCCGGCCCCGGCAGCACCATGCAGTAATTCAGTGCGTGCAGAAAGCGTTTTTCCGAAATCCAGCGGCGCCGCTCGACCAGGTCGGTATGCATGATCGCGATCTGCCCCGCCGGCCCGCCAAAGCTCACGCAGCCGAGCTTGAGCCAGTAGACGAAGGCTTGCCAGAAGCCGACGGGGGCGGGTGCAGGCGCCACGCTCATGAGGCTGCCTGTTGCAGGCCGCGGTACAGCGCATCGAACACCACGCACGCGGCGGCCAGCAGCGCATCGTCGTCGGCGTGCTGCGCCTGCAAGCCGCGCACCACGGCTTCCAGGCCCGCGGCTTCTTCGCTCGGCAGGCCACCGACGTCGATGGCATGCACGGTCTCGCCGAGCCGGCGTAGCGCGGCGTCGTCGTCCAGCCCGAAGCTCGCGGCGAGGACCTCGAACGTCACCTTGTTGCCGACGTGGGTGAACGCCGCGCCGTCGTAGTCGAAGCCGAGCGCCCGCTTGGGCGCCTTGTCGGGTGCGGCGATCCAGACGATGCGCGCCTCGCGGTCGATAAAGCGCCGGATCAGCCAGGCGCTCGCCAGCCGATCGACCCAGGGCCGGCGCCGCGTGGCCCAGACGCGACCGCGATAGTCGGCGGGGTCGAGCCGCGCCAGCGCCACCGTGGCCCGCGCGGTCGGCTCGCCCGGCGCCAGCCGCGCCTCGACCTCGGTGCGCAGCGCCTCGAAGGCGGCGGCCACTTCGGCCGCTGCCGGGCCGGGAAAGAAATCGAGTCTGCGCAGCGCCTCCAGCCGTTGCGCGAGCGCGCGCAAGCTCTTGCGCGCCTGCGGCTCGGCGACGGTGCGCAGCATGCGCCGCTGGCGCGCGAGCTCCTGCCGCAGGGCGGCGAAGTCGGCGCCGCGGTCGAAGCGGGCGATGAACTCCGCCTGCTGCGACTCGTCGCGCGCCGTGACCGCCAGTACGCCGGCGGTGCCGTTGGCGTCCCGCACCGCGGCGGCCAGTTGCGCGAAAGTCTCCGCGCACCCGGGCTGGTCGGGCAGCAGGTAGACGCCGTCACGCAGTGCCGCGCAGCCAGCCGCCTGCAGCGCGCGCCAGGTGCGTACGCGCACCGCGCTCGGGCGGGTGGGCAGCGTGAGAATCAGTAACAGCCAATTCATGTACTAGATGATACACGTAGTATCAACTAGTACAAGTTAATCTCCCCCGTCGGCGCTGGTGCGCATCACTCGTCCGGCACGAACCTCAGCGCCACGCCGTTGTTGCAGTAGCGCTTGCCGGTCGGCGACGGGCCGTCGTTGAAGACGTGGCCGTGATGCCCGCCGCAGCGCGCGCAGTGGTACTCGGTGCGCGGGTAGATGAGCTTCCAGTCGGTGCTGGTGGCGAGGGCGCCCGGCAGCGTGGCGACAAAACTTGGCCAACCGGTGCCGCTGTCGTACTTCATGTCCGAGCTAAAGAGCGGCGTGCCGCAGCCGGCGCAAACAAACGTGCCCTTGCGCTTCTCGTCGTTCAGCGCGCTGGTGCCGGCACGCTCGGTGCCGTGCTTGCGCAGCACTTCGTAGGCGGCGGGCGAGAGGCGCTCTTTCCACTCGGCGTCGGACACGGTGGCGGGATCGAAAGCTTCGTTGGTCATGGCGACTCCTGCGGGTGGCACGCGCCGATTGTGGCGCGCTTGGCGCGTAAACGGTATCGCACTTCCGGGCCTGCGGCCGCGGCGTTATCGTGCCCACCCTTGCCCTGCGCTGGAGGCGCCGATGGCAACCCGTACCGGCAGGACTTCTGCAAGCCTCCTCATCGCCACCCGCAAGGGCGCGTGGCTGATGCACGGCGACACGGCGCGGCGCGCGTGGCGGCTGGATGGGCCGCACTTTCTGGGTCACATCGTCCACCATCTGGTGCTCGATGCGCGCGATGGCCGCACGCTGCTGGCGGCGGCCAGGACCGGGCATCTGGGGCCGACGGTGTTCCGCTCGACCAACTTCGGCCGCAGCTGGCAGGAGGCCAAGCAACCGCCCGCCTTTGCCAAGCGCGCCGACGGCGGCGGGCGCGCGGTCGATCACACTTTCTGGCTCACGCCGGGGCACGCGAGCGAACCGGGCGTGTGGTACGCGGGCACCTCGCCGCAAGGCCTGTTTCGCAGCGAAGACGGCGGCCTGACCTGGGCGCCGTTTTCGCCGATCAACGACGACCTCGATTACCTGAAGTGGATGGGCACCGTGCAGGACGGCACGCCGGACGGGCCGAAGCTGCATTCGATCATCGTCGATCCGCGCGATGCCCGGCATCTGTACTTCGGCATGTCCGGCGGCGGCGTGCACGAGTCCACCGACGGCGGCGCGAGTTTCCGCCCGCTGTTGGGCGGCATGGAAGTCGTGGCAGGCTTCCCCACCGACGACCCGACCTTCCACGACCCGCACTGCATCCGCCTGTGCCCGAGCAACCCCGATCGCCTCTACCAGCAGAACCATTGCGGCATCTATCGCATCGACCGGCCGTCGAATACCTGGCAGCGGATCGGCCGCGCGATGCCCAAGACGGTGGGCGACATCGGCTTCACGATGGTCGTGCACCCGCGCGACGCCGACACCTGCTGGGTGCTGCCGATGGATGGCAGCAGCGTGTGGCCGCGCGTCAGCCCCGGCGGCAAGCCGGCGGTATACGTGACGCGCAATGGCGGCCGCCGCTGGCAGCGGCTCGACGCCGGCCTGCCGCGCACGCAGGCGTGGTGGACCGTCAAGCGGCAGGCGATGTGCGGCGACGCGCGCGACCCCGTGGGCCTGTACTTCGGCACCACCGCCGGCGAAGTCTGGGCGAGCCGCGACGAAGGTACCAAGTGGGCCTGCATCGCGCGCCATTTGCCGGAGATCTATGCGGTCGAGGTGGCTGAGCGTCACTGAGATATGCGCGTGCTGATCCCCTCGCCCTTGCAGTCGTACACGGCCAGCGCCACGGTCGATGCGCAGGGCGCTACGCTGGGCGAAGTGCTGGCCGACCTGGACCGGCGCTATCCCGGCATCCGCTTCCGGATGATCGACGAGCAGGGCCGCACGCGCCGGCACATGCGCTTCTTTGTCAACGGCACCGCGGTGTTCGATCCGTCGGTGCCACTGGCGGAATCCGACGAACTCGCTATCGTGCAAGCCCTGAGCGGCGGCTGAGCCGCTCGCCACCTACGAGGAGACAGAGATGAACCCCTACCAGACCCACGACGCCTTTAGCTGGCACGAACTGATGGCGCGCGACGCCGACGCGGTGCTGCCGTTCTACAAGAGCCTGTTTGGCTGGACGGTGGAAACCGAGGCGATGCCCGACGGCCCGTATCACGTGGTCAAGGCAGGCGGCGAGTCGGTGGGCGGCGTGATGACGATGCCGCCGCACCTCGCGCAAGGCGGCATGCCGCCCGCCTGGGGTTGTTACGTGACGGTCAACGACGTCGATGCCACCGCCGCGCAGGCCGCCACGCTCGGCGGCAAGGTCGTACACGGCCCGATGGACATCCCCGGCATCGGCCGCTTTGCGGTGATCGTCGATCCGCATGGGGCAGCGGTCAGCGTGATCGCGTACAAGATGCCGGAGCAGCAGGCCAGTTGAGCGCCGCGAGATGATTCGCGCGCGCCGGCCTCCTCTACCGGCGGTCGGAGTGCTTATGTTCGCTCGTCCTGCCGCGCGGCTTGCCCGCGCCCTGCTCCTCTCGCTGCTCGCCATCGGCGCGGCCCACGCGCAAAGCGGCAAGCCGATCCATATCCTGGTGGGCTTTCCGCCCGGCGGCGGCACCGATGCAGTGGCGCGCACGCTGGCGGAGAAACTCAAGGACGAACTCGGCACCCAGGTGCTGGTGGACAACCGCCCCGGCGCCGGCGGGCAGATCGCCGCCATCGCGCTGAAGACCGCCGCACCCGACGGCACCACCTTCTTTATCTCGCACGACCACACCGTTTCCGTCATCCCGCTGGTGATGAAGAACCCCGGCTTCGACCCGGCGCGCGACTTTGTGCCGGTGGCCGGCTTTGCCACCTTCGTCAACGCGCTGGCCTTGTCCGGCGGCACGCCTGCGGCGGACTTTATGGAGTGGATCGGTTGGGTCAAGAAACAAGGCGGCAAGAGCGCGGTGGGCATCCCGGCGCCGGCCTCGGTGCCGGAGTTTCTGGTCAAGTCGGTGGGCGAGAAGTTCGCGCTCGATCTCATCGCTGCGCCGTACCGCGGCAGCGCACCGATGATGGCCGACATGCTCGGCAACCAGATTCCGGCGGGCGTGGGCTCGCTACCGGACTTCATGGAGAACCAGCGCGCCGGCAAGCTGCGCATCGTTGCGGTGATGGGCGACAAGCGCCAGACCGCGCTGCCCGCCGTGCCAACGTTTGCGGAACTCGGTGTGGCAGGCTTCGACGAGATTCCGTTCTACGGTTTCTGGGCGCCCGCCGGCACGCCGAAAGAGGTAATCGACAAGTTCGGCGCGGCGCTGGCCAAAGTGCTGGCGCAGCCGGACGTGCGCGAGAAGCTCGCCAACTGGGGCCTGACGGTGCAGTACATGCCGCCGGCGCAACTGGCTGCGCGCGAGCGCGCGTACTCGCAAGCCTGGGCGCAGATCGTCAAGAAGAGCGGATTCACGCCGCAGTGAGGGCTGCCGTGAGGCGGGCGGTCAGCAGCACGCGGTCGTCGTCGGGCAGGCGCAGGCCGTAGCGCGCGTACAGCGCGCGCGCCGGCGCGTTGGCGGCGCCGACTTCCACCTGCACCGCGCGGCAGCCGAGCGCGCGGCAGGTTGCAAACAGCGAATCGAGCAGCGTCCGCGCCACACCGCGGCGCCGCTCCTGCGGGCGGACGTACAGGTCGTCGATGATGGCCGCGAGTCCGCCGTACTCCATCGAGTGATTCAGCGCCAGCACCCCGTGACCGATGGCCGCACCCTGCTCGTCCAGCGCCAGCCAGACGCGGCCGCGTTCGGGCGCGGCCAGCAGCGTCGCAAACGAATCGCGCGCACTGGCCGCGTCGAACGGATACGGCGACTCGGCGTAGAAGTCGCGCATCAGCGCGAGCAGCACGTCGAGGTCGGCGGCGGTGGCGGGTCGGACGAGGCACATCAAAAGACGAGCGTGCGCGTATCCGCCTGCACGGTGGCCGCCATCACCGTGGCGGCGCCTGCCAGGCCCTCGGCTTCGGCAATCAACGCGGCGCCGCGGGCATGTTCGTTGAGCGCCATTGCGCAGGCGTAGAGCTTTACGCCGGCGGCGTGCGCCTCGCGGATGAAGTCGAGCACCGTCTTGCTGCGCGCGGCGTCGGTGTAGGCCGCATCGGCCACTTCCGGCACCAGCCAGCGCACCGTGTCGGCGGTGAAGTGCATCTCCACCTCCAGATCGAGCGCGCGCGCCGCGAGCGCGTAGACGAAGGGCGCGGCGGCGAGTTGCGCGCCGTCCGCGCGCGTCGGCCCGCAGGACCAGAGCACGAGCACGACGCGCCGGACGGACTCCATCAATAGCCGCGGTGCGGATCGACCGTCAGGTCGTCGGCGAACTCGTCGTCGATCGGCTTTTGCGCGAGCTTCTCGGCCAGCCGCGGCGCGAGCCACGCCGCGTACGAGGCGCCGTCCTGCAACTGCGCGCGCTCCGCCTCGAGCGCGGCGGGCGCGAGGCGGAAGAGCCACCCCGCGCCATAGGGGTCGCGCTCGATGAGCGTCACGTCGTCCACCACGGCGGGGTTGAACTCGACGATGCGCCCGGAGATCGGCGCATGGATCGCCACCGCGGTCTTGGCGGTTTCCATCACGCCGAGCGAGCGGTCGCGCTCGACCACCGTGTCCGCCGGCCGCGGAGTGAACAGCATGAACTGTCCGTGTGCCGCTACCAGATGCGTCGCACCCACGCGCGCGCTGCCGTCGGCTTCGAGGCGCACCCACATGTCCTGCTCGGGGGCGTAGAGGAGATCGGTGGGGAGGGTATCGAGATGCTCGTCCATGCGCGGGCAATCGGTCGCGTTAGTAGTGGCCTTTACCGAGGCTGGGGGAGCACGAGGGGGCCAGCCCAGCCCACTCGTTCCTCATCACGGCGGGCGCGCAGCGCCCCGCCCCAGGATTGCGCCTGCGGCGCAGCCCTGGGGCGGAAGAGTATGGGAGTCGAACCCACCAGGGATTGCTGGCAACCCCTACCGGATTTGAAGTCCGGCCGGACCACCGGGCCACGGCACTCTTCCTTGTCGCCCGCGCGCGCAGTGTATCGACAGCGATGGTCGCGGCGAGAGCGCGTCCGGCAGGGCGCTTGCCCGGCACGCCGACCTCCACGGAAACGCAGTCCCCCAGCAGGCGGCCCGACGGCTATGGCGCCTGACGCGCTCGGGCTACTTCGGCCGCAAGTGGGCGAACTTCCGCTCGCTCCACTCCGCACCCGCAAACGCGGCCAGCGCGGCAACGACGAGGATCGCCACCAGCAGGCCGTAGGAGATGCCGAAGACCTGCGGCAGCGTCACTGCGCCGATGCTGTTGGCATTGACCCAGTTTTCCACGCCAGGGAAAAGCGCGTAGACGAACACGCCGAAGGCAAAACCGCCGACGAAGACGAAGCCGTCCTTGGCACCCGTCGCCCCCGCCACGACGGACGTGCCGGGGCAGTAGCCGCCGATGATGAAGCCCGCACCCAGCAGCAGGCCGCCGACGAGTTGTGCAGTAAGGCTGGTGGGTGTCATGTAGACGTACTCGAGATCGAGCAAGCCGACGGTGGAGAACAGCCACAGCCCGACCGCCGCGGTGACGATGGCGGTGAACATCACCTTGAGCACGGTCATGTCGTAGAGATAGAACTGCCCGCACAGCCGGCAGCCGCTGCCAAAGCCCGCGCGCTCCAGAAACCAGCCGAAGCCGAAGCCCAACCCGAGCGCGACCAGCAGGCCGGTGCCATCACCGATCAACTCGAAACCGTAGAGAGGCAGAGTCATCGCCATTCCCTCCGCACCAGCAGCGCCAGCGCGTAGGCGCCGGCAAACACCGCGAGCATGAAGACCCAGGAGCCGAGGTTCAGTTGCGCGCCGCCGGTCAGTGCCTGGCCGCTGGTGCAGCCCTTGGCCAGACGCGCACCGAACGCCGCGATTGCGCCGCCGGCAAAGGCCAGCGCGTAGCGCATCTGGATCGTGGCGTGCGGGCCGCCCTCGACCCGCCAGCGGATGCGCCCGGCGAGCTTGGCCGACACCCACGCGCCGACGAAGGCGGCGACCACCAGATAGAACGTCCAGTTGATCCACGGCGGCTCGGCGGCGTAGTTCTTCAGTGCCGGGTTGCTGGCCGTCCACTCGGGGGCGACGAGGCCCGTGAGCCACGCGACGACCGAGGCCGAGGCGGCGGTGGCGCCCAGCCCGCGCCCCATGATCAGGAACGCGGCCAGCAGCACGAGGCCCAGGCCAAAGCCGGCCAGATACGGGTTCATGAAGCGCCCGGTCAGCGCGCTGGTGGCGCGCGGTGCGGTGGCGGCGGGCGGCATGGAAGCGACAACACTCATCGTTCAATCTCCCTTGCAGACAAAGGCCGTGGCGCTCGATTCTCGGCGTCGCCGTTGCGCCGCAGTGTGATGCCGGTCACCCAGCGGAGTTGCGGCACCAGGATTCATCGCCTGTGGCTCGGAACGACAAGGCTTGGCGGCGCCGGCGCGCTGTACCGTCGCAAGCATCGCAGCCTGCCCTGTGTCACTCCGAGCGCAGCGAGGAGTCCCGGTCGGTCACAACGATGAGACTCCTCGTCTGCGGTCTGGAACGAGATGCGCCGATCGCCGCTCACCCCTTCGGCGTCACCTTGATCGATCCGTCCTTGGCGATCTCGATGTCGGCGTTCAGGAAGCCCGCCTTGTAGCCGGCATCCTTGAGCTTGTGATAGGCCATCTCGGCCCGCACGCCGCTGGCGCAGTGGGTGACGATCCGCTTGTCCTTGGGTAGTTCCTTGATGCGCGCGGCGAGTTCTTCGTCGGGGATCAGGATGGCGCCCTTGATCATGCCGGCGTTGGCTTCGTCGGCGTTGCGCACGTCGAGGATCAGCACGTCAGCCGGCGTGTTCTGCGCGAGCTTGGTGAACTCGTCGGCCGGCACCGAGCCGGGCCGCGGCTTGGGTGCATAGGCGATCTTGGTTGCCGCCGGCACGCCGGCTTCGATCGGGAAGCCCGCCGCCTGCCAGCCGATCAGCCCGCCATCGACCACCTGCACGTTGGTCTGGCCGGCCTTGATCAGCGCGCGCGCGCCGGCGACCGACTCTGCGCCGCCGCGGCCGTCGAAGACGATGAACGGTGCGGCGAGCTTCGGATCGGGCAGATCCTTGGCGCTGAGTTTGGCCGCCGCGGCAGGCGGCAGCGCCACCGCGCCCTTGATGTGGCCGCCGGTGGAACTGTCGACATTGCGCGCATCGACGAACACCGCCGGGATGTCCTTGTCGATGTACGCCTCCTTGACGAAGCGCGGGTTGGTGAGCAGGTAGTCCTTGGTCTGCCACTCGGGCACGCCGGCCTGGTAGACCTTGGCGGCCTTGTAGCCGAGCGCTTCGGCCTTGCGCAGCGAGCTCGGGCTCATCTGGCAGGTCGGCCCCTGACAGAAGAAGACGATCGGTGTCGCCTTGTCCGCCGGCAGCAGGTTGACGAACTTGTCCCACGACGGGTACGGCAGGTTGATCGCCCCGGGGATCGTGCCTTGCTGGAAGCGCGGCAGCGGGCGCGAGTCGATCAGCACAACCTTGCTCGCCGCCGGGCCGCGGTCCACCACGTCGCGCACGAAGGCGTAATCCGCCAGCTTGTCCTTGGCGAGTTTGATCGGGCCCTTGAAGCGGACTTCGGTCGCCCACTTCTGGCCGTCGCGCTCGGCGTAGACGACCTGCGCCTCGTGACCCTTCTTGACCTCGCGCAGATGGTCGACCGGCTTGGCGTCGCCGGCGTCGATCACCTTCAGCGTCTTGGGATCGAAGCGGACGATCTCGGTCGCACCGTCCAGCCCCAGTTGCAACGACTGCGACTTGAACGCCACGCTGTCGAAGGTACCGGACACCGTATTGGCCGCCGGCTTGTGGCAGTTCATGCATACCTTGGGCATCGTCGGCTTGGCCGCCGGTGCCGTTTGCGCCAATGCGGCACCGGCCGCGAACATCGGAACGACGGCCACCGTGGCCCACACACTGCGTTTCATCTTCAACCTCCTGTTGCGAAAGAAACAGGCCGCGCGGCTCAGAAGCCCGCGACCGAAACGACACGACTGGCCTGCCCGGCATCGACCAGCACCCAGCGCAGCGCCAGCCCACCGGCCAGCAACAGCGCCAACGCGACGGGCGTGGCGAGCGCCGGCAGGCGACGCGCCCCGGCCAGCAACAGCACCGGCAGCGCGATCCCGGCGACCACCACCAGCGACCAAAAAGCCGCCGCGAACGGCCCGCTCCAGATCAGTTGCAGCGCGACGGCCTGCGAGGCCCCACTGGTGGCGAGCCCGATCGCCAGCAGCGCCAGCAACACCGACTGCGCGAGCAGGAAGACAAGCGCGGCACGGGTGAACCAGCCGGCATCACTGTCGCTGCGCGCGCCGCCCGGCACCGGCCCGATCAGCGCATTGAAGAAACCGCCGACCATCGACGTCGGCGCCTGCGCGCGCAGCGGCACGAAGCGCGCAGTCAGCGCCATGATCGCCGCCGCCGAGGCCAGCCCCGAGGCGAGAAAAAGCGGCGGCAGCACCATGCTGTTCCACAGCGGGCGCGCGACCATCGTCGCCAGCAGCACGCCGGTGTAGAGCGCAAGCGTCAGGCCGAAGACCACGTTGGCCCAGGCCAGCCACGCCAGCCGCGTGCGCGACGCGACTAGCCAGGCACAAACCCGCGCCACCACCGGCACCCGCTGCGCCAGCCACGGCCAGCGCGCGGGCAGATCGACGAGCGCGGTGGCTGCCAGCAGCACGTAGCTGCCGGTCAGTACCCACGAGCCCCAGGACATCGGCGCGGCCGGTTGCAGCGTCGTGTACAGGCGCCACACGTACAGCTTGTGCGACAGGTCGAGGAACAACGCGATCAGGCAGATGTGCACCAGCGCAAACGCAAGCAGCGGCGCATGTACGCGCACCGGAAAGCGCTCGTTGCGCAGCGCGCGCGCGAGTGCCAGCCCGCCCAGCACCATCATCCCCGCCACCGCGGCGGCGAAGAACAGATCGATCGGAATTTCCCAGCGCCAGGCGTGCAGCACCGGATCGACTTCGGGCTGCCGGCGGTTGACGATCAGTTCATGCATGGTGGGTCCTTGGGAGCCGTGATCGGAGCGAGTCGCCCTGTGGCGACGGTCTTCCCTCACCCGGCGCTTCGCGCCACCCTCTCCCGGGGGGAGAGGGTTGAAGAAGCCCCTCTCCCCCCGGGAGAGGGGTTGGGGTGAGGGAAGACCGCCGGCAGCCGCTCGACGCCGAGATACTCGGAAGCGCGTCCACGGGAAGTCCTTGCGCATGCGCCGCAAGACGCGTCATACCCGCGCAAGCGGGCATCCAGTGGGCGACGCCGACTGGGTTCCCGCTTGCGCGGGAACGACATGCTGCGGGTTGACGGTCGGTCTTCATACCTGCGTCAGATAGAACACCCGCGGCCGGGTGCCGGCTTCGGGCAGCAGGGTGTGCCAGCGGCGCGAGCCCAGCAGGTGGCGCAGCGTGCTCGCCGGGTCGTCGAGGTCGCCGAAGACCATCGCGTGCGTCGGGCACACGGCCACACAGGCCGGGTCCTTGCCCTCGCGCACGCGGTGCGCACAGAAGGTGCACTTGTCGGCGTAGCCGTCAGGGTGGATGTAGCGCGCGCCGTACGGGCAGGCCACCATACAGGCCTTGCAGCCGATGCATTTGTCGTGGTCGACCATCACGATGCCGCCCAGGTCGCTCACGTGGCTGGCGCGGGTCGGGCAGGCGTGCACGCAGGGCGGGTTCTCGCAGTGGTTGCAGCGCTCGGAGCGGATCTCCAGCGACGGGGTCGGAAAGGCTCCGCGCACCTCGGTCGTGATCCAGTCGCGGAAGTAACCGGGCGGTACGTCGTTTTCGGTCTGGCAGGCGACCACGCAGTCGTTGCAGCCGACGCACAGCCGGGTGTCGATCGCCATCGCGTAACGGGTCATGGTGGCGTCCTCAGGCCGCTTCGGGCGCGACGAAGTTGGTGTGAATGCTGGTGCCGCCCATCAGCGGGTCGATCTTCACTCGCGTGGTCAGTTGCGCGGTGCTGGCGCCGTGGCGGTAGCCGGCTTTCCACTCCGGGTTGGTCAGGCCAAAGCCGTGCACCATGTACACGCACTCGGGATGGATGCGCTCGGTGGCGCGCAGCGGCACCGGGTCGCTCACCACGCCGTCCTGGTTGCGCAGCCGCACGCTCTGGCCGTCGTGCAACTTGAATTTGGCGGCTTGCGTCGGGTGGATCCACACCTCGTTGGTCGGCATCAGCCCATGCAGCCAGGCATTGCCCTGGGTGCGCGAGAAGGTGTGCATCGGCGCGCGGCCGGTAATCAGCCGCAGCATGCCGGCGGGCGCCGGATCGGGCGGCTCGAACTTCGGCACTGCATCGAAGCCCTGGTCGGCCAGTTGCTGGCTCCAGAACTCCACCTTGCCCGATGGCGTGCCGAACTCCAGCGTGGCGCCATCTTCGACGTAGTTCGGCTGCGGTGGGCCGATCAGGATGCCCTTGGCGCGCAGTTCGTCCCAGTTGTAGCCGGCGTTGGTAATCCGCGTGCGCAGGCAGTCTTCCATGTCCTTCCACGGGAAGTACTCCGCCACGCCGAGCCGTTTGCCGAGTTCGCGGCCGATCCACCAGCCGGCTTTCTGCTCGTGCGGCGGCTCGACCACCGGCTGGCGCAGCGCCAGGAAGGACATCCGCAGACAATCGTCGTTAAGCGTGTCGAAGCACTCCAGATAAACAGCCTCGGGCAGCACCACGTCGGCGTAGCCGGCGATCTCCGACGGCACGGTGTCGACAACCACCAGCAGGTCGAGCTTGTCGATCGCTTCCAGCGTGCGGGCACGGCCCGGCATCGCTTGCAGCAGGTTGGTCGCATCGACCACCCAGGCCTTGACCGGGTAGGGCTCGCCGGTGATGGTCGCCTCGCGCAGCCCCGTGGTCACCGTCTGGTTGGCGAACGGCCAGCGCTTGCGGCCATCGACCACCGGGTTGTCCGCCTTGCCGCGCGCCGACTTCGGGTACTTGGGCATGCCCGGGTATTCCTCGATGCCGATGTAATGCGGCAGATAAAACCCGCCCTTGCGGCCCCAGTTGCCCATCAGCGCGTTGAGCAGCGCCAGCGCGCGCCCGCGCTGCGTGTCGTTGCCGTACCAGGTGGAGCGGCGGCCGGGGTGGATCAGCGAAGCCGGCCGGTGGCGGGCCATCTCGCGCGCGGTGGTTTCGATCAGCGCGGCGTCCAGCCCGGTCTGCTCGGCGGCCCACTGCGGCGTGTTGGCGGCAATGGCGGCGGCGAATTTGTCGAAGCCCAGCCCATGCTTGCGGACAAACTCGCGGTCGTACAACCCTTCGCGGACGATCACGTTCATCCACGCCAGCAGCAGCGCCGTGTCGGTGCCGGGGCGGATCGGCAGCCAGTATTTGGCCTTGCTCGCCGCGGTCGAGAAGCGCGGATCGACCACGATCACCGTCGCCCCGTTGCGCAGCGCGTCGGCAAACTCCTGCACCTGCGAGTTGTGCATGTTCTCGCCCAGGTGCGAGCCCACCAGCACGATGCAGCGGGAGTGCGCCATGTCGGTCGATTCCGGCGAGCCGGGGTCGGCACCGAGCGTGAGGTTGAAGCCCACGTCGCGCGGGCCGCGGCACTGGGCAAAGCTGGGCGCGGCCACGTTGGGCGTGCCGAAAGCCTTGAGCGCGTGCTCCACGTAATAGGCACCAATGCCGTGCTTGAAGAAGGCCACTGTCTCCGGCCCGTGCTGGGCGGCGAGCGCCTTGAGCTTGTTGGCGGTGAAGTCGAGCGCTTCTTCCCACGACACCGCCTTCCATTGCTGCTTGCCGCGTTCGCCCACGCGCAGCAGCGGGCGCTGCAGCCGGTCGGGGTCGAAGTGCGCGCCGATGCCGCCCGTGCCGCGCGGGCACAACCGGCCGCGCGACAGCGGGTCGAGCGGATTGCCCTCGATCTTCCACAGCTTGCCGTCGCGCACGGTGGCAATGGCGCCGCACTTCCAGAAGCACACATCGCAGGTGGTGGGCACCGTGCGGATGCCGCTTTCCGCGTGCGCCGGGCGCAGCGCCTGCACGGCCGCGCCACCGGCCGCCGCCGCGCCGAACGTGGCGGCGGAGATTTTCAGGAATTGCCGCCGCGCAGGTCGCGGCAGGCGGGATTCGGCGTTGTTGAACATGCTCACTCACCAGGCACTCGAAAGCGTCGGAGCGCATTTGATGCCTTGCGGCAACGCCCGGTTTGCCTGCGGTCAAACCTCCGACCCGTTAGAGCTGCCCTCTGTGACGCGCTTCACGCTGGCGGCGACCGCGCGGCTGTGTCAAAGTGCACGGCCCGTTCCCGAGGAGCCGCCATGGAAACCGTAGCCGGAAAGCAAGCCACCATCCACTTCGAAAGCCAGCGCTGCATCCACTCGCGCCACTGCGTGCTGGAGCGCCCCGACGTGTTCGTGCCCAACGTCAAGGGCGAGTGGATCCACCCCGACGCCGCCACGCCCGAAGAACTGGTCGCGCTGGCGCACGCCTGCCCGTCCGGTGCGATCCGCGTCGAGCGCACCGACGGCGGCACGGGCGAAGTCGCGCCGCGGGTCAACACCGTGCGCGTGCGCGAGAACGGCCCGCTCGCCTTCAACGCACCGCTGACCGTCGCAGGCAAGGACGAGGGCCTGCGGCTGACCCTGTGCCGCTGCGGCCAGTCGAAGAACAAACCCTATTGCGACGGCAGCCACACGGCGGCCGGCTTTGCCGCCACCGGCGAAGTGGCCGAAGTGAAGTCCGAGCCGCTCGCGCAGCGCAACGGCCCCGTGGCGGTGACGCCGATCAAGGATGGCCCGCTCAAAGTGAGTGGCCCGCTTGAAGTCGTCACCGGCACCGGCCGCACCGTCAACCGCACGACCGAAGCGTGGCTCTGCCGCTGCGGCCAGTCGAAGAACAAGCCGTACTGCGACGGCAGCCACAAGGCGGCGGGCTTCGTGGCGGAGTGACGGTCGGCGGCAAGCCACGCCCCGAACTCTCCTCACTCACCCGGCGACGGTAGCGGGCGGCGGCAAAGCCCGTCGGCCGGCACCGTCGCCGCAGCCAGCCCGACCGCCGATCCCGCCTACGCGGGTGGCCGCAGGCGAATTTGCCGTTGCGCTCGCCCCCGTGCAGGCGTCTACTTGAGTCGCCGTTCACGCCGCACGGAGTCGCCGATGAAGACCTGCCGCCACTCCCACCGCCTTGCCGCTGCGCTTGCGCTGTTCGCCGCCGCCGTGCTGGCCGGCTGCTCGTCGGTGGCGATCTACAAGGTCGATCCCGCCACCGGCAAGCTCGTCGAGGGCGCGGCTGAGGGCGCGCGCTACTACCTGCCGCGGCCGTATGTGTCGGTGTTCGAGCCGTTCATCGTTGCAAGCGAGGTCTACATCGCACGCGGCCAGCTGACGCCCGACGGCAACTACGTGCTGCTGGCGCAGGTGCCCGCGGGACTGGACGCCATCGTCCACCCGCTGCTGCAAAAGGGCGGCCGACAGGGGCTGGGCGCGATCGCCGTCGATTCGACCCAGGTGCTTGCGCGCGGCGAGCCGGTGACCGGCGGCCCGCAGAGCGCGCCGGTCGGCACGCCGGGCGCGCTGGCCGCGGCCGCCGCCGCAGCGACGCCAAAGGAAGGCGCAGCCAAGACCGACGACAAGAAGCCAGACGCCGCCAAGGCCGACGAGAAAAAGCCCGACGCCGCCAAGCCCGCAGGCGGCCTGTTCAGCTACGAAGTCAAGAACGACAACAGCGCCTTTGCGGTGACGCCGCAGCCGCGCTACTTCAACATCCTGTGGCTGCCGGACTTCGACGAGCAGTACGTGGTGATGGCCAAGCCCGGGCTCGGCAACGCCACCAGCGCGCTGACGCTGGGCCAGGGCTGGAACCTGCAGGGCGTGAACATCCAGGTGGACAACTCCGCGCTGGTCAAGCCGCTGCTGGACAGCTATGCCGCCACGCTCGGCGCGCTGCAAAAGCTTGCGGTCGCGCGGATCGAGGCGCCGCTGGCGCTGCTCTCGGGCGGCCCGCAGAGCGCAGCGGCCGGCCCGTCGGCCAAGGCGACCTTCGAGGGCGGCACGCCGGTCACGGTCAAGGTCACGCGCGTGCGGGTGGTGGCGCCGGGGCTGTATCCGATCCTCAAGCCCGGCGAGCGCGCCGCGCTGAGCGCGGAAGACGAGAAGCGCATCCTCGCGCCGCGCCCACCACTAACCAACATCGCCTTCAACACCTACGACGTGCTGGTGATCGAGGCCGCGCGCAGCAGCGGCGACTCGGCGCTGCGCATCCAGCAGTACGTCGATTCCACCGCGCCGGGCGCGACCGCCGCGGGCGTGGCGGGTGGCGGCGACCGCGGCACCGCGGCCGGCGACGAATTCGCCCGCACCACCACCGCACTGAACGCTGCGCTGAGCGAGCCGGCGCTGGTAACGCAGGGCGGGCAGTTCTTCGAGGCCAAGCTGGGACGGCCGGCCACCGAGGTGAAGGTCGCGCTGCGCCTGCGCAGCGGTGCAGCACCCGGCAGCCGCGCCGCACCGCCGACCGACGCCGAGCTCAAGGCCCTGACGATCAAGACGCTCGCCGCCCAGGGCCTGACCGTGAGCGCGGACAACGTGACCATTACGCGCTGACGGCGATGAGCCTGTGGTCGGCTCTGTCGCGCGCAGAGCAGTGGCGGCTGGCGCTGGCCGTTGCACAACGGCGCGGCGCCGAGCTCACGCGGCGCTACCCGAACGTGGTCGGTGTGGGCGCTGGCTACCGCTCGCGGCGCGAGGAGGCGCAACCGGTGGACGAGATCTGCCTGCGCTTCATGGTCCGGCGCAAGTGGACACGCGCCAGCGCGGGTCGCGGCGCGATCCCGCCGCACATCCGCGCGACTGTCACCGTCGGCGGCCGCCGGCGCGTGGTGGCGATCCCGACCGACGTCTCGTCATTCGCCGGCGGCGCGCCGCAGGCCACGCTCGACCTGACCGCCGGCATCACCACGCGCCGCCACGGTCAGCCGCTGGACTTCGGCGCGGCCTGCTGCCTGGTGCGCAACGCCGCCCACCCGGGCGAGCGCTATCTGCTGTCCTGCTACCACGTCTTCTCAACGCGGCTGGATGCGGCGCCCTTCGATGCCGATTGCGTGGACACCGCCACCGGCCGCCCGCTCGCCACCCTGATGGAGCCTGCCGACCCGGTGCACCCACAACGCGCGGTCGACGCGGCGCTGGCGCTGGTGGACGACCCCGCCGTCGACGGCATCGCCGTCTGGGGCCGCCGCCCGGTCGCGCGCGCGACGACGCGCGACCTGCTGGCGCTGCGGCTGGACACACCGCTGATACTCGCCGCGCTGCGCACCGCGCCGCGCAGCAGCGCCGGCGCCGCGGTGGTGCGGCCGGGGCCGCTGCGCGCGGTGTTCCAGTCGCTGTTCCCGCAGCCGCTGCCCTTCGACTACCGCGCCACCGCGGGCCGCTTCTTCCAGTTCGCCAACACCGTGCAGTACCTGGCCGACGTGCGGCCGGGCGACAGCGGCTCGGCGCTGCTCGACGACCGCGGCACGCTTTACGGCATGCACTTCTGGGGCCGCGGGCGCGAGGGCTTTGCCTTTGCCGCCACGCGCCTGTTCGACGACGGCGTCTTTCCGTTCGACATCGTGCTCGGGTGAGTCTCAGTACAACTGCGCGGGATCCCAAAAGACCGCCAGCGCCAGCGCCGCCACCAGCACGGCTTGCCGCGTCTTGGCGTCGCGCGCGGGCGGCAGCCACAGGCGCGGGGTCAGTCCGTTCAGTTCGACCGCACCGACCGCGCGGCCGTCCTGCTCAAAGACGTAACCGATCGGCGCTTGCAGCGGCAGCGGCGATCCCTGCACCGCATGCACCGAGCGGATCGTCAGCGCCACGCCGTCCCACTCGATCAAGCCGCGCCGCTGCGCCTGCGCGGTGACCTGCCCCAGCGTGTCGCGCGACTCCTGCAACGAGAAGCGCGCGGACAGCGGTGCGCCGCGCGCGCGCAGGTCGCACTCGTAGGCGAGCGGCTTGGGTGAGAAGCCGACGATGCTGATCGTCACCGTGGTCTGGCGCATCTTGCAACCGGCTTCGACGGTGGCGTCGGCCACGAGGCCGGTCGCATTGAAGCTGGCGCCGCCGCGGTCGAACACCGCGAGGTCGTCGAAGAACGACAGCCGCGTGGCGCTGCGCGCGTAGTTGCCAACCACGGCGCCGACGGTGAAGCTGCCGCGCGTGCCGCCGCCCATGCCGGCAATGGTGGTGGCCTCGGTGCGCGCGGGCAGATCGGGTGGCAGCGCCATCTGCGCCGGCTGGATCGCCGCGCAGCCGGCGAGCACGAGGGCCGTCAGGAGCGGAGCAAGGGGCTTCATGGCTTTACGGTCATCGGGTTGAGTTGGAGGCCGAAGGCAATCGAGCGCTGTTTGGCGACGCAGGTCCGCATCCGCGAGCTTATTGAGGATTCCAGAAATGGGTGACAGCCAGTGCACCCTCACCCGGCGCCTGCGGCGCCACCCTTTCCCACTGATGTGGGAGAGGGTTTTCTCCCCTCGCCCGCATCAGCGGGAGAGGGGCCGGGGGTGAGGGTTCGTCAACCAATTGCGGAAAGCTCAGTAGGCGGCGACGAGCGTGCGCGCCGCGGTCGATACGGCGCCCGCCGTCGTCCCGAGCAGCGAGGGACCTGCTTTTGCGTCG
Source organism: Betaproteobacteria bacterium (assembly GCA_046316025.1). GTDB lineage: Bacteria > Pseudomonadota > Gammaproteobacteria > Burkholderiales > Burkholderiaceae_F > JAJTHJ01. The sequence continues at coordinate 8,019 of JBKCXU010000150.1, read as the reverse complement.
TCCCCGCAGCAGATCCCTCGCTGCGCTCGGGATGACAACTTCTTCGAGGGGCCGCCGCGCGCAATCGGCCCAAAAAGCGTCACTCGTACAGCAACACCTCGCCGGCGTAGCCACCCGGCCGCTCGCCGCCGACGATCAGCACGCGCCCGTCGGCGAGCCGCGTGGCGCTGTGCGCGCGGCGGGCGGCGGGCATGGCAGCGATGGCGCTGCCGCCGGCGCGGCCGTAGCTCTCCGCGGTCGCAGCCGGCGCGTCGATCTCGTGCTCGCCGCCAAACAGCAGCAGCTGGTCGGCCGGCAGCGCAACCGCGGTGGCGATGGTGCGCGCCCGCGCCAACGGTGCGGCGGCCTCCAGCCGGCCGGTGGCGGGGTCGAAGCGCAGCGCGCTCGCCAGCACTTCGGCCGAGTCGTCGGCGTACACCGCCTCGCCACCGACCAGCAGCACGCTGCCGTCGGCCAACCGCAGCGCGTGATGCAAAGCGCGCGGGCCGTCCGCGGCGCCGGGCACCGGCGTAAAGGTCTCGGTGCGCGGGTCGAAGACTTCGGCCTGATGCGTGGCGAGATTGGCTGGCGCGCCGCCAGCGATAAGCACCCGACCGTCGGCGAGCAGCGTGGCGCTGTGGTACTCGCGCAGGCTGCGCATCCGCTGCACGACCAGCCGCCAGGTGTTGGTCGCCGGGTCCCACAGTTCGGCCGTGTTGCGGTTGATGCCGCCTGCCACCAGCACGCGCCCGTCGGCGAGCAGCGTCGCGGTGTGGCGGCTGCGCGGCTGCGCCAGCGTGCCACCGTGGGTGACGGCGCCGCTGCGTTCGTCGATCAGATCGGCCACGATGCCGATCTGCAAGGCGCTCGCACCGCCCACCACCAGCACGCGCCCGTCCGGCAGGCGCGTGGCTGTGTGGCCGGTGCGGCCGGTGCGCAGTTCGCCGATCCGCGTAAAGGTACGGGTGACGGGATCGAAGCGGTCGATCGCCGTCGAAGAGGCGCTCTCGCCCGCGCGCGAGCCGCCGATCACCAGCACGCCGCCGTCGCCGGCGGCCACGGCCGCGTGCTGGCTCACCTCAAGCGCTTGCGGCAGCACCTGGTAACGGTCGCGGAAGCCCACGGTCAGGGCCAACTCGCGGCTGCTCGTGCGTCCATCGGCGCCGGTAACGATCAGCCGGTAGGTGACGTTGCGGTCGAGTACCGGCGTCTCTACGCTGGCTCCGCTCGCCACCGCGCCGACGCCCGGCTCGATGCGCCCGCTGCCGCCGCTGAAGTCCGCCTGCAGCCGCGCGCGCTCGCCGACCACATAGCTGGTGCGCTCCGCCGCAAACTGGGCGATCTGCGGGGCACCGATGGGCGCCTCGCCGCCCCCGCCCCCGCCGCAGCCGGCCAGGCCCGCCGCGATCAGGGCAATCCCCGAGATCAGCCTGCGCCGCGCTGTCTGCGGGTCGATTAGTCTCGCTGTCATGTTCGTCGTCCTTTCATTGCGCGCCGGCACGGGCGCCGTTGCCAAGCCGCGCATGGTGGCGATGCACGGCGCGCGGGAGAATGACTTTTTCGGCAATACCTTTTCGGCATGAATCGCGCGGCCCGCACCATCGACCTGCGCCAGTTGCGCTACTTCCTGGCGGTGGCCGAGGAGCTGAACTTCCGCCGCGCCGCCGAGCGGCTGCACGTGACGCAGCCGCCGTTGTCGCGGCAGATCGCCGCGCTCGAAGAAGCGCTCGGCTGCCGGCTGCTCGCACGCAGTACGCGCAGCACGGCGCTGACGCCTGCCGGCCGCGTGGCGCAGCGCGAGTTTGGCAAGCTGGTGCGGCAGTTCGACGCGGCGCTGCACAGCATCGGCGCGGTGGCCCCGGCGGCGCGCGAGCGGCTGCGCATCGGCGCGCTGTGGTGGTCGGACCTGAGCCGCTTCGGCGCCTTCGAGGCGGCGCTGCGCCGCGCCAGCGGCGTGCCGCTGGTGGAGCCGGTGCTGGGCTCGAGTCTGGCGCTGCTCAAGCAGCTGCAGCGCGGCGCGCTCGATGCGAGCGTGGTGGTGCTGCCGCAGGAACTCGGCGCACTGCCGAGCGTGCCGATCGCGCGCTTGCCGCACGTCGCGCTGATCCCGGCGCGCCACCCGCTGGCGCGCAAGCGCGCGCTGCGGCTGGCCGAGCTGGCCGCCGACCCGCCGCTGCTGCGCTTTCGCCGCAGCGAGAACCCGACGCTGTGGGATCACTTCCAGCGCTTGTACGACGCGGCGGGCTTTCGCCCCGCGCGCGAGGAACCGGCGCAAAACGCGGCGGCCACCTTGTCGCAGATCGCTGCCGGCCGCGGCTGGACGGTGATGCCGGCGGCCACCGCGCGCCAGTGTCCAAGCGGCGTGGTGGCGCGCCCGCTGCGCGATGCGGTTTACGTCGATGTGGTGCTGGTCGCCTCACCGCGCCTGGAGCCGGCGCTGCAAGCGGCGCTGTTCAAGTGCGCGGGCCGGTTGCGGGCGGTGGTGGCGCCGCAGTGACGGGAGCGTTTTATTGAGCGTTCGCCAAGTGGTTGACGAACCCTCACCCCCGGCCCCTCTCCCGCTGATGCGGGCGAGGGGAGCAAACCCTCTCCCACATCAGTGCAGCGGAAGCGGGGTTGCGCAAAGCGCCGGCCTTCCGTCGCTGGAGCGACGCGCGCCACCCAGCGCGCGGTTGCGGCACGCGCCGCTGGCGCCGGATGAGGGTGCACTGACTGTCAACCACTTGCCGAACTCTCAATAACGGCATCGGCGCGCACCGTTACGGGCCGCGGTGCGTGCGAGAATCCGCCGCCCCGCCGAGCGGCGCCGGCGTCTTGCGTCAGTCTCTTTCCCCTCCCCGGATGTTCCTGTTCGCCGCCACCATCGTGCTTTCGGCGTTTCTGCTGTTTCTGGTGCAGCCGATCGTCGCCAAGCAGATCCTCGCCTGGTTCGGCGGCACCTCGGCGGTGTGGACGACCTGCATGGTGTTCTTCCAGGTCGTGCTGCTGGCGGGCTACGCCTACGCGCACGGCACCACGCGCTGGCTCACGCCGCGCACGCAAAGCCGCGTGCACATCGCGCTGCTGCTGGCGAGCCTGGCCTTCCTGCCGATCGTCCCGAGCGCGGCGCTCAAGCCCGCGCCGGGGGCCGATGCGGCAGGCGCGATCCTGCTGCTGCTGGCGGCCACCATCGGGCTGCCGTACTTCCTGCTCTCGTCCACCGGCCCGCTGTTGCAGAAGTGGGTCGCGCACCGGCTGCCGGAGAAGACCGTCTACCGGCTCTTTGCCTTGTCCAACGCGGGTTCGCTGGTCGGCCTGCTCGCCTTCCCCTTTGCGATCGAGCCGATTGCCGACTCGCGCACGCAGTCCTGGGTGTGGAGCGGCGCCTATGCGCTGTTCGTGTTCGCCTGCGCGGCCTCGGCCTGGATGGCGCAGCGCGCCGCCGCCGACGCCGCGGGGCAAGAGGTGCCGCTCGTCGGCACGCCGCGCGCGGCGGCCGACACGGGGCCTGCGCCCACCGCCGCCGACTACCTGCTTTGGCTGGCGCTCGCCGCGCTGGGCTCGGTGCTGCTGCTGGCCGCCACCAGCCACATCACGCAGAACATCGCCAGCGTGCCGTTCCTGTGGGTGGTGCCGCTGGCGCTGTACCTGCTGACCTTCATCGTCGTCTTCGAGGGGCGCGGCGGCCGCGGCTGGTACGACACACGCTGGGGCTCGCTGCTCGCCGTTGGCGCCGCGGCGTTGATGGCCAGCGGGCTGACCGCCAACAACGCAGTGCTCGACATTAGCCTCGCGGTGCCGCTGTATGCGCTCGGCATGTTTGCCACTTGCCTGTTCTGTCACGGCGAACTCGCCGCGCGCAAGCCGCCGCCCGCGTACCTGACACAGTTTTACTTGACGCTGTCGGCCGGTGGTGCGGCGGGCGGGCTGTTCGTCGCGCTGGCCGCACCGCACCTCTTCAACGCCTACTACGAATTGCCGCTGGCGCTGTTGGCCGTCTGTGCGCTGGCGGTGTGGCTGGCGTGGCGCAACCGCGCGCTGCACGGGCCGACCGTGGTGAGCCTGGTGCTGACCTCGCTGGTGGCATTGGGCGTCACCGGCTACCTGGCCTGGGACTACGCGACGTTTCTGCGCGGCAACGCCATCGTGATGGAGCGCAATTTCTACGGCACGCTGCGCGTCAAGGAAGGCGGCAGCGGCGAGGCGCAGTTGCGCCGCCTGCTGCACGGCGTGATCCTGCACGGCGAGCAGTACACGCAGGGCGCGCGGCGCACCGAGCCGGGCAGCTACTACTCGCCGACCTCCGGCATCGGCGTGGCGGTGCTGGCCAAGCAGCAGCGCGGCCCGGTGCGCGTGGGCGTGGTGGGTCTCGGCACCGGCACGCTGGCCGCCTATGGCCGCGCCGGCGACACGATCCGCTACTACGAACTCGACCCCGACGTGCTGGCGCTCGCGCGCAGCCACTTCGGCTATCTGAACGAAACGCCGGCGACCATGGAGTACGCGCTGGGCGACGCGCGGCTGTCGCTGGAGCGCGAACTGGCCGCCGGGCAGCCGGGCCGCTTCGACGTGCTGGCGATCGATGCGTTTTCCAGCGACTCGATCCCCGTGCACCTGATCACGCGCGAGGCGATCGCGCTGTACATGCAGCATCTGGCGCCCGACGGCATTCTGGCGATTCACATCTCCAACCGCTTTCTGGACTTGAAGCCGGTGCTCGCCAACATCGCGCAGGCCGAGGGCTTGGTGGTGCGCAACCTGGCCGACGCGCCCGACAACCCCGCCGCCAGCAGCACCGACTGGGTGCTGATCGCGCGCGACGCCAAGGTGTTCGCCGAAGGCGCTCTGGCCGCCCGCACCGAGCCGCTCGCACCAAGGCCCGAGTTTTCGCCGTGGACCGACCAGTTCAACAACCTGCTCGACGTGCTGAAGAGCCGTCCGGTGGAAGAGATCAAACGGCTGCTCGGGCGAGAGTGAGCGAACATCCGCGTCTCCCGTCATTCCCGCGCAAGCGGGAATGACGCTTCGATGCAAATGTGGCGTCCGACCCTCGCGCTTTCCCCGGGTTGAATCCTCGGGCGTACGGCGGCATGTTCCGCCTCATACGTAACCGAGGAGGATCGAAACGATGAAAGCCTTGATCTGGGTGCTGTTCGGCTTTGTGGCGCTGCTGTGGACCGGCGCGGCGCTGCTTGCCGCGGAACTGACGCAATGGGCCGCGGGCGAGCTGGCCGCGGGTGGCGCGACCGCTGTCACTGGCGAGGCCGTCGCCCAACTGCCGGCCTGGCTCGCCGCGTGGATCGACCCGGCGTTGCTGCGCACGCTGCAAGACGCCGCGCTGTGGATCGCGCAAGTGCTGCGCGATGCCGCGCCGTGGCTCGGCAGCGCGCTCGGCTGGGTGGTGCCGGTGATCTGGTTCGTCTGGGGGCTGGGCGTGCTGGGGCTGCTTCTCCTGGCCGGCGGCTCGCACTGGCTGGCCGGCTGGGCGTCGGGCCGGCTGCGCACGACATGAAGCCCGCCGAACCTGCCGACCGCGCGCGCCGGCGGCTGCTGCTGGGCGCCGCCGCGCTGCTGCCGCTACCCGTGCAGGCGACTCCGACCTGCGGGAAGCAAACGCCACCGCAGTCGGCCGGCCCGTTCTACACGCCCGACACGCCGCGCCGCCAGCGGTTGATCGAACCCGGCATCCGCGGCGAGCCGCTGACGCTCACCGGCCGCGTGCTGACGCCGGCCTGCGCGCCGGTGGCCGGCGCGCTGCTCGACTTCTGGCAATGCGATGCCGACGGCCACTACGACAACCGCGGCTACCGCTTGCGCGGCCATCAGTACACCGATGCCGACGGGCGCTACCGGCTCGAAACCATCTTCCCCGGCACCTACCCCGGCCGCACGCCGCATCTGCACGTGCGCGTGCAGCAACCCGGCGGGCGGCTGCTCACCACGCAGCTCTACCTGGACGGCCATCCGCTCAACGCGCGCGACTTTCTGTACGACGCGCGCTTGGTGATGCTGGCCAACGGCAGCGCGCTGCGCTTCGACTTCTTGCTGGCCGGATAGGCTTGTACTTCTTTCAGTTCCACTTCAACCGGACAACGAAGACAGGTCATTCCCGCCCCCGACAAGGACACTCGGGGGCAGGCTTCAGCGGGAATCCAGCTTCAGCCGTTAAGCCCGCTGGGTTCCCGCCTTCGCGGGAACGACGAGAGTTGCCTGACGAGGCGCAAATGGAATCGCAGTTGCCGGATGCGGTGCTGGCCGCGCTGCGCGCAACGCTCGGCGCGAGCCAGCGCGTGCGCGAGGCGGCGCCGGTTGCCGGCGGCTCGATCGCCCAGGTGCGGCGGCTGGCGACCGACGCCGGCCCGTACTGCCTGAAGCTCGGCGCCGCGGCGCATCCCTTCGATGCCGAGGCGCAAGGGCTGGCCGCCCTCGCCGCCACCGGCGCGCTGCGCGTGCCGCGCGTCGTCGCCCACGGCGCGACCGCGACACACGGCTGGCTGCTGCTGGAGTGGATCGACTTCCAAGACGACGGCGATTGGCTCGCCGCCGGCCGCGCGCTCGCCGCACTGCATGCGCACAGCGCGCGCGAGCACGGCTGGCCGCGCAACAACAGCATCGGCGCCACGCCGCAGATCAACACGCCGGATGCGGACTGGGCACGCTTCTGGCGCGAGCGGCGGCTGCAACCGCAGTTCGCTCTCGCGCGGCGCAACGGGCTGATGGCGCTGGTCGCACTGGAAGACGCGGCCTGTGCCGCAGCCGATGCGCTATTGGCTTCCCATCGCCCGCGCCCGTCGCTGCTGCATGGCGACTTGTGGCGCGGCAATCTGGCCTTCGATGCGCGCGGCGCGCCGGTGGTGTTCGACCCTGCCTGCTACCACGGCGACGCGGAAACCGACCTCGCGATGACGCGGCTCTTCGGCGGTTTTCCGCCGGCGTTTTACGCCGCCTACGACGGCAAGCGCCCACCCGCGCCCGGCGCGCGCGAGCGCGATCCGCTGTATCGGCTGTACCACCTGCTCAACCACGCCAACCTCTTCGGCGGCGGCTACGTCGCGCAAGCCGCGGCGAGCATCGAGCGGCTTGCGGCATACTCGCGCCGCTTTTGAAACCCACCGCCATCGCAATGCCCGCCACAGCCACCCGTAAACCCAAGTATGTCGTCCGCCGCTCGCGCATCCATGGCCGCGGCGTCTATGCCGGCCGCGACCTCGCCAAAGGCGAGCGCGTGATCGAATACAAAGGCGAGGTCATCGGCACGCGCGAAGCCGATCGCCGGCCACCGTCCGACCTCGACGACGACAGCCACACGTTTTTCTTCTCGCTGTCCGACGGCAAGCGGGTGATCGACGCCGCCGTCGGCGGCAATGCCGCGCGCTGGATCAACCACTCCTGCGCGCCCAATTGCGAAAGCGAAGAAAAAGACGACGGCCGCGTCTTCATCGTCACGCTGCGGGCGATCAAGGCCGGTGAGGAACTCTTCTACGACTACGCGCTCACGACCGACGACCGGTTGACCACGGCACTGAAGCAGCAGTACCGCTGCCTGTGCGGCGCGAAGAACTGCCGCGGGACGATGTTCGAGACCAAGCGCAGGGCGAAGAAGAAATCGTAGAGCGTTGGCTCCGGGTGCCAACGGTCTTCCCTCACCCCAACCCCTCTCCCGAAGGGAGAGGGGCTTTCCGACCCTCCCCCTCCGGGGGAGGGTGGCCGCGCAGCGGCCGGGTGAGGGAAGAACGCAGCCACAGACAGAAGCCTCCGCTCACGGGCTGATCGAGATCACCGCAGCGGCTCCACCCCCACCAACTCCATCGCAAACGCCCCGCTGCCCGCCGCGTGCTCGGCCTTGGTGATCATCAGGCCGATGCCGATCACGTCGACCGCCGCAAGCGGCGGTGCATCCGGCACCGCCCGTCCGCGGAAGCTGGCACGGAAGTCGGCAAAGCGCAGTTCGGTGCGCGTGGCGACTCCCACCCCCCCATGCGGGGTAGGTTTGGGTTGGGGGCGGACCCCGGTACCAAACACCGCGTAGTACATGAACGGCTGCCGCGCCCCGGTACGCGC
>JBKCXU010000149.1:0-33406 GCA_046316025.1 Betaproteobacteria bacterium | reverse complement strand
CTGAGGTGCCCAAGACCCTGATCTTTGCCAAAGACGACAACCACGCCGAGAAGATTGTGGAAATCCTGCGCGAAGAATTTGGCAAGGGCAACGACTTCGCCCAAAAGATCACCTACAAAACCAGCGGCACCAAGCCCGAGGACTTGATCAGCGCTTTTCGCAACAGCTACTTTCCGCGTGTGGCCGTGACGGTGGACATGATCGCCACCGGCACCGACATCAAGCCGGTGGAGATCGTCGTCTTTATGCGCAGCGTCAAGAGCCGCAGCTTCTTCGAGCAGATGAAAGGCCGCGGCGTCCGCGTGATCCGCGACGACGACCTGCGCGGCGTCAACCCCGGCGCGCATGTGCACAAAGACCGCTTTGTCATCGTCGACTGCGTGGGCGTGTGCGAGCGCGATAAGACCGACAGCCGCCCGCTGGACCAGAAAAAGAGTGTGCCGCTCGATGCGCTGCTGCAAGCCGTGGCGCTGGGCAACGTGGAGCCCGAAGTGCTCTCCAGTGTGGCCGTGCGGCTGGCGCGGCTGGACGCGCAACTGAGCGAGGCCGAGCGCGCACGGCTGGCCGCCGAAGCCGGCGGCGCGGACCTCAAGGCGCTGGCACGCGGCATCGTGCAGGCGCTGGACCCGCGCGAAGACCGCAGCCCCCACGAGGCGGAGGCTGCATTGCGCCGCGCCGTCGCGCCGCTCTCCAGCCCCGCGCTGCGCACGCTGATCCTCAACCTCAAGCAGCAGAAAGAGCTGGTGATCGACACCGTCACCCAAGACCGCGTGCTGGAGGCCGGCTTTTCCGCCGCGGCGCGCGAGCGCGCTGAGGCGCTGGTGCAGAGCTTTGAAGCCTTTATCGCCCAGCACCGCGACGAGATCACCGCGCTGCAGATCCTCTACAACCGCCCGACCAAGGCGCCGCTCAAGTTCGACGATCTGCGCCGCCTCGCCGACGCCCTGCAAGCCCCGCCACAGCTGTGGACGGAGAGCCAGCTCTGGCAGGCCTACGCTGCGCTGCATAAAGACAAGGTCAAGGGCGCGAGCGGCCGCCGCATCCTGACCGACCTCGTCTCACTGGTGCGCTACGCGATGCACCAGGACAACGAACTCGTGCCCTACCCCGAGCGTGTGATGGCCAACTTCCGCGCGTGGATCGCGCAGCAGGAAAACATCCCGCGCCTTCAAGAGGAGGGCCGCAGCAAGCAAACCCTCCCTCCCCTTCAAGGGGAGGGCCGCAGCAAGCAAACCCTCCCTCCCCTTCAAGGGGAGGGCCGGGGACGGGATGGGTTCAAGCGCCGCTTCACCGACGAGCAGCGCTGGTGGCTGGAGAAGATGGCCGATCACATCGCCAGCAACCTCGGCATCGAAGCGGAAGACTTCGGCTACGCGCCCTTCGACCAGCGCGGCGGGCTGGGGCGGGTGCATCAGCTCTTTGGCGCGGAACTGCCGAAGGTGATCGATGAGTTGAATCGGGAGTTGGCGGCGTGAGCGGCGCGGCGATGGTTGCCCTTCGTGACCTCGGGGTATGGAGCGGTGGTAACACCCCATCCAAGGCCAACGCTGCCTACTGGACCGCTGGGACCGTTCCGTGGGTGTCGCCAAAGGACATGAAGGTCGACGAGATCACTTCGTCCGAAGACCAAGTGTCCGAGGTGGCGGTGAAGCAAGGTCGTGTTTCGATGGTCCCCGAGGGATCGGTGCTCCTCGTCACGCGAAGCGGTATCCTGTCGCACACGCTCCCCGTCGCAGTGACGAAGACCCCGGTCACGATCAACCAAGACCTCAAGGCGCTGACTCCGCGGCCAGGTGTCCTGCCGAAGTACGTTGCGCATGCGCTGCGGGGAGCCAGCCGTCGCATTCTCAAAGAATGCTCGAAGCACGGTACGACCGTTGCGTCTATCGAGACGAACGCGCTACTCGACTTCGAGATTCCACTCGTTGAACTCGACGAGCAGCGCCGCATCGTCGCCGAAATCGAAAAGCAGTTCTCCCGCCTCGACGAGGCCGTCGTCAACCTCAAGCGCGTCAAGGCCAACCTTGCGCGTCAGAGAGCTGCCATCCTCTCGGCCGCTGTCCGCGGGGAGCTTCTTGGGTCAACGCTGCCGCCGCCCGAGGGCGATCACCCCGACCTCGCGCCTGCCGTCGATTTGCCGGCCGGGTGGTCGTGGGCAGCCATGGCCGAAGTCTGCGAAGTCGTTGCCAGCGGCTCCACACCGAAGGCCGACGAGATGACGAGCGGTTCGGGCGAGGTGCCGTTCATCAAGGTCTACAACCTCGGCTTCGATGGTGCTCTGGATTTCAGCGTGAAGCCCACGTTCATCCGCCGCGCGGTTCATGCCGGCCCTCTTGCCCGTTCGCGGTGTCTGCCTGGGGATGTGCTGACGAACATCGTCGGCCCGCCGCTTGGGAAGGTGTCGGTCGTCCCGGACGCCTTTCCGGAGTGGAACATCAATCAGGCCATCGTCACTTTCCGCACGGGGCCGCGCATCTTGAATCGCCTGCTCGCGTACTGGCTCATGGCGCCGCCGCTCCAGCGCCGTATCGAGAGAACGACCAAGGCGACGGCCGGGCAACACAACGTGCAAGTGTCGACGTGCCGCAAGCTCGTCCTGCCGCTTCCGCCGCTCGCCGAGCAGCGCCGCATCGTCGCCGAATTGGACCGCCGCCTGTCCATCGTCCGCGAGGTCGAGGCCGAGGTCGATGCGAACCTGCAACGCGCGCAGGCGCTGCGGCAGGCGGTATTGGCGCAAGCCTTTACCGGTACAGCGCGCTCGCTAGACTTCGGCTCCTACGCACGCAGGACGGGAGACGTGCTGTGAATACTGTCGAACGTAGCTTTCGCCTCGAAGCGCGCGAGGGCCTCGGGCCGCGGCCCAGACCCGAGTTGATCGGGCCGATCCTGACCGGACTGCGCGACACCATGCTCGACAGCGTGCGCATGGGCTTTCTGCATTCCAGCCGGGCTCGCGGGCGAGTGCCCGCTCAGTTGCAAGCCGCAGCTGATACGCGCTTCCTCGGCCATAGCGCGACCGGCGATAACACCACCCTGTTGCACTTCGAGTTGCCGACGCTCGGCGACGCGGCGCCCGACGCGTTCCGGCAGCGACCTCTCTGGGAGGACGGCCCGCGGGCAGACCAAACCGCGTTCGATCTGCTTGCCGCGTCGCTGCGCGACGTGGCCGCGCGCCGCGGCGACAGCTCGCGCTTCGATACGGGATTGCTGAAGAGATTCAGCCGGTATCGCAAGCTGTTCGTCGCCCCGCGCCACTTGGATCGTATTGCCCTCGTCGAGCAGGGCGTCGACGTTCCCGCATTTCTGGATCGGATGGTGACGCAGGCGGCTTCGGAGTTATCCGCCGCGATCCCGCCAGTTCAGCGAGTGCGGATCGTCGGCCGCTTGGATGTGTTGGGGGCGAGTCAAGGTTTGATGAAGATCGCCGTCGAACCCGGCGCGGTTGTCATCGCGCTGTGGGAGGGGGAAGGGTCGATCGAGACGCTCAGGGATCTTTTCAATCGCGAAGTGGTGATTGAGGGGAAGGCGGTATTCAGGCCCTCTGGTTCGCTGCTGCGCGTGGATGCTTCGGCAATTGCCGCAGCGGCCAAGGGCGATGCGTACTTCAGGCGCGTTCCCGCTGCGATTGTGGCGACCGATACGAGTCGCTTGCTGCGGCTGAAGATCGGCGAGCGGTCGGCCTACGAGAAGATCCTTGGCCGTATTCCGGCCGAGGAAACCGACGAAGAGTTCCTGGCGGCTGTCGAAGCAATGAGTTGACGCCGAATGAGCGCGCCGCTGCCGTACCTGCTCGACACCAACGTGGTCTTGTTCGCGACGCGCGAAGGCAGCGCGCAAGCGGAAGCCATCGACCGACAGTTCGGATTGAGGAGTTCCCCGTTCCGGCCGGCTCTGTGCGAGGTTTCGGTCGCAGAGTTGCTGGCTTTTTCGCAGAGCTGGGGAGAAAGGCGGCGGAAGCTCCTGGACGAGGTGATCGACGAACACGTCGTCCTGCCCATTGGGCGACGCGAGATTCACGAGGAGTGGGCTCGGCTCAAGTCGCACGCCAAGGCGAAGGGCCTCGCGATACAGCACGATCACAACGACCTATGGATTGCAGCGACTGCGCGGGTGGCGGGCTTGACCGTCATGTCCACGGACTTGGCAGCGTTTCTTCCGCTGCGCGACACGCTTGCGTTGGAGTTGTTGAACCCGCAGACCGGGATGCGGGTACCGTAGGCTTGGCCGTGGGCGACTTGACGGGGGGTGCCCCGAGCCGCGGGCGCCAAGCGGCTGCGCGCGGCGGGGTTGGTGGAGGGGCGCTACCCCAATCTGCTGGTGGCCGGCCCGGTGGCGGCCGCCACGGGGCAGAAAGCGCAGCACATCCGCAACCGCGGCTTCGACAGCCGCTACTACCGGGACATGATCGTCGAGTTGGTGCGCACGCACGGCCCGGTCTCGCGCGGCGACATCGACCGGCTGCTGCTCGACAAGCTGCCGGAGGTGCTGACGCCGGCGCAGAAGTTGGGCAAAGTGCACAACCTGATTTCTTCCCTGTCGGGCAAGGCGATCCGCAACGCGGGAACGCGGCAGGCGCCGCTTTGGGTTCTGATCGAGCAAGAAAAACAATGAATCGACCGCCCAAACAATCAATGGAACGAGTAAAAGCTTTTACACAACAAGAGCTTGGCTTTGTTAGTGGTGTTATCGGAAGACGACGGCTAACAAAGCGGGTGGGCGCCTTCTACCAATGGCCGCGCTCCGTGGCTGCGCGCGGCCAGGGCTGGTGGGCGGCTTCAATGGGCAATGCGTTCCACGCAAGTGTGCGCTAACAACCTCTCGTTCCGCTCCATCCCTGCAAGCACCCAGCCTCGCCCGCGCCGTGAACACCTCCACCCTCGTTCCAACAGCCTTGGAGCTACTGCAACGTCCTGCGCGACGACGATGCGCTGTTCGACCGCTACCGCCACACGCTCGAAGAGCTGGGCAAGCGCGACGGCGCGCTGGGGCTGATCTTTACCGGCCTTTCACATCCGAAACCGGACGGCGACAATCGAGCCTTTCAAGTCAATGGCTTGGCATCACACGCGGAGAGTCTGCCGGCGGTTGGGGCGGCGATGTCGAGCGGAAGGCCGCATCACATCTGAATCCGGAAAAGCCTGAAACTCCTTCTTAAATCAACGACTTGTTATCAAATGGCCACGAAGCACTGGGTGAAGGCGGCGATGCAGGCTCTGGAGGAGAGCCTGAGCCCGCTGCCGCACGAGGCCAACGAGATCGACTGGAAGGCCCGGCTCTCGGACAGAAAGGAACGGCTGGCCGAGCACCTGATGGCGTTTGCCAACCATCCCAACGGTGGCACGCTGGTCTTCGGCGTCAACGACGACGGCATGCCGCTGGGCATCGATGCTCAGGACATTGCCGGGGTAGCGAACACCCTGGCCAACCTGGGCCGCGACGCCGTCGATCCCCCTGTGGCCATCGACCATGCGGCGGTGGAGTATCGGGGGGTCTCGGTGCTGCTCGTCCGGGTGCCCGAGCAGGCGGTGAAGCCGGTGCATCGGCGCGGCAAAGGTATCGAAGAGGCCTGGATTCGCTCCGGCGGCACGACGCGCAAGGCGTCGCGGCAGGAGGTCGGTGCCTTGATGCTCAACAGCGCGTCGCCGCGCTGGGAAGAACTGCGCGCATCGCCGCTCATCGACCTGTCGGAGGTCGTGCGTCTGCTGGATCTGGAGGCCATCGCAGCCTTGCTGCAACGCCCGCTGCCAGAAGGCGACGACAACCTGGAAGCCTGGCTTCTCGCCGAGGGCCTCGCGGTGGCCGAGGGACGCGGTTTCTACATCACGAACTTCGGGGCGGTCGCTGCGGCGAAGAAGCTGGATGAGTTCCCGTCGCTGGACCGGAAGCGTATCCGGGTGATCCGCTACCGCGGCACGAACAAGGTCAACACCGTCGACGAGCTTGCGGGCCAGCGCGGCTACGCGGTTGGCTTCGAAGGCCTGATCGGGCACCTGAAGCGTGTGCTGCCGCATTCCGAGGTCATCCAGCAGGCGCTGCGGACCGAGGTGGCGATGTACCCCGAGATTGCATTGCGCGAGCTGATTGCGAACGCGCTGATCCACCAGGACTTTTCGGTCGGCGGTGCCGGCCCGATGGTCGAGATCTACGACGACCGCATCGAGATCACCAGTCCGGGAGCATTGCTGCCGGGCAAGAAGCCCGACCGGCTGATCGGCACGACGCCGGAGTCGCGCAACGAGAAACTGGCCTCGTCGTTCCGGCGCTTCCGGATCTGCGAGGAACGCGGCACCGGCTTCCAGAAAGTCGTGACGGCGATCGAGTTGTTCGGACTGCCGCCCCTCGTGCTGGCGCCGCAGGACAACGCCTTCCGCGTGACCATCGGCGCGCCGCGCAAGTTCGCCGATATGTCTACATCCGAGCGGATCGAGGCGTGCTACCAGCACGCCGTGCTGCAGTATCTGTCGAGCAAGACCCTGACGAATACGACGCTACGTCGGCGATTTCACCTTCATGACAAGACCCGTAACCAGATCACCAACCTCATCAGTGACGCGGTAGAGGCCGGCCGGATCAGGCGCAAGGACATGGGCAGTGGAAGGAAGTTCGCCGAGTACATCCCCTACTGGGCGTGACGATGAACGCTGCCACCCTCGTCCAAAAGCTCTGGAACTACTGCAACGTCCTGCGCGACGACGGGATGAGCTATGGCGACTATGTCGAGCAGCTCACCTACCTGCTGTTCCTCAAGATGGCCGACGAGCGCAGCCGCCCGCCGCACAACCAGCCGAGCCCCGTGCCCGCGGCCTACGCCTGGCCTGCGCTGCTGGCCAAGGACGGCGATGATCTGTTCGACCACTACCGCCACACGCTGGAAGAGCTGGGCAAGCGCGCCGGCACGCTGGGGCTGATCTTCGCCAAGGCGCAGAACAAGTTTCAGGACCCGGCCAAGCTGCGGCGGGTGATCGTCGATCTGATCGACGCCGAAGACTGGTCGGCGCTGGGCACCGACGTCAAAGGCGATGCCTACGAAGGCCTGTTGGAGCGCAACGCGCAGGACATCAAGTCCGGCGCCGGCCAGTACTTCACGCCGCGCGCGCTGATCCAGGCGATGGTCGATTGCATCGCCCCCCGCCCCGGCGAGACGGTGTGCGACCCGGCCTGCGGCACCGGCGGCTTTCTCTTCACCGCGCACAACACCATCGCGCAGCACAACCCCAACCTCACCCGCGAAGAGAAGCGCCACCTCAAGGAGAGCGCATTTCGCGGCTGGGAGCTGGTGCAAGCCACCGCGCGCGTGTGCGCGATGAACCTGCTGCTGCACGGCATCGGCTCGGACAAGAACGTGCCGGTGCGCGTGGCCGATGCGCTGGCGGCCGACCCTGGCGAACGATTTGATGTTGTTTTGGCCAATCCGCCGTTCGGCAAGAAGTCCAGCACGATGATCGTCGGCGAAGACGGCCGCACGACGACCGAGAAAGACATCGTCGAGCGCGACGACTTCTGGGCCACCACCAGCAACAAGCAACTGAACTTCGTGCAGCACATCAAGACGCTGCTCAAGACCCACGGCCGCGCAGCGGTGGTGGTGCCGGACAACGTGCTCTTCGAAGGCGGCGCCGGTGAGACCATCCGCCGCAAGCTGCTGCACGAGTGCGACGTGCATACGCTGCTACGGCTGCCGACGGGCCTGTTCTACGCGCAAGGGGTCAAGGCGAACGTGCTGTTCTTCGACAAGCGGCCGGCGTCGGACACGCCCAGCACGCGTCAACTGTGGATCTACGACCTGCGCACCAACAAGCACTACACGCTGAAGACCAACCCGCTCAAGCGGGCGGACCTGGACGAGTTTGTGCGGCTGTACAACCCGGCCAACCGGCACGAGCGCAGGGCGACTTGGTTTGACGAAGCGGGGCACCGCCCGAACGCTGACCATGAGCCTCACCGGGATGGAGGACCCACGCCCCCACCCCAGCCCTCCCCCGCTTCGCAGGGGAGGGGGTTACTCCCTCCCCCGCCTGCGGGGGAGGGTGGGGGTGGGGGCGAGCGCGGCGCAAACGGCCGCTGGCGCGCCTACAGCTACGACGAACTCATCGCCCGCGACAAGGCGAGCCTCGACATCTTCTGGCTCAAGGATGCGAGCCTCGCCGACAGCGACAACCTGCCCCCGCCCGAGGCGATCGCGCAAGAGATCGTCGAAGACCTGGAGGCGGCGCTGGAGCAGTTCCGGCTGATTGCCGCCGATCTGGCCGCGCAAAGGCCGGCGCAAGACTAGCCAGTAGGGCCAATCACCGACCGGCGCTGGTCGTGGATAGTCGCGAAATCAATGGATCAATAATCGATCATTAAATCGTTAAAGCATTTTTTGTCGATCATGAAAGTCGATCAGTCCGCGGTCGTCCCGCAGAGCCGCCTCGCCGAGGCCAAGCGCATTGGGGCGCTGTTGGCGCGGCTGCGTCATGCGCGCCGGCTCAAGCAGAGCGAGGCGGCGTTGCGTGCGGGCATCTCGCGCAACACGGCGTACCGGCTGGAAAGCGGCGATCCCGGTGTGGCGCTGGGGCGGGTGCTGCGCTACCTGGAGGCGCTTGCCGCGGGCGTGGAGTTGAAGGCTTTGCTCGCGGAAGACGAGCCGTCGCTGGCGGCGCTGACGCAGCGCGAGCGCGGCCGGCGCGTGCGCGGACTGACCGCGGCCGAGCGCCAGGAACTGGACTTTTGATGGCCACGAAGCTCGCGGTCTTTGCCCACCTCGACGGCGATTGGGTGCCGGCGGGATTGCTGGAGCCGACCGAAGCCGGCACCACGCTGTCGGCGTCTTCGTTTGCGTAGGGCAGCAAGTGTCGGCAACGGCCCGATGCGCTGGCGGTGGACCCGGTGAGCCTCGCGCTGCCGGGCGCGGAGAGCTACGTTTTTCCGCAGCCGGGGTTGACGCTGTTTGGCGGCATTCGCGATGCCGCGCCCGATGCCTGGGGCCGCCGCGTGATCGAAGCCCGCGTGAAGGCCGAGGCAAACGGTTTGCCGGAGTCGACCTACCTGCTCGCAGCGGGCAGCAACCGCGTGGGGGCGTTGGACATCCGCGCAACGCTGGACGCCCCGCCGCACAGCGTCGCCGGAGCCGTCCTGCAACTGCAAGGCCTGCTCGATGCGGCAGAGGCCGTCGAGGCCGGGCGACCGGTGCCGGAGGAACTGGCGGCACTGTTGGGGGCCGGGGTGTCGCTGGGCGGCGCAAGGCCCAAGGCCGCCGTGGTGGACGATGCCGGCGTGGGCTGGGTGGCCAAGTTTCCCTCCCGCACGGATCGCTACAGCGTTACAGCGTGACCGACCTGGAGTGGGCCACCTTGCGGCTGGCGCGCGAGTGCGGGCTCACCGTCCCGCAGGTGGGCATCAAGGATGTGGGCGTGCGCCGCGTGCTGCTGGTGCGGCGCTTCGATCGCTACTGGGCGGCCAGGGGCGAGGCCGTGGCCTGGGCGGAGATTGGCGCCACCGCGCGCGCACCGGGCCGGGTGGAGAAACGGCTCGGCTTCGTCAGCGGCTTGACGCTGGTCGGCTGCGATGAGTCGGAGTCGATCGCCCGCAGCTACGCCGACCTGGCGCGCGCGATCGAGCGCTACTGCCACCGCAGCGCGATCCGCGCCGACTTGCGCGAGTTGTTCTCGCGGATGGTGTTCAACGTGCTCGTCAGCAACGACGACGACCATCTGCGCAACCACGGCTTCGTCTTCGACACGCACCTCGGGGGCTGGCGGCTGAGCCCGTTGTACGACGTCGTCCCCCGGCCGAGCGCGAGTTACGAGCGCACATTGCACCTCGGTGTCGGCACCGACGGCCGCGCGGCGACGATCGACAACGCGCTGACGCGCTGCCAGGCGTTTGGCTTATCGCGGCGCGAGGCGTTAGGGATCGTGAGCTCGATCTGGGCGGTCGTGGGGCAATGGCGCGCGCGGTTCGACGCCTGGGCGTGTCGGAGGATTTGGCACGCCAGGCCGCGGCAGCCTTTCGGCAGATCGAAGACGTGGCCAGCCCATCGCTGCGGGCGCAGATGGGGTGATTCGATTTGCCGTGCGGCACCCGGGTTGCGCCGGCCAGCTCTGTAAAGCCCCTCTCCCCCCGGGAGAGGCGTTGGGGTGAGGGAGGAACGCTGGCCCGGAGTCGCACCGCCGCAAAGGCAACAAGTACAAGCTGCCGCGCCGTGTCACTGAGATCACGCCGCGCCGCCGGCACGCCCCCGTAAACCGCTTTAGCATTGCGAGATGGACCTCGCCGACATCCGCCTGCAAAACGCGCTGCTGCTGCGCGATCACTTCGTGCGCCGCTGGCGCGCGGAGGGCGACGAGCGGGCGCGGACCGCGGAGACGAGCTTCGCGCGGCTGATCGACGTCAACCCGGCGCACTGGAGCCAGCTCAAGTCCAAGCACCGCCACATTGGCGAGAAGCTGGCGCGCCAGATCGAAAGCAAGTGCCGGATGCCGCAGGGCAGCCTCGACGCGAGCGACGCCGAGCGGCTGCCGGTCAAGGTGCTGCCGCCGGCGGTGCCGTACGGCGACGACGAAGAACGCAACGCGGTGCAGTTGTTCCTCACGCTGTTCCGCATCAACAAGCAGCTCGCCAAGGAGCGGCTGCTGGACGCGCTGCACGCGGAGCTGCTCAAGTCGGCGCCCGCCGCGCGCCCGCCGGCCACGACGCGGGGTGGCGCCCGCGCAACAGCGCTGCGGCGCGTGCGTTGACCTCGGCGCTAAACTGCTTTAGCATTCTTTCTCGTTCGCCGGAGTGCCGGCGCGCACCGCACAGAGCACTGCAACTCTTTCGACCATGACCCGCTATTTATCGCTATCGATCGCGACACGCTGCCCCCGGGGCGCGGCGCCGGCGCTCGGCCATGAGCCGGCGTTGTCGCGCGGGCAGTGGGTCAATAGCGATCCGCGCACCGTCGATCCGGGCGGAGGGACCGGCACCTAGCCGACCCTCGGCCAACAGGCACCCAAGCCCGGAGCGACGTTCATGGTCCTCCGGGCTTTTTGTTTTTGCAGTGGTCTTTGCCGTACGCGCCAACGGGCGCACCCCGCCAACGGGCGGGAGCTCTTTAACAACTTGGATTGCCAACGGGCCGGGCGGCGGAGCACCGCGGGCGGCGAGGTTGTGGTTTGCCTCGCCGTGCCGCGCCGCCGCCCGGCCAATGCGGGCGTGGTGTCAATCGGCAGCACGCGACGTTGCCAACGTCGAGGCCTCGGATCGTTCCCGGGCGCCCGCACCATTCGCCAGCGCATGGCCGGGCCGTGCGTTGGCGCATGGCACGCGTCAGTAGGGAAGCTGGCTGAACCCGCCTGCCTGTAAAGCAGGAGCCCACCGGGGCCGCTGCTGGATCATGCCCAGCCTGACGCACCAGAACACGGGCCGAGCACAAGGGTGCAGCCGTGCCTTGCAAGCACCGCACGCCGAGAGCGTTACTCGGTCGGTCCTCCAATGCGCTGGCCGCGCTCCCGAGTGGCAGGGAACCGGACTCTTGATCCGGCAGATCTGGGTTCGAGCCCCAGGCGGCCAACCAGCTCAAGGAGAGATGCCGGAACTGGCAAAGGGCACTCTCTGCGCCACGCCGCTTTAGCTCAACGGCAGAGCACCCGCCTGTCCAGCGGAAGGCCGCGGGGTCGGCACCCGCAAGCGGCGCCAAATCTCTCTCCGTCGTTCAACGGACAAGGACACGACGCTACGAACGTCGAGATCGAGGTTCGATTCCTCGCGGAGGGTCCAGCATGTTGCGGTCGAGTCGTCCGGGCGACGACGCCTCCCTGTTAAGAAGGAACAGGCTGGTTCGAGTCCAGCGGCCGCAGACAGCAACACGCACCGTTCGACTTCAGGTGAGGTCAGCAGGCTTTCAACCTGCGCAGGCGGGATCGATACCCGCACGGTGTGCCCGTTGGTCGCGCGGCGGCGCCCATTCGCTTCGCCGGCGTAGACAGCGACGCGCGGCCCTCGTAAGGACGACAGCCCGGCGCACGTTCGGGGCGAAGCTCCAGTTCCCCCTTCGTAGCTCAGTGGGTAGAGCACCCGGTTGAAGGCCGGGGTGTCGCAGGGTCGGTACCTGCCGAAGGGACCAGTTCTATCGCGGGGTGGTGTAGCAGTGCACACGAGCTTCATGTGCTCGGGGACCGGGGCAGCGCCGGCGACCGCAACCAACATCTCGGAGTGGCAGAGCAGGCGAATGCAGCCGGTTGCAACCCGGCCGACGAGAGTCCGCGCCGGTGCGAGTCCGGCCTCCGAGTCCATTCATTGCCGGCGTGGCGGAATTGGCAGACGCACCAGGTCGAGAGCCTGGCGGCCGCAAGGCCGTGGGGGATCGTGGCCCTCCGCCGGCACCACCCGCGCGAGGTCGCAATCCAGCAAAGCGGCCCCGCTCAACTTCAAGCCCTCGTAGGGGAATCGGCAAACCCACCTCGCTCAGAACGAGGAGGCCCGTGCGGCCAGTGCGCGTTCGACTCGCGCCGAGGGCACCAATTGTTTTCGCACCGTTTTGTGGTGATCGTGGTGTAGTGGCTCTGCATCGCGGACTGTGACCCCGCGGGTACCGGATCGAAACCGGTCGATCACCCCATCGAGTCGGCCACTGCGTGCCGCCCGTCAACGCGCTCGGGACACCCCTTTCCGACGGCGAGCTTGCATCAGGGTGTAGCTCATTGAGTAGAGCGCCTGCCTTGGGAGCAGGAGGCGGCTGGGGCGGAGCCAGCCACCCTGACCACCATTCGGAAGCGTGGGTGAATTGGCAAAACCGCTCGCCTGCTAAGCGAGAGTCGGCGATTGTCGCCGGCATGCCGGGTCGGGACCGGCCGCTTCCACCACTGACAGGAAAAGTGCCGGATGCGGGCGCTTCGCGCACCCGCCGTACCATCAACCGTATCGGAGCCCAACCATGAACCTCAACGCAATGAAGAACGTCCGTGCCTGGACGCAAGGCGTGGAGGTCGAGCCGGACGCCGTAGCGCAGATCGCCAACCTGGCGGCGCTGCCGGTGGTGGCCGGCCACGTGGCGATCATGCCGGACGTACATCTGGGCAAGGGCGCCACCGTCGGCTCGGTGATCCCGACCCGCAGCGCGATCATCCCCGCCGCGGTGGGCGTGGACATCGGCTGCGGCATGTGCGCGGTGCGCACGGCGCTCACGGCCGACGAACTGCCGGACTCGCTCGCCGCGATCCGCGCGGCCATCGAGTCGCTGGTGCCGGTGGGCTTTGCCGCCCACGACCGGCCGGTCGGCACGCACCGCGACGGGCTCTTTGGCAGCGCGCTCAAGCGGCGCGGCGCCGAGCTGCACCAGCGCTACGGCCGGCTGCGGATCATGGATCGGGTCGGCAAGTTCGACCACGCGCGGGTGTGGAAGCAGCTCGGCACCCTGGGCGGCGGCAATCACTTCATCGAGCTGTGCCTGGACGAGTCCGAGCGCGTCTGGATCATGCTGCACTCGGGTTCGCGCAACGTCGGCAAGACGATCGGCGAGACCGCGATCGATCTGGCGCAGCGCGAGGCACAGCGGCTGGAGCGCCATCTGCCCGACCGCGACCTGGCCTGGCTCGACGAGGGCAGCGCGCCGTTCGACGAATACGTCGAGGGCTTGCGCTGGGCGCAGGACTACGCGGCGCTGAACCGCGACTCAATGCTGCACGCGGTGCTCAAGGCGCTGCGCGCGCAGTTCGGGCGCGAGATCGGTGTTGCCGCCAGCGCGGTCAACTGCCACCACAACTACAGCTCGGTCGAAGAACACTTCGGCCAGAAGCTGTGGATCACCCGCAAGGGTGCGGTGTCGGCGCGCGCCGGCGAGCTCGGCATCATCCCCGGCAGCATGGGCGCGCGCTCCTACATCGTGCGCGGCAAGGGCAATGCGGAGTCGTACTGCTCCTGCTCGCACGGTGCCGGCCGGCGGATGAGCCGCGGTGCCGCCAAGCGTGCCTATTCGCTGGCCGACCTGCGCGCGCAGACCGACGGGGTCGAATGCCGCAAGGATGCCGGAGTGCTCGACGAGATCCCCGGCGCCTACAAGGACATCGACGCCGTGATGGCCGCGCAGGCCGATCTGGTCGAGGTCGTGCACCGGCTCAAACAGGTGCTGTGCATCAAGGGCTGAGCCGTCCGGCTCGGTCCACGTTCATTGCGGACAAGCCAAAGCCGTCGCGGCACCTGCCTCTGAAGCAGGCCCTACCCGGTGCGAGTCCGGGGTCCGCTGCCAACGCCAGCCGCAACGCGAGCCAACGCCCCACGCCCTCAACCCCGGCCCCTCTCCCGCTTATGCGGGCGAGGGGGGCAAAAGACCCTCGCCCGCATAAGCAGGAGAGGGTGGCGCGCAGCGCCGGCTGAGGGCAACGGGTGCAGCGAGCTCGGTACGCAGCACCCACGGGGCGCGCTAACAGGTGCAGGTCGCCGCGAAGTCTCGAAGCACAACGCTGGTGCCTGGCCCTGTCGTCGCGCAGACCGCCGCCGCGCCCCCGCCCAAACCCGCCACGCCGGCAGGCGCCCGTTGCCGGCATCCAGCGAAAGGAGGTCGGCATGGTTGCCGTACTGCAACTCGACTCCGCCGGCGTGGCGCATCGGTGGATTTCCGTGCAAGACGCCGCGATCTACGGCGCCAAGGGGCTGGTGCTGTGGGAGATCGGCGCGCCGGTCGTCACGCTGCGCGGTGGCCGTAACGCGGTCACGGGCCGCATCTCGACGCTAGAGGTTGCGCCCGTGATCGCGCTCGCCGGCGGCGCATGGTGTGCGCAGGAATTCCGCACGCCGGCGGTCGAGCGGTGCTTGATCTTCGCGCGCGACCGTTTCACCTGTGCCTACTGCGCGCAGCGGTTTGCCGAGTCGCAGCTGACGGTCGATCACGTCGTCCCGGCCAGCCGCGGCGGTGCCTACTCGTACATGAACCTGCTCGCCGCCTGCCGCGCCTGCAACGCCCGCAAGGGCGCGCGCACGCCGGAAGAGGCGCGCATGCTGCCGATCTGGGCGCCGTACCTGCCCTGCCGCAACGAGGCGTTTTTGCTCGCCAACCGCAAGGTGCTCGCCGATCAGTACGAGTACCTGGCGGCGCGGCTGCCGAAGCACTCGCGGCTGCGGCTGCACTGACCCACGCAACTCAGAGGCTGTGAAGAAATCGTAGCGAGCGGCCCAAGCTCGCCCCGAGGAGCGCACCCGTACAGAGGGGTACGGCGAGCACCGCAGGGGTGAGATTGGGCCGCGCAGTAGATTTATTCACAGCCTCCCAGCCGTCGCGCCGGACGCCACAGCACGCAGATAGCGTGCGTGGTCGTGAACCCCCGGCGCGCCGCAAGCGGTATCGATCACCGAAAGTTTGTGCATCGGATACGCCGGACGCAACCGGCACTTTTTCCTCCCACGGGCTGCGCAACGCCACCGGACGGCGCGGCCCGGGTCGTCTGCGCCGCGCGCAAGTGCAGGCGGCAGCGGTCCGGTCGCGCGCGAGCGCGAGCTGCAGGGACTTTGTTCGGCCGGCGCGCGCCGTGCGCGCCGGCCTCCCCCATTCGCCCGGCAAGCTGTCGTCAGCGGGTCCGCATCGCGTGCGGCCTGGCGCGTGCTCCCGTCCCGTACGTCGGACGCACGCGTACCGCGGCAAGGCGCCGGCGAATAGTGTCGAAATGGCGAAATGGCAAACGCGCGTCGCGGCTCGCCGCGGCGTACCTCGGGGTTCGATTCCCCGTTTCGACACCATCCCTAGCTCAGTCGGGTAGAGCAACGGTCTCATAAACCGTCGGTCGCGGGTTCGACTCCCGCGGGATACCCCTGTAAAGGGTTTGCTTCAAACCGGGCCGGCCTCGGCCGGGACTGGCGAGCGGCGCAGACGAGCGCGCCGCGCAACGGCCCCGGCACCGCCCATCGCGCTTGCGCCCCACCGGCGCGCGCCGACGAACCGTCTTCCGCTCAACCGGCACACCGCCGCTGGCCCGTGGGCCAGCGCGTGGCGTGCTGCGCGGCGCAGGCGGTACTCCTCGGTGCGCCACGCGGCGGTGCCGCGTGCTGGCCGGGAGGCCACGCCCACTTCCGTTCTTTCACTCGCTCTTTGGAGAACTACAAAATGAACTTCCTGTTCCGCAAGTTTCTGGTCAAGAAGGACGAACGCGCGCTGCTGTTTCGCAGCGGCGACTTCGTCCGCGTGCTGCACGCCGGCGAGCACCTGCTGTTCGACCCGCTGCGGCGTCTCGCCGTCGAGGTGTTCGCGCTCGGCAAGACCGCGTTCGAGCACCGCCTCGCCGATTACCTGCGCCACGCCGAGCCGGCGCTGGTGGAGCGCGAGTTCCACGACGTGCAGCTCGGCGCGACCGAGGTCGGCCTGCGCTACGAGAACGGCGTGCTCGCCGAAGTGCTGGCACCCAACACGCGGCGCCTTTTCTGGAGGGGCTTTGTCGATGTGCGCGTGGCGCGCGTGGACATCGGCGAGCGCTTTGCGCTGCCGCCCAGCCTGACGCTGCTGCTGGCGACCCCGGCGGCCCGCGCCAAGGTGGCCGGCGCCGAGCAGGTGCTGGCGGTGCAGGTGCCGCAGCACCACGTGGCACTGCTCTTCGTCGACGGCAAGGCGGCCGAGCTGCTGGCGCTGGGGCTGCACGCGTTCTGGCGCTTCAACCGCGACCTGCGGGCGGAACTCGTCGATCTGCGCATCCAGCCGCTGGAAATCGCCGGTCAGGAAATCCTGACCCGCGACAAGGTGGCGCTGCGGATCAACCTGACCGCCGGCCTGCGCTTTGCCGACGCGCTGGCGGCCTTTGCGCAGCAGGCCAAGCCGCTCGACTTCGCCTACCGCGAGCTGCAATTTGGCCTGCGCGCGGCGGTCGGTGCGCGCACGCTGGACGAACTGCTCGACGACAAGGGCGCAGTCGACCGCGCGGTGGCCGAGCACGTGGCGCCGTGCGCGCGGGCGGCGGGTCTGGAGCTGGCCAGCGTGGGCGTGCGCGACATCATCCTGCCGGGCGAGATGAAGACCATCCTCGCCCGCGTGGTGGAAGCCGAGCGCGCCGCGCAGGCCAACGTCATCCGCCGGCGCGAAGAAACCGCCGCCACCCGCAGGCTGCTCAACACCGCGCGCGTGATGGAAGACAGCCCGATCGCGCTGCGGCTCAAGGAGCTGGAGACGCTGGAAAAGGTCACCGAGAAGATCGACAAGATCAGCGTTTTCGGTGGCCTGGACGGCGTGCTGCGCGATCTGGTGAAGATCCGCGTCTAGGCGCACTGTTGCAGCAAGCAAGACCCCTCGCCGCGGGCGCGCGAGCGTCCGCGGCGAGGGTTGAACGTTGGCAATCCAGGTTGGACTTCTTCTTGTCGCGCTCCGGGCGCGCCGCCGCCGCACTACGCTTCGCCCGATGATCCCCGCCACCGTTCGCACCGAAGTCCTGCGCCGCCTGCATGCCGCCGAGCAGGCGGAAGGCGTGCGCATCCTGTTCGCGGTCGAGTCCGGCAGCCGCGCCTGGGGCTTTGCCTCGGCCGACAGCGACTACGACGTGCGCTTCGTCTACGTGCGACCGCAATCCTGGTACCTGTCGATCGACATCGACGAGCGGCGCGACGTGATCGAGCACCCGATCGTCGACGCGATCGACTGCAACGGCTGGGACGTGCGCAAGGCGCTGCGGCTGCTGCGCAAGTCAAATCCGGCGATTGTCGAATGGCTGCAATCGCCAATCGAGTACTTGGCGCGCGAACCCTTTCGCGCCGAGGCGCTGCGCCTGTTGCCGCAGACCTACTCGCTGGCCGCCGGCTGGCATCACTACCGGCAGATGGCGGCGACCAACTACCGCGGCTACCTGCGCGGCGAGACGGTGCGGCTGAAGAAGTACTTCTACGTGCTGCGCCCGCTGCTGGCGGCGCGGTGGATCGAGCGGCACGCCGCGCCGCCGCCGATCGAGTTCGACCGCTTGCTCGCGCTGCTGCCGGAGTACCCGGCGTTGCGCCGGGCGATCGACGCGCTGCTTGCGCGCAAGCGCGCCGGAGCCGAGGTGGACGTCGGGACCGCGATTCCGCAGCTCACCGCCTTCATCGAAGCGGAGCTCGCGCGCAGCGCGGTGCGGTTCGGCCGCGCTGCGCCACCGTCGCCGGACCGCCTGCGCGCGTTAAACGACTTGTTTGCAACGGCGTTGCGCGATGCGCCGTCGGACACGGACGCCCCGCCGCGGGCCGATTGATGCTGGTGTGTCGTTGGCGGTCCAAGCGCCCAAGGCTTACCCAGTCGCTCACCCCAACCCCGCTCCCGAGGGGGAAAGGGTCTTCAATGACGGGACGCCGGGCACTTGGCGCCGTCACCCCTTGCCGACTGCGCCGGCTGCGGCTTGCAGCCCGAAACCCGGGAGCCGGTATCAGGAACAGGTTGTCCCGTCGACGACCCGAACGCGGGTGGCGCCGAAACAGAAGACGCGGTTGCGGGTTCCGTCGCTGAGCACCATGCGGCCCATCAGCAGCGCGTTGGACCCCGGCCGGCGGACAAAGCCCGCGTCGCCGTAGCTCAGCACCACCTCGCTCACGTTGCCGAAGTGCGCGGTGAGCGACAGGCTGGGGTGCGGCGCGGGCGACTCCATCAGCACCGGCTCGGCCTCGCCCAGCTCGCCGTTGTCGTCGAGGTCGCTGAACAGGTGCCAACCGGTGCGCCAGTCGTTGTCCGCGCGCGGGGCGATGGCGGCGCGCCGGCCGCTGGCGACCGCCTCATTGCGGGCGCGCGCCAGGATCAGCATCAGTTCGCTCTCGGCTTGCTGCATGCGCAAACGCTGCGTCAGGCCGGCCAGGGACGGAACCGCAGCGGCGGCAAGCGTGGCCGCAATGGCGGTCGTCACGCAGAGTTCGACGAGGGTGAAACCGCGGCTGCGCAGAGCGTTTGGCGTCAGTGGCATGTTTGGCCTCGGTGGACATCGCTATGTGTGCAGTGTGTCCGCGCGCAGCCCTGGTTGCAGCCGAATACGCCGCTGCGAGGCCGCCAAAAAGGCGGCCCGCGCTGTCGGAAATTCGCCAAACGCAGCATCGCTTCGGCCGCCGCTCGTCGGCGCATAGCGGCCGGACGGGGCCGAGGGGTGGCGAGGCCGACCCTGCCGACCCAGAATCCGTCTCATGAAGTTCGTACATCCGCCCCCAGTCTGGTCGTGCCGCGCGCGCCGTCGGCGCGTGGGCGGCTTTACCTTGGTCGAACTGATGGTCGTGGTGTCGATCATTGCCGTTCTGCTGGCGGTCGGCATCCCGTTCATGGGCAACTTTCTGGCCCGCAATGAAGCAGTCGCGACGGCTGGCGCGCTGCGCTCGGCGATCGACCGCGCCAGTTACGAGGCTGGCTCCCGTAATCGGGTCGTGCGTCTTTGTGCCTCGGCCGATCCGGCCGCAGCCGATCCGACCTGTGCCACCGGTACCGTCGACTGGGCGCGGGGCTGGTTCGCGTGGGTCGACACCGATAACGACGGCCGGCGCGACGCAGCGGAGGCGGCCGATGCCGACGGCGATGGCGTCGTCGAGGCGGCGGAGGAAGTCCTCTTCCTGCAGACGACGCTGGCCGTAACCACCGGTTCCGGGCCAACCATTCAGAGCAACGTCGCCACGATCTTTTTTTCGCCGCCAGAGGCCGCGGCGCGCAGCAGCGGCGGCAATTTCTGCGTATCGCGCCGTCCGGCCGGGTCGGCCGACGCCGGTCTGTTTCCGCGCTGCGTGTCGGTCACCGTGGCCGGCTTGGCGACCGTGGTGGAGGGCACATGTTCCGCGACAGTGACCTGCTGAGGGCTCGCCGCACAACGCGGCGGCAGCGGGGCGCCTCGCTGGTCGAGGTGCTCGTATCCCTCTTTCTCGTTGCCGTGTCGATGCTCGGGCTGCTGTCTTTGCAGTTGAATTCGCTGGCCTTCCAGCGCGAGTCGCTCGACCTGCGGGCGGCGGCCACGATCGCCGAGGACTTTCTCGATCGCGTCGCCAGCAATCCGGCGGGCGTGCGCGCCGGCAACTACGATCTGGAGTTCAATCGCGGGGTGGACGACGACGAAGAATTGCCCACGGCGCCATCGTGCGGGTCGGCCACGTCTATTTGCAACGAGGCGCAGATCGCCGCGCGCGATCTGCGCTACGTGGCCGCGCAGGTCGCGGCGCGCCTGCCCGGCGGCGCGGCCTACGTGGTCACCGATGGCGGCGTGCGTGTGACGGTGTTCGTCGGCTGGGTCGACCCGAAGCGGACGCAACAGCTTTCCGGCTTGCCTGCCGGCCAGGACCTCGCCGTCGACCCCAACTGCCCGCAGCAGATCGGCGAACTCGACGACGAAGAGTTGCGCCTGCGCTTCCGCTGTTTTCAAGCGAGTACGTTCTGATGACCGCTGACCGCCGCTTTTCGCCTCTTCCGCATCGCCAGCGCGGACGCACCATCGTCGAGCTGATGGTGGTGGTCGCGCTGGGTCTGGTGATCCTGCTCGGTGTGGGTACGTTGTATCTGACGGCCGACCGCTCGGCCCAGGAGGCAGAGCGCGGTGCGGTGATCGAAGACTCCGGCCGCGTCGCCCTGCGCATCATCGGCGACGCGGCGCGTCGCTCGCGCTATTCCGAGATTGTCAGCACGAATTCGCTGCCTAGCAATGCGGTGCTCTATGGCAGCGGCGGCGCCGTGCTTCTGCGCGGTTGTACCGGCCAGCGGTTTTCTACCGATGAGCCGCCCGAGTGCACCGCGGTCGCGGGCGCGGTGGGCGATGCGCTGCTGGTCGGCTATCAGGCCAATAACGTACTGGCCTCGACGCAGGGGCCGGCAGCGCGCGACTGTCTGGGCAATACGGCGCCCAACCTTGCGACCACCGAAGCCATTAGTAGTCTTGGCTTTCCCACGGTGCCTGTTGCACGCAACATCTTTTACCTGGCGGGCAACAATCTCATGTGCCTCGGCAACGGCAATGCGACACCGCAGGCGATCGTCGGTGACGTAACTGATTTCCGTGTGTTTTTCGGCTACGACGACCGGGTAAAGACAGCGCTTCCCGGGGTCGGTGCGGCCTCCCTCGCAACGCCGCCGCAAGCGACTTCGCTGCGTACCGCCGCCTACATCGATGCTCAGTCCGGTGTCGGCGATGTGCCGGCCTGGAACTGGGTTGTTTCGGCCGTTGTATGCCTGGAGCTTCGCGGCCCGCCGAATTCAGCGACCGCGGGCGAGCAGTACCAGCCCTGCCCGCGCGAGAATTCCACGACCCGCCTCGTTGAAGAGACCGATCCGATCGCCGTGCCGGACACGCGGCTGCGTCGCACCTACACGCAAACCTTTGCCATCCGCTCGCTGCGGGCGTCGACACTCGCGGTCAACAGGGAATGAGCATGACACGCCACACCGATCGTCGCGTTGTCGCCTCCGCCGGCTTTGCCGGCTGGCGCCGCCGCGGATTCGTCTTGCCGGTCGTCCTCGTGATGCTGGTGGTGATGACCACGGTCGTGCTCTTCTCGATCCGCCGCGCCACGGTCGATGCGCGTCTGGCCGGCAACGACAGCCGCCGCACCATCAACGACACGTCCGCCGAGTACGTGCTGCGCTACTGCGAGTTGTGGATGGCCACGTCGCTTCCAGGCGAGACTGCGCGCAGCGGGTACTGGCTTCCGCCAGTCGTCATCGATGCGCCGGCGGCGACGGCGACCGCGGCGTGGCGGGTGGCCGCCAACTGGGACGGCAGTTCCGTGTCGATACACGAAGACCTGCGCGGGCCCAACATCGATAGCGGGGAATGCCTGATCGAAGATGCTTCGGCCGAGCTCGTTTCCGCGAGCGGGGCAAACAGCCCGAACCCCAGCGGCAACGAACCCGCCACCGACGGTGGCAGCGGCCCGGGCAACGACCCCGATCTGTTCCGGAAGTTTCGAGTCACCGCACGGGCCGTCGGGCCCGCTGCGGGCGGCAACCGGGTCGCCCATGCGCAAAGCGAAGTGAGGCTGTATGTCGTCCGTTAACGCTGACAATTCCGGCCCGCGTTCGTCGCGGGAGCGCAAGCCGGCGACGTGGGTAAAGCGATGGGCGCGGGCCTTGATGCCCTTGCTGGTTGCCGGGCAGGCGCTGCCGCCCGCCGTCTGGGCGGCGCCAAGTCCGTCGCAGTTTGCGCCGTCGCCGATGTTTCTCAATGTCTCGGTCTCGTCGAACGTGTTGTTCGTGCTCGATGATTCGTTGTCGATGGAGGACATCCGCCTGCCTGTGCCAACGTCGCCGTCCGGCCTCGATCCGCAAGAGAGTCAGGGCGGCACCGTCACCGTCGGCGGCGGCTTGGTGGTCGACCGCGTCAACGAATGGATGCACCGCACGGCCCTCTTCAACCCGCTCTACTACAACCCTGAAATCACGTACCGCCCGTGGAACGACAACGGGCGCAGCGGGCAGTCGGGCAACTTCACCAATGCCTCCACGAGCGTGACCTCGCACAGCAACGGCTTTCGCGAGGGCCTGGTGCCGCAAGACATGCGCTATGTCGGACCCAATTACACGGCAGCGAGCGGCAGCAGTGCGCAGCGGCAACGCCTGCGTACGGCCACCGGAGCCAATCCGCCAGGAGCGCCCATCTACGTGGCCGCCACGCGCCCGGCCAATGCTGGGTTTACCGGCACGGTCTTCACCGATAGCAGCGTCGCCCCGGCGCGCGACCGCAATCAAGACATTTTCTCTTCGCCGCTGGTGTGGGTGGCGGGGTCGGCCGAATCCTGCACCACGACGACGTTCCCGAATTCCACTACGCAACCCTGGCAGGCGCGACCCAGCACCCCGCTGCCGACAGCGGACCGCGGGACGCAGACCCGGGCGTCGAGCGACCGAGGCATCACCGACCGCGACACTACGACCCGGGATTCGCGTAGTCGGCCGACCGCCGATCTGCCCGTGTCCGATCGCCCGAGCGCCACTGTGGCCTCGGCCAACCGCGGCACGACCAACAGGCCGTCGGCCAACCGCTTGAGCAGCACTCGGGAGACGCAGACGCGCGAGTCGATTTCCAAGCCCTCGTATAGCCGGGACATCGTGAGTCGCGGCGTCCAGTATCGCACTGAGACACCGGATGTTCCCTGCGGTACGTGGACCAATTGGGAGACTCGGGCCACGCCGCCGGACGTTGACGGACAGGTTTGCGGCGATATCGGTAGCGGGGAGCTCGGCGTGCGGCAGATTCAGTGGGAAAGCCAATCTGAACCCTGCGCGAGTGGGTACTCCGTCGATACGACCAACTCTTGCATCCAGAATTGCGCCACCGGGGAAACCACCAGCGGCACCCAATGCGTCCAGCCGTGTACGGGGAGCTATCCCAACGCAAGCGGGAATCTCTGCTTCGCCAATTGTCCGACTACGCACCCCACCGTCCACCCGACGCAAAGCAACACCTGCATGGCGGGCTGCCCGACCGGGTACACCGCCGGCACGGGCGCCAACGTTCTCGTCTGTACCGGCGGATGTCCGACCACGCATCCGACGGAAATCGGCAATAGTTGCTTCAGCGGTTGCCCGACGACCCACCCGACGATCAACTCCAATCTCACCACGCAGTGCCTCGCGGACTGCTCCGGCAGTACGCCCAACGTGGCGAGCAATAACAATCTCTTGTGCGTCGCCAACTGCCCGGCCGACAAGCCGACCGCGATTGGCGCGACGTGCTACGGCTCCTGTCCGACGAGCACGCCGACGGTCAATCCGAATAATCCGGCCCAGTGCCTGGGCAGTTGCCCCAATAACGCACCTAACCCAGTGGATGGCACGTTGACCTGTGTTGGCAACTGCAACGGCCAATTCGACAACCTGATTGGCAGTCTGTGCTACGAAGATTGCCCCTCCGGGTATCCGTCATACAACCCGAACAACCCGGCTCAGTGTTTGGCCAATTGTCCGACAAGTTACCCGACCATCGGCAGCAACATCCTGAAGTGCCTGGCCAACTGTCCGACGGACTATCCGACGCTGCGCACCGCGGATGGCAGGTGCTATGCCAATTGTTCTGGTCAGTTTCCAACACTCAATTCCAACAACGACGTCCAGTGTCTGGCCAACTGCTCCGGCGATACGCCCTCCGTCGACGGAAGCAATAACTTGAGGTGCATCGGTTCGTGCCCGTCGACCCATTCGACGCAGAGCGGGTCGACCTGCTACGGAAGCTGTCCGGGCACACATCCGACCATAAACCCGAACGACGCAGGTCGCTGTATGGGTGCCTGCCCAAGCGGAACGGCCTTGAACGGCGGCAACTGCGTCGGTTGTCCTACCGGCACCGAGCCGTTTGGCACGGGCAATCTCTGCTGCCCGACCGGCAGCATCGTCACCAGCAACTGCCCGCTGCAATTGCCTGAGGGGACAACGTGCTCTTCCGGCGATCGCTACTACATCGATCTGGATCGGCCAGCCCTTGCGCGCTACTACCGCTTCCAGCCCGTGGCCACCGACCGCGCGCCGACGGCCACCGAGTTGAACAACCCCGCCAACTATGCCTTGGTCGAGATCAATCGCGACCGCAATGCAGCGCGCGAGCGATACCAGGCGACATTCGACAAGCCGTACAAGAACAACGACCCGACACAG
Source organism: Betaproteobacteria bacterium (assembly GCA_046316025.1). Classification (GTDB taxonomy): domain Bacteria; phylum Pseudomonadota; class Gammaproteobacteria; order Burkholderiales; family Burkholderiaceae_F; genus JAJTHJ01. The sequence goes on along the minus strand of JBKCXU010000149.1, from coordinate 8,910 downwards.
GGCCGCGCCGAACGCGAAGACTGTGGCGACGGCGACACCTGTACCTGGGAGCAGGAGGCGCAAAACCTTGCCAACTGGTATACGTACTATCGCAACCGTCTGTTCTCCGCGATCGGCGTCACGGCCGCGGCGCTGTCTGGCCTGACTGCCGAGTCCACCCTCGACTCGTTGCGCTTGGGCTATGGTTCGTTGAACTACTTTCCCAGCGGTGCAGACCCCTACTCCACCACCAGCGGGCGCCTGCCCAGCAGCCTGAGCATCGACGGTCAATCCAGCGTCGGTACGCTGGTCCGCGGCGTGCGGCCGTTCACGCAGACCTTACCGGCGCCAGCGCCGGGCTCCAGCAACGCGCGGCAGGAAGTGTTCGACTGGCTCTTCAGCGTGCGTGGCGTGGGCGCGACGCCGACCCGGGAAGCGGTGGACGCCATTGGCCGTTACCTCGCGCGGACCGACAACCGCGGGCCGTGGATCGACGACCGGGCGACCACGGCTGCAGCCTGGCAGACCACCGAAGAGTCGGACGACCATATCTCGTGTCGGCGTAACTACGCGATCATCATCAGCGATGGCGAATGGACCAAGGTGCCGGCCGTCACCCCGCCGCAGCAGCCCCGCATCGAGTCGCGCACCAGCGCGGGCTTGCCCAACGATTTCGTGACGACCCAGGGTTACCTGCCGACGACTGCCATCAGCGTTGATGGACCGACTCACGCTGGGGGCGGCTCGGTCGCCGGGCGCGAGTACACCTATGAACCCGCCGCCGAAGTGCACATTTCGCAGGTGTCTGGCTCGCCCACCGGCACCCTGTCGGATGCCACCCTGTTCTGGTGGAGCCGCGACCTGCGCCCCGACTTGTTGAACAATATCGGCCCGATCGACGAGCCGGCAGAGCGGCGTAACGAGGCGTTCTGGCAGAGCCTCACGACGTATGTCGTCGGCTACGGGATCTCCGCCTCGCGCGACACCGCAGCGACGCGCTCCGCCGCAGCCGCGCGCAGCTCGATCAGTTGGCCGCCGGTGAACACGGCGCAGACCGTCGTCACCGACAACGACGCGGCGTGCCTGGCCTTCGGCGGCACGGAGCCGGCCAGCGGCTGCGGCCGGCGCAACGACGTGCTGCGCGCTGCCCTTGCGTCGCGCGGCGACTTCCTTTCGGCAACCGACGTTGCCGCGCTGGCGCGCGAAGTGGCGGCCGTGTTGGGGGTCATCGCCGAACAGGAGGGCAGCGGCACCGGCTTGGTCAGCACGTCGACCCGAGTGACGACCGGCGACCGCATCTTCCAGGCCAGCTTCATCAGCAGGCGGTGGTCTGGCCAGCTGGAGGCTTTCGATGCGCCGGCGCTGTTTACCGCGGCTACCGCCGGCACGGCGGCGCCGGAGCCGCTGTGGCGCGCCAACTTCCCCGTCTACACCCAGCGCACTTTGCTCACTTCCACCGACGACGTGGCTGGGGGGGTCGCTTTTGCCGATGTCGACGATCTCACGGACGAGCAAGCCGATCAGATCGGCAGTCAAGATGTGCTCGACTACCTGCGCGGCGACCAATCCAAGGAGATCGGCCAGACCAACGGCGTATATCGCCGTCGCCTGTCGCTGCTGGCGGATATCGTCAACTCGCAGCCGCTGTACTCGCGCGCGCGGGATTTCTTCTACAGCTCGGCGCGTGCACCGGCGGCGGCGGCCTCGGCCGCGTCAAGTTATCCCACGTATGTGACTTCAAAGCGGAGCACGCGTCGCGCCGCGATCTACGTCGGCGCCAATGGCGGCATCTTCCACGCCTTCGACGCGGCCGACGGCAAGGAGCTCTTCGGTTACGTGCCGCGCGCCGTTTACGGGCAATTGAACTTGCTGAGCCGCCCCGAATACGACCACCGTTTCTTTGTCGACGGCCCCAGCGCCGAGGGCGACGTTTACCTGAACGACGCGTGGCGTACGGTCGTGGTTGGCACGACTGGCGTCGGCGGTACATGGTCGGCGGGCAGCGCACGGCTGGGCGGCTCAGTCTTTGCGCTCGACGTGACGGATCCGACATCGATGAGCGCGCAGAAGGTACTGTGGGATCTGACCGGTGCGGATCACGACGATATCGGCCATATCCTGCAGCCCGGCGTGATCGGCAGCGCCAAGGACGGCAACTGGTACTACTTCGTCGGCAACGGCTACGAGAGCGAGAACGACAAAGCGCGCTTGTTGGCGATCAATCTGTCCACGGGTGGCGTGCTCTCGCTCGCGACGGACGACGCCGGCGGCAGCAACCCGGCCGACACCGATCCGCTGAAGCGGCCCAACGGTCTGGGCGGCGTCACGCCCGTCTACGACAGCAACCGCAACATCGTTGCGATCTACGCCGGCGACCGGCTGGGTCGGCTGTGGAAGTTCGACTTGTCGGCGGCCACATCGGCCACCGAACTTGCCGCCGTGACCGGCACCAAGCTCTTCGAAGCGCGCTACGGGTCGACAACGACGGCGCCGCGCCAGCCGATCACCGCGGCGCCGCGGGTGATGGAGCATCCGTTTGGCGGCCGCTACATCGCCTTCGGCACCGGCAAGTTCTTCGAGCGGCTGGATCGCGACGACCTCTCGGTTCAGTCGATCTACGTGCTGTGGGAGAAGACCCCGGCCTCGCCGGCAGAGGTCGCGCGCTCGGCCCTGCGCCAGCTGACGCTCGGCAGCGACGGTCGTACTGCCGATACCGACGGCCAGTGCACTGCCGCGGACGAAGCCCGCGTGGGTCGCGTCTTGAGCGGCCAGGGGTCGATCGACTTCACCACCGACCTCGGCTTCTACTTCGACCTGATCGTCGGCACGGAGACCACCGGTGAGCGGGTTCTCGTCCCCCCGGTTGAAGACGCCGGGTTCGTCAACTTCTCGACCTTCGAGCCGGTTGCCGGCGGCGACCCCTGCGCCGGCGGCGGACGCTCCTTTGCGTATCGGCTCGACCTCGTCGGCAGCTTTAGCCGCGCCGCTTTCGCCGACCGCAACAAGCAGTGCGTGGCGTTTTCCTTGCAGGAGGCGACGGTCGGGAATCAGGCGTTGCTCGGCACCCCGGTAGGCAGCCGCGGCCCCTGCACTGGTGACGACTGTTCACAGTCAACCCGCGTACTTAGGCGGGACGGACTGGAGAAGATGCTCGAGACGCTGAGCCCGCACTTGTTGAACGCGTCCTCTGCCGGCGTGGGGTCAGGTATCCGTAGTGGTGTCACGGGAACAGTTGGGTTCGGTGGTGACTCGCAAACGCTGCGCGTCTGGCGTGAACTGCCGAGGGAGTAAAGGGGAGCGGCGATGACTCATCGAACTCGTTGGCACCGTCGGCGCGAGGGCATCACGCTGGTCGAATTGATGGTGGTGGTGGCGATCCTGGCTATCTTGGCAGCGATTGCCATCCCCAACTACTCCGAGGCCGTCGCCCGCAGTGCGCGCAAGGACGCCAGAACAGCGCTTTCGCTGGCGGCCCAATGGGTCGAAAACAACCAGTCGCGCTCGCGGCGCTTCGACCAGAACCAAGCCGCCACGGCGATCACCCTCCCGGCCGCGTTTGCGCGCGCGCCGGAGGCCGGCACCGTGCGCTACAACATTGCGCTGGGCAACTTGACCGCGGCGACTTACACGCTCACCGCAACGCCGGCCGGTCCGCAAGCCAACGACGAGTGCGGCGCGTTCCGAATCGACCAGTCCGGTGCGCGCTGCCTGGTCGACGCCGCTGTCGCGGGCACCGGGTGCGCTGGCCATACGACGAACGGCGCCTTGTTCGACCGCTGCTGGGGCCGCTAGCCGGCGCGCCGCGCTATCGTCGCCCCATGCCGGCGGACCGCCCCCAGCCCACCGAAATCGTCCTGCACGCCGCCTCGCGCGTGCTCGAGATCGCCTTCGACGACGGGCGGCGCTTTCGCCTGCCCTTCGAGTTCCTGCGCGTGTACTCGCCCTCGGCCGAGGTGCGCGGCCACGGGCCGGGGCAGGAGGTCTTGCAGGTCGGCAAGCGCGAGGTGAGCATCACCCAGCTGGAGCCGGTCGGCTACTACGCGGTGCAACCGACGTTTTCCGACGGGCACAACTCCGGCATCTACTCGTGGAAGTACCTGTACGAGCTTGGCTGCGAGCAGGACCGCCTGTGGGTCGAGTACCTCGCGCAAATGGAGGCTGCCGGCGCCAGCCGCGACCCCGGCGATGCGCGCAACGCGGTCTTCGCCGCGCCGACGCCCGCCTGCGGCCATTGAGCGGCGGCGCGGGCGCGTCGCTATAGTGCCGCGCCATGAACGACGACAAGACCCCCGCGGCGGACGACGCCGCCACCACCCACTTCGGCTACCAGCAGGTGGCCGCGGGCGAAAAAGCCCGCCACGTCGCCGGCGTGTTCGACTCCGTCGCGCGCAAGTACGACCTGATGAACGACGTGATGTCGGCCGGCCTGCATCGGCTGTGGAAGGCGTTCACGCTGCGGCAGGCGCGCGTGCGCCTGGGCATGCGCGTGCTCGATATCGCCGGCGGCACCGGCGACCTGGCGCTCAGCTTTGCTCGCCAGGCCGGGCCGAGCGGGCAGGTGTGGCTCACCGACATCAACGGCTCGATGCTCGCCGTGGGCCGCGACCGCATGGTCGACGCCGGCCAGCTGCTGCCGGTGGCGCAGTGCGACGCGGAGTTCTTGCCTTTTCCCGACGACACCTTCGATGTCGCGACCGTCGCCTTCGGCCTGCGCAACATGACGAACAAGGACGCCGCGCTGGCCGAGATGCGGCGCGTCTTGCGGCCGGGCGGGCGCCTGCTGGTTCTGGAGTTTTCCCGGATATGGTCGCCGCTCGCTCCCCTCTACGATGCGTACTCGTTCAACGTGCTGCCGTGGCTGGGCAGTCGCATTGCGGGCGACGCAGACAGTTACCGCTATCTGGCCGAGTCGATCCGCATGCATCCGCCGCAGCAAGAACTCGCGGCGATGATGGAGCAAGCCGGCCTGGCGCGCGTTGAATGGTTCAACCTCACCGCGGGCGTATGTGCGCTGCATGTGGGGCACAAAGTCTGACCGCTGGTCCCTCGTTCCCGCTGCGGCGCGATTGACGGACCCGTTACCGGGAGCAACGATGAGCAAGTGGATCGCAATGATCGTGATCGGCATATTTGCCGCCACCCTGGCCATGGATGCCGACGCCCAGCGCCGCCTGGGCGGGGGCAAGAGCCTTGGCAAGCAGTCCGCGCCGGCGCAACGCCAGGCGCAGCCGCCGCAGGCCCCGCAGCAGTCGCCGCAACAGACCGCACCGCAAACGGCGCCGCAGCCCGCGGCTGCCGCGCCCGCCGCGGCGGGGGCCGCCGCCAAGGCAGCGAGCCCCTGGCGTGGCGCGCTGATGGGCCTGGCCGCCGGCCTGGGCCTTGCCGCGCTGGCCTCCTGGCTCGGCTTCGGCGAAGGATTCGCCATGCTGCTGATGGCGCTGCTGATCGGCATCGTTCTCATGATCGTGCTGCGCGTGGTCTTTGCGCGGATGCGCGGTGCGCAGCCGGCGCCGGCCTACAGCCACGGCAACCCCGGCCGCATCGCCACCCGCGACGAGCCGGTCGGCTACGAAGCGCAGCCCGCGCCGCAGCCGCTGCAACGCGCGGCGCTCGAGCCTGCACAGGCGGCGCGCCCGGGCTCGGCCATGGATGAGTTCGTCCGCGGTGCGTCGGTCGCACCGGCGGCGCTGTCGATCCCGGCCGGCTTCGACGTCGAAGGCTTCCTCGGTCACGCGCGCGGCTATTTCGGCAAGCTGCAAGACGCCTGGGATCGCGGCGACCTCAACGCGTTGGCCGACTTCACCACGCACGAGCTCTTCATCGCCCTCACGCACGAGCTGCGCGCGCAGCCGCGCGACGGCGGCGCGAGCGAAGTCGCATCGCTCGACGCCACCCTGCTCGGCATCGACACCGGCACCCGCGAGCACGTGGCCAGCGTGCGCTTCACGGGCGTGATGAAACGCAACGGCGAAGAAGAGCGCTTCGACGAGGTGTGGAACCTCAGCAAGCCCACCGACGGCAGCGGCGGCTGGTTGCTGGCGGGGATTCAGCAGCTCGGCTGACGACTTTCGTTGAATGGGGGCCAATCGTAGCCACGCGGCCCCGGCGCCTTTTGGTGCGGCAGGCGCCGTCGGAGGGGGGTTGGCCGGTTTCTGGGCGAGCTTCATCGCGCCCGCGCTGGGCGCGGATATTGCGCTGTACCCCGGCCAGTGGCTGCTGACGGTGGGTCTGCTCACGATGGCGCTGCATGTGCTGTTCCTGATGCTCGCTGCCGGTGTGCGCGCCTTGCATGCACGGCGACCGCAGGGTGTCGAGTCGTCTTGGGCGAGCCTCTCTCTCATCGTGGGCGCACCAGCGTCGGGCGTGGCGGTGGCTGTTTTGGAGCGCAGTTACGGGCTTCCGCCGCTCGGCGCGGTTGTGGTTGCGATCTGTATGGGAGCGGCGACAGGCGCGGTCTTCGTATGGGCGGCTCGACGGCGACGAGCGAACCCTTGATTTCGGTGGGTATGCCGCGTGGCGTCGTCGCTCGCGCGGCTCTCAAGCTGGCTCGGATGTTTTTGCGACAATCGCGCGCTCGCGCGCCGCACGCGCGCGGGGCCGCCGCGTGAATCACGACTCGCCTCCCGTTTTGCCGCTCGACCGCCTGGCCACCGAGGCGGCGCTGGCGGTGCTAAACCACCTGCTCGCGCGTGAGCCCTGGGCGCGCGAAAAGCTCGCGCCCTTTGCCGGACGCAGCGCGCGCATCGGCGCCGGGCCGTTTGCGGTGGCGCTCGCCGTGGCCGACGGCGGCATGCTCGCCGCCGCGCAGGGCGAGCCGGACGTGAGCGTTGCAGTGGCCATGGACAGCCTGCCCGCGATGCTGCTCGACCCCGGCGCGGCGATGCGCAAGGTGCGGCTGGCGGGCGACGCGGAGTTCGCGCAGGCGCTCGCCTTCGTGCTGACCAACCTCAAGCCGGACGCCGAAGAAGAGTTGTCGCGCTTCGTCGGCGACGCCGCCGCGGTGCGCATCGTCGACGCCGTGCGCGCGGTGCTGACGCAGGTGCGGGTGGGCGGCGAGCGGCTGGCGCAGACCACCGCCGATTACTTCGTTGCCGAGAACCCGCTGCTCGCCGCCCGCGCGGACGTGGAAGAGTTCGGCCGCGCGGTGACCGCGCTGCGCGACGACGTGGCGCGGCTGGAAAAGCGCCTCGAGCGCATCGAGCAAGCGGAACGACCGTGACGCGCCTGCTGCGGCTGGCCCGCATCCTGCGAACGGCACACCGTTTCGGCCTCGACGAATTGGCCGTCTCCAGCCTGCGCAGCCGCGGCTTGCAGCGGCTGCTGGGCTTCTTTGCCTTCGGCCGCGAGACGCAGGCGCCGCGCGGTGAGCGGCTGCGCCGCGCGCTGGTGGATCTGGGGCCGCTCTTCGTCAAGTTCGGCCAGCTGCTGTCCACCCGGCGCGACGTGATTCCGGCCGACATCGCCGACGAACTCGCCAAGCTGCAAGACCGCGTGCCGCCGTTCGACCCCGACGTGGCGATCGCCGAGATCGAGCGCGGCCTGGGCCGCAAGATCGACGAAGTGTTTGCCAGCTTCGAGCGCGAGCCGGTGGCGAGTGCCTCGATCGCGCAGGTGCACTTTGCGACGCTCAAAAGCGGCCCGCACGCCGGGCGCGAGGTCGCAGTCAAGGTGCTGCGGCCCGGCATGCTGGCCGCGGTGGAGCGCGACCTCGCGCTGATGGAAACCGCCGCCGCGCTGATCGAGCGGCTGTGGCGCGACGGCCGCCGCCTGCGCCCGCGCGAGGTGGTGGCCGAGTTCGACCGCTATCTGCACGACGAGCTCGATCTGATGCGCGAGGCCGCCAATGCCTCGCAGCTGCGACGCAACTTTGCGCAGTCCAGGCAGTTGCGCATCCCCGAGATGTTCTGGGACACCTGCGCCGACAACGTGATCGTGATGGAGCGCATGTACGGCGTGCCGGTGAGCCAGATCGAGGCGATCCGCGCCGCCGGCATCGACATCAAGCGGCTGTCGGCCGACGCGGTGGAGATCTTCTTCACGCAGTCGCTGCGCGACGGGTTTTTCCACGCCGACATGCACCCGGGCAACATCTTCGTCGGCATCGATCCGGCGCGGCCGGCGGACTTTGGCCGCTGGATCGCGCTGGACTTCGGCATCGTCGGCACGCTGACCGACGACGACAAGAACTACCTGACGCAGAACTTCATCGCGTTCTTCCGCCGCGACTACAAGCGCGTGGCGCAATTGCACGTCGAGTCCGGCTGGGTGCCGGCCGGCACGCCGGTCGATCGGCTGGAGGCGGAGATCCGCGTCGTGTGCGAGCCGATCTTCGACCGGCCGTTGAAGGACATTTCGTTCGCGCAGGTGTTGCTGCGCCTCTTTGCGGCCAGCCGGCGCTTCAACGTCGAGGTGCAGCCGCAACTGGTGCTGCTGCAAAAGACGCTGCTCAACATCGAAGGCCTCGGCCGCCAGCTCGACCCCGATCTCGACTTGTGGAAGACGGCCAAGCCGTTTCTCGAACGCTGGATGGACGAGCAGGCCGGCTTCAAAGGCTTGGAAGATCGCGTCAAGCGCGAAGGCGCGCAATGGGCGGCGCTGCTGCCGCAGTTGCCGCGGCTGGTGCATCAGGTGCTGGAAACCGCGCCGGCGCGGCACGCGCAAACGATGCTGGAGCTGCGCCGCCTGCGCACCGAGACCGAGCGGCGCAACCGGCTGCTGCTGATCGGCATCACCGCTGTGGCGGCGCTGGCGATCATGGCGGCGTGGGCGTTTTTCGGGTTCAAGTTGCCCGGCCGCTGATGGGGTACTGCTCGCCCCCACCCCAGCCCTCCCCCGCTTCGCAGGGGAGGGGGAAAACTCCCTCCCCAGCGAAGCGGGGGAGGTCTGGGGTGGGGGCGAGCAGTAACCCATCAGCGGCCGGGCCCCTGGAAC
>JBKCXU010000148.1:0-27020 GCA_046316025.1 Betaproteobacteria bacterium | reverse complement strand
GCCGCACGGCGCCGCGCTGCCGGGTCGCCCGGCGCGCCACGACGTGGCCATCGGCGCGGCCTGCGCCGGGCTGATCTCCACGGTCGCGCTGCTTCTGGCGCCGCACTTGCCGCCGCAGTGGTGCGGGCTGATCGCGTCGCTGCCAGTGGTCGGTACTGCCTCGGCCGTGCTCGTGCACCGGCAGGCGCAGCCGGCAGCGCTGGCGGCGTTTCTGCGCGCTTACGTGGGCGGGCTGACGGCGCGCGCGGTGTTCATGACCGCCCTGATGGTTGCGCTGGTGCCGCTGGGCACGGTTGCCGCTTGGGCGTTGGCGCTGGCCGCCGCGCTGGCCGCGGTCTGGCTGGCCGGCTGGCGCGGAAGCGCGCGCTGGATACCGGCGGCCGTTTCGCTTTCTCCAACACCGGTCGCGCTCGCGGCCGGCGTACTCCACCCCGCGGCGCCGGCGCGTGCCGCGGTCCACCATGTCGCGACCGCTTCCGCGCCCGCGTGCGCGAGTGGGTGCGACGTATCCCTCGCTCCGCTCTCGTCTCGAAAGGACTTCCCATGAAAAAGACCGCTTCCCGTTTTGGCTTCGCCTCCCTCCTGCTCGCATGCAGCGCGCTCGCCGCGCCGGCCCACGCCGCGCCGGTGGCCACCATCAGTCCGCAACTGGCCGCGCTGGCCAAGGCCGAGCATGGCCGCGCCGTGCTGCTGCTGGACGTGCGCAGCCACGCCGAGGCTGCCTTTGCCGGGCAGGCAACGCCGGCCGATGCGCTGGTGCCCTTTGCCGAAGCCGCGCAACCCCTCCGCTGGGACTCCGCCTCCGGCAGCGTGGCGGTCGTACGCGTGCCGGACTTCGTCGAATGGGCGCGCGCCTGGGTCGCCTTCTATGGCGGCGACGAGGACACGCCGCTGCTGCTGCTGTGCCGCACCGGCGCAGTTGCCGCGGCGGCGGCAGAGGTGCTGCATCAGGCGGGCTTCACGCACGTGACGGTAATCCAGGGCGGCCTCGACGGCGCCGGCAGCGAAGACGGCCCGCAGTACGCGGGTTGGAAAGCCGCCGGCCTGCCGTGGTTGGCGCAGGCCGATCCGGTGTTCTTGTTCGGCGAGACCGATTGACACGTACAGGTTCTCCCCGCGGCGCGGCACATGGCCGAATCCTTGGCGGCCCGCCGCGCCGCTTTTTTTGAGGTGAGCGAATCCGCTCAATCGATTGGGCCGAGCCACCCCCGCCGCAGCGCCCACTTGGCCGCTTCGGTGACCGGCACGATCGACAGCGTCGCGGCGAGCGCGACCGCCCAGTCGGCGGCGGAGACGGCGGCGATGCCGAACGGGACTTGCAGCACAGGCCAGCTCAAGATCAAGGCCAGCAGGCCGAGCTCCCACAGGATCGCCAGATTCAGCCAGCGGTTGGCCAGCGGCCGGTGCGCCACCGAGTGACGGCCGGCGCGGAAGATATAGGCCTTGACGAACTGGATCAGCACCAAGGAGACGAACACCAGCGTCATCGCCTCGGCCACGCCGTGGCCCTGCGCCAGCGCCCAGGCGAACAGCCCCAGGTTGACGAGCGCCGACCAGACACCGGCCACGAGCATCAGCACCAGCAGCGGGCGGTTGAACACGCCGCGGCCTGCGCGCCGCGGCGGGCGCTGCATCAAATCGTCGGCGGGCGGATCGACCGCCAGGGCGAGTGCCGGCAGCCCGTCGGTGGCGAGGTTGACGTACAGAATCTGCACGGCCGATAACGGCAGCGGCAGCCCGGCCAGCGCCGCGCCGGCCATCAGGCCGATCTCGCCCAGGTTGGACGACAGCAGGAACGCCAGGTACTTGCGGATGTTGGCAAAGATGCCGCGGCCTTCTTCGACCGCGGCGACGATGGTGGCGAAGTTGTCGTCGGTGAGCGTCATCGCGGCGGCCTCGCGCGCCACGTCGGTGCCGGCCACACCCATCGCCACGCCGATGTCGGCGCGCTTCAGCGCCGGGGCGTCGTTGACCCCGTCGCCGGTCATCGCCACCACTTCGTCCTGTGCTTGCAGCGCCTCGACCACGCGCAGCTTGTGCGCCGGCGACACGCGCGCGTAGACCTCGATTGCGCCCACCTGCTGCGCCAATTGCGCGTCCGTCAGCGCATCCAGTTGCGCGCCGGTGACGAGCCGCCCTTGCGCCGCCAGGCCCAGCTCGCGCGCTACGGCCAGCGCCGTGGCCGGGTGGTCGCCGGTGATCATCACCACGCGGATGCCCGCTTGCACGCAGGTGGCGATGGCCGCGCGCGCCTCGGGCCGTGGTGGGTCGATCATGCCGACCAGGCCCAACAGCGTCAGCCCATGCTGGGCGTTGCCGCGCGTGGCCTCGGCGCGGGTGGCAATCGCCAGCACACGCAGCGCGCGGCTGGCCATCGACTGCGCGGCGCCGAGCACTTCGGCGCGAGCGGCGTCGGTGAACGGCACGTCGCCGTCGCGCGTTGCAATCAAGCGGCAACAGTCGACGATTACCTCCGGTGCGCCTTTGGCAAATGCGACGTGCCCGTCGCCGTCGGCGTGCACGGTGGTCATCCGTTGCGACTCGGCGGTGAACGGTGCCTCGTGCACGCGCGGCGCGGCGGCGTCGAGTGCGGGTTTGTCCAGCCCCGCCTTGGCCGCCGCGACGACGAGCGCGCCTTCGGTCGGGTCGCCGTGGATGCGCCAGCGGCCTTCGTGCTGGTGCAGGCGTGCGTCGTTGGCAAGTGCCCCCGCGCGCAGCAACCGGTGCAGCAGCGGGTCTTCGGCGACAGCGACATCGCCGTGGCGGAACTCGCCCTCGGGCGCGTAGCCGGCGCCGGTGACTTCGAGCTCGCGGCCGTCGAGGTAAATCGCGCGCACCGTCATCTCGTCGCGCGTCAGCGTGCCGGTTTTGTCGGTGCAGATGACGGAGGTGCTGCCCAGCGTCTCCACCGCCGGCAGCCGGCGCATCAGCGCGCGGCGCCGCGCCAGCCGCTGTACGCCGAGCGCAAGCGAGATCGTCACCACTGCCGGCAGTGCTTCGGGCACCACCGCCACCGCCAGCGCGATGCCGAAAACCAGCATCTCCACGAACGGCTGCCCGCGCAGCAGGCCGAGCACGACGATCGCCGCCACCACGGCCAGGGCCGCCCTCGCCAGCGACCGGCCCAACCGGTCGAGTGTGACTTGCAGCGGCGTGCGCGCCACCTCCACCTTGGCGAGCATGCCGGCGATGCGCCCGAACTCGGTGGCCGCACCGGTAGCTACGACCACCGCGCGGCCGCGGCCATGGGTGACGGCGGTGCCGGCGTAGACCATCGTGCGCCGGTCGCCGACCTGCGCTGCGGCGGCGACTTGCGCATCCACCGTTTTGGCCACTGCGGTGGACTCGCCGGTGAGCGGTGCCTCCTGTGCTTGCAGCTCGATTGCCTGTATGAGCCGCGCGTCGGCGGCCACGTGGTCGCCGGCAGCAAGCAGCAGCACGTCGCCAGGCACCACCTCGCGCGCCGGCACGACCGCCTCGGCCTCGTCGCGCAGCACGCGCGCGTGCGGTGCGGCCATTTTGGCGAGCGCTTCCAGCGCGCGCTCGGCGCGGTACTCCTGCACGAAGCCCAGCAGCACCGCAAAGAGCACGATCACGGTGATTGCCGCCGCCTCCACTGCATGACCCAGTGCGGCAGAGGCGGCCGTGGCTACCAGCAGGATCACGATCAGCGCGTTCTTGAACTGCGCGGCGAGCAGCGCCCAGGCCGAGCCGCGCGGGGCGGCACGCAACTCGTTGGGGCCGGTCTCGGCGAGTCGGCGTGCGGCTTCGGCGGCGGTCAGTCCGTCGGTGCCGGTGTGCAACGACTCGCACACCGCTGCCGGCGAGAGGCTGTGCCAGGCGGGGCTGGGCGACGGATTCATGGGAGGTGGGCGTAACCACAGCGCCCAATGGCAGAATCGCAGGAGGGGCGAATCCCGACTTGACGGCAATCAACCGACGCGCAACCCTTGCGCCTACGATAAACCTTGTTGATGGGAGATGAAGATGACAGACACCGTAGTTGATCGCGACAAACTGGTTGCCGACGCCAAGGTCGTCTTGGATGACGTGGAAGTGTTGCTCAAGCAGGCGGGCGCCGCCAGCGGCGAGCAGGCCGTGCACCTGCGCGAGCGCGCCGCCGAGGCGCTGCATCGCGCCAAGCTGCGGCTGACCGAAGCCCAGGCCAACGTGACCGAGAGCACCAAGGCGGCCGTGCGCGCCACCGACGACTGGGTGCACGATCACCCGTGGAGCGCGGTCGGCATCGGCGCCGGAGTCGGCTTCCTGCTCGGCCTGCTGGTTTCGCGCCGATAGTCTTGCCTTTCTCCCTCCCTCCGCTTGCGGGGGAGGGCCGGGGAGGGGGCCGAGTCTCGCCATGGCGTCGATGCCGCAATCGTTAGGCCGCTTGGTAGGCGGTGCCGTCGCGCTGCTGCAAATCCGCGCCGAGCAGGCGTCGCTCGAACTCGCGCAGGCGCGTGCGCAACTGGCGCGCTGGGCTGCTTTGGGTGTCGCGGTCGCGGTGCTGGCCTTGCTGGCGCTCGGCACCGCGTCGGCCTGGCTGGCGGTGCTGCTGTGGGATCGCTGGGGTGCCGCGACCTTGCTGCTGCTGGCGCTCGCCTACGGTGCCGCAACGTTGTGGCTGCTGCTGCGGTTGCGGCGCGAAATCGACGCCACGCCGCCGCTGCTGGCGCAAACGCTGCAAGAACTGGCGCGCGATCGCGAAGCCTTGCTTGCCGCGCGGCGCGAAGAGCCGCCGCCGGGGCCTTGAGCATGCGGCCCGACGAGCGGCAACTCCGCCTCGAACTGCTGCGCCTGCGCGGCGAGATGCAGCGTGCGGACCTCGCGCAGGCGGCAGGCGAGTTGCGCGCTGGCACGCGACGGGCGGGGCAGTGGGTGGCGGTGGCCTCGCAGTTTTCCGCATCGATTGGCGGCGCGCGCCGCGGTTGGCTCTTTGCGGCGGCGTCCGCTTTGCGGCTGCAGCCTTGGCTGATACCGGTGGCCTTGGGCGCGCTGCGGCTGGCGCGCCGGCACCCGCTATCCGCAGTGGTGGCTGCGCTGGCCGCCGCGGCCGCTGCGCGCGCGTTGCGCCGCCCGCGTGAGGAGCCGCCCGCGGATCATTGAGCTTTCGGCAAATCGTTGACGAACGCTCGCCCCCAAGCCCTTTCCTGCCGACGCGGGAGAGGAGCAAACCCTCCCCCGCAAGCGGTGGAGGGAGTAACCCCGTTCTCTGCGAAGCGGGGGAGCGGAAGCGGGGTATCGCGAAGCGCAGCTTCGCGCCGCTGCAGCGGCGCGGCCCCGCAAGGCCGAGGTTGGGCGGGTTGGGGTGAGTGACTGGTTCATGGGCCGATATCGGGATGCAACGGCATCCATCGGTCGCTCCCCCCACAGCAGTGGAAGAGGGTGGTGCCGGAGGCCACGGGTGCACCGGCTATCGGCCCATTGCCGGGATCCCGAAAAGGATAAGTGCGCGTGGTGTCGATGAAGAACGATGCTCCGCTGCTCAAGCCCCGTTTTCCGTGGCTGTTGATCGCGCCGGCACTGGCTTTCGTCGTTCTCGCCGCTCATTTTCATCGCGCGGGGCAAACGCTGGCGAGTGCTGCGGCGCTGACGCTGCTGGCGGTGCTCACACTCCCGCGCCCTTGGGCTGCGCGCATCGTGCAGGCCGCGCTGGCGCTCGCTGCGCTCGAGTGGTTGCGTGCCGCGGTAACGCTGATCGCCCTGCGCCTGTCGCTCGGCCAGCCGTATTTGCGGCTGGCGCTGATCCTCGGCACGGTGGCGCTGCTGACGGCGGCGTGCTTGCTGGTTTTCCGCAAAGACGCGGTGCGACGTTACTTTGGCCTGGGCATGTCGAGGCCCGCGTAGCCCGCTTCGCGCTGGTGGCGCAGCGCCAGCACCTCGACCCGCAGCAGCCGGTTGAGCAGCCGATACAGCGCCACGTAGCCGGTGCGCCCGTGCGAGATCACGAGTTCGCGCAGTTCACCATGAGCGGCGCGGCCGATCAACGGGTGTCGCTCCGGCACGCGCACCGCGTCGACGATGACTTCGGCGGCGCGGCGCGCGGCAAACGGGTCGTGTTCGGCGATGAAGTCGAGCAGCCGATCCAGATCGGCCAGTGCCCGCTCGCTGTAGTAGACGTCGGGCACGGTGGATTACTTGGCCGAGCGCTTCCTGCCGCCCATGGCGGGGCGCGGCTTATCGGCCGGGCGGCCCGCCGCGCGCGCGACGATGTAGGCATGCACGTCCTGCGCCGCGTAAAGCGGGCCGCCGGCATCGACCTCGGCGGCGGAGGCGAGCGCATCGTCGAGAAAGTCGGCGCGCAGCTGGGCCAGCTCGGCCTGCGTGTGCAACGCCTCGACCATCCAGGCGTGCGGCGTCTTGCCCTCGGCCTGCGCCAGCGGAACGATGCGCCGTTTAAGTTCTTCGGGGAGTTTGAGCGTGGTGGGTGCGGCCATGCAGCGGTACCTCTCTACAAAGTATGCCAAAGGTACTACCTGAACCGGCAGGACGTCAAGCTCAGCGCGCCAGGAACTTCTCTACCAACCGCACCCAATAGGTCGCCCCCAGCGGCAGCAAATCGTCGTTGAAGTCGAAGCTCGGGTTGTGCAGCTGGCACGGCCCCAGGCCGTGACCGGCGGCGCGATGGCTGCCGTCGCCGTTACCGATCCACAAGTAGCAACCCGGCCGCGCGCGCAGCATGAACGAGAAGTCCTCCGAACCCATGGTCGGCTCGACCGCGCGCACCACGTTGGCTTCGCCGACCAGCTCGGCCGCTACGTCGGCGGCAAAGGCGGACTCGGCCGCGTGGTTGACCGTTGGCGGGTAGTAGCGGTCGAAGTTCACCGTGGCGGTGGCTCCGTGCGCTTCGGCGGTCAGCGCGGCGATGCGGCGCATCCGCTCTTCGATCAAGTCCGTCACCTTGTCGTCGAAGGTGCGCACGGTGCCGCAGATATAGGCGTCGTCCGGCACCACGTTGTTGGCATCGCCCGCCTTGATGATGGTTACCGACAGCACGGCCGGGTCGATCGGCTTCTTGGCGCGGGTAATGATCCCTTGCAGGCCATTGACGATCTGCACGGCGACGAACACCGGGTCGATGCCCTGCTGCGGCATCGCTGCGTGCGCGCCGCGGCCGCGGACGAAGATCTCGAACAGGTTGCCCGAGGCCATCATCGGCCCCGGTGCGAAGCCGAACTGCCCAACCGCAAAGCCCGGCCAGTTGTGCATGCCGAACACGGCGTCGCAAGGGAAGCGCTCGAAGAGACCATCTTCGATCATCTTGCGCGCGCCGGCGCCGCCTTCTTCGGCCGGCTGGAAGATGAAGTTCACGGTACCGTCGAAGGGCTTGACGGCGGCCAGGTACTTGGCTGCGCCGAGCAGCATCGCCGTGTGTCCGTCGTGGCCGCAGGCGTGCATCTTGCCGGCGTGGGTCGAGGCGTGCGCAAACTGGTTCAGCTCCTGAATCGGCAGCGCGTCCATGTCCGCACGCAGGCCGATCGACTTGCCGCTGCTGCCGTTGCGCAGCACGCCGACGACACCGGTGCCGCCGAGTCCGCGGTGCACTTCGATGCCCCACTCGGCGAGCTTGGCCGCCACCAGTTCGCTGGTGCGGCGCTCTTCGTAGCGCAACTCCGGGTGGGCGTGGATGTCGCGGCGGATCGCCTGGATCTCGGCGTGCTGCTTGACGATGGGGTCGAGGAGGTTCATCGGGCTACAGCACGTCGGTCAGGTCGATCGCGATGCCGGGCAGTGCGACCACGGGTGTCGGGCCGGGCGTCTCGGTGGCGGTGATGTCGGTGTACTTCTCGCCGTTCGGCTGGCGATAGAAGCGCACGAGGCCGGCTTCGAGATCGACGATCCACACCTCGGGCACGCCGTGCCGCGCATATAGCGGCACCTTGATTTCGCGGTCGTAGCGGGCGCTGGTTTCGGCGACTTCGATCACGAGTAGGGTGTCGGCACCGCACGGGTGAGCCTCTTCGTAGAAGTCCTCGCGCGGCTTGACCACGGCGAAATCGGGTTCGGGCTCGTCGAACTTGTTCAGACGCAACGGCAGCTGGGTCCGGACCATGGCGCGCCGACCGATGGCCTCATGCAGCAGCCTTTCCAGGCGTGCGACGCGGCTACCGGGTCGTGTTCCCATCGGCGGCATATCGACGACCTCCCCATTGATGAGTTCAAGCTTGGCTTGCGGCGTGAGCACGCCGGTTTCGGCCATCTTGTAATAGTCGTCCACCGTCAGGCGGTGACGGACAACTAACGGTTCGTCGAGCATTGCCATGGCAGCCTCGTGTGCAGCGCTGGAGTCCGGTAAGGATATTACGGCTCAACGCCGCCGTAGAATCGTTTCGACCGTATCCGCCGCCGCACCATGAACGCCCCCGCCGAACCTATCGCCGCCCCCAGCGCCGCCGTGCTGGCGATGATCGACCGCCTGATCGCGGTGCCGACGGTCAGCCGCGATTCCAATCTGGGCGTGATCGAAATCGCGCGCGATCATCTGGCGGCGCTGGGCCTCAAGCCGCAGGTCTTCTACGACGCGAGCGGCGCCAAGGCCAATCTCTTCTGCACGCTGGCGCACGAGCCGGAGCGGCTGAAGACCGGCGGGCTTGTGCTCTCCGGTCACACCGACGTGGTGCCGGTCGATGGGCAGGACTGGTCGAGCGACCCCTTTGTCGCCACCCACCGCGACGGCCGTATCCACGGCCGCGGCACGGCGGACATGAAAGGCTTCATTGCGATTGCGCTGGCCTGGGCCGAGCGCTTCGTCGCCGCCGCGGACAGCGTGCCGCTGCACCTGTCGCTCACTTACGAAGAAGAAACCACCTTCCTCGGCGTGCGCAATCTGGTGGCCGATCTGGCCGAACGCGGCATCCGCCCCGCCGCCTGCCTGATCGGGGAGCCGACCGACATGCAGGCGATCGTCGCGCACAAGGGCAAGCGCGACTGCGTGTGCCGCGTGCGCGGGCGCGAGGCGCATTCGTCGCTGGCGCCGCAGGCCGTCAACGCGATCGAGTTCGCCGCGCAACTGGTGAGCCATATTCGCGGCGTGGCCGAGCGATATGCCCGTGAAGAGCCGCGCGATCCGCGCTTTGCGGTGCCGCACTCGACGCTGCAAACCGGGGTGATCGCCGGCGGTATCGTCGTCAACGTGGTGCCGCGCGATTGCGAGTTCACCTTCGAGATGCGCGGCCTGCCCACCGCCGACACCGACAAGGTGTTCGCCGAGATCGAGGCATACGCGCGCCGCGAGCTGGAGCCGACGATGCAGGCGGTGGCGCGGGAGGCCGGCATCCGCTTTGCGCCGGGGATGAACATCCCCGCGTTCGGCATCGACCCCGCCGCGCCGGTCGTGCAACTGGCGATGGAGCGCGCCGGCACAAGCGCGCTCGGCACCGGCGCGGTGAGCTTCGCCACCGAGGCCAGCGTGTTCATGCGCGCCGGCATCCCGACCGTGGTGATGGGTCCCGGCAGCATCGAGCAGGCGCACAAGCCCGACGAGTACATCAGCTACGCGCAGGTCGCCGCCTGCGAGGCGTTCTTCGCGCGGCTGATCGCGCAGCCGCTGCCCGATCTACGCCATGCCTGACGAGCGCGCCGCGCGCACCACCGTCGTCCGCGGTGCCTGTCCGCACGACTGCCCGGACACCTGCGCGCTGCTGACCACGGTGGAGGAGCGTGGCGGCAAGCGCGTCGCGATCAAGATCGCCGGCGACCCGGAGCACCCGACCACCCGCGGCGCGCTGTGCACCAAGGTCAGCCGCTACCTGGAGCGCACCTACCACCCGGAGCGACTGCTTCACCCGTTGAAGCGCGTCGGCAAGAAAGGCGAGGGTCGCTTCGTCCGCGTGAGTTGGGAAGAGGCACTCGCCGACATCGCCGCCCGCCTGCGCGCGATCGCCGCGCGCGACCCGCAGCGGGTCGTGCCGTACTCCTACGCCGGCACGATGGGCGTGGTGCAGGGCGAGGGGATGGCCGCGCGGTTCTTTAACAGGCTGGGCGCAAGCCTGCTTGATCGCACCATTTGCGCCAGCGCCGGCGGCGAGGGGCTCACCGCCACCCTCGGCCTGCGCACGGGGCCTGCGATGGAAGCCTTTGCCGACGCGAAGCTGATCGTCTTCTGGGGGGCGAACGCCATTGCCTCCAATCTGCACTTGTGGACCTTCGCGCAGGAGGCCAAGCGCAACGGCGCGAAGCTCATCGCCATCGACCCCTACCGCTCGCTCACTGCCGAGAAGTGCCACCAGCACATCGCTCTGCTGCCGGGCACCGACGGCGCGCTGGCGCTGGGGCTGGCGCATGTGCTGATCCGCGAAGGCTGGCTCGACCGCGATTACGTCGAGCGCCACACGCTCGGCTTCGACCGACTGGCCGCGCGCGCCGCTCAGTTCGACCCGGCGCGCGTGGCCGCGATCTGCGGCATCGCCGCGGCGGAGGTCGAGCAGCTCGCGCGCGACTACTGGCACATCCGCCCGGCGGCGATCCGCCTGAACTACGGCATGCAGCGCGCCCGCG
This sequence comes from Betaproteobacteria bacterium, assembly GCA_046316025.1. Classification (GTDB taxonomy): domain Bacteria; phylum Pseudomonadota; class Gammaproteobacteria; order Burkholderiales; family Burkholderiaceae_F; genus JAJTHJ01. The sequence goes on along the minus strand of JBKCXU010000148.1, from coordinate 16,526 downwards.
GCGGCGGTAACGCCGTGCGCGCGGTGGCGAGCCTGCCGGCGCTCGCCGGCCACTGGCGCGACGCGGCGGGCGGTGTGTTGCTGTCCTGCTCCGGCATGTTCAACTGGAACCGCACGGCGGTGCAGCGTCCCGACTTGCTCGCCGGCCGCACGCCGCGCACGATCAACATGAGCACCATCGGCAACGATCTGCTCGCCGCCGACCCGCCGATCGAGGCGCTGATCGTCTACAACAGCAACCCGGTGGCGGTGGCACCGGAATCGGCCAAGGTCGCGCAGGGCTTTGCGCGCGAAGACCTGTTCACGATCGTGCTGGAGCAGTTCCAGACCGACACCGCCGATTACGCCGACTACCTGTTGCCCGCCACCACGCAGCTCGAACACACCGACCTGCACGGCACCTACGGCCACTTGTACGCGCTCGCCAACAATCCGGCCATCGCGCCGCTGGGCGAGGCGCTGCCCAACAGCGAAATCTTCCGCCGGCTGGCTGCGGCGATGGGCTTTACCGACCCCTGCTTTGCCGACAGCGACGACGACCTCGCTGCGCAGGCGCTGCCCGCCGATGGGCCGCTCGGCAAGATCGATTGGCCGACACTCAAGCAGCACGGCTGGCAGCGGCTCGACGTGCCCGAGCGCTACGCGCCCTTTGCGCAAGGCGGCTTCGGCACACCCAGCGGCAAGTGCGAGTTTGCCACCGCCACGCTGCCCGCGCCCGACTACGTGCCTCCATACGAGAGTCCGACAAGCAACGCAGAACTCGCCGCGCGCTATCCCCTGGCGATCATCTCGCCGCCGACGCGCAACTTTCTGAACTCCAGCTTCGTCAACGTGCAAAGCCTGCGCGACACCGAAGGCGAGCCGACGCTGGAAGTTCACCCGCGGGACGCCGCCGCCCGCGGCATCGCCGACGGCGAGCGGGTGCGCGTGTTCAACGACCGCGGCAGCTTCGCGCTCGCCGCGCGCGTGACCGACCGCGCCCGGCCCGGCGTGGTGGTGGCGCTGTCGATCTGGTGGCGCAAGCTCGCGCGCGACGGCAAGAACGCCAATGAAGTGACGAGCCAGGCGCTGACCGACCTGGGCCGTGCGCCGACCTTCTACGACTGTCTGGTGCAGGTCGAGCGCCTGTCGGGGTAACTCCGTTTCGCGATCATCAGGGCAATGTCGTCGTTCCCGCGAAAGCGGGAACCCAGCGACTTTCGCGAACGACACTGGACTTCCGCTTTCGCGGGAACGACGTGCCTTTATTGTCAAAATGAAGTGGAAGTGGAGTAACTCCGCTGAAACCTGCGCGCGACCGCGGGCGAACTTCCGGCACCATCCGGGAACTCGCGCCATGACCGAAGCCGCCCGCCAACAGCAACGCCTGGCCGCGATCCGCGCGCGGCTGCAACGCACCGGGCAGTGGCATGCCGGCCAGGTGGCCGGCCGGCGCTACCCGATCGGCTGCGTGTCGCTGGAGATCACCCAGCGCTGCAACCTCGACTGCACCGCCTGCTACCTGGCCGACGACGCCGAGTCGATGCGCGACCCGCCGCTCGAAGACCTGCTGCGCCGCATTGCCGACCTGCGCGAACGCTACGGCCCGGACACCGACGTGCAGATTTCCGGCGGCGAGCCCACGCTGCGCAAGCGGCGCGAGCTGCGCGCGGTCGTCGCGGCGGTGGCCGCCGCCGGCATGCGCTCGTCGCTGTTCACCAATGGTCTGCTGGTCACGCGCGAGCTGCTGGCCGATCTGGCCGCCGCCGGCCTGACCGACGTCGCCTTTCACGTCGACATGACGCAGCAGCACCGCGGTTACGCGTCCGAGGCGGAGTTGAACGCACTGCGCGAGCGGATGATCTCCAGCGCGCGCGGCCTGCCCGTGCAGGTGATGTTCAACACCACGATCAACGCCGCCAACCTCCATGAGCTGCCCGATCTGGTTCGCTTCTTTGCGCGGCACGCGGACGTGGCGCGCTTTGTCGCCTTCCAGATTCAGGCCGATACCGGACGCGGCGACTTGGGCGCGCGTGGCACGACGGTCGATCAGGCGAGCGTGATCGCGGCGATCCAGGCGGGCGCCGGGGTGCCGCTCGACTTCGACGTGCTGACCGCCGGGCACCGCGCCTGCAACCGCTTTGCGATGGCCTGGGTGCTCGGCGACCGGATGCGCGACGCGCTGGCCGAGCGCGCCACCGTGCAACGGCTGGTCGCCGCCAGTGCCGAAATCCGCATCGAGCGGCGCTCGTCGCTGGCTGGCGTGCGCTCGGCGCTCGCGGGCCTGGCGCGCCACCCGGAGCTATGGGCGCCGGCGCTCGGCTGGGCAGCGCGCAGCGCGTGGCGGATCAAGGGCGATCTGCTCCGTGCCCGCGGCCGGGTGCGCAAACTGTCGATCCTGATCCACAACTTCATGGACGCACGCCAGCTCGACCGCGAGCGGCTCGACGCCTGCGTGTTCATGGCGGCCACGCCGCAGGGGCCGCTGCCGATGTGCGAGTTCAACGCGCGGCGCGCAGAGATCCTCGAGCAGCCGATCGCGCTGGCCGACGGCTCGTTCTGGTCGCCGCGGCGGGCCGCGCACAACGTGGTCGAGTTTCCGCTGCGCTTCGTCAAAGGACGCACGCGCACCGCCGGGCGCGCCGGACAGGCGGCGTAAGCCGCTGCGGCGCGGCGGCTTGACGGCGATCAACGCGGCGCGGCCAGCGCGGCGCAAGGTAGGTGTGCCATGCCGGAGGCTGCCTGGGTCGAGTTTGAACACTTGGTGACGGGACTCCTGCGCCCCGCCGCCTATCCGCACGCCGTCGGGGAGGTCGAGCGGCTCGACACCCACATCTCGACCGTGCTGCTGGCGGGCGAGTACGCGTACAAGATCAAAAAACCGGTGGCGCTGGGCTTTCTCGACTTCTCCACCGCCGAGCGGCGCCGCCGCTTCTGCGTTGAAGAGTTGCGGCTGAACCGCCGCACCGCGCCGGCGCTGTATCTCGAGGTGCTGCCGGTTACCGGCACGCCGGAGGCGCCGCGCATCGGCGGCGACGGCCCGGCGCTGGATTACGCGGTGCGGATGCGCCGCTTCGACAACGCGCTGCGGTTGGACCGGCTGGCACGGCGCGGCCAGTTGACCGCCGCGCACATCGATGCGCTGGCATTGGCCATCGCGCGGCTGCACGCCGCTGCGACGCTGGCGGGCGATGCACGCTTCGGCAGTGCGGAGACGACGCACCGCTGGCCGCTCGCCACCGCAACGCAAATGCGCGCGCAGGCGACCGGCGCGGCCGAGCGCGCGCGGCTCGATGCGCTGGCGGAGTGGATCGACCACGCAGCGCGGCTGCTCGCACCGACCTTTGCCGCGCGCCGCGATGCCGGGCGCGTGCGCGAATGCCACGGCGATCTGCACTTGGCCAACGTCGTGCTGTGGAACGGCGCGCCCACGCCGTTCGATGCAATCGAGTTCCACGCCGAACTGCGCTTCATCGACGTCGTGAGCGACCTCGCCTTCGCCTTCATGGATCTGCACGATCTCGGCCTGCCGCGCCTCGCGTGGCGGCTCGTGTCGCAGTATCTGGAGGCCACCGGCGACTACGACGGCTTGCACGTGTTGCGCTACTACGCCGTGTACCGCGCACTGGTGCGCGCGCGTGTGGCGCTGATCCACGAGCATCAACCCGGCCTGGCGCGCGCGGCGCGCGTGCACGAGTACCGCAGTTTCGAGGAACACCTGTCGCTGGCCGAAGCGCTCACCCGCGAACTGCCTGCGGTGCTGGTGGCGACGACGGGCCTTTCCGGCAGCGGCAAGTCCACGGTTGCGCTGGAGCTGGCCGAGCGGTTGGGCGGCGTGCGCGTGCGCGCCGATGTCGAGCGCAAGCGGCTGTTCGGTCTGGCGCCGCAGGCGCGCAGCGAACGCCGAATTTATTCGGCCGACGCCACCCGGCGCACCTACGTACGGCTGTGCGAGGGCGCGCAACAGGCGCTCGAAGCTCGCGTTCCGGTCATCGTCGATGCGGCGTCGCTGAAGCGCGCCGAGCGCGCCGGGTTCCGTGCGCTGGCCGCGGCACATGGTGCGCGCTTTGCGCTGCTCGCGTGCGAGGCGCCGGCCGAGGTACTGCGCGTGCGTGTCGTACAGCGCGCACAACTGGGCACCGATGCTTCGGAAGCCGGGGTCGACGTGCTGGAGCGGCAGCTGCAATGGTGCGAACCGCTCGCCGAAGACGAGCGGAACAGCGCCTTCACGCTCGACACGTCGCAAGCGGCCGCCGCGCAAAGCCGCGCGCTGGACGGCTTCGTGCGCGACCTGCTCGCCCGGCCTCAGTGATCTTCCAGCCGCGTGCGGGCCTCCTCGGCCGGGGCGCCGGTGTCGGGGTCGATCCAGTCGGTGATGCCGATCTCGGACTCGAGTTCGGACAACTCGTCCTCCGGCGCCAGCTCGACCCCGCCGGCCGCCTGCATGTCGGCAAAGGCTTCCTCGAAGCTCGCAAACGGCCCGACCTCGGCGCGGTCGTCGTCGGCCAGCCAGTAAAAGCCGTCGGGATGCTCGATGACGCGCTCCTCGCCGGTAAGTGGCGGTGGGGGCGGCGGAACTTTCAGCACGGCTTTCATCGCGGCGTCCTCATGCGGGGGCATGCTGCTTGACCTCGCCGCGGCGCTGCGCCCATTCGTCTTGCAGCATCCGGCGAGCGGCGTCGAAGGCGTCGCGCACGGCGACGAAGGCGTCTTCGTTTTCCTTGTGGGTGACGGCGATTTCCTTGTCCGGCACGGTCAGGTCGAGCCGCACGCCGAACGGCCGGCCCTGCACGTGGTGGCGCGTCTCCTGTGTCACGGTGACGCGGCAGGAGACGATATGCGGATGAAACCGATCCAGCTTCGCCGCGCGCTGTTCGATGACCGTGGTCAGGGCGGGCGAGCCTTCGAGTCCGTGAAAGACGACTTGTAATGGCAGCTTCATGATGCGTGCTCCGTGGGGTGGAGAAATTCGCAAGTCCATTGTCGTGCCGCCAATGCGCCTGTCCTTGATCGGCGTCATGCGGCGCGCGGGCGCGGTGGAGCGCAGATTCGGGACTGACGTGTCGGTCGCTGGCGCGGATAATGCAAAGCGACAGGACACTCGCCGCGATGCGCGCTGCCCGGGCCGCCGACTTTTTCGATGCCGCGCGCTGGGCCGGCCTCGCGTGGGACGTGTGGCTGGGCCGCTGGTCCGACCCGAAGCGGATCGAAGCGCGCGCCCAACAGCGGCTGCGCAACCTGATCGCCCACGCCCGCCGCGCCTGCCCGCTGTACCGCGACTTGTATGCACCGCTCGCCCGGCGCGCAGCTGCGGCGCTGACCGACCTGCCGGTCGTGACCAAGCAGTTGGTGATGTCGAACTTCGACGCCGCAGTCGCCGACCCGCAAATCACCCGCGCGGGGCTGGAACGCTTCTGCGCACGGACCGATCGCCTCGGCGAACCGTATCTGGGCCGCTATGCGGTGTGGACGAGTTCCGGCACCTCGGGCGAGTCAGGCTGGTTCGTGCACGACGGCGACGCCTTGGCGGTGTACGAGGCGCTGGAGATGTTCCGCTTCCGCGGCCTGCGCACGCCGGCCGACTTTGCCGCCCGCCTGGCGGCGGGCGAGCGCTATGCCCTGGTGGCCGCCACCGGCGGGCACTTTGCCGGCGTAGCCACCGTCGAGCATCTGCGGCGCAGCTACCCGTGGCTGGCGCCGAGTGTGCAGTCGTTCTCGTTGTTGCAGCCGCTGTCGACGCTGGTCGAGCAACTGAACGCCTACCGACCCGCGCTGCTCGCCACCTACCCAACCGCGGCCGAAGTGCTGGCCGACGAGGCGGAGGCCGGCCGGCTGCGCGTCGATCTGCGCGAAATCTGGACCGGCGGCGAGTGCCTGCACGCCCCGGTGCGCGAGCGGCTGCAACGCGTGTTCGGCTGCCGCGTGCGCAACGGCTATGGCGCGAGCGAGTTCTTGTCGATCGCCTGGGAGTGCGGCCACGGCGCCCTGCACGTCAACGCCGACTGGGTGCTGCTGGAGCCGGTCGATGCGCAGCACCGGCCGGTGCCGCCGGGGGTGGCTTCGGCGAGCGTGTTGCTCACCAATCTCGCCAACCGCGCGCTGCCGCTGATCCGCTACGACCTCGGCGACTCGATCACCGTGCACGCCGAACCCTGCGCCTGCGGCAGCCCCTTCCCGGCGATTGCCGTCGAAGGTCGGCACGACGACGTGCTGCGCTTCGCCGGCGCGCGCGGCGCCCCGCCCGTCAAGGTGCTGCCGCTGGTGATCACGACCGTGCTGGAAGAAGTCGCCGGCGTGCACGACTTCCAGCTGGTGCAGACCGGCCCCCGCACGCTGCGGCTGCTGCTGGGCCGTGGCGAGCAGCCGCACGCCGCGCAGGCGAAGGCTGCGCTGGCCGCGTATCTGATGGCAAACGGCGGCGCGCGTGCGACCATCGAAGTCGCCGACGCGCCGCCAATACGCAGCTCCACCAGCGGCAAGCTGCGGCGGGTTGTCCGGCTGCGGTGGTCTGCCGATTGTTGACCGGGTGCCCGGTTGCGCTGCGCTCCAGGCTCAACGCGCAGCCGTCGCGGTGGCGCGCCGCCGCTGCATCGCCCAGGCGGCGAGCAGCGTGTAGAGCAGCAGCAGAGCCGCCATGTTGAGCGCCTCCGGGCGGACTTCGTTCCATGTGGCGCCCATCTGGTTGAGTTTGACGAAACCCATAATCCCCGGGGTGGTCGGAATCAGCAGCGCCAGTGCGTTGACCGGCGCGGGCATGGCCTCGCGCGGAAAGACGATGCCGCAGACGAAGAGGAAGGGCACCGATGTGCCCAGCAGCACCTGAAAGGCGCGCTCGCGATCGGCGAACCAGGCGCCCAGCGCGATGCCCAAGCTGGCGAAGGTAAGTGCAGTCAGCGCCGCAAACGTCAGCGCGCCGCCGAAGTTGCCGCCGCGCGGGTAATCCTGAAGCCAGAAGACGAAACCGATGAAGTACAGCAGCGACAGGAAGGCGAACACGCCGAAGCCCGTCAACGTGCCGGCGAAGCCGCGCCAGCCCGGCGGCACCGGGCCGAACAGCGTCCCGCCGTGCGTCTCGAGCCAGGTGCCGACCAAGGCGGCGATGGCGATCAGCATCATCTGCTGCACGATCAGGATGCCCACGGCCGCGACGACGTAGCTGCCGTAGCCGTGCGCCAGGTTGAACAGCGACTGGTCGATGAAGACCGGCCCGGCGCGCGCCGCCTGTTGCAACGCCGCCGCGGGCGCCCCCTCGCGCGCCAGGCGCGCGCCGCCGAGCTCGGTGGCAACGCCCTGCATCACGGCGCCGACGCTGCCGAGCACAGCCTTGTCCTGCACCGGGTAAGCCCCGGTGCCGAACGCGGTGACGGCAGTCGGCGTTCCGCGCGCCACGTCGCGCGCGAAGTTCTCGGGGATCAGCACGATGCCGCCGATCTCCCCGCCGGCGAGTGCCGCGGTCGCTTCGCCAACCGCTGTGGCGGTGCCGGCGACGTGCACCGCCGGCACCGCCGCCAGCCGCGCGACGATATCGCGCGACAGCGAGCTCGCGTCCCGATCAACCACCACCACCGGCACCTCGCGCACCGCCTCGGTCGCGTAGGGCAGCGGGTAGAAAAACGAATAGGCCGGCACCGCGGCGACGAACATCAGGGCGAGGCCGCGGTCGCGCAGCACGGCTGCAACGGTCTGCACGAGGCTGGACCAGAAACTCATCGGTGGCCCCAGCGCGCCGGTTGGCGCAGCGCGCGACCCAGCAGCGGCACGCCGGCCGCCAGCGGTACCACGACAAACAGCGCCAAGCCGGCCATCCCCTGCGCCCAGGTGCCGGGCGGGGCAGCGCCCAACCATTGACCCTGCTGCAGCGGCAGATAGTGGGTGAAAGGTAGCAGCGAGCCCCAGCCCTGGGACAGATCGTTCATTGCGGCACGCGGAAACGAAAAGCCGCTGAACGCGATCCCCGTCGCGACGTACAGACCGGTCAGGCTGAGCGCGGCGCGCAGGTTGGCCGTTGCGCCGACCATGAGGACCGCGATCGTCATGGACGCAAGCATCAGCATTGCGATGGCCACCAGCCACAGCCCGAGACTGCCCGCGGCCGGCCACCCGCGCCATCCGGCCAGGGTGGCGACCGTCGCCAACGCCAGCCCCAGGTAAACCACCGCCACCGGTGCCAGCTTGCCGAGCAGCGCCGCCGCGGGGCGACCGGCGGCGGCGCGCAGCCAGTCGCCCACGGTGCGATCGCGAAACTCGCGCCCGAGGGCCGAGACGGCCGCGACCACGCAAAACAGATGCAGAATCGCCGGTATCAGCGTTCCGCCCAGGTAGACCTCGTAGGACAGTGCGGGGTCGAACAGCGTGCGCAAGTCGGCCTGCACGCTGTCGACGCGCCGGGCCGAATGGGCCAATCCGTCGCCGAAACGGGCCTCGGCCATCACCGCCCGGTCGAAGGCCATCGAACTCACCGCCGCGCGCACGTCGCCCCCGACGATGCCCGCGACCAGGAAGAACTGGGCGTTGCCGTACAGCGCGACCGGCGACGGCGCGCCGCGCAGACGATCGCGCTCCCAGTCCGCGGGGATGTGCACCACGGCATAAACCGCGCCGCTGCGTACCGCCGGCTGCGCCGCCTCGAGGCTCGTCGGGCGCAGGGCAACCGCCACCCCGCGGGTCGCGGCGATGCGCCGCACCAGATCGCGCGATGCGGCGCTGTTGTCCTGATCGACGACGGCAACCGGCAGGCCGACCGGTACGCCCGCCGTAAACACCCACAGGAGCAACAGCAGGGTCGCGGCCGGCAGCCAAAGCAGCAGCGCCTGGTCCCACGGCGCGCGGCCGAGGTGGCGCAGCTCGCGGGCCACGACCGCGCGAAAACCGGCAGGCACGACGGTGGCCATCGGCGACCGCGGTGCTAGCGGGTCGCGACCAGCACCGACATGCCCGGCCGCAGGCCGTCGACCGGCGTCTGCGGACGCGCCCGGACTTCGAACGTGCGCACGTCGTAGCCGCTCGACTGCCGCGTCGCACGCCAGGTCGCGTAGTCGCCGCGCGGGGCGATCGTGTCGATCGTCAGCCGCACCGCGGCGTTGCCGAGGGCGGGCACGTTGGCATCGAGCGCGGCGCCCATCCGGATGCCGGAGAAATCGTCCTCCCGGACGTTGAAGACCACCCAGAGGTCGGTTAAATCCACCAGCGTCAGCACCGGAAAGCCGGCCGCGGCCAACTCGCCCGCGTGCAGCACCACCTTGTCGATCTGGCCCGACCGTGGTGCCGTCAGCACCAGATCGCGGGCGATGGCGTCGATCTCGGCCACGCCGCCCGCGGCCTGCCGCGCCAGTGCGCCGGCGGCGCGCTTTTCCTGCGGACGCGCGCCGCTCGCCGCGATCTCGTACTGGGCCTGGGCGGCGCGTACCGTCTCGGACGCGGCCTTGGCGTTGGCCTGCGCCTCGTCGTGACGCTGCAACGAAACCAGACCCTCCTTGTAGAGCGCGTCGATGCGCCGAAAGGTCTTCTCGGCGAGCTCGGCGGCGGCCGCCGCCTTGTCCCACATCGCCTTGGCGGCGCGAATATCGTCGGCGCGCGCGCCCGCATCGACCAGGTCGCGGCGGGCGTCGGCGGCGGCCTGCGCCGCGTCGGCCTGCGTCTGCTTGGCGCGCACTTCCGGGCTGTCGAGCGTGGCGAGCACCGCGCCCGCGGCGACGTTCTGCCCCTCGCGCACCGTCAGCGTGGCGATGCGCGCCGACACTTTGGGTGCGATGTTCAGGGTCAGCGCCTCGACCTGGCCCTGCAGCGGCACGGGCACTGGGCGATAGGCGAGCCACAACCCCCAGCCGATGAAGGCCAGCACGACGAACAGCGCCAGCGCGGCGGCGACGGTGGCCATCGGGCGCTGGCGGGTGCGTGTGGGCGGAGGGGTCGGTGCGGTAGGGGTCATGGTTGAAGGTGCACGTCGGCGCGTTGCATGAGATCGGAGAAGCGACCGATCTGGCCTGAGGCTTCGAGCAGGGCGCCGAGGGCGACGACGAACTCGTAGGCGACCTGCGCGCGGCCGGTCTCGGCGCGGATCAGGCTGTTGCGCGCCTCGTTGACGTCGATCGACACCGACTGCCCTTCCTCGAACGCGCGCTCGCGCAGGCGCAGGTTCTCGCGCGCCAGCGCGAGCGACGAATCGAACAGCTTGAACTGCTCGCGGGCCTGCGCCAGCCGCAGCCACGCCGTCTCGACCGCGTCGAGAATCGTATTCAGGGTTTCGGCCTCCAAGGCGCGCACCTGCGTCGTTTGCGACTCGGCGGCGCCCAGCCGGCTCGCCCGGTCTTCGCGGCTGAACAGCTTGATGTTCACGCCGATGCCGGCGATCCAGTTGGGCTCGATTGGCGTCAGGTAGCGGGTGATGAAGTTGTACTGACCGAAGGCGAACACCTGCGGCAGGTAATCGGCGCGGGCCGCGGTCACGCCCTGTTCGGCGGCCGCGCGTTTGGACCGGAGCAGTGCCAGTACCGGGCTGCGGGTCTCGGCGTCGCGCAGCCAAACCTCCAGCGGCGCCAGCGGCGTCGTGATCACGAACAGCGGTGTCGTCGGCTGCGGCGGGCGGGACTCGCGCAGCAGGCGCATCAGCCCGGCGGCGGCCGACTCGCGCTCGCGCTGCGCCTTGATCAGATCGCGCGCCGCCTCGTCGCGCGCGACCTGCGCCGACAAGCGCTCGACTGCGGCGATCTGGCCGAGCGCCTCGAAGCGTCTGGCGCGCGCCACTTGGCGGTCGGCCTGTTCGAGCTGGTCGGTGCGCAGGGCCTCCACCATCTTTGCCAGGCGCAGTCCGAAGTAGCGCACGATCAGTTGAAAGTCGAGTTGCTCTTCGGTTTGCTGCAGTTCGGCCTCGGCACCGGAGCGCTCGGCCTCGCGCAGCTTTTGTGCTGCCTCTATCTTTCCGCCGGTGTACAGCGGCCAGTTCACCAGAACCGAACTGCGCGGCCCGTCGAAGTTGTAGTCGTAGGCATCGATGCCGATCGGCAGCGCGCTCAAATCGAAGTTCTTCCGGCCATAAACCTGGGTCGCGTTCAGGGTGACGTCGGGATAGCGCAGCGTCTCGACCGTCTTGACTTCGAGCTCCTGCCGGGTGAGGTTCGCCTCAGCCGCCTTGCGCTTGTCGGAGCTGTTCATCAGCAGCACCCGCGCATCGTCGAAACTCAGCGCTTGTGCCTGAGCGGCGCCGGCGCCGAGCACGGTCGCCAGCACCGCGATCAGCGCCGATCCCGCGGCCCAGCGCAGCGCGCGCTCGCTACGGGGCGGGATGCCGTACCAACGCGTCATGTAAAACCGTGAAGATCCAAGGGTGTTTGGAGACTAGCGGGTCTCGAGCGGACTTGCAGCGCGCTACCGCAATCCGTCGCGGTGGCGGGCGGGCCGACGCGGTCCGTAGACTCGTCCGACCGCAAATCCACGAACAAGGTCGACCGCTTCCATGCGCTGGCTCCTCGTTCTGCTCGTCGCCCTTGCTGCCTTCGTCATCGCCGGCTGCTCCACGCTCGGCTACTACGGGCAAGCGGCCTACGGACACTTGTCGCTGATGGCCGCGGCCAAGCCGGTGGACGAATGGCTAGCCGACCCCGCCGCGCCGGATAAGCTGAAACAGCGCCTCCGCAGCGCGCAAACGATCCGCGCGTTTGCGAGCGAGCAACTCGCGCTGCCGGACAACAAGAGCTTCACCACCTACGCCGACCTGCACCGTACTGCCGCGGTATGGAACAGCTTTGCCACGCCGGAGCTGTCGTTGGGCCTGAAGGTCTGGTGCTATCCGTTGTTCGGCTGCGCGGGCTACCGCGGCTACTACGACCGCACAGAGGCGCAGGCGTTTGCGAACGATCTGCGCGCGCAGGGCTACGACGTGGCGGTCTGGCCGGTGCCGGCGTACTCGACGCTCGGCTGGTTTCCCGACCCGCTGCTCAACACCTTCATCGACTGGCCGGATGCGGAGCTGGCGCGGATGATCTTCCACGAGCTGGCGCACCAGATCGTCTACGTGAAGGACGACACGGTGTTCAACGAGAGCTTCGCCACTGCGGTCGAGCAGGAAGGGGTGCGCCGCTGGCTGGCCGCACATGGCACCCCGGCTGCGGTCGCCGCCTGGGAGCGCAACCAGACCGTGCGCGCCGACTTCATCGCGCTGGTGCGTGCCGCCCGCGCCGAACTCGCGGCCGTCTACGCCGGCAGCGAAGACGACGCTGCGAAGCGTGCCGCCAAGGCGCGCGTGCTGGGCGACGCGCGCGAGCGCTACGCGCAACTGAAGCGCGAGCGCTGGGGCGGCTGGGGTGGTTACGACCGCATCTTTGGCCCCGAACTGAGCAACGCGCAGATCGCCGCGCTCGGTGCCTACAACGATCTGGTGCCGGCTTTTGCCGCGCTGCTGGCCGCGCAGGACGGCGACTTCGCCAAGTTCTATGCCGAGGTGCAGCGGCTGGCCGACCTGCCCAAGGACGAGCGGCTCGCCGCCCTGCGCGCCGGTGCCGCACCGCAGTAGGGACTGGGGATTACGCGCTATCCCGCACCGCGGGTGAGGACTATCATCCGCGGCGCTGCCGGCGGGGACACGCCGAGCAATTCATCGACAAACACACAAGGAGCAAGCCATGGCAGCCGTCGATCGTTTCTGGTTGAAGCACTATCCCGCGGGCGTGCCGGCGGATATCGATCCGACCATCTACTCGTCGCTGGTGCAGTTGCTGGACGAGGCGTTCAAGAAGTACGGCCCGCAGCCCGCCTACACCTGTATGGGCGCGACGATGACCTACCGCGAGCTCGACGACAACTCGGCGGCCATCGGCGCCTGGTTGCAGGCGCAGGGTTTCAAGAAGGGCGCGCGCGTGGCGATCATGATGCCCAACGTCCTGCAGTACCCGGTCGTGCTGGCCGGGGTGCTGCGCGCGGGCCTCACCGTCGTCAACGTCAACCCGCTGTACACGCCGCGCGAGCTCGAGCATCAGCTGAAGGACTCCGGAGCCGAGGCGATCTTCATCCTCGAGAACTTCGCCTCCACGCTGCAGCAGGTGGCCGACCAGGTGCCGAGCAAGAAGATCGTCGTCTGCGCGATGGGCGATCTGCTCGGCTTCGCCAAGGGGCTGCTGGTCAACTTCGTCGTGCGCAACGTCAAGAAGATGGTGCCGGAGTACACGCTCACTGGTGCGCACAAGTTTCTCGACGTGCTGGCCGACGGGCACAAGATGAGCTTGAAGCCCGTCACCGTCACGCTCGACGACGTGGCCTTCCTGCAATACACCGGCGGCACGACCGGCGTGTCCAAGGGTGCGACTCTCACGCACCGGAACATCGTCGCCAACATGTTGCAGTCCGAAGCGTGGTACCAGCCGGCGCTGCGCAAGCTAAAGCCTGGCGAGTTCCCGGTCACCGTGACCCCGCTGCCGCTCTATCACATCTTCGCGCTCACCGTCTGCGCGATGATGTCGATGCGCATCGGCGGCCAGTGCCTGTTGATTCCCAATCCGCGCGACATTCCGGGCTTCGTCAAGGAACTGCAAAAGCACACGTTCCACGTGTTCCCGGCGGTGAACACGCTGTTTAACGCGCTGCTCAACAACGAGGACTTCAAGCGGCTCAATTTCTCGCGCCTGATCCTGTCCGCCGGCGGCGGCATGGCGGTACAGGAGGCGGTCGCCAAGCGCTGGCTCGAAGCCACGGGCTGCCCGATCGCCGAGGGCTATGGCCTGTCGGAGACCTCGCCGGTGGCCACCGCCAACCGCACCGACACCGACCGCTTTACCGGCACCATCGGCATGCCCGTGCCGTCCACCGAAATCGCCATCCTCGACGACGACGGCAACCACTTGCCGATCGGCAGCACCGGCGAGATCGCCATCCGCGGCCCGCAGGTGATGGCCGGTTACTGGCAGCGGCCGGACGAAACCGCCAAGGTGATGACGCCCGACGGCTTCTTCCGCACCGGCGACGTCGGCATCATGGACGAGCAGGGCTACACCAAGATCGTCGACCGCAAGAAGGACATGATCCTGGTGTCGGGCTTCAACGTGTACCCGAACGAGATCGAAGGCGTGGTCGCCGGCCACCCCGGCGTGCTGGAGTGCGCGGTCGTCGGTGTGCCCGACGAGTACGCGGGCGAGGCGGTCAAGCTCTTTGTCGTCAAGAAAGACCCGGCCGTGACCGAGCGCGACATCATGGACTACTGCAAAGAGCACCTGACCGGCTACAAGAAGCCGAAGTACATCGAGTTCCGCAGCGACCTGCCGAAGACCAACGTCGGCAAGATTCTGCGGCGCGAGTTGCGCGACCAGAAAAAAGCCGCGTGACCCTTGTCCGCGACATCGTAGAGCGGCGCCTGCGGGCGCCGTTTTCTTTTCCCCAGATAACGGCGTAGCCTTCGCCCGACTCAATATCCGCGCGCGAGTGCGAGAGGAATCCACGATGAAGAAGTTTTCCGGCGGCCCCAAGGCTGCACCCAGCCGCCCGCGCGCCGGCGCCGGCGCCGGCCCGCGCGCGCGCGACGACGCCCCGCGCCCGTGGGCTCCGGCGCGCGGCAGTCGGGGCGCCGCGCGCTTCGAAGGCTCGGCGCGACCGCCTCGCGCCCGCGCTGCCGAGGGCACCGACGCGGCCGATCCCTACCAGCGCGCCCGGCGACCGTATCGCGGCGCGAGCGAGGGCGGCGAGCGGTTCGAGCGGCGCAGCGACGACCGGGGCGAAGGCCGCGCCTTCACCGTCAACCTCGACCCCGACGTGTCCAAAGTCTTCCGCGGCGACGCCTCGGTCAACAAGGCGTTGCGGCTGGTGATGCAGTTGATGCAGGTCGTGCAAGGCCCGCCACCGCGCCGCCGCGAGTACGACAGCGACCGCCCGCGCGCACCGCGCAGCGAGGAGCGCCGGGCAGCGCCTGCGCGCTTCGAAGCGGACGACGAGTAGTTCCATTTCTCAATCACGAGGGCAATTTCGTCGTTGCCGCGAAAGCGGGTACCCGGCGACTTTCGCGATAGACGCTAGGCCCCCGCTTTCGCAGGGCTGACGTGCCTTTGTTGTCCGAATGAAGTGAAATGGAGTAACCCTTATCGGCGTGCCAGGGCCGTCAACTGCCGGTCGTGCAGGCGCGTGAGCGTGAGCATCGCCAACGTCGCGCCGATCAGCGCGAGCAGCATGTCGGACTGCGTATCCCAGGGGTCGCCCTGGGTGCCGAGAAACTCGTCGGCGCCCTGGCCGAGCGCCAGCGCCGACCACCATTCGACGAGCTCGTAGAGCGCGCTGATCGCCAACGCCACGCAGATGCAGAGGAACGACAGTATCTTGCCCGCCCGCACATCGCCGCCGCGCAGAAGGATCTCGCGCGCCACCATCGCCGGCACCAGCCCCTGCATGAAGTGGCCGAGCTTGTCGTAAGGGTTGCGCGACAAGCCGAACGCCTCCTGCACCCAGAAGCCCGCCGGTACGCGCGCGTAGGTGTAGGCGCCGCCCAGCATCAACACCAGCGCGTGCGCGAAGATCAGCCCATACAGCAGTGTGGTCAGCGGATAGCGGCGGTACGTCGCAACGAGCAGCGGCGCGGCGATCAGCACCGGGAGCACTTCCAGCAACCAGGTGAGCCGGTCGTAGGGTTGCCAGCCGGAAGCGGCCAGCGCAACGAGCGCGGCCGCCAGCAGCGCCCAGTGCAAAGTCGTGGGTTTGTTGGTGGTTGAGTCCAATCCGTATCCTTGTTCCATCGCCAGACTGTTCGAGCAATCTCGTCGTTCCCGCGGCAGCGGGGACCCGGCCGGTCTTGCGACGAAGCTGGATTCCCGCTCTCCGCTTCCGCGGGGACAAGCCTTGCGGGAACGACGCAGCGTTGCAGGTCGATCCGAGTGGGCTCGGGTTCGACCGCCGCGGGCAAGGCCAGCGACGACTATAGTCGCCGCAGTCCATGGCCCCAAGGCTGCCGATGTCGCGTTACGTTCTCGCCCTCGATCAGGGCACGACCAGTTCGCGGGCGATCCTGTTCGACCGGGCCGGCTCGCCGGTGGCCAGCGCGCAGCAGGAGTTCCGGCAGTTCTTTCCGCAACCCGGATGGGTCGAACACGACCCTCTGGAAATCTGGTCGAGCCAGCTCGCCTGTGCGCGGCAGGCGCTGGCGCAGGCGGGCGCGTCGGCCGCGGATGTCGCGGCAATTGGCGTGGCCAACCAGCGCGAGACCACCGTATTGTGGGAGCGCGCCAGCGGCCGGCCGGTTGCACCCGCTATCGTCTGGCAAGACCGCCGCACCGCGGGTGCCTGCGCGCGGCTGCGTGCCGCGGGCGCCGAGCCGATGGTCGCCTACAAGACCGGGCTGCTGCTCGACCCATACTTTTCCGGCACCAAGCTCGCCTGGCTGCTTGACCACATCCCCGGTGCGCGGGCGCGGGCCGAGCGCGGAGAGCTCGCCTTCGGCACCGTCGACAGCTGGCTGCTGTGGCAGCTCACGGGCGGCGCGGTCCACGCCACCGTCGTGAGCAACGCCTCGCGCACGCTGATGCTGAACCTGCATACGCTGGCCTGGGACGACGAGCTGCTCGCGCTGTTCAACGTGCCGCG
>JBKCXU010000147.1:0-7909 GCA_046316025.1 Betaproteobacteria bacterium | reverse complement strand
CGCGCGACCGCCGCGATCTTGGCCGCCGGCCCGACCAGCACCGGCACGATCAGCCCGCGCCGCGCCGCCTCGATCGGCCCGGCCAGCGAATCGGCATCGCAGGGGTGGACGATGGCGGTCTTCACCGGCGGCACGTCCGCGCAGCGCTTGAGCAGCCGGGCGAACTCGTCGGTGCGGCGGAAGATCACCTCGGTCATCGACAGGTCGCCATGCGAGATGCGCTCGGACGGCGCGATCACCCGCGCGCGGCCGGTCAGGATCGCCTCGCCGCGCTGGTTGACGACGAGGCAGTCGAACAACACCTGATGGTCGGCGGCGTGCTTCTCCACCGGCACGATGGTGGCGGTGATCTGGTCGCCCACCGTCAGGTGATTGTGAAAGGTGAACTGCTGCTCGACGATGCTGGAGCCCGGCCCCGGCAGGCGGCGGTTGATCAGGTGGGCGATGAAGGTCTCGGCGGCGACCCCTTCGGTGGAAGCGAGTGCCACGTCGGTGTTATCGGCCTCGCCGGCAAAGGCGTCGATGTCGCCGGAGGCAAAGGCGAGCGCCTCGATGTCGGTGGCCGACAGGGTCCGGCCGACCTTCAGCGGTCTGCCGATTTCGATTTCGTCGAAGGGGATGTTGGTGATGGTGGCCATGCGTTGTGTTCCTGTCCTGTCTTCACTCCCTCCCCTTCAAGGGGAGGGCCGGGGTGGGGATGGGTTGTCGGGAAGGTGCTTGCGAAGGGAAGGCACTCCTCACCACCCATCCCCCTCCCAACCTCCCCCTTGAAGGGGGAGGGGTCTACCGCGCGGCGCGCCGGCCATTCGCCTTGCCTCGCTTACGCACCGCGCTCTTCCGCTTGGCCGGCGCCGCCGCGCGCACCGGCAGATCGAGTACAGCCCAGATGCGCTTGGCCATGGCGATCTGCGCGGGTGCGAAGTCGTTGCGATGCACGCGCTTGTCTGTCAGCAGCGCCTCGAAGAGCCTGGCAAAGCGCGCCCGGTTGGCCGGTTGCGCCAGCAGCTTGGGCAGCGTTTGCAGCGCCTGCTCGGGCGCAGCGCGGACGATCAAATCCTGCTCGCCGCGCAGCCGCCGCGCCTCGTCGAAGGTCAGCGTCGGCATCAGCGCACGGTAGTCGTCGATCAGCTCGCGCTTGAGCTCAATCGCCTCCAGGTCGATCGGCGCGCCGTTGTGCGCCAGCAGCGCCGCCGCGCGCGCCACCGCCTCGGCATAGCCGCCCCGGTCGATCGCCGCCAGCGCCTGCTGCACGTAGACCTCGCCGCTGTGCGCGGTGGCCGCGCGTTGCTCGTCCTCGGCCGCATGGTCGGCCAGGTACAGGCCGAACAGGTTGCCGTAGGTCTGGAAGAAGGCCGCCTCGCTGGCGGCGTCGCGCAGGTCGCGGTACAGGTCGAGCGCGGCGCTGGCGAGCTGTGCTGCGCCCTGCTCGGCCTGGCGCAGTGGCGCCTTGCCGTCCACTGCGGCGCGATGTTCCTTGACGAACTGCGCCGCCGGCTCCAGCCACCACAGCCAGGGGTTGATGTCCGACACCGACCAGCGCTCCATCCGCAGCGGATGCAGCTTGCGGCCGGCCTCGGCCACGGCCTCGTTGCTGCTCGCCTGCACGATGGGCTGCGCGAAAAGCTCGTAGGCGCGCTGGTTGAATTCCGACAGCTGCGCCACCGCCTCAAAGGGCTTCTCGTCGCGCCGCTCGAAGCGGTTCAGGCGCTTGGCCACGTCTTCCAGCCGCCGCTCCTCGAAGCTCACGTCGTACTCGACCTCGCCCTTGGCCCCGCGCCGCTCGGCGATGTGCATCGCGTACAGGCCGGGCGGCAGCGCCTCGATCGACTCCAGCACCGAGACGATCTCGCGGTGCTCCTTCAACGCCACCTTGCCGGAGACGAAGATGCCCAGGTGCCCGACGTTCTCGTGCAGCAGCCCGACGATGGTCTGGCCGCGCGCCTTGATCTCTTCGGTCGAGCCGTACACGTCGGCCACCCAGTTGAAGGCCTGCTGCGGCGGCGTGATGTTGTCGCCCATCGAGGCAAAGAGCACGATCGGCTGGCGGATGCGGCGCAGGTCGAAAGCCTCGCCGCCGGCCGATTTCACGCCGCCCTGCCACAGCGCGTTGCCGACAAAGAGGTTGCGCACGATCCACTCGATTTCTTCCTTGTTGAGCAGGAAGAAGCCGCCCCACCAGCGCTCGAACTCCAGGAAGCGCGCTGTCTCGGTGTCGGCGTTGGCGTACAGGTGGTAGTACTTGTCGAGGTAGGTGTTGGCCGGGTTCAGGTTCTCGAAGTTCTGCACGAGGTACGCGCCGTCGAACTTGCCGTTGCCCAGATCGGCCGTCATGGAGGACAGCCAGCTTCCGCCCAACAGGCCCCCGGCGTAACGCATCGGGTTTTCGCTGTCGCCGCCGCTCCAGGCGCCGCCCCAGTAGCTCATCGGCGCGCCGTTGATCACGATCGGGCCGGTGGCCTCGGGGTCGGAGGCGGCCAGCATCATCGCCGCCCAGCCGCCTTGGCAGTTGCCGACCAGCGCCGGCTTCTCTGCCTTGGGATGCAGCTCGCGCACCTTGCGCAGGAAAATCTGCTCGGCCGCGGTGACATCCGTCAGCCGCTGGCCGGGCTCGGGGTCGGGGAAGAACACCACGAAATAGACCGGATGCCCGGCGCGCAGCGCCACGCCCACCTGCGAATCGTCCTTGAAGCCGCCGATGCCCGGCCCGTGGCCGGCGCGCGGATCGATGATCACGTAGGGGCGCTTGGCGGGATCGACCTTCACGCCCGCGGGCGGCACGATGCGCAGCAGCGCGTAGTTGACCGGCCGCTCGAAGCGGCGCGCATCCAGCACGGTTTCGTATTCGAAGTGCAGCACCGGCGGCTTGCCCGCCTGCTCGTGCGCCAGCCACTGGTTGCCGCGCTGGCGCAGCGCGTCCCAGAAGAGCACCGAGCGCTGCGCGGCGTCGGTCGCGTAGTCCGTCCACTGCTTGAAGAGATCCAGCGGCGACAAGGGCCAGGCCACGGCGTCCGCGCCGCCGGCGGCTGCCGCCACCTTCTTCTGATACTGCTCGACCGCATGCCGGACGCGCGCCGTGTAGACCTGCGCGACTTTCTCCGTGGTCCGTTGCGCCAGTGCTGCTTGGGTGCCCAGGTCTTTCATCGAAACCTCCGTTGGCCGCGCACCCGCCGGGGGCGGGCGTTGTTGTGCAGTGCGGCAATTGTAGGCGGGGGAGGTGACGGGCGGGTAACTTGGAGCAGGAAGTACCGGGGCGGCTGAGACTGTCGAAGGAAGCTGACCCAGGCGGCAGCCAAGTCGTCCGGGCGCCGCATGGGCTTAAGTGCTTGCTCGATGGGCTGCCGATAGCGAAGTCGTTTTTCGTGCTGCGACACCAGAACGTGAGGAGGCCCGCACCGGAGGCCCAAGGAGGCCGCCGAAACCGTGCTGCCCGCTTGGCGAACCGCCCCGCTTTGCGTCAGACTCGACGCGCCGTCGCTGGAGAAGATTGATGGCCGAGGCGGTTTTGCCGGGTTGGTTCGTAGCGTTGTATGTCTCTGCGCAACACGGAAGTCGTCAAGAGAACAAGGGCTTGAGAATGAAATCGATGCCAGGTTATCCAGCATCGGCCAGGTTATCCGCCTCGGTTATCGGCCAGGGGCGGTTCACGAAATCAAGTCAGGCATCTCCATAGGAACTCAGCATGCGAAGGTACGGATGGTTTGAGTACGAGCAGGAACCTCTCCGAATAAGGAACTACCTTACGGGCCAACAATTGGTCGTTAGTTCAATAGCCGAAGACTCCACCGTTACGACTTATGCTGGCCGCTATTCGGACGGTGAGATTGACCAACCTGTTCGGTTCTACATTCACCAAAATTCTCAGAAACCCTCGGAGATAAGATTTGATTATCGACATTTGTTTTCCCAGCCTCCACCGTATGGGCGTTGGCGCCGAATCGATGATTTCTTCGTTGACGCCTTGCTCTGCTGGCCGGAGTATCTCGATCAAATGCGTATGTTCTTTCTACACATCACCGGAGGATGGAGGGGTGGTGTGTGGCAGTCGCAATTTCGTCGGCAGTTTTCAAGCAGGAAGAGTGGGACGCCAGACCAACTAACCAACTACATCATTGCTGAACCATATGTTATCCCTCTTGAGACGCCAGCCCCTCCGGCGTGGACACTCTTTGACGTCAACACCTCTGCAACAGAGGCAAACCTGAAATTCGAATTCCTTGCCAATTCCGATGTACCGTACTTATCCCGCGAAAACCCGGTCGAAGGCTTTCAAGGTCTGGTGCCATTTCTCGAAAGAAACGACCAGACGGCCTACATCATCTTCTCGAAGCTCCAGCCGTCTTCTCATCGTGGCGAGGACCCGGAAACACTTCTTTACTACACATACATCGACCAAGACATTTTTTTTCGATTTCGAAGCCACCCTTCGTACAAGCTGGAATTAGGCACTTGCACTGATTACGGGTTTCGCGAATTTCCCCCGCGTAGAGAATTTTGGACAACCAAGCCACTCGGGGAACTTGTACCAGGAGACGAAGTGCGCCCCGTGGAAAATGTTCTATCGAAGTTTTCTTATCTTTCATACCCGATATGGTTACGCGTACTTCACGCTCTAGGTGACGCTTGGCCTGCTTGGGGGACTCCACGCAAGAAGATCGAAATTGACAAGCAAATTGAGCTACCCAGCACGTATGGCAGGGTCGGCTTCATAGGGAACTATGGGCCTACAACAACACATGGCTTCAGTGCTGGAATGAAGAACTCCTGGTTTGAGGTGAGATATCCAGATGCCTAACACTGCGCTCCAAGGGACGTGCCGCGAGCGGCGCGCCCATGAGCTTAATCGCTAGTCGGAGGCCGGCGCGGGCACCGACGTCTGCTTTCAAGATTGGAACAGGGTCGGGCGCGATTTACTTCCGGGGAGCAGCCAACGCCTCGCGCTGCTTGTTCTGCTAGTTAAACATCGCAAGAACACTCACCATGCGAGTAGTCGTCGCCGGTCCCAGCCTTGAATGGCCGGCCCAATTCCAGATGGAATCTGAACGCCTACGCGAGACGTTGTCCGCGGGCGTGGTCGATATTCATCACATCGGAAGCACGGCAATACCGGGGATATTTGCGAAACCCGTCATTGACATTCTGCTGGTCGCCGTGAGTTTGCAGTTCCTCGACAACTCGTCATCCGAGATGGAGCGTCTTGGCTATCAGGTCATGGGCGAGTTCGGCATTCCCGGACGGCGCTACTTCCGAAAAGACTCGCCGTGCGGCGTTCGAACACATCAAGTGCACGCGTTTCAGCTCGGCAGCGCAGACATCGACCGCCATCTCGCGTTTCGTAACTACATGAGGGCGCACCCGGAAGCTGCATCGTCGTATAGCGAGCTGAAGAGGCGGTTAGCCATCCAACATCCAGACGATCTTTCTGCCTACATGGACGGCAAAGATGCCTTCGTTAAAGAGCACGAGGCCAGAGCCTTGCGGTGGGCGCGACGGCCTAGTGACCGTTAACTTTCGCTTGACCGGACGCTGCCGACGTCGCGTTTGTCTCGTGACGCCCCGACGTCGGTCGATCGCGTTGCCGGCCGAACGACAAATAGGCTCGGTACACTGCGCAACGTGCAATACGTTTCTTTGAGGGTCACGGCGCAGCCTCTCGAAGCATGCGCCGAGCTTCCACAACCTCGCGTCGCGCGCTCAGCCGGGCGTGGCCCGAGTGCTCAGCCGGCGCCCCGATGTGCCTGCACGCAAGCACGCAGCGCGGCACGCATTTGCTGCAAGTGCCGCTTCTCGCGTTCGATACTGGCCTTGATGATGGGCTTCATGCTCGGCGGCACTTCGTTGAGCAGGTCTTGCAGTGAAAGGATTTCTTCTTCAATCGCGGCAATGCTGTCGCGGATCGGCTGGCACGGATTGCTTGCTTTCAACGGCCTGGTCGCTTGCGCCATGAGCACCTCCTCGGGGCAACCGCACAAAGTGCGCTGCAAGCCCATACTGGTACCGAAGTGCCGGCGCGGTCAACCCGGCGTCGCATCTGCGGTATTCGTTCGCGCTGCAGCAGCGAACGCATGCCGCGCGTGGCGGAAGTCGTTGCCGAGGCTGGCGCACCCCCGCGCTGCGCGCCTAACTCCCCCGAAACAGCGCATACCCCCACGCCGTGAACTTCAGCGGCAGGTGGTAGTGCTCGGCCGGGTCGAGCACCGTCAGGCGGAACACGGCCACTTCCAAAAACGCCGGGCCGGCGAGCCGGCCCTGCGCGCGCAGCCAGTCGCCGATGCAAAAGTGCGCTTCGTACTCGCCCGCCGCGACGCCCTCGCCGCGTGCGACCGGATGGTCGAGCGCGCCGCCGGCGCCCAAGCGGCCCTGGGCGAGCAGCCGCCGCCCGCCGGTGAGCGCAAAGACTTCGACCGCCATGCCCTGCGCCGGCACGCCGGCGGCCACGTCCACCGCGTGCAGTGAAATGCCTCCACTCATTGCTTAGCTCCTGAACTTGGCTCCTGAAGCGCCGGGCAGGCACAGCGTGCCGGCCGCGGCAATGAACGCGGTGACGAGATACGCCGCGCCAAAAGAACGGGCCGCGCCGATCGCCGCAAACAGCAGCGGCGCCAGCATCAGCCCGACCGTCATCACCACCAGCACCGCGCCGGTGGCCGCGGCCACCCGCGCCAGCGGCACCTGCTGCGCAATCTCCGCCAGGAACACGCCGTTCCACCCGCTGGCGGTGAGGCCGAAGATGAAGACGAGCGGCAGCAGCCACCCCGTCGCCAGGCCGCTGCCCAGGCCGCCGAGCAGTGCCGCCGCGATCGTCATCGCCACGCCGATTGCGCGCAGCAGCGCCAATGCATGGCCGTGCCGGCCGGCGACCCAGCCCCACAGCAGCCGGCCGAGCAACCCGCCGCCCTGCGCCACGCCGAGCAGCAGCCCGGCCTGCGCCAGCGTGGCGCCGCGCTCCAGCACCGCATACGTAACCATGAAGCTGTTCAGGCAGAGCTGCACCGCACCGAAGGCCGCGGCCGCTAGCGCCAAGCGCCGCAGCAGCGGCTCGCGCCAGGCCCAGGCGAGCGCGGCCTTGAAGTGCAGCGGCGCCGTGGCCGGCCCCTCGGTGGGTTGGCCCGGTCCGCCCCGCCCGCCCTGTTCGCCTGGTTCGCCTAGTTCGCCGAGCCGGCGGCGTGGCTGCTCCAGCGCCAGCATCAGCAGCAGGGCCAGCAGCGCCAGCGCGACCAGCGACGCCTGCCAGCCGAACTGCGCGGCCAGCCAGGGCAGCGTCAGCGCGCCCAACAGCCCGCCTGCCTGCACGCCGGTCTGCTTGATCGAGAAATACAGCGGGCGCTGCGCGACGGTCAGGCCGCGCGCCAACAGTTGCGAGGCGGCTGGAGTCTCCAGCCCGACCGCCAGCCCGATCGCCAGCGCCGCCAGCAGCAGCCCCGCCACCGCACCGGCGGCACCGCACAGCAGCCCCAGCGCGGTCAGCAGCAGGCAGGCCTGCGCGACGCGCCAGGCACCGCGCCGCCGGATCAGGCTGCCGGCCGCTACGGACGTGATCAGCGACGCGCCCCACAGCGCCCCCGAATACAGCCCCAGCGCCTCGGCCGGCAGCCCGAGCGCCGGCAGCACCAGCGGCGCCAGGATCGGCACCGCCAGCAGGGCCAGCGTGGCCGCCACCATCACGGCGTTGAGCCATAGCGATAGCGCGAGCGCCAGGGGGGCGGAGGGGAGCACGTACAGCGTCTATCTGGAGAGGCCCAGGCCGCACGACGGACTGGCCCTCACCCCCGGCCCCTCTCCCGCTCGCGCCTCCGACTCATCGGCGCTCGCTGCGGGCGAGGGGAGCAAACCCTCCCCATGAACCTCTCCAAGTTGGGGCATCCAAGCCCCCACCCCCACCCTCCCCCGCAGGCGGGGGAGGGAGTAACCC
>JBKCXU010000146.1:0-68483 GCA_046316025.1 Betaproteobacteria bacterium | reverse complement strand
AAATGACTTGGCTGCACACCGGCTTGTTGTCGTTGCCGCGGAAGCGTGAACCCAGCGTTGGTCCCAGACGCTTCTGGGTTACCGCATACGCGGGAACGACGTGCCCATTGGGTGCGCCGGAGGCCGTCCGATGAAAGTCGTCACCACCGACGTACTGGTCATCGGCGGCGGGCTCGCCGGCCTGCGGGTGGCCATCGGCGCGCGGCGGCGCGGGCATGCGGCGCTGATCCTGTCGCTGGTGCCGCCCAAGCGATCGCACTCGGTGGCGGCACAGGGGGGCATGCAGGCCTCGCTCGCCAACGTGTTCAAGGGCGAGGGCGACAACGAGGACGTGCACTTCGAAGACACCGTGCGCGGCTCCGACTGGGGCGCCGATCAAGAGGTGGCCCGGATGTTCGTGCACACGGCGCCCAAGGCGGTGCGCGAACTGGCCGCCTGGGGCGTGCCGTGGAGCCGGGTGCGCGCCGGCCCGCACGAAGTCATCATCAACAACGAGAAAGTCGTACTGACCGAAAGCGAGGCCAAACACGGCCTGGTCGCGCAGCGCGACTTTGGCGGCACTAAAAAGTGGCGCACCTGTTACGTCTCCGACGGCACCGGCCACGCGATGCTCTACACCGTGAGCGACCGCGCCATTGCCGAGAGCATCCCCGTGCACGAGCGCAAGGAGGCACTCGCCTTGATCCACGACGGCGCGCGCTGCTACGGCGCAGTGGTGCGCGACCTGATCACCGGCGAACTCACCGCGTATCTGGCGAAGGCGACCTGTGTCGCCACCGGCGGCGCCGGGCGGTTGTACCGCGTCACCACCAACGCCGTGATCAACATGGGGCAGGGCGCGGGACTCGCCTTGGAAACCGGCATCGCCACCCTCGGCAACATGGAGGCGGTGCAGTTCCACCCGACCGGCATCTTCCCGGCCGGCATCCTGGTCACCGAAGGTTGCCGCGGCGACGGCGGGCTGTTGAAGGATGTGGACGGCCACCGCTTCATGCCCGACTACGAGCCGGAGAAGCGCGAACTCGCCAGCCGCGACGTAGTCAGCCGCCGGATGGAAGAGCACGTCCGCAAGGGCAAGGGCGTCAGGAGCCGATTCGGCGAACACCTGTGGCTGGACATCACGCTGCTCGGCCGCCGGCACATCGAGCACAACCTGCGCGAGGTGCACGAGATCTGCAAATACTTTCTCGGCATCGACCCGGCGGAGCAGTGGATCCCCGTGCGGCCGGCGCAGCACTACACGATGGGCGGCATCCGCACCTTGCCCACCGGCGAAAGCCCGGTCTTGCGCGGCCTCTTTGCCGCGGGCGAGGCCGCCTGCTGGGACATGCATGGCTTTAACCGGCTGGGCGGCAACTCGGTCGCCGAGACCGTGGTGGCGGGGATGATCGTTGGCGAGTTCATCGCCGACTTCTGCGACCGGCCCGAGAACAAGCTCGATGCGCCGCTGTCGCTGGCGCAGCAGTTCCTCGATGCCGAGCGCGCCAAGCTCGCGCAGTTCATGGATGGCGACGGCTGGGAAGACCCCAACCGGCTGCGCGTCGAGATGCAGGAGCTGATGACCTCGCACGTCGGCATCTTTCGCGATGCCGCGCATCTGGAAGAAGCCGTGCGCCGGCTGCAAGGCCTGATCGCCCGCGCCCGCCACGTCCGCGTCGGCACCCGCGCCCCGGGCGCCAACCCGGAACTGGTGATTGCCTACCGGATGCCGCTGATGTTGAAGGTCGCCGCCTGCGTGGCGGCGGGCGCGCTGGCGCGCACCGAAAGCCGCGGCGCGCATTTCCGCGAAGACCATCCGCGGCGTGACGACGCCCACTGGCTCAAGCGCACGCTGGCGCGGTGGCCGCACACCGGCGCGCTGCTGCCGGAGCTGACCTACGAGCCGCTCGACGTGCGCAAGATGGAACTGCCGCCCGGCTGGCGCGGCTATGGCGCCCGGGACTATCTCGATCACCCCGACACCGCCGCGCGCCAGGCCGAAGTCGAGCGCCTGCGTGCGCTGCACGGGGCCGACCGCTTTGCGCTGCAAGAGGCGCTGATGCCTTTCAAGCCGTTGTTGCCGGAGCAGTACCGGGGGCGGAATGAGCGGGTGGATGAGTCGTTGGATGGGAAGGTGGCGGCATGATGCGGCGCCTCGCCCCCACCCTAACCCTCCCCCGTAAACGGGGGAGGGAATGTTTGCTCCCTCCCCTGCGAAGCGGGGGAGGGCTGGGGTGGGGGCGCCGAGCGCCCGCCCGAAGCGAGCTTCTGCAATGACCGAAGCCCAAATCAAACTCGTCCCCCGCAACGGCAACGGCGCCACCCCGCCGCAAAAGCTGCGCCTGCACGTCTTCCGCCACAACCCGTCCGACCCGGCGAGCGTGCCGCGGATGCAGACCTACGAGATGGACGACGCCGACGGCCTCACCTTCTTCGTCGCGCTGAACGAAATCCGCGAAAGACAAGACCCCTCGCTGCAATTCGACTTCGTCTGTCGCGCCGGCGTGTGCGGCTCCTGCGCAATGATGGTCAACGGCCGGCCGATGCTCGCCTGCCGCACCATGCTGCGCGACGTCGGGCCGGAGATCACGTTGGCGCCGTTGCCGGGCTTCGCGCTGATTGCCGACCTGTCGGTCGATACCGGCACGTGGATGCGCGGGATGAGCGAGCGGCTGCGCACCTGGGTGCATCTGCGCGACCCCGACTTCGATCTCGACCGGCTCGAAGAGCGGATGGACCCCGACCTGGCCGAGCGCATCTACGAACTCGACCGCTGCATCGAATGCGGCTGCTGCTTTGCCGCCTGCGGCACCGCGCGCATGCGCGAGGACTTCGTCGGCGCCGTGGGCATCAACAAGATCGCGCGCTTCCGCCTCGACCCGCGCGATGCGCGCAGCGATGCCGACTTTTACGAGCTGATCGGCACCGACGAGGGTGTGTTCGGCTGCATGTCGCTCGTCGCCTGTCACGACGTGTGTCCCAAGAACCTACCGCTGCAAACGCAGATCGCTTTCATACGCAGGAAGATGGTGGCCGCCGGATTCGCAAAGAGATAGCGCGGGCGACCACCGCGCACCTGCGGTTCTTCAACGGAGAGAACCGCCATGCCACGCATCGAAAAAGACTTTCTCGGCGAAAAAGAAATCCCCGACTCCGCCTACTACGGCGTGCAGACGCTGCGGGGCAAGGAGAACTTCCACATCACCGGCCTGCCGATGGCGGGCGAGCCGTACTTCGTCAAGGCCTTCGGCTACGTGAAGAAGGCCGCAGCGCTCGCCAACCGCGATCTCGGCGTACTCGATGCGCGCATTGACCTTGCCCCTGGAATCCGTATCCCATAGCTGCCCTCATGCGCTGGCCTGCCGAGCCTGATCGGCTTGCCAGTTTTCTTCGAACCGCAGCGGGCTGACGTAGCCCAGCGTCGAGTGCAGCCGACTGCGGTTGCACCAGAGCAGCCAGTCGATCACCTCGTCCTGCGCCTGCCGCCGCGTTGCGAAGCGTTGCCCGTGCAGCCGCTCCACCTTCAGCGACCCGAACAACGTCTCGCTGCACGCGTTGACGCTCCTATGTCAAGCAGGACGCATCGACTCCTTCAAATCGGCCAAGATCAGCGGGTACAGCTCGCGAACGATGTAGCGTTTGAGGCAGCGGTGGATCTCTTTCTTTGACCGTCCCTCGCGCGTGCGCCTGGCAACGTATTCACGCGTGCGCGCGTCGCTGCGCATTCGAACCATGGCGATGGTCCACAGAGCATTGTTCGCCTGCCGCTGGCCGCCCCGATTGAGCCGATGGCGGCTCATCTTGCCCGAGGACGCCTCAAGCGGGCTGACGCCGCACAGCGCCGCCAGAGCGGCTTCGCTGCGTAGGCGCGTGGGATTGTCACCGGCCGTGACGAGCAAGGTTGCTGCGGTTTGAGGTCCGACGCCGAAGCGGGCAAGGAGCCTGGGAGCTGCCAGCTTTGTCAAACGCGCGAGCTGCTTGTCGAGTTCGCGGAGTTCTTCGTGCAGCGCCGTCCATCGCTTGGCCAACAACTGCAGCGTCGTTTTCAAACTGGCCAGGACGGGGTTCACATCGTCATGAGACAGCGCCGCGCAGGCCGCAACACAATCCTCTGGCCTGACCTTGAGGACTACGTCGCGGATAAATGACGGCGCACTGACCAGCAGTGCCCGAAGTTGGTTCACGGCCTGAGTCTTGGCCTTGACCGCGCTGCGACGGGCGACACTCAACGTACGTATAGCCTCCGCCAGGCCGCTCTGAGCCTTGGGAATGCACTTTGCATCGTCGGCGAGTACGGAGCGTGCGGCACTCTCGGCATCAGTCGGGTCGCTCTTGCCGCGGCTGCGTCGGCGGGAACGATCTGGACGGTTGATCTCGATGACCGTAATACCGCGCTCTTCGAGAAAGCGCGTCAGTCCGGAACCATAGGATCCAGTCCCTTCAACTCCAGTCCGACGCAGCACGCCGAACCCTCGCGCCCAATCCAGCAACTGCTCGTAACCGCCGCGATTGGTGGCAATCGCGAGCGTCCCCTGTACGCGTCCGACCGCATCGATGACGACGCCGACATGAACGTCAAGATGCGTGTCGACCCCGAGAATGACCTCTGATTGGGTATTCACCTGTTCCATGCGATCTCCTTCGGAAGGGCAAGGTTTGGCGTCGCCAAACCTTGCCGAAGGACAGGACACTCACGGTGCAGGACAAAGCTCCTATCAGGTCACTCACAGCAGGCTCGGCATTGCCGAGTTGAGCGCTGCCTTGCGGCCGACAGGTCAACGCAAAGGCATCCTGCCAGTCCCAGCACGGGTCAGACCGCAGACAGCACTCGAGCGAATCGTAGATTGAGTGTCCCAGCAGTTGCCGCGCCGGCTCATCGACGCTGCGATGCCGTAGCCGGCCAACACGTCCCGGAAGTCCTGGCTGGCGTACTGGCTGCCCCGGTCGCTGTGGAAGATCAGCCCCGCCGCGGGACTCGGATGGCGCCTGAACCAGGCCATCCGCAGCGCGTCCACGACCAGCTCGCGCCGCATGTCCGGACGCAGACTCCAGCCGATCACCTGGCGGCTGAACAGATCGAGCACCATCGCCAGGAACAACCAACCCTCGTCGGTGGCGATGTACGTGATGTCGCCCGCCCAGACCCGGTCGGGTGCCGCCACCTCGAACTTGCGCTCCAGCAGGTTAGGCGCCACCGGCAGATCGTGCCGGCTGATCTCCATCTGCTCGGCGCTGACGACCTTGCGGTCGGCGCCCGTGAGTTTGCCGGCCCGCTGCGCCTTGACCCAGTTAAACAGCGTCTGCTCTAGCACGCCCAACGTTCATGCCGCCGCCGCGATGGTCTGCCCGCCTTCGACCAGCCGCACGGCCTCCTGCTTGAATTCCAGCGTGTACCGTGCCCTCGTCTTCGTCATTTCCGACCTCCTTGCTCAAATTGAACCATTCAGCAAGGGATACGTCTTTCGGGGGCAAGGTCCAACCTCGCCTGCCCGACCATCATGACCACCAACGACATGCCGATCTGCGACCCCGGCGGCTTCGACGCGCTGGGGCTGGTGCCGTTCCAGATCAACCCGCACTACCTGCACGGCAACCCGCCCGGCTTCAAGGGCGAGACGCGCGAAGGGCGCATCGTCGAATACGGCGTGCTGCACCCCGACGTGTGGGTGGTCGGCCTGCGCGAAGGCACGGGCTTCGCGGTGGACGACGGCGGCATCCGGCTACTGGGTGAGGCACCGTGCCGCATCTTCCGCCACGGGCGGGAGCCGCGGGAAGTCGCCGCGGGCGAGGACTTCGGCTTTCTGTTGCGCCGCGCGTTGTAAGCCGGCAGCGGCTGCGGCGACCAAGACGGGTCAAATCGTCGCCTAGGAGCGCCATGTCTCTGCTGCCTCGTCAACCCGTGCCGCCGCTGGCGGTTGAAACCGTGGCCCACGGCCGCTGGGTGCTGGCCGACTGCCGGCCCGCCCATTTCACGCTGATCGTGTTCTATCGCGGCCTGCATTGCCCGATCTGTCGACCTTATCTGGCCGAGCTCAATCGCCTGTTGCCGGACCTGGCGCAGCGTGGCGTCGAGGCCGTGGCCATCAGCACCGACGAACTCGAGCGCGCCGCGCAGGCGGCGCGCGAGTGGAAGCTGGACGCGCTGCCGCTGGGCTACGGGCTTTCCATCGGCGAGGCACGCCGCTGGGGCTTGTTTATCTCCACCAGTCGCGGCGCGACCTCCAGCGGCGTGGTCGAGCCGGCGCAGTTTGCCGAGCCGGGCCTGTTTCTCGTGCGCGGCGACGGCACGCTGTACTTCTCGGCCGTGCAGAGCATGCCGTTTGCGCGCCCGCACATCGCCGACCTGCTGCCGGCGCTCGACTTCGTGCTGAAGAACGACTACCCGGCGCGGGGCGAGGCTTGAGCCTGCGGCGCCGCGCCGTGCTGCGGACCCTGCTGGCGGCACCGCTGCTCGGGGCGGGCGCCGTGCGCGCGCAGCGTACGCCCGCGGCGCAGCCGCTCGCCGCGCCGCGGCCGCTGGCGCAGATCGCCGTCGGCGAGCGAGGCGAACTGCTCGGCGTGGCGCGCGACGGTACCGTGCTCGCGCTCGCGACCGGCGGCTGGCGCACGCTCGGCAGCGGGGTCGATGCGCGGGCGCCGCTGGCGGTGGGCGGCGGCCGCGTGGCGGGCCGCGCGCAAGCCGGCGGCCTGTGGGTGGTCGAGGGCGGTCGCGCCAGCGTGGCCGCCGGCCCGATGCTGGCGCCGCACGCCGGCTTTGTCGTGCTGCCGGCCGGGATCATTGCTGTGGCGGCGCAAGACGAGGAGTGCGGGCGCCTGGTGCGGCTGGAGCCGACCGGCGCCGGCTGGCGCGAGACCGACCGCGCCGCCGACCCGGTGTTGCCCGACGCGCAGCCGGTGCAGATCGACTTCGACGCGCCGTTGGCCGCGGCCGGCGGCGGGCACATCGCCGTGCTGGCCGGCCCCGACGCGCAGCGCTATACGCATGGCGTGCTGGGCGATGCGGTCGAAGCCACCCGCGTGCTGTATCTGGAGCGCCATGCGCTTACGCCGATCCGCACGCTCACGCTGCAAGCGCCTTATGTGCTGGAAGACTTTGCGCCGCGCCCGCTCGACTGGCAGGGCCGCGCCGCGCTGCTCACCATGCGCGCCGGCCCGCAGGGCGCGCAACTGGCGGTGGTGGCCGCCGATGCGCAGCGGCGCGATGCGCTGGCGCTGCTGGCCCTCGGCCCGCCGATCGGCCAGCGCAACCGCTGGTTGAGCCCGGCCACCGACGGCCGCCGCATCGCCGCCGTGCACACCCCGCATATCGGTGGCGTGCTGCACGACTATCGCGCCGACGGCGGCCAACTCGCCGCGCAGCGGATTGCCGACGGCGTGACCGCGCACACCATCGGCGCGCGCGAACTGAGCCTGGCCCTGTGGGTCGGCGATGCGCTGGCCGTGCCCACGCAGGACCGCCGTGCGTTGCGCTTCTACGGCGGCGGCACGCTCGCCGCGCAGGCCGCCTTGCCCGCCGCCGCGGTGGCCACGCGCCCGCTCGCGCGCGACGGTCGCGCCGGCGTTGCCGCGTTGCTCGAAGACGGCCAACTCGTCTGGGTGCCGCGCCCCTGAACTCGCGGCCGCGCGGGGCTTGGGCGGTAACCGCCGCGCCGCACGGTCGAACTTCCTTGCGCTCCCATCCACCTTCCGTCGAAAGACGCCCTGTGTTCCGTCGCCGCTTCCTGCGCACCACTGCAACCTTCGGCGCCGCGCTCGCAGTGCCCTTCATCGTCCGCGCGCAGGCGCGCACGCTGCGCTTCGGCGTCGGCCCGTTCCTGCCGACCGCCGAGGACACGCGCAAGACCTACACACCGTTCTTTGCCCATCTGGCCAGGGAACTCGGCGCCGCCAGGCACGAACTCGCGGTCACCACCGACTGGGCCGGGTTGGCGGTGGCGATGGGCTCGGGCAACCTCGATCTGGCCTGGATGGGCCCCTGGGGCTACGTGCTCGCCAACGCTGCCTCCGGCTGCCAGGCGATCGCCACCGTCGAGTACGACGGCAAGCCGACCTACCACGCCATCGTCGTGGCGCGGCCGGAACTTAAAGTGGCGCGCTTTCCCGACGACACGCGCGGCCGGTCGATCTCGTTTGCCGACGTCGGCTCCACCTCCGGCTGGCTGATTCCGCACTACTACGCCCGCGCAGTGTGGAAGATCGACCCGCGCGAGTTCTGGAAGTACAGCGAGGGCGCCGCGCACCCGGCCAACGAGATCGCGGCGCAGGCCGGGCAGGTCGATCTCGCCACCGACTTCGACCGCAGCCGCAACGCGATGATCGCCGGCGGCCGGCTCAAGCCCGACGGCACGCAGGTCGTGTGGCAATCCGCGCCGCTGCCCAACGACGCGATCGCCGTGGCCAAGGACTTTCCGCCCGCGCTCACGCAGCGCGCGCAACAGGCGATGCTGGCGATTGCCGAGGAGCAGGCCAAGACCCTGCTGCCGCCGCGCTACACCGGATTCGTGGCCGCCACGCACGCGAGCTACCGGCAGATCGTCGACGCCGGCCGGCTGCTGGGCCGGCTAAAGAAGGCCTGAGTGTCGGCGGTCGACCGCGCGCTGCTCGAGGCTGCGCTTGCTGCTCAGCGCGCGCAGCGGCGCCGCTGGACCGGCGGGCGCGTGCTGCGCTGGGCGGCCGCGGCGGTCTTGCTCGTGCTGGTCGCGGTCAGTTGGCGGCTCGCCGGTGTGGATGTGGGTCGCCTCGCCACCGGGCTGCCCAAGGTTGGCCATTGGTTGGCGCAGGCCTGGCCGCCGGCCACCGCCGAGTTACCGATCTTCATCCAGCGGATGGGAGAAACGGTGGCCATCGCTTTTCTCGGCACACTGCTGGCCGTGCTGGCGGCGGTGCCGGCAGCGTTCCTGGCGGCACGTGGCGTCTCGCCGCTGGGGGTGGGGCGCGTACCGCTGCGCTGGGTGCTCAACGCATTCCGCGGCACCGACAGCTTCGTGTTCGCGCTGATCCTCGTCGCCGCAGTCGGGCTGGGGCCGTTTGCCGGCATGCTCGGCGTGGCGCTGCACACCTGGGGCAGCGCGGCCAAGCTCTTCTCCGAACAGATCGAAACCCTGCCGCTGGAAAACGCCGAGGCGCTGGAGGCCGCCGGCGCCGGTCGCGTGGTCGCGTTTCGCTACGCGCTGCTGCCCGAGCTGGCGCCGGCCTGGGCGTCGCAGGCGCTGTACTTGTTCGAGTTCAACGTGCGAGCGTCGACCGTGCTCGGCGTGGTCGGCGCCGGCGGCATCGGCCAGGAACTGAAGAACAGCATGGACCTGCTCGACTTCGCCCGGCTGGCGACCCTTCTCGCGGTGATTCTGGTGGCCGTCACCGCGATCGACACCGTCAGCGGCTGGCTGCGCCGGCGCTTGGCATGAGCGCCCCCGCGAGCCGAGCGGCGCTGGACGACCCCGGCGGTGTCTTGTCCCCACGCGCTCGGATCGAAGCGTCGGGTGCGGCGCAACTTCCGCTGAGCGTCGTGCTCGGCGCCCGCGCCGTGTCGCGCCGGTATGGTCATGGCACGGCGCAGCGCGGTGTCTTCGACATAAGTCTGACGCTGCGCGCGGGCGAGTTCGTCGCTTTGCTGGGGGCCAGCGGTGCCGGCAAGACTACGCTACTGCGCCTCCTCGCGGGGCTGGAAGTCCCCGATGCCGGCCGCATCGAGCGGACCGGCCATTCCGCCACGCGCCACCACCGGGGCGACACCTCGGTGGCGATCGTGTTTCAGCGGCCGCGGCTGATCGGACGCTTGACCGCGATCGACAACGTGCTCGGCGGCCGGCTGGGCCACGTGCCGCGTTGGCGCGGGCTGGCGCGGCGCTTCCGCGAGGAGGATTGGCGCGCCGCGCTGACGGCGCTGGCGCGCGTGGGCCTGCTCGAACGGGCCGAAGAACGCACCGACCGCCTGTCCGGCGGCGAGCAGCAGCGGGTGGCAATCGCCCGCGCCTTAGCGCAGCAACCGCGCGCGCTGCTCGCCGACGAGCCGGTGGCGAGCCTCGACCCGGCTAACGCGGTGCGCGTACTCGATATTCTGCGTGCGTTGGCCGACGATGGCCTGGCGGTGCTGTGCAGCCTGCATCAGCCGGAGTGGGCTCGACAGTATGCCGACCGCGTGCTCGGCCTCGCGGCCGGCCGCCTCAGCGGCCCACTCGCGCCCGCCGCGCTCGACGAGCGCGCGCTGGCCGCGCTTTATGTAGCACCGACGCCGCCCGTTTGAGTGCCGGCTGTGACTCGACGCAGCGGTGCGCTGCTCACGGCCGTCAAGCAAGCCGCGTTCGAGTTTGCCGTCGCGCCGCGCTGGCGTCCAACGCGGTCACGCCAGGCGCTCAAGCGAAGCTACGCGCAGGTTGGGACGTGTGTAGTTCGTCCAAGTCGTTGGCGTCGTGAGCTGCTTCGGTTTTCTCAACCGCCGGAACGACGCCGTGGCGACAACGTGCAAAGCGCCGGTCGCGGCCTGAGCGCCCGTCAGCGGCGCGGAATCGCATTGTCCCAAGGTGTCCCGCCCTTGCGTGTTGTTGAGGAAAGAGATCGGTCCCCCGTAACTTGCAGCGCCCAGGGTTCGAATTGCCTGCCAGCTGCGGTATTTGCCGACAGTGAATTGCCGTCGTCGACCGTCCACCAAAGGAGACACCATGCAGTCGCACATTACGTCGCAGAGCAGAAGTGCCACGCGATCCTTGAAGTCCTGGGCAGCGCGCACGCTGTTGGGTACCGCCGTGCTGGGTGCCGCGTCCGCCGCCTCGGCGGCCACCCTCACCGTGACAGTCACCAACTTGACGCGCGCGACCTGGTTCACGCCCTTGCTGGTCGCCGCGCATCCCGCGAGCTTCGTTCCGTTCACCGTGGGCCAGCCGGCCAGCGTCGAAATCCAGACCATTGCCGAAACGGGTGGCATCGCGCCGATGCAGGCCCTGCTTCCCGGCGGCTCGGCCGTGGTCGCCAATCCGAACAACGGTCCGCTGCGGCCCGGTGGTAGCGTCACGACGCAAGCCTTCTCCGGTGGCGCCGGTACCAGCAACGGCAAGCTCACGATCTTGTCCATGCTGGTGCCCACCAACGACGGCTTCATGGCGCTCGATGCGATCGATATTCCGACCGCGCCCGGCACGTACACCTATATGGTCAATGCCTACGATGCCGGCACCGAAGGCAACGACGAGAAGCGTGCGGCGGCCGGCGGCATCAATCAGCCGGGTCTGATCTTCCCCGGCTTCCTGAACGACTCGTCCGGCAACCTGGCGCCCAGCATTCGCCCCAACGCCCCCGGCTTTAACGCGCAAGCCGAAGGTTTTGTCCATATCCATCGCGGCGTCGTCGGCAGCGGTGCCAGTGGACCCAGTGCGCTCGACAGCACGGTGTACCGCTGGCTGAATCCAGTGGCGCGCGTCGTGCTGACGGTGCAGTGAGGCGGCCATGAAGCGACTTTCTCTGCGACTCTTCGCCGCCGCGGTGGTCTCGGTGGCGGGTTTGAGCGCCTGTGGCAGCGACGACGCCACGGTGGTGGTTGCGCCCTCGCCGCCGCCCGCGGCAACCACGGCGACCTTCGAAATCCGGTTGGTCAATCTCACGGCCGGTCAATCGCTGTCGCCACTGGTAGCCATCGCGCACAACGACGGTTATCGCCTCTTTGCGATCGGCGAGGCGGCTACGGTCGGCCTCGAACGGGTGGCCGAAGGCGGTGCGACGGCGGGGTTGATTGCCGAAGCCAGCGACTCGCGCTCGGTTTTCGGCACCGCCGTGGCGAGTGGTGGGCTGCCGCCGGGCGCCGGCAACAGTGCGACCGTGACTCTCGTGGTTCCGCTCGACGGCTTGGCCAGTTTTCGCCTGTCGCTGGCCAGCATGCTCGGTAACACCAACGATGGCTTGGCGCTGCTGAATGCGCAATCGATCGGTACGTTGGCGGTCGGCCAGAGTGTTCAAGCGGATCTGCTGAGCTACGACGCCGGTACCGAGTTGAACAGCGAAAGCGCGGACACCGTGCCCGGCTCGGCCACGGCCGGTAGCGGCGGCCGCCGCGAAGGCTTCAGCCCGGTACGCGATGACGTGGTCGGCACCGTCCATCTGCATCCCGGGGTGGTGAGCCGAGACGACGACTTGGCGACCTCGGCGCTGACGCATGTCCAGCGCTGGGATAACCCAGTCGCGCTGGTGTCGATTCGGCGGACGCAGTAGTTCTACCGGGCGGCGGCGTGGTGGCGGCGACTCGCCCACCACGCCGCCGCTTAAGCGAAGGTGTCTGCGTTCCCTTGCGGCGCCCGAATTCCAACGGGATGCTTACGCTGCCACCCTGCACAGCAGCCGGCCGCCTATTCGGCAACGGCTACGGACGGTGGCCCGGCGCTCCAGATGCGGTAGCGGACTTCGGCCCCGGTCGGCGCGTAGATCACCAGCGGCAGCTTGGAGTTGTAGCGCAGCCATTCCAGCTCGGGCGTATGCGCCGCGACAAACTCGCGCCGCTTGGGCGCATCCGGCGGGCAGGCCATCATCGTCGAGGCCGCCTGGCCGAACGGCCCGACCACGTAGTAGTCGAACCCCCAGCCCTGCGCGGTGCGCCGCTCCACCGGTGCGCCGAACATCATTCGGTTGCAGTCCACCTCGACCGTCTTGCCCACCAGCACCTGCACACGGCGAGCGTCCTCGTCGGCCAGCGCCGGCACGCGGATCGCGAAGCGCTGTTGGCCGGCTGCCGGCGGCGGGAAAGGTTTCAGGTCGGCGGATTGGGCGAGCGCCGAGGTGGCGGCAAAGGCGGCGACGGCAGCCCAAGACAATGCGAAGCGTGTCATCTCCATCCTTACGTTTATCGACCCATCGCGACCGCGCGAGTATCGCGCACGCCGGCACTTGCGTTAATCTGGCAAACGGCTACCCAACACGGAGTCTTGGTGATTTCGATGCGGGTTTTTTCCGGTGCTGTGAGTCAGTGGATACGCCCGGGGTGCAGTCAAGAATCGCCGCGATTGTCATGTAAAGCCCGATCTGCCGCTGAAGTATCGGAAGCTCGGCGCCTGCGGGAGCAGTCTGGCGCGGCGATCATCCCCATGAGATAGCTCGATGAAGAGCCATGCCAGCTCCGACGCAAACGACGGCGATCTGACGCCGTTCCGCGCGAACCCCCTGGCCTGGCTGGCACGGGCGCGCCGAGAGCGCGGCCGGGTGTTCGCTCTACGCACCGGGGGCGCCGTGTTCTCGCGCCTGGCGGACTGCCGCGCCGTGGTGGCTGCCTTCGGCGCAGACGCGGTGCGGCAGGTGCTTACCGACGGCGAAACCTTTGTGTTGCCGGCCTCAGCGGCGGGAGCGCTGGCCCTGCCGCCGCGTCTGGCCCGGCTCAACCGCAGCCTGCACAGCATGGCCGAGCCCGAGCACGGCCGGCACAAGCGGGCGCTGGGAGCGCTGCTGGGCGCAACGGCCGTGGATGTGCCGGCGATGCATCGGGCCTTGGAACGGGCCACGCGGCAGTGGCCGCCGCACAGGCCCCAGCCCTTGCTTGCGCGCATGCGCGAACTCAGCCTGACCCTGGCGCAATGCGTGCTGCTGTCCCCGCAGGCCGATCCATCGCTGGCGCCGCTGCTGCACGAGTACTTCCTTTTGCGCCGCGATGCGGCCTCGACCGCCGCGGTCGGTGGTGCGGCGTCGCGTGCGCCGCTGCTGGCTGCGGGACAGCGGCTCGACCGCATGCTGCGCCGTCACCTGCGCAACGATGGTGTGGCCGGCGGCGTGCTGGGCCGCCTGCGCTGCCCGCAGGCGATGGCCGACCTGGCCCTGAGCGAGGATGAGGCGGTCGGCCACGCCAACATTCTCTTCGTGTCGGCCACCGAGCCCATCGCCGTGGCGTTGACCTGGACCCTGCTGCTCCTGTCGCAGCGGCCCGATCTTTGGTGCGCCCTGCGCGACGACGTTTCGGCGCTCGACCGCGTGCTGCTCGAGAGCCTGCGCCTGCTGCCTCCCAACGGTTTCATGGTCCGACTGACGACGCGGCCGGTGCGCCTCGGCGGGCTGTCGCTGCCCGCGCACGCCGAGGTCATCCTCTGCCCCGTGCTGTCGCACCGCGAGGACGGCGTCTTCGATCGACCGGAGGTCTTCCTGCCGCAGCGCTGGCGCGGCCCGGCGCCCACGCCCTTCGAGTACTTTCCGTTTGGTGCCGGCGGGCATGCCTGTATCGGGCGCAGCCTGGGCATGGACTTGTTGCGCGCGGCACTGGGCTTCATGGTGCGACGCTTCGATACCGTGCTCGATGCGGACCAGGCCATCGACTGGCGCTTGCACGTCATGTTCATGCCGCGCGCCGAGATCACGGCGCGCTTCGAGCCGGTCGGTGCGGCGACCGATGGCGGGCGTTGGGCTGGCCCGGTGGCGGGCCTGGTGAATCTTGCAGGGTAGAGGCGGTACCTGCCTTGACAGCATCCGGGCGCGCGCTTCTAATGATCCAAGCTGTCGAGGTTTCGCTCGACCGCACCCCGCCGGAGGAACGGACATGGCCACCAAGAAATCCAGCAGCCCGAAGAAGTCGCCCACGATCGCGCTGCAAGGCACCCTGCCGAAACTCACCGTCAGCATGCCGCTGGATGCCAAGAAGATCAAGGCCATCCAGAAGTGCATCGAGAAGGGCACGCTCAACATCACGATCAGCAAGGTCGACCTGGCGGCGGGCCGTATCGGCGACGCCTGGCTGTACGACTGAACGCCGCCGGTCGTCGTCCGGCGACCCGTTTCCCCGGCTGACTGCCGCAGGCCGCGAGTGACGCCGCGCCATCGCGACGACCCGCGTCCGCGGGTGGGATTGGCCTATGGGCCGGGCATGGTGGAGTTCGTCGGCTCGCACCCGGGCTGGGTCGACTACCTCGAGATCCCGTTCGAGCAGTTGCGCCACGCGCCGGCGCTCGGCGCGCTGCGCGACACCGCGCCGCTGATCCTGCACTGCGCCAGCCTGTCGGTCGCGGGCTTCGTGCCGCCGTCCGCGAGTTGCATCGCCGCGCTGGCCGACCACGCGTGCGCCACCGGTACGCCCTGGATTGGCGAGCACCTCGCCTTCATCGCGGCCGACGCTCTGGCGGACGACCCCGGCGCGCCGCCCACCACGCTGAGCTACACCGTCTGCCCCCAGTTGAGCGAGCAGACGGTGGAGCGCGTGGCCGAGAACCTGGCCGGACTGCGCCCGCAGTTGCCGGTACCGCTGATCCTCGAGAACCCGCCGCAGTATTTCGCGGTGCCGGGGAGCACGATGGGCATGAGCGCCTTCATCGTCAAAGTGGTCGAGCGCTGCGACATCGACTTGCTGCTCGACCTGAGCCACTTCCTGATCATGGCGCTGAACACCGGCGTCGACCCGCTGCGTGAGATCGACCGGCTGCCGCTGGAGCGCGTGGTGGAGGTGCATGTCTCCGGGCTTAATCGCCAGTCGGGCATCGTGTGGGACGACCACGCCTGCCCGGCGCCGCCGCTGGTCTTCGATCTGCTCGAGCGCGTGCTGCAACGGGCACGCCCGCAGGCGCTGACGCTGGAGTACAACTGGTCGGCGCAGTTCCCGCCGGCGGTGCTGCGCGACCACATCGACCGGGCCCGGACCCTGCTGCACGCCGCATGACCGCGGCCCAGGTTCATTCGGTGCTGGCCGGCGGCGTGAGCGACCCGCGGCGGTTGGCCGAGTGGGCGGCCAACCCGCAGGCGCTGCGCGCCCTCGGCGTCGATCCGGCCAGCCTCGATCTGCCGGCGCTGCGCGGCTTTGCCGGCCTCGCACTCAAGGTACGCCACAACGGTCTGCGCGACGCCTTCATGCACAGCTTCCGGCTGCTTCGCGTCGCCGGACTCGAGATCGAGGTCTTCGCCGACTATGCGCTGGCCCGTGCCGACAGTGGCATGGCGCTGGCGGCCACCGACGCGGCTCGGGCCCGGGCGCTGGTCGACTTCGTCGGACAGTGGCACGACCCCGGCCGTGCCACGCAGGCGCTGCTGTGGGATCTGCTGCGGCACGAACACGCCCTGTTCGAACTGAGGCAGCCCGCCGCCACTGAAGCGACCATGCCCGTGCCCGTGGCCCGGTCCTCGATCGCGCCCACTCCCGGCGCCGCGATGCGCGTGCGCGGCGCGGTGCGCCTGCATGAGATGCGGCACGACCCGGGAGCCATTGTGTCGGCCTTGGGCCAGCGCACACCCGATCTGACGGCGATCGTCCCCGCGCCGCGCGCGTTGTGCTACTGGCGGCCGCCGGGCGACGCGGCGGTGTCCGTCCTCGAGCTCGACGCCTTTGGTTTTGCCGCGCTGCAGGCCGCGGAGGGCGGGCGCCGCATCCGCGAGTTGTCGGTGGCGCTGGGCCTGGGTGCGCGTGTGCCCGCCGGGGTGCGCGCGCTGCTGATGCAACTGCAGCGGGCCGGACTGCTGTCCTTCGAGCGCCAGCCACGGAACGCGTCGCGATGAGGTTGTTGCTGGTCGACAATCTCATCCTGCCCGCGCGAGGGTCGCTCGCCACGATGGACCTGCACCCGCACCTGGGTCTGCTGGCGCTGGCCGCCGCCGCCGCGGCGCAGGGCCACGTTACGACCATCTACGATCCCAAGCGGCTGCTGCACAGCGGCCATCTGCCATACGACGACACGTTGTACGAGCGCGTCGCGCACGAGTTGCTCGCCTCCGCGCCGCAGGCCGTGGGCTTCACGACGCTGGGCTGCAGCTTCCTGTTCGCGCTCAACGTCGCCGCCGAACTCAAGCGGCGCGAGCCCGATTTGCCGATCCTGCTGGGCGGGCCGCATGCGACCATGCTGCACGCCTCCATTCTCGAGCGCTTCCCGCAGTTCGACCTGGTGGCGCGCCACGAGTGCGACGAGGTGATCGCGCCCCTGCTCGAGGCGCTGCCCTCGCGCCGCCTCGCGCACCTTCCCGGGCTGAGCTGGCGCGACGGGCGGCGGCTGCGCTACACCGAGGGCCGGCCCAAGGTCGAAGACCTCGACACGCTGCCGTTCCTCGACTACGACCACTACCCGGTGGCCGCGCTCGGGCTCGAACTGTTGCGCATCGAGGCCGGGCGCGGTTGCCCGTTCATGTGTACCTTCTGCTCGACCGCGGGCTTCTTCCAGCGCAGCTTTCGGCTCAAGTCGGCGCCGCGGCTGGTGCAGGAGCTGGACCGGCTTCATCGACGGTATGGCGTGCGCGACTTCAAGCTCGACCACGACATGTTCACCGTCAATCGCCACAAGGTGCTCGAGTTCTGCCAGGCGGTGCGCGGGCGCGGCTACCGCTGGCGCGTGTCGGCGCGTGTGGACTGCGTCGATGAAGCCCTGCTCGAAGCAATGGCCGAGGCCGGCTGCGTCGATCTGTACTTCGGCATCGAGACCGGCTCCGCGCGCATGCAGCGCCTCTGTGGAAAGCGGCTCGACCTGACGCGGGTGCAGCCCATGTTCCGCGCCGCCGAGCGCCTGGGCATCGCGGCCACGGCCTCGTTCATCACCGGCTACCCCGAGGAGACGCAGGCCGACCAGGACGACACGCTGGACCTGCTGGGTCGGTTGCACGGCCCGCGCTGCCTGACCCAACTGCACATGCTGGCGCCCGAGCCCGGCACCCCGCTATTCGACCGGCATGGCGGCGCTCTCGGCTATGACGGCTACGGCGGACCGTACAACACCGACCTGATGACGCCTGGCGACGAGGCCTGGGTGCGCGGCCACCCCGACATCTTCCCCACCTACCACCACTACCCGGCCACTCTGCCGCGCCGCCACCTCGTGTTTGCCACCGAGGCCGTGGCGACGCTGCGGCGCCTGGGGCCGCTGGTGCTGCGCTACCTGCTGCGCGCCGATGGCGGCCGCCTCAGCGTGCTGGTGCGCGACTGGCGCGGTTTTTCCGACTCCCTCGGCACGAGCGATGCGCCGCCGGGGGCCGAGGACCTGATCGCCTACCTCGGACGTCGGTTCGGCACCGACCATCATCTGGTGTCGCTGGTGCGCTACGCGTTGTGCCTGCACGGCGGTGGCGACGAGCGGGGCGGACCCGCGCCGCCACCGCCCGAGCCGTTCGACCCGAACCGCAGCTACCGTCTGCAGCCGCAGGCGCGGGTGCTGGTCGACCTGCACGATTGCGAGCACGTGCTGCAACGCATACGCGAGTGCCCGGCCGACGCCGCCTTGCTCGACGACGCGCAGTTCGCGCAGCGCCGCAGCTACCTCGTTGCGCGTCGCGGCGCAGGGGCGGTAAGTTGGTGCCTCGAACCCGGTGCCGCCCACCTGGTGTCGCTGTTCGAGCAGCCACGCCGATGCACCGAGGTCGTCGAGTGGATGCGCCAGGCGGCCGGCGGCGCCACCGTCGACGTCGCGTTTTTCGCCACGCTGGCCCGCGAACAAGTGCTGGTTGCCGCGATGCAGGGCGATCCGGCATGAACCCGCCGGGCGAACGCCGCCACGCGCAGCACAAGGGTCCGCCGGTGAGTGGCGAGCGCTTCGGCGCGCTCGAACTCATGCAGGCGCTGCAGCTTGGGCATGCCGTCGCCGCGCTGCACGCACTGGGCGTGATGGACGCGTTGAGCATCGCGCGCCGGCCCGAAGACCTGGGACGGCAGTTCGGTCTCGACGCGGCCCTGCTGCGGGGTCTGCTCGACCATGCCGCACGGGCCACGGATCTGGTGCGCCGCCAGGGTCGCCGCTATCGCCGCACGCGGGCTTGGAACCGCGAGGCGCGCTTTCTTGTCGGCCTGTATGGCCTGGCCTTTGGCACGACCGCGGCTCAGGTGCAGACGCTGCTGCGGCATCCCGCACGCGGCCCGACGCTGGTCGACCGCCGGCAGCATGCGCTGGTCTTTGCCAACCACGACGGCGCGCGCGCGGCCACGACGCTGGGCGTGCTGCCGGGCCTGTTGCGGCAACTCGGCCTGCAGCGGGTGCTCGACCTGGGGTGCGGCCCGGCCACGCTGCTGATCGAGCTGGCGCGCACCGATCCCGCCTTTCGGGGTTGGGGCGTCGAGGCAAACGCCGGCATGCAGGTGGCTGCGCGCGCCGCGCTGCGGCAGGCCGGTGTGGCGCGCCGAGTGAGGCTGCTGCGCGGCGACGCTCGCGCCATCGACACTGTGCTGCCGCCCGCGGTGGCGGCCGATGTGCAGGCGGTGGTGGCGAGCCAGTTCGTCAACGAAATGTTCGGTGCCGGCACGACGGCCGTGGTCGACTGGCTGCGCCGGCTGCGTCGGGTGCTGCCCGGCCGGCTGCTGGTGCTTGCCGACTACTGCGGCCGGCTTGGCAGCCCGCTGCCCGCCGCTGGACGGCTGACGCTGGTGCACGATCACGCCCAGCTCTTGTCGGGGCAAGGCGTGCCGCCCGCGCGCCGGCGCGACTGGGCGGCGTTGTACCAGGCGGCCGGTGGCCGCCTGGTGCTTGCGATGGAAGACACGCACAGCACCCGCTTTGTACATGTCGTGACCTTGTGATTCGATCTCCATTTCAATACGACAACCATGCTGATGTCGCCCCCGCGCAGGCCGGGGCCCGATTAGCGATTCAAGATTAGGCCCCGGCCTGCGCCGGGGCGACGGGCGCGCGCCGCACCCTGCGGCACAATGCCTCGCCTGCTCCCCGCGTCCACCCGCCATGCCCCTGTCCTGGAACGAAATCCGCGACCGCGCGCAGCGCTTTTCGCGCCGCTGGGCCGACGCGCACGACGAAGCTTCCGAGGCCAAGCCGTTCTGGATCGACTTCTTCGAAATCTTCGGCATTACCGACAAGCGCGTGGCCACCTTCGAACTCGCCGTGCACAAGTTCGGCGGCGGGCGTGGGCGCGCCGACCTCTTCTGGCGCGGCAAGCTGCTGGTCGAGCAGAAGTCGCGCGGCAAGGACCTCGACGCCGCCTTCGCGCAGGCGCAGGAGTACCTGGACGGCATCGCCGAG
The DNA here is from genome assembly GCA_046316025.1 of Betaproteobacteria bacterium. Classification (GTDB taxonomy): domain Bacteria; phylum Pseudomonadota; class Gammaproteobacteria; order Burkholderiales; family Burkholderiaceae_F; genus JAJTHJ01. Next base: position 48,618 of record JBKCXU010000146.1, on the reverse strand, counting down.
CGCGACCTGCCGCGCATGGTGGTGGTGTGCGACTTCGAGCGCTTTCGCCTGCACGACCTCGCGCGCCGCACGACGGTGGAGTTCACGCTCGCCAGGCTGCGCGACCAGGTCAAGCACTTCGGCTTTCTGGCGGGCTACGAAGTGCAGGCGATCGAGCCGCAAAGCCCCGTCAACCGCCAGGCCGCCGAGCAGATGGGCAAGCTGCACGATCTGCTCAAGGCGAGCGGCTACGGCGCGGACGCGACCGACCACGGCCGCGGGGGCCATCCGCTGCAAGTGCTGCTGGTGCGGCTGCTCTTTTGCCTCTTTGCTGACGACACCGGCATCTTCCAGCCGGCGCAGTCCTTCCGCGACTGGCTGCACGAGCGCACGCACGAGGACGGCAGCGATCTCGGCCCGCAACTGGCCGCGCTCTTCCAGGTGCTCAACACCGCGCCCGACCGGCGCAGCCGCGCGCTGGACGAGCAACTGGCGGCCTTTGCCCACGTCAACGGCAAGCTCTTCGAAGAGCCGCTGCCGCTCGCGAGCTTTACCCGCGCGATGCGCGAGACCCTGCTCGACTGCTGCCGCATCGACTGGAGCGCATCTCGCCGGCCATCTTCGGGGCGCTGTTCCAGAGCATCATGGACGAGCGCGCCCGCCGCAACCTGGGCGCGCACTACACCAGCGAAGAGAACATCCTCAAGCTGATCAAGCCGCTCATCCTCGATGCGCTGTGGGAAGAATTCGGCCGCGTCAGGGGCAACCGCAACCGGCTACTGGAGTTCCACAAAAAGCTGCGCGGGCTGCGTTTTCTGGACCCGGCCTGCGGTTGCGGCAACTTTCTGGTGATCGCCTACCGCGAACTGCGCACGCTGGAACTGGAAGTGCTGCGCGCCTCGCGCGCGCTGGCCGACACGCGCACGCAGCAGCTCTTCGACGCCAATCTGCACCAGCAGATCGCCATCGACGTCGATCAGTTCCACGGCATCGAGATCGAGGAGCTTCCCGCCCAGATCGCGCAGGTGGCGCTGTGGTTGATCGACCACCAGATGAACGTGCGCATCGGCGAAGAGTTCGGCCTGTACTTCGCGCGCATCCCGCTGACGAGCGCGCCGCACATCGTCCACGGCAACGCGCTCACACTCGACTGGAACGACGTGCTGCCGGCCGAGCAGTGCAGCTATGTGCTGGGGAATCCGCCGTTTGTCGGCTCCAAGATGCTCTCCGAGGCGCAGCGCGCCGAGATGCGCGCGGTCGTCGTCGGCATCCCCAACAGCGGCACGCTCGACTACGTGGCGGCCTGGTACGTCAAGTCGGCGCGGTACATGCGAGGGGATGGCGCCTTGCTCCCTCCCCCGCCTGCGGGGGAGGGCCGGGGTGGGGGCGTGTGCGCTCCGATCCGGGCTGCTCTCGTTTCGACCAACAGCATCACGCAAGGCGAGCAACCCGGCATCTTGTGGAACTGGCTGCTCGGCCAAGGCATCAAGATCGCCTTCGCCCACCGTACCTTCCAGTGGAGCAACGAAGCGCGCGGCGTGGCGGCCGTGCATTGCGTGATCGTCGGTATCGGTTACGTCGATCCCGAAAGCCGCACTATCTACGAGTACGACGACATCCGTGGCGAGCCGCACGCGGTGCCGGCGCGCAACATCAACCCGTATCTGGTCGATGCGGCCGACGTGGTACTCACCAAGCGCTCTGCGCCGATAGCTCAGGTGCCGACGGTGTCGTATGGCTCCATGGCGATCGACGACGGCCATCTGATCCTCTCGGCGGACGAGCGCCGCGTGCTGCTTGCCGAGTGCCCCGACACCGCACGTTACGTGCGGCGCTTCGTCGGTGGCGAGGAAGTCCTTAACGGCGGCGAGCGCTGGTGCCTGTGGCTGGCGGACGCACCGCCGCGCCTGCTGCGAGAGTGCGTCGAAGTTCGGCGTCGCGTTGCGCTGGTGCGCGACTTTCGTAGCGCGAGCGGGAGGGCGACGACGGTGGCGCTTGCCGCTACGCCCGCCCTATTTGGCGAACTGCGGCAGCCGCAGCGCCCTTACCTCGCCATTCCGAAAGTGTCTTCCGAGAACCGTACCTATCTACCGGTCGCGTTGCTCGACCCGGAGACGATTGCAAGTGGCAGTCTGTTGGTTATGGCAGGCAGTGGGCATTACGAGTTCGGCCTCATGGCGTCGGCAATTCAGATCGCCTGGCTGCGCGCGGTGGGCGGGCGCATGAAGAGCGACTTGCAGTTTTCCTCGACGCTCGTCTACAACAACTTCCCCTGGCCCGACGCACCGACCGACGTGCAGCGCGGCAAGATCGAAGCCTGCGCGCAAGCGGTGCTGGATGCGCGGGCCGCGCATCCGGGCGCCTCGCTCGCCGACCTGTACGACCCGTTGACGATGCCCGCCGCGCTGCTGCAAGCGCATCGCGCGCTCGACGCGGCGGTCGATGCCGCCTACGGCCGCAAGCACTTCAAGAGCGACGCCGAGCGCGTGGCCTTTCTCTTCGAGCGCTACCAGCAACTGACTTCGCTGCTGCCGGCGGCCAAGCCGGCCGGCAGGCGCAAGGCGGCGGCGCAACCGTCCCGGTAATTCCATTTCCACTTCAATCCGACAACAAGGGCACGTCATTCCCGCGCAAGCGGGAATCCAACTTCGCAGCGAGACCGGCTGGGTTCCCGCTTCCGCGGGAACGACGAAATTGCCCGCTTGGTCTGGAAGAGGAATAAGTCCGCGCGGCGCGGGCTACGCCGCTTCCAACTCCACCCGCACCTGCCGCCCGAGCGCGGTGGCGATGTTCACCAGCGCGTCGAGCGAGAAGCGCGACACGCGCCCGCGCAACAGGTCGTTGATGCGCGGCTGGGTGACGCCGCAGCGGCGCGCGGCTTCGGCCTGCGTCCAGCCGTGCGCGGCGACCGCGGCGGCGATCTGCTGCATCAACTCCGCGCGGGCGCGCAGGTTGGCCGCCTGCGCCGGCGTGTCGGCGATGGCGTCCCACACGCTGGCAAAGGTGGCGGCGCGTGGTTTGGCCTTGGGTCGAGTCATAGTGCTTGTTCCTTCAGTTCCTGCGCGAGGCGCTGGCGCGCCAGTGCGACATCCTTGAGCGAAGTCGCTTCGGTCTTTTTCTGAAACGCATGCAGCACCAGTACGACGTCGGCGATGCGCGCGGTGTAGATCACCCTGAACGTGCCGGCTTCGTCCCAGACCCTGATTTCCTCCACGCCTCTGCCGATCGAAGGCATCGGCTTGAAGTCGTCGGGCATCAGGCCGCGTTGCACCTTGTCGATCTGATATCCGGCGTCTGCCGTGCCGCGTCCGGAAACTCGCGCAATCGCCTCAGCGAGTCGCCCAGGAAGCGGACCGATTTCATGCGCTCAATATACTGCTTCGGATATATCGGCGCAAGCCGCCGCGCGTGCCGCTACGGCACCACCGCCAAAAACAAAAACGCCCAGAACAACACCAGATGCACCGCGCCGTGCAGTACGGTGGCGCGGCCGCCGGCGAGGGTGACGGTGGACACGAGCAGCGTGACGGCGAGCAGCATCATCTCCTTGGGCGGCAGGCCGAGCGACAGCGGGAGATCCAGCACCACGGCCAGCAACCCGACTGCCGGCACCGTCAGGCCGATGGTGGCGAGCGCCGAGCCGAGCGCCAGATTGAGGCTCGTCTGCACCCGCCCGGCCGCCGCCGCGCGCACGGCGGAGACGGTCTCCGGCAACAGCACCAGCAGCGCGATGGCGATGCCGACCACCGCCGGCGGCGCCCCGGCGGCGGCGACCGCCTCGCCGATCCACGGCGCCAGCGTCTTGGCCAGCCCGACCACCGCCACGAGGCAGACGATGAGCAGCGCGAGGCTCGCCAGCGCCACCGGCACCGTCGGTGGCGCCGCGTGGGTGTCGGCGTTGCCGCGCTCGGCATCGACCGGCAGAAAGTAGTCGCGATGCCGCACCGTTTGCACGAACACAAACACGGCGTACAGCACCAGCGTCAGCGCGCCGATGAAGCCGATCTGCGGCTCGGAGTAGGTTGGGCCGGCGGTCGAGGTCGTGTAGTTGGGCAGCACCAGCGCCAGCGCGGCGAGCGGGATCAGCACGGAGAGCGCCTGGCTGGCGCCTTCGACGCGGAAGGTGGACAGGCCGTGGCGCAGGCTGCCGACCACGAGGCACAGGCCGACCACGCCGGTGGCGACGATCATCACCGTGGCGTAGACGGTGTCGCGCGCCAGGGTCGGTGCGTCCGGCCCGCCGGCCAGCATCAGCGAGCCGATCAGCGCCACCTCGATCACGGTGATGGCCAGCGCCAGCACCAGCGTGCCGAAGGGTTCGCCCATGCGCAGCGCGACGACCTCGGCGTGGTGCACGGCGGCGAACACTGCGCCCACCAGCGCCGCGCCGATGGCCGCCAACCACAGCCCGGCGGGTGCGCTGCCCCAGGCGAGCGCCAGTGCGAGCGCCGCCAGCGCCGGCACGAGCCAGGTCCACCATGGGTTGCCGGTCGCGTGGGTCACGCGCAAATCCTCGAAGCAGTGGGCGAAGTCCAGTGTGGACGGTAGCGGATGCAGCGCGGCCCGTGCCAACATCGCGATCCCGCATCCGCTCCTGCGTGCCGATGATCCCACGACTTCTCCCGCTGGTCCTGCTCGCGCTGCTCGGCGCGGCCCCCGCGCGGGCGGCACTCGTCGAGGAGCAGTTGCAGGTGCCGGTGAAGGTGGTGGATCGCCTGGGCGCCGAGCTTGCACAGGACATCGTCGTCGTGCGGTTTTGCAGCGGCGCGGTGCCTCACCCTTCTTGGGCGCTCGGGCTCAAGTGCCTGCGCGACGACGGAATCCTGCTGTCGACACGGGCCAAGCCATGAACCGCGCGACGCTGCGTCTGGCCGTCGTCTCCGACATCCACGGCAACCTGCCCGCGCTGGAGGCGGTGGTGGCGGACTTCACCCGGCGCGGGGTGGACGCGGTGGTCAACCTGGGCGACAGCCTGTCCGGGCCGCTGCTACCGCGCGAGACCGCGCAGTACCTGATGGCGCAGGACTGGACGCATCTGGCCGGTAATCACGAGCGGTATGTGCTGCGCGACGGGCCGCGCGGCGCGTCGGACGAGTACGCGCGGTCCCAACTCGGCGAGCGCGAACTGCAATGGCTCGCCACGCTGCGCCCCTGCCTGCCCTACGCGGAAGGCGACGTACTGCTCTGCCACGGCACGCCGGCGCGCGACAGCGAATACTTTCTGGAGACGCTCGAACCTGCGGGCCTGCGGCTGGCGAGCGCGTCCGAGGTCGAGCAGCGCTTGGGCGCGACCGAGGCCCGGCTCGTGCTGTGCGGCCACACGCATCTGCCGCGGGTGTTGCGCACGGCGGCCGGCACCCTGATCGTCAACCCCGGCAGCGTGGGGCTGCCGGGTTACCTGGACGACCATCCGTATCCGCATGCGGTGCAAACGGGCGCGCCCGATGCGCGCTACGCGATCGTCGAGCGCGTCGCCACGGCCTGGCAGGCGCTGCTGATCGCCGTCCCCTACGATCCGGCGCCGATGGCCGCGCTGGCCGCCGCGCGACAACGGCCGGAGTGGCAGCGCGCGCTGCTGACCGGCTATGTGAACTGAAGGAGCGCGCGATGACCCAAGCGCAATGGACGGCGGTGGACGATTGCTTTGCCGATCTGCTGCTGCCGGCCGACGACGCGTTGGACGCGGCGCTCGCCGCCAGCGACGCGGCGGGCTTGCCGCAAATCGCGGTGTCGCCGCTGCAAGGGCGTTTGCTCAACCTGCTGGCGCGCTTCGGGCAGGCGCGGCGGATTCTGGAAGTCGGTACGTTGGGCGGCTACAGCGCGATTTGGCTGGCGCGCGCGCTGCCGCCGGATGGACGACTCGTCACGCTGGAACTGGAGCCGAAGCATGCGTTGGTGGCGCGCGCCAACCTTGCCCGCGCAGGCTTGGCGGCGGTGGCGCAAGTGCGCGTCGGCCCCGCGCTCGACTCGCTGGCCGCACTTGAGCGCGAAGGCGCCGCGCCGTTCGACCTGATCTTCATCGATGCCGACAAGACCGGCTACCCCGACTACTGGCATGCGGCGCTGAAGCTGGCGCGCGTCGGCACGCTGATCGTCGCCGACAACGTGGTGCGCAAGGGCGCGGTGGCCGACGCCGCGAGCGCGGACGCCAATGTGCGAGGCGTGCGGCGCTACCTTGAACTCGTCGCCGCCGAGCCGCGCGTGCAGGCTACCGGCTTGCAGACGGTGGGGCTGAAAGGCTACGACGGCTTCTGCATCGCGCTGGTGGTGGCCTGACGGTGCGCGAAGAAATCCCCGCCCCACGCGACGCGCGCGCGGGGCGGGGCAGGGGCAAGCGGGCTACGGCTGCCAGCCGTCGGACAGCGTGCGCAGGAAGGCGACGAAGGCGTCGATTTCGTCCGGCGCCGGCGCCGGCGCGTCGCCGGGCTGCCGGTCGTAGGCCGGTTCGCTGTCGTTTGCGTCGCCGTGGTCCCTGGCCGGCCGGTCGTCGAACTTGCGCACCGCGCCGTCGACCACCGGCTACCAGCGCTCGGGCGCAGTGTCGCGGGTGACGTGGAAGTCGACCACCTGGCGCAGGTCGGCGAAGCGGCCGTTGTGGGAGTAATTCCATTTCCACTTCGATCCGACAACGAAGGCACGTCATTCCCGCGCAAGCGGGAATCCAACTTCGCAGCGAGACCGGCTGGGTTCCCGCTTCCGCGGGAACGACGAAATTGCCCGCTTGGTCTGGAAGTGGAGTAACGCAAGCGCTGCGCGATGTTGCGCAGCGACGGCACCTTGAGCGCGCCGCACAGGTCGGTGCGGTCGGCCAGGTCGGCGCGCGCGCACAGGCCGAGGTCGAAGCCGGCCGGGTCGTCGTTGACGCGCAGTTCCGGTTGCGCGGCACGCCGAGCGCGTCGTGGGTGAAGTCGGTATAGAGCGGCGGTGCACTGTCGGCGCCGCGGTTGCTCGGGTGGCAAGCGGCGCCGCCGATCTGGAGTCGGTGTCGGCCGGCAACGGGTTGGGCACGCAGTGCGCCCAGTGCCGCGAGGGGGCGCAGTGGCTGATCGAAGCGCACTTCGCCGCCGGCGCCGCGCCCTGTGCGGCCGGTACGTAACGCAGGCGCCGCTAGACTTCACTGCCACCGCGGTGCGCATGCCGCGCCGCTCTTCCACGCTCAACCAAGGACGACCGATGCAAGGCGACCCGCAAGCCATCGCGCACCTGAACGCGCAACTCAAAAACGAACTGACGGCGATCAACCAGTACTTCCTGCACGCCCGGCTGCTGCGGCACTGGGGCTACGAGCGGCTCGGCAAGCACGAGTACGACGAGTCGATCGGCGAGATGAAGCATGCCGACCGGCTGGTCGAGCGCATTCTCATGCTCGACGGCCTGCCGAACTTCCAGGCCATCGGCAAGATCGCCATCGGGCAGGACGTGCCCGAGGTGCTGCGTGCCGATCTGGCGCTGGAGCGCGGTGCGCAAGCGACGATCAAGGAGGGCATCGCCCACTGCGAAAGTGCGCGCGACTACGTCTCGCGCGAGCTGCTGGCGAAGATCCTCGACGACACCGAGGAGCACATCGACTGGCTGGAAACGCAGCTCGAATTGATCGAAGCGGTCGGCTTGCAGAACTACTTGCAGTCGCAGATGGGCGGCGCCTGAAGCTCAACCGCGCTCGTACCACCCGCGGCTGGCGTTGACCACGCGCACCACCAGCAGCATCACCGGCACCTCGATCAGCACGCCGACCACGGTGGCGAGCGCCGCGCCGGAGTTGAAACCGAACAGGCCGATCGCCGCGGCCACGGCGAGCTCGAAGAAGTTGGACGCGCCGATCAGCGCCGAGGGGCAGGCGACCGAATGCTTCTCGCCCAGCGCGCGGTTGGCGAGATAGGCCAGTCCGGCGTTGAAGAACACCTGAATCAGGATCGGCACCGCCAGCAGCACGATCACCAGCGGCTGCGCGAGGATCGCCTCGCCCTGAAAGGCAAAGAGCAGCACGAGGGTCGCGAGCAAGGCGACGACCGACCAGGGTTGCAGCCGGTGCAGCAGTGCTTCGAGCGCCGGGGCGCCGCCGCGCGCCAGCACCCGCGCGCGCAGCAGCTGCGCGGCGATCACCGGCACGACGATGTAGAGCGCGACCGAGGTGACCAGCGTGTCCCAGGGCACGGCGATGGACGCCACGCCGAGAAGGAACGCCACCAGCGGCGCGAAGGCGAAGATCATGATCGTGTCGTTCAGCGCCACCTGCGTCAGCGTGAAGTAGGGGTCGCCGCCGGTCAGCCGGCTCCAGACGAAGACCATCGCCGTGCAGGGCGCGGCGGCGAGCAGGATCAGCCCGGCCACGTAGCTGTCGATCTGCTCGGCGGGCAACCAGGGCGCGAAGAGATTCTTGATGAAGATGTAGGCCAGCAGCGCCATCGAAAACGGCTTGACCAGCCAGTTGACCGCCAGCGTCACGCCGATACCGCGCACGTGCTGCCGCACCTGGCCGAGCGCGGCAAAGTCGATCCGCAGCAGCATCGGCACGATCATCACCCAGATGAGCAACCCGACCGGCAGGTTGACTTGGGCGAACTCCATGCGGCCGATGGCCTGCACCGGTGCCGGCGCGATCTGCCCGAGCGCGATGCCGGCGACGATGCACAGCGCGACCCAGACGGTCAGGTAACGCTCGAAGGTGCTCATCGCAGCGACTCCCTCCCCCGCACGCGGGGCAGGGTTGGGGTGGGGGTCTGAGCGCATCAATGCGTTCCGATCTCTCGCAACCGCTGCGTCAGCGCTACGCGATCGAGCTTGGTGAGCGGCAGATTGATGAAGAGCTCGATCCGCCGCCGCAGCCGCGAGTAGGCATCGAGAAAGGCGTGCTGTTTGTCCTCGTCACTGCCGGTGGCGGCGGCGGGGTCGGCCACGCCCCAATGCGCGCTGACCGGCTGCCCCGGCCAGTAAGGGCAGACCTCGCCGGCGGCGCTGTCGCAGACGGTGAAGACGAAATCGAGTTTCGGTGCGCCCGGCGTGCCGGCGGCGAACTCGTCCCAGCTCTTGCTGCGTAGACCGTCGGTGGGCAGACGGCTCTTTTGCAGCAGTTCGAGGGCGAACGGATTGACGCGCCCGTTAGGGTGCGAGCCGGCGCTGTAGGCACGGAAGCGCGGTGCGCCGAGCACGTTGAGCGTGACTTCGGCCAGGATCGAGCGGGCCGAGTTGCCGGTGCAGAGGAAGAGGACGTTCAGCGGTGCGGGGCTGGTTGGCTGTGTCATGGTTGGGGTTACTTGTATCGAAGCGACTGTCGCCCTCACCCCCGGCCCCTCTCCCGCCGATGCGGGCGAGGGGAGCAAACCCTCTCCCACATCCGTGGGGGCAGGCGTGGCGCCGAAGGTGCCGGGTGAGGGTGCTCTGGTTGTCGCGCGTCTCTACAGGCTTTGGGTTGTGTCGTTCACTACAGGATCTTCTCCATGCAGCTCGCGCTCGCCGGGCACACGCCCGCAAACTGAGAACTGTTGCGCAAGGCTTCGCCCACCGCGCTACGCGCCACCATGCGGTAGCCACGCGTCGCGAAGAACTCCGTCGCGGTCTGCGTCAGCAGGACGAGCGAACGCAGCGCCTGCGCGCGCGCCCGCTGCTCGACCGCCTCGACCAGCGCCTGACCGAGGCCGCGCCCGCGCTGCGCCGGCGTCACCGCCAGCGAGCGCAACAGGCCATCGTCGCCGTGGCGCTCGATCGTGACTGTGCCGACGAGCGTGTCGCCATCGCGCGCCACAAGAAAGTCGGCCAGTGTCGCCGGCGTCAGATCGACGGTCGGCAAGCCGGCTTGCGCGAGCAGCGCGACGATGGCCGGCCCATCGGCCGGCGTCGCCGCGTCGATCCGCGCGGACTCAGGCACAGCGGCCCGGCGCGCAGCAGGCCGCGGTCGCTTGCTCCGCACGCTGCGCTTGGGTAGCGGCTGCGGCTGGGGTGCAGCAAGCCTCGCTTGCCGCCTCGTTGAAGGTCGGCACGGCGCCCAGCGTGTGGAAGGTTTCCCAGGCGATGCCGGTGGGGTCGGTCACCCAATACTTGTTGCTGCGTGCGTAGCAGCAGGCGACCTCGTGTTCGGCCTGCGCGGCCACGTCGGCCGCCTGCAACTGTGCGTGCAAGGTGCCGAGCTCCTCGTCGCTGTCCGTCTGCAGGCCCAAGTGGTCGAGCCCTGGTGCCGCGCCGCGTGCGGAGATCGCGAAGTTCACCCGCGGGTCCTCCAGTTGCCATTTGGCGTAATCGTCCTTGAGCACCGTGGGTGCGCCGCCGAAGAGTGTGGAGTAGAAGCGGATGCTGGCGGCCAGATCGGCCACCGCGACGTGGACGTGAAAGCGTTTCATGCACAGGCTCCCTTGCGTTGCGCCTTGCGGGCGGCGGGCGCGCAGGAGGCGCCGTCGGCCGCGCAGCAGTTTTCGGTGAGAAAGTCGATCAGCGCGACCATCGCTGCGTAGTCGGCCGCGTAGTAGATGTAGCGGCCGTCCTGCCGCGCGCTGACGAGGCCGGCCTGCGCCAACTCTTTCAGGTGGAAGCTCAGCGTGGCCGGCAGGATAGCGAGTTGCGCGGCGATCTCGCCCGCTGCCAGGCCGCTGGCGCCCTGTCGCACCAGGCGCCGGTAGACGGCAAGCCGGGTGTCCTGCGCGAGCGCGGCCAGCGCACGTGTGGCTTCGGTCGATTTCATATTTTGAATAATATCGAAATGATACCGCCACTGTCAAATGCGGGGGTGTACCCCTCTACACTGCACGCCTCGTTCGTCACGGCAGGAGTCGCGCATGCAATTGACCACCACCCCCAGTATCGAAGGCCGTCGCATCACCCGCTACTGCGGCGTGGTCGCCGGCGAGGCGATCCTCGGCGCCAACCTGTTCAAGGACTTGTTCGCCGGCATCCGCGACCTGGTCGGCGGTCGCTCGGCCACCTATGAGCGCGAACTGCAACGCGCGCGCGACATCGCGCTCGCCGAATTGCAGGAGCGGGCGCAGGAGCTGGGTGCCAACGCCGTGGTCGGCATCGACCTCGACTACGAAGTGCTGGGCCAGGGCAACGGCATGCTGATGGTTTCGGCCAGCGGGACCGCGGTGGTGGTCGAGTGAGCGCCGCTGCGGAGGCCGGGCCGCTGTCCGACGCCGAAGTCGAGGCGTTGGCCGCGTACTTCGACCGCTTGCCCGACGCGGCCGGAGCGTTCGACGTGCAGATGGCCGACGGCTATCTGGTCGGCGTGCTGTTGCAGCCCGAAGCGGTGCCGCAGTCCGAGTGGCTGCCGCAACTGCTGTCCGGCGTATCTGGCGATGCAGAGCGGGGCTGGCGCGAGGACGAACTGCCGCGCATCACCGCACTGCTGCTGCGCCGTTATCACGATCTGGCTTACGCGATCGCCGAGCGCGAAATGTTCGATCCGATCGTCTTTCCGCTGATCGACGAGGCGAGCGGCGCACCCGACCTCGGCCCCGAGGGCATCGAAGCTCTGGCGTCCTGGGCGGTGGGTTTTGCGCTGGCGCTGGAAGACTATCGCGGGCTCGTGGAGAGCGACGACGAGGACGGCCTGCTGGGCGATCTGCTGCTCGGCATCTTCCGCCACATCCCGCCCGATCCCGCCACCGCGGAAAACGCCGAAGTCCTCGCGGCGCGCGAGCAACTGATGGCCGATCTGCCGCCGCTGGAGTCGCTGGACGAGGCGATCGAGGACATCGTCGCCTGCACGCTGGAGATCGCCGACGTCACCCGCCCGCGCGAGCCGTTGCGCCGCGCCGCGCCCAAGGTCGGTCGCAACGAGCCCTGCCCCTGCGGCAGCGGGCGCAAATTCAAGCACTGTCACGGTGCCGCGTGATGAAGAAAGCCTCCAGCATCGCCAGCCCCTTCACCGAACTCGGCCTGTCGGCTGAACTCGCCAAAGTTCTCGCCGAGCTCGGCTACGAAGAGCCGACGCCGATCCAGAGCCAGTCCATCCCCCCGCTGCTCGCGGGCCGCGATCTGCTCGGGCAGGCGGCCACCGGCACCGGCAAGACGGCGGCCTTCGCGCTGCCCTTGCTGCAACGGGCGCTCGCGCACAAGGTCAAGCCGGCGCAGCCGGCCGCGCTCGTGCTCACGCCCACGCGCGAACTGGCGATCCAGGTGGCGGAAGCGCTGCACCGCTACGGTCAGGCGTTGGGTGCCGTGGTGCTGCCGATCTACGGCGGCGCCGAGTTTGGCCGTCAGGCGCAGGCCCTGCGGCGTGGCGTGCATGTGGTGGTGGCCACCCCCGGCCGCGCGCTCGACCATCTGCGGCGCGGCAGCCTGCAACTCGACGCCGTGCAGACCGTGGTGCTGGACGAAGCCGACGAGATGCTCGACATGGGCTTTGCCGAGGACCTCGAGCTGATCCTCGCCGCCGCGCCGGCCGCGCGCCAGACGGCGCTTTTTTCCGCCACGTTGCCGCCGCGCATCGTGGCCATTGCCAACAAGCATCTGCGCGATCCGGAGCGGGTGCTGATCGCGCGCGAGAAGCCCGCCGCCGGCGCCGCGCCGCGCGTGCGCCAGACCGCCTACGTGGTGCAGCGTGCGCACAAGCTCGCGGCACTCGGGCGCGTGCTGGACTTGGAATCGCCGCAACTGGCGATCGTGTTCGCGCGCACGCGCACCGAGGTCGATGAACTCGCGGAGAAGCTGCGCGGCCGCGGCTACCAGGTCGAGGCACTGCACGGCGGCCTGTCGCAAGACCAGCGCGACCGCGTGATGAAGCGCGTGCGCGCCGGCGCGGTGGACCTGTTGGTGGCCACCGACGTGGCTGCGCGCGGGCTCGACGTGGAGCAGTTGTCGCACGTGGTCAACTTCAACGTGCCGGCCTCGCCCGAGGCTTACGTGCACCGCATCGGCCGCACCGGCCGCGCCGGGCGCGCGGGGGTGGCGATCACGCTGGCCGAGCCGCGCGAGCACCGGCTGCTGCGCAACATCGAGCAACTGACCAAGCAGAAGATCGAGGTCGCCACCGTCCCCACGCCGATGGACGTGCGCGCGCGCCGGCTCGACCTCACGCGCGGCGCGCTGCGCGCGCTGCTGGAAGAAGGCGCGCTCGACGGTTACCGCGTAGTGGCCGATGCGCTGGCGAGCGAGTTCGATCCGCTGGACGTGGCCGCCGCGGCGGTCAAGCTGGCGCATCAGGCGCAGCAGGGCGACAGCGCGCAGGACGAGGAGCACATCCCCTCGACGGAGCCGCGCATGCGGCGCGAGCCGGGGCCGGATGCGCCGCCGCGCAAGCCGCACAAGGCCGCCGGCGGCAAGGGCCGTACGCCCGCGCGCGGCGGCACCATGGTGCGGGTGTACGTGGGCGCCGGCCGTATGGCCGGCCTGCGCCCGGCCGATCTGGTGGGCGCGATCGCCAACGAGGCGGGGGTGAGCGCGCGCGAGATCGGTGCCATCGAGATCGAAGATCGTTACTCGCTGGTCGAAGTGTCCGGCGAGATCGCGGAGGATGCCATCCGCGCGCTGCGCGGCACGTCGATCCGCGGCCAGCGCGTGGTGGTGCGGAAGGATCAGCCCAAGCGCTCGACCCGCTGAGGCGGACACCGGCTTCGGTTCTACTTTTCCCCAGCCTCTGCCCGCCGCGCGATCGCCGCCGTCATCGCGCGGAAGATGAACAGGTGCGCCGGGAACAGCGTGTACCAGTAGAGCAGCCCCCACACCCCGGCCGGGTGCCAGTAGGCGGTGACCGCCACGCGCGTGTGCGCGGCATCGACCGGCTCGAGCTCGAACTCCAGGATGCCGCTGCCCGGCGCCTTCAGGCCGAAGTGCAGTGTCAGGCGGCGGTTCTCCTCCAGGCCGAGCACGGTCAGGTAATCGACCGTGTCGCCGACCAGCAGATGGTCGGGGTCGCGCCGGCCGACCGACAGGCCCGGCCCGCCGAAGACCCAGTCGATCCACTCGCGGATGCGCCACAGCCAGGGCGCGGCAAAGTAGCGCGGCGGATGGCCGATGGAAGTCACGACCTTCCACACCGCGGCCGGTGAGGCGGCGGCGACTGCGCTGCCGCTCGCGCGCTTGGCGTAATAGGCGTAGTCGTGCCGCCCGGCGCGGAACATGAAGACGCCTTCGGTCCAGCGCGCCGCCACGGTGTGGTTGCGTTCGGCATCCAGCGCGGCCTGCGCCGCCTCTTTGAAGGTCAGCAGCCGTTGCGGCGCCAGCGCGCGCAGCGGCGCGTCGTTGGCCGGGATGTCGTGCTTCAGCCCCCCGATCAGCGCGCGGCCGATGCTGGCCGGCACGGTGGTGATCAGCGCCAGCCAATACGACGACAACTGCGGGGTCAGCACCGGCACCTGGACGATCCGCGGCCGCTTGCCGACCAGCTCGCCGAACTGCCGCATCATCTGCTCGTAGCTGAGGTAGTCCGGCCCGCCGGCGTCGTAGATTTCGCCCGCCGCTTGCGGCAGCGTGGCGACCCGTACCAGGTATTCGAGCAGGTTGGCGAGCGCGATCGGGCTCGACTTGCTCTGCACCCAGCGCGGCGTGACCATCAGCGGCAGATGGAAGACGAGGTCGCGCATCACCTCGTAGGCGGCCGAGCCCGCGCCGACGATGATGCCGGCGCGCACCTCCGTCACCGGCACGGGGCCGGCGCGCAGCCGGTCGCCGGTCTCCTTGCGCGACACCAGATGCTCGCTGTCGGCGCGGCGCGGATACAGGCCGCCCAGGTAGACGATGCGCTTGACCCCCGCCGCTGCGGCCGCGGCGGCGAAGTGGTCGGCGGCTTCGCGGTCGACCTGGCCAAACTTCTTGCCGGCGGTCATCGAATGCACCAGGTAGAAGGCGATGTCGATGCCTTCGAGCGCGGCGGCAAGGGTCGCGGGTTTCAGCGCGTCGGCTTCGACGAGTTCCACGTTCGGCCAACGGCGCGCTTCGATCACCTCGCGGTTGCGCGCCGCCGCGCGCACGCGCCAGCCTTCGGCCAGCAGGCGCGGTACCAGATAGGTGCCGATGTAGCCGCTGGCGCCGAAGACCAGGGCGTGGGGTTGGTGGGGTGCTTGTTCCACGGTAAGCGATGACTGAGTTGGTCGAAGTCGGTTCGGTGGCGAGGGAGCCTTCCCTCACCCCAACCCCTCTCCCGGGGGGAGAGGGGCTTTTCACCCCTCCCCCTCCGGGGGAGGGTGGCCGCGCAGCGGCCGGGTGAGGGAAGGCCGCCTCGCTTGGCTGCGCCGCCGCAACTCGCCACAGCTTTGACGCGGCGTGCGATCAGTATCGCAAACCCCGCACCGTCCCCCGCCGCTATGCTCCGCGCCCTCCGCCCGCCCCGCGAAAGTCCGTCTTGGAAGCCCTCTTCATCTCCGCCGCCCTCGTCGCCCTGGCCGAAATGGGCGACAAGACGCAACTGCTCTCTTTCGTGCTGGCAGCCAGGCTCAAGCGGCCGCTGCCGATCATCGCCGGCATCTTCGTCGCCACGCTCGCCAATCACTTCGTGGCCGGTGCGGTCGGCGCCTGGCTGGCCACACTCGTGTCGCCGACTACGCTGAAGTGGATCGTCGCGATCTCGTTCCTGGTCTTCGGCGCCTGGGCGCTGGTGCCGGACAAGTTCGACGGCACCAAGGAGTATTCGAGCCGCAGCGTCTTCATCACCACGCTGGTGGCGTTTTTCTTCGTCGAGATGGGCGACAAGACGCAATTGGCGACTGTCGCTTTGGCCGCCAAGTACCCGTCGCTGGTCGCGGTGGTTATGGGCACCACGCTCGGCATGCTCATCGCCAACGCGCCGGCGGTGTGGCTCGGCGAAAAGCTGGCGCAGCGCGTGAACATGAAGGTCATGCGCTGGATCGCGGCGGGGCTGTTCGTGCTGTTGGGCGTGCTGACGCTCGTGGCGGGCGACCGCTTTTAGCCTGCCGCGCGGCATGCCGGAGGCTGCGGTGTTGCGCAGCGGCACCGTGCCCGCGCATACTGCGCCCCATTTGCGCGTGCGTCGTGTCGCGCGCCACCTTCAAACCGCGAACCCCTCCCGCTGGAGCCCCTGCGATGACCTCATCCCGTTCCCTGCGCGCCCTGGCCGGCGCGGCGCTGCTGAGCCTGTCGTTGGCCGCCGCCGCGCAGGATTTGACCATCGGCCTGGCCACGCCGGTCACCTCGCTCGACCCGCACTTCCACAACCTCACGCCCAACAACAACGTGGCCGATCACGTGTTCGACAAGCTCGTCACCAAGGACGCCAAGGAGCAGTTGCGGCCGCAACTGGCGGAGTCGTGGAAGACGGTCGATGAGGTCACCTGGGAGTTCAAGCTGCGCAAGGGGGTGAAGTGGCACGACGGCGCCGAGTTCACCGCGACCGACGTGGTGGAGACGATCAAGCGCATCCCCAACGTGCCCAACAGCCCGGCCTCGTTTGCCACCTACACCCGCCCGCTCGCCGACGTGACCGCGGTCGACAAGCACACGCTGCGCATCAAGACGCTGCGCCCGCACCCGCTGCTGCCCAACGATCTGGTGGCGATCCGCATCGTGCCGGCACGGATTGCTGCGGCCGCCAAGACGGAGGAGTTCAACAGCGGCAAGACGATGATCGGCACCGGCCCGTACAAGTTCAAGGAGTACGTCGCCGGCGACCGCGTGGTGCTTGAGCGCAACGACGCCTATTGGGGGGCCAAGCCGCACTGGAAGACGGTGCGCATGCGGATGATCGCCAACGCCCCGGGACGGGTGGCGGCGTTGTTGGCGGGCGACGTGCAGATGATCGAGTCGGTGCCCACCGCCGACCTGGAGCGGCTGAAGAAGGAGCCGAAAGTGGTGCTCACCTCGGCCGTGTCCAACCGGCTCATCTACCTGCACATGGACAGCGACCGCACGGTGTCGCCGTTCGTTGCGGGCAAGGACGGCAAGCCGCTCGACAACAACCCGTTCAAAGACCCGCGCGTACGCAAGGCCGTGTCGCTGGCGCTCGACCGCGACGCCATCGTCAGCCGCATCATGGAAGGGCAGGCCGAGCCGGCCGGGCAGTTGCTGCCGGAGTTCTTCCCCGGTACCAGCAAGCGGCTGCTGCCGCCGAAGCAGGACCTCGCCGCCGCGCGCAAGCTGCTCGCCGACGCCGGCTACCCCAACGGCTTCGCGGTGACGCTGCACTCGCCCAACAACCGCTACATCAACGACGAGAAGGTGGCGCAGGCGGTGGCGCAGTTTCTCAACCGCGCCGGCATCGAGACCAAGCTGGAGGCGATGCCAAGCAGCGTGTTCTTCTCGCGCGCCGGCAAGCTGGAGTTCAGCTTCTTCCTCGCCGGCTGGGGCGCGGAAACCGGCGAGACCTCCTCGCCGCTGCGCGCGCTGATCGGCAGCTTCAACGCGCAGACCGGCATGGGGCAGGCCAACCGCGGGCGGTTTTCCGATGCCGGCGTCGATGCGCTGATCCTCACCGCGATGACCAACATCGACGACACCAAGCGCAACCTGATGCTGGCCGCCGCCAGCGACAAGGCGCTCGGCGAGTTGCAGGCGATCGTGCCGGTGCATTACGAGGTGTCGAGCTGGGGCCTGGTCCGCGGGCTGGCGTATACCGGCCGGGCCGACCAGTACACCTACGCCTTCGAGGTGCGGCCGGCCAAGTAACGCCGTGCCGGTGCGTGTGGGCGCCGAGCGCGTGCCCGCCGCCCCGAACCGACCGGGTGTCCCGTGACCGTTTTCATCCTGCGCCGGCTGCTGCAAACGGGGGTGGTCCTGCTGGCCACCGCGCTGCTGGTGTTCTTTGGCCTGTACCTGGTCGGCAATCCGGTGGACATCCTCGTCAACCCGGTGGCCGACGAGGTCGAGCGCGCCCGCGCCGCCGCCGCGCTCGGGCTGGACAAACCGATCGTCGAGCAGTTCCTGCTGTTTCTGCGCGGGGCCGTCACCGGCGAACTCGGCACCTCGTTCGTCTACGGGCGCCCGGCGATGGACGTGATCCTCGAACGGGCGCCGGCCACGCTCGAACTGGCGGCGCTGGCCATGGCCATTGCGGTGACGCTCGGCCTGCCGCTCGGCCTGTACGCCGGGCTGCGGCCCGACTCCTGGCCGGCCAAGGCGATCATGGCCGGCTCGATCTTCGGCTTTTCGCTGCCGACCTTCTGGGTCGGGCTGCTGCTGATCCTCGTCTTTGCGGTGCAACTGGGCTGGCTGCCTTCGGGCGGGCGCGGGCCGACGGTCGAGTTCCTCGGCATGCAGCTGTCGATCCTGCACTGGGACGGGCTCAAGTACGCGCTGCTGCCGGCGATCAATCTGGCGCTGTTCAAGCTGAGCCTGATCGTCCGCCTCACCCGTGCACAGGTGCGCGAGCAAAGCCTGCTCGACTACATCAAGTTCGCCCGCGCCAAGGGGCTGCCGCGGCGGCGCGTGATCGGCGTGCACCTGCTGAAGAACATCCTGATCCCGCTGGTCACGGTGATCGGGCTGGAGCTGGGTTCGGTGATCGCCTTTGCGGTGGTGACCGAGACGATCTTCGCCTGGCCGGGGATGGGCAAGCTGGTGATCGATTCGATCTTCCAGCTCGACCGCCCGGTGGTGGTCGCCTACCTGATGCTGACTGTGACGATGTTCATCTTCATCAACCTGGCGGTGGACATCCTGTACTCGGTGCTTGACCCGCGCGTGCGGCTGGCGGAGGCCAAGTGAGCGCCAACGCGCTGCCGGCCGAGTCGCGCGAATCGCCCTGGGTGCGCTTTTGGGCGCAGTTCGCGCAAAGCCGGCTCGCCTTGCTCGGCCTCGCCTTGCTGCTGGCGACGATCGCCATCGCGCTGGCCGCGCCGTGGATCGCGCCGCAGAATCCGTACGACCTCGGCAAGCTCGATCTGCTCGATGCCCGCCTGCCGCCCGGGTCGGTCGCCGGCAGCGGCGAACTCACCTACTGGCTCGGCACCGACGGGCAGGGCCGCGACATGCTGTCGGCGATCGTCTACGGGCTGCGCGTGTCGCTGTACGTCGGTGCGGCCAGCGGCGCGATCGCGCTGTCGCTGGGGGCGCTGCTCGGCGTTGCGGCGGCCTATCTGGGCGGACGCTTCGACCAGGTGCTGATGCGCATCGTCGACATCCAGCTGGGCTTCCCGGCGATTCTCGTGGCGCTGATCCTGCTGGCAGTGCTCGGCCGCGGCGTGGACAAGATCGTCATTGCCCTGGTGGCCGTGCAGTGGGCCTATTACGCGCGGACCGCGCGCTCGGCGGCGCTGGTCGAGCGCGGCAAGGAGTACATCGAAGCGGCGCGCGGGCTCGGCCTGTCGCGGCTGCGCATCGTGCTGCGCCACCTGCTGCCCAATGCGGCGCCGCCGCTGATCGTCGTCGGCACCGTGCAGGTGGCGCATGCCATCGCGCTGGAGGCCACGCTGTCCTTCCTCGGCCTGGGCCTGCCGACGACCGAGCCCTCGCTCGGCCTGCTGATCGCCAACGGCTACGAGTACCTGCTGTCGGGCAAGTACTGGATCAGCGTCTACCCCGGCGTCGCCCTGCTGGCGACGATCCTGTCGATCAATCTGGTGGGCGACCAGTTGCGCGACGTACTCAATCCGCGGTTGGCCAAGTGAGCGCGCTGCTGCAAGTGCGCGACCTCGCCACCGAGTTCGCCACGCGCGAGGGGCGCTTGCGCGCGGTCGATGGCGTGTCCTTCGACCTGCACGCGGGCGAGGTGCTGGGCTTGGTGGGCGAGTCCGGCTCGGGCAAGAGCGTGACCGGCTTCTCGATCCTCGGGCTGATCGACCCGCCGGGGCGGATCGCCGCCGGTAGCGTGCGCTTCGCCGGGCAGGAACTGATCGGCGCGCCCGAGGAGGCGCTGCGCGCGTTGCGCGGCCGGCGCATCGCGATGATCTTCCAGGACCCGATGATGACGCTCAACCCGGTGCTGTCGATCGAGACGCAAATGGTCGAGACGGTGCTGGCGCACGAGCGGGCGTCGCGCGCCGCGGCGCGCGAGCGGGCGCTGCGCGCACTGGCGCGCGTGGGCATCGCCGCGCCGGCCGAACGCCTGGCGCAGTACCCGCACCAGTTCTCCGGCGGCATGCGCCAGCGGGTGGCGATCGCCATTGCCCTGCTGCACGAGCCGGCGCTGATCGTCGCCGACGAGCCGACCACGGCGCTGGACGTGACGGTGCAGGGCCAGATCCTGTACGAGATGCAAAAGCTCGTGCGCGACACCGGCACGGCGCTGCTGTGGATCACCCACGATCTGGCCGTGGTGGCGGGCCTGGCCGACCGGGTGGCGGTGATGTACGCCGGCCACATCGTCGAAGAAGGCGCGGTGGCCGACGTGCTCGACGCACCGCTGCATCCGTACACGCGCGGCCTGCTCGATTCGGTGCCCGCCAACAACCCGGTGGGACGGCGCCTGCGGCAGATCCCCGGCATGACACCGTCGCTGGCACGGCGCGAGGCGGGCTGTGCGTTCCGTGCGCGCTGCGCGCACGCCGGCGACGAGTGCGCGGCCATGCCCGAGTTGCGCCGACGCGATGCGCGCGCGGTGCGCTGCTGGCGCCCGCTCGCGCCCGCACAGGGGGCAGGATGAGCGAGGCGCTGCTCGAACTGCGCGCCGTGTCCAAGCGCTTTACAAAGCGGCTCGACGCGGTCGAACGGTTGGCGCGCCTGCTGGGGGCGAAGGTTGCCGAGCACACCGTGCATGCGGTCGATCGCGTCGATCTGGTCGTGCACCAGGGCGAGGTGGTGGGTCTCGTCGGCGAGTCCGGCTGCGGCAAGTCCACGCTGGGCCGCCTGGCCTGCGGGCTGCACGCGCCCAGCGAGGGCGAAGTGCGCTACCGCGGTCAGCCGCTGGTTCAGCAGGCCGGCCGGCGGCCGGCGATCCAGATGATCTTTCAGGACCCGTTCTCGTCGCTCAATCCGCGGCTGCGGGTGGCGCAGATCGTCGGCGAGGCGCCGCGTGTGCACGGGCTGGTCGGCCGCGCCGAGATGGACGACTACGTCGCGCAACTGCTGCAACGGGTGGGGCTGGACGCGAGCTATCGGCGCCGCTATCCGCACCAGTTTTCCGGCGGGCAGCGGGCGCGCCTGGGCATCGCCCGCGCGCTGGCGGTCAAGCCGGAGATGCTGGTCTGCGACGAGGCGGTGGCCGCCCTCGATGTGTCGATCCAGGCGCAGGTGCTGAACCTGTTCATGGATCTGCGCGAACAACTGGGGCTGACCTACCTCTTCATCAGCCACGATCTGGGCGTGGTGCGCCATCTGGCCGACCGCGTCGTCGTGATGTACCTGGGCCGTGTGGTCGAGGCCGCGCCGACGGCGCAACTGTTCGCCGCGCCCAACCACCCGTACACGCAGGCACTGCTCGAAGAAGTGCCGCGCCTGGATCGCCGGCGCCGCGCTTTCGTGCCGATTGCGGGCGAGATCCCTTCGCCGCTCGATCCGCCGAGCGGCTGCCACTTCCACCCGCGCTGCCCGCATGCGCAGCCGCGCTGCGCGCAGCAAGCGCCGCCGCTGGCCGAGATCGCACCGGGGCGCTGGTCGGCCTGTTTTCTCAACTCCTGACCGCCGCCGTCGAATGACGATCCGTATCCACGGCCCTGCCACGGCGGGTGTGCCGCTCGTGCTCGACTCGCCGCACTCCGGCACCGACTTTCCGCCCGACTTCGACGCGGTGGTGAGCGAGTTCGACCTGCGCGACGGCGAGGACTGTTTCGTCGACGAGTTGTACCTGCCGGCTACCGGACTCGGCGTGCCGCTGCTGGCGGCGCAGTTTCCGCGCACCTACCTCGACCCCAACCGCCATCGCGGCGACATCGATCTCGATCTCCTCGACGGCGGCCACTGGCCCGACGAGTATCGCCCCAGCGGCAAGGCGCGTCTCGGGCAGGCGTTGATCTGGCGCACGCTCGGCGACGGCCGGCCGATCTACGCGCGCAAGCTGACGGTGGCCGAAGTGCGGTCGCGCATCGAGCGCTGCCACGCGCCGTACCACCGCGCCTTGCGCCAACTGCTCGACGACGGCCATGCGCGCTTCGGCCGCGTCCATCACCTGAACTGCCATTCGATGTCGGCGGTGGCCAACGCGCAGAGCGACGACGGCGCCGGTACCGTGCGCGCCGACTTCGTGCTCGGCGATCGCGACGGCACCACCTGCGCGGCGGCGTTCACGCAGGTCGTGTGCGAAGCACTGACCGCGATGGGCTACGCGGTCAAGATCAACGAGCCTTACAAGGGTGTTGAACTGGTGCGCGCCTACGCCGATCCCGCGCGCGGCCGCCACAGCCTGCAAGTCGAGATCAACAAGCGCCTGTACATGGATGAAGCCACGCGCACCAGGCACGCGGGGTTCGCTGGGTTGCAAGCCAATCTCACGCGCCTTG
Source organism: Betaproteobacteria bacterium (assembly GCA_046316025.1). Classification (GTDB taxonomy): domain Bacteria; phylum Pseudomonadota; class Gammaproteobacteria; order Burkholderiales; family Burkholderiaceae_F; genus JAJTHJ01. The sequence goes on along the minus strand of JBKCXU010000146.1, from coordinate 26,389 downwards.
TCGCCGAGATCGCCCGCTGGGCGGCGCGCTGAAAACATCGCGCAGGAGCGCCACCGATCGTGTAACGGTGATCGTTACACCACTTCGGCCCGACTTCTTTTCTTGACCGCGGTCAATGCGCGTGCCCCGCACGGGTGCACGCTGCGCGCCAACGACGGTGCACGCCAACGGGAGACGCGCCACCGGGCGTCGAAATCCAACCAGGAGGAAGTCCATGATCGAAACCTTCTATGACGTGATCCGCCGGCAAGGCGTCACGCGGCGCAGCTTCCTCAAGTACTGCAGCCTCACCGCGGCGTCGCTCGGTTTGACGCCGGCGCATGCGCAAAAGATCCAGCAGGCGCTGGAAACCAAGCCGCGCGTGCCGGTGATCTGGCTGCACGGGCTTGAGTGCACCTGCTGCACGGAATCGTTCATCCGCTCGGCCCACCCGCTGGCCAAGGACGTGATCCTCTCGGCGATTTCGCTCGATTACGACGACACCATCATGGCCGCTGCCGGCCACCAGGCCGAAGCCGCGCTGGAAGACACCATTACCAAGTACAAGGGCCAGTACATCCTGGCGGTGGAAGGCAACCCGCCGCTGGGTAACGACGGCATGTACTGCATGCCGGGCGGCCGACCCTTCGTCGAGAAGCTCAAGCACGTCGCCAAAGACGCCAAGGCGGTGATCGCCTGGGGTTCTTGCGCCTCGTGGGGTTGCGTGCAGGCGGCCAAGCCGAATCCGACCACCGCGGTGCCGATCAACAAGGTCATCACCGACAAGCCGATCATCAAGGTGCCCGGCTGCCCGCCGATCGCCGAAGTGATGACCGCGGTCATCACCTTCATGGTCGCTTTCGACCGCCTGCCCGCGGTGGACTCGCAGGGCCGGCCACTCGCCTTCTACAGCCTGCGCGTGCACGACAAGTGCTACCGGCGCGGCAACTTCGACGCCGGCCAGTTCGTCGAGAACTGGGACGACGCTGCCGCCAAGCAGGGCCACTGCCTGTACAAGCTGGGCTGCAAGGGGCCGACCACCTACAACGCCTGCTCGACCACGCGCTGGAACGACGCGGTGTCGTTCCCGATCCAGTCCGGGCACGGCTGCATCGGCTGCTCGGAAGACGCGTTCTGGGATCAGGGCTCGTTCTACGACCGGCTCACCAATATCCACGCCTTCGGCATCGAAGCCAACGCCGACCAGGTCGGCGCGGTGGTGGCCGGGGTGGTGGGCGCGGGCATCGTCGCGCATGCGGCGCTGGGTGCCATTCAGCGTGCCGCCGGCAAATCCAAGACCACCGAAGCGGCCAACAAGTAAGCGGGAGATCGCAAAATGTCTGTCATTGAGACCCAAGGCTTCAAGCTCGACAACAGTGGCAAGCGGGTCGTCGTCGATCCGGTTACCCGCATCGAGGGCCATCTGCGCGTCGAGGTCAACCTCGACGGCGACAACGTCATCCGCAACGCGGTGTCCACCGGCACCATGTGGCGCGGCCTGGAGGTGATCCTCAAGGGTCGCGATCCGCGCGACGCCTGGGCGTTCGTCGAGCGCATCTGCGGTGTGTGCACCGGCACCCACGCGCTCGCTTCGGTGCGCGCGGTCGAAGACGCGCTGAAGATCAAGATTCCGGATAACGCCAACATCATCCGCAACCTGATGGAGTTGACGCTGTACGCGCACGACCACCTGGTGCACTTCTATCAGTTGCACGCGCTCGACTGGGTGGACGTGATCAGTGCGCTGAAGGCCGACCCGAAGAAGACCTCCGAGCTCGCGCAGTCCATCTCGCCCTGGCCCAACAGCTCGCCGGGCTACTACCGCGATCTGCTGGCGCGGCTGACCAAGTTTGCCTCCGGCGGCCAACTGGGACCGTTCAAGAACGGCTACTGGGGCAACCCGGCGTTCAAGCTGCCGCCCGAGGCCAACCTGATGGCGGTGGCGCACTACCTGGAGGCGCTCGACTTCCAGCGCGAGATCGCCAAGATCCACACCGTGTTCGGCGGCAAGAACCCGCACCCGAACTGGCTGGTGGGCGGCGTGCCCTGCTCGCTCAACGTCAACGAGGTCGGCGCGGTCGGCGCGATCAACATGGAGTCGCTGAACCGGGTCGCCAAGATCATCGACGACACCATCGCCTTCATCGATCAGGTCTACATCCCCGACCTGCTGGCGATTGCGTCGTTCTACAAGGATCAGCTCTGGGGCGGCGGCATTTCCAGCCAGAACGTGATGACCTACGGCGAGTTCCCGGACATCGCCAACGACGACTCCAACAAGAGCCTGCTGATGCCGCGCGGGGCGATCCTGAACGGCAATCTGAAGGAGATCCTGCCGATCGACTTGCGCGATCCGGGCGAGATCCAGGAGTTCGTGACCCACAGTTGGTACAAGTACCCCGACGAGAGCAAGGGCCTGCACCCCTGGGACGGCGTGACCGACCCGAACTTCGTGCTCGGTCCCAACTTCAAGGGGACCAAGACCAACATCGAGGTGCTGGACGAGTCCGCCAAGTATTCGTGGATCAAGGCGCCGCGCTTCAAGGGTCAGCCGATGGAAGTCGGGCCGCTGGCGCGTTACGTCGTCTACTACGCGATGGGCATTCCGGAGTTCAAGGAGCCGGTGGACAAGGTACTGAAGGATCTCGGCTTGCCGCTCACCGCCCTGTTCTCCACGCTCGGCCGCACCGCCGCGCGCGGGCTGGAGGCGTCGTGGGCAGCGCACAAGATGAAGTACTTCTTCGACAAGCTGATGGCCAATCTCAAGGCCGGCAACACGGCGACCGCCAACATCGCCAATTGGAACCCGGCGACCTGGCCCGCCGAGGCCAAAGGGGTGGGCGCCTGCGAGGCGCCGCGCGGCGCGCTCGGCCACTGGACCACGATCCGCAACACCCGGATCGACCTGTACCAGTGCATCGTGCCGACCACGTGGAACGGCAGCCCGCGCGATCCCAAGAACCAGATCGGCGCCTTTGAGGCCAGCCTGCTGAACACCAAGGTGGCGGTGGCCGACCAGCCTCTGGAAATCCTGCGCACTCTGCACAGTTTCGACCCCTGCCTGGCCTGCGCCACGCACGTGATCTCGCCCGAGGGCGAGGAAGTCGCGCGCGTCGCCGTGCGCTAGGTGCGAAAGGAGACACGCAATGGCAGCGGTTCCGCAAGGCCAGGCCCACGCGATCTACGTGTGGGAAGCGCCGGTGCGCCTGTGGCACTGGACGATGATGGTGGCGATGTTCGTGCTGATCGGCACCGGCTACCTGATCGGCAACCCGCTCTTCTCCGTGATCGGCGAGGCGGTGGACCAGTACTGGTTCGGCTACGTGCGCTTCCTGCACTTTGCCGCCGGCTACGTGTTCGCCATCTTCTTCGTGCTGCGGGTGTATTGGGCGATCGTCGGCAACAAGTACGCGCGCGAGATCTTCGTCGTGCCGTTCTCGATGCTGTCGCCCAAGTTCTGGGGCGGCTTCATCCACCAGGCGCTGTACTACCTGTTCGTGTTCCGTGAGAGCCGCGGCTATGAGGGCCACAACCCGATGGCCGCGTTCGCGATGTTCTTCATGTACGTGCTGGGCTCGATCTTCATGATCCTGACGGGCTTTGCGCTGTACGGCGAGGGCACCGGCATGGGCACCTGGCAGTACACGCTGTTCACGTCCTGGCTGGAGCCGATCTTCGGCAACCCGCAGAACCTGCACACCTGGCATCGCGTCGGCATGTGGTATCTGATCGTGTTCGCGCTGATCCACATGTACATGGCGATCCGGGAAGACGTGTTCTCGAAAGAGACCGTCGTCTCGACGATGGTCAACGGCTGGCGGGTGCGCAAGCCGTGAACCTCGCAGGCGTTGCGCCGGTTATGGCGTTCGGGGGGGCGGTGGGGACGCGCCGACGCGCATCATCTGCCGCCGCGCCAGCGCGCGGGGCGCTGCGCCTGACGGCGCGGCGCACCCCCGTGCACCCCGGCCACTTTCTCGAAAGCCGCTATCTGAAGCCGCTGGCCATCACGCAACAGGCGCTGGCGGCCGCGCTCGGCATCTCGCGCCGGCGCGTGAACGAACTGATCCGCGGCCACCGCGGCATCACCGCCGACACCGCGGTGCGGCTGGCGCTGTACTTCCGCAACGACGCCGGGTTCTGGATGCAGTTGCAGACCGACTGGGATCTGCATCTGGCTGCACGCCGGCTGGCCGCGGCCTGACGGGCTGGTCGTCGCCCTGCCTCTTCCTGCCGGCGCGACCACGCCACGCCGTCGCTCTCGCCGCCGTCAGAGCAGGCCGCGGCGCGCCAGTTGCTCGACGATCAGTTGTGCAAACTGGGCCGAGTCCTTGCGCGGGTTGTTGGGCGCGAACGTCGCAGTGGTCGCCGCCCACACCAGTCTGTCTTCGAGCGCACTGAACAGCCGTACCTCGCCGTACACGGTTTGCGTGGTCACCACTTGCGCCGGAAAGGCGCCTACCGGGTAGGCGTACACCGGGCCCCAGGCAGCGCCGTACCAGCCGTAAAAGCCCCAGGGCGGGCCCCAGTAGGCGGGCGCCGTGGGCACCACGCTGGTTTGTTGGGTCACCTGCAACACCCGCGCCGACAGCACCCCGGTGGCGCCGGCTGCACGTACGGCCTGCTCGAGCTGCGCGCGCGGCACGTCGCCGTCGTCGGGCAGGAAGCGATAGCCGGGCTGCGCATCCACACCGTGGGCGCGCAGCGCGGCGACCATTTCCTCTTCGAAGGTGCGGCGGATACTGGCGTCGCGCAGCATGCCGACGACGAGGATGCGCGTCAACGCCGGGCCGGGATCGGGCGACTGCCACTGGTTGACGATCGAGGTCGACGCGGCGCAGCCCGCCAGCCCGAGGGCAGCGAGCAACAGAAGAAAGGTGCGGCGGCTTGGTCTCATCGACATTCGGCGCAATGCGAAAGCGCATCGTGACAGCCGTGGGCGGCGGCGGTCAATCGCCGCCAAAGCGGTTCGCTCGATCGGCGCCTTGCGCCGCGGCTCTACCGCCGCTACGCAAATCGGTGACCTGGCCATGCGTCGGCAGCACGTTGCGGGATGCTTGACGCCGGTCAACGCTGCGCCAGCCGGCTGCCCTAAATTTCGCCTCCTCGCGGTGTTACGGGGGCCGTAACACCGTGCCGGATTCACGGGAGGCGGCGTGGCGGACTTTGAAACCGAGGTTTCGGTACTTGGCATCGGCAACGTGCTGTGGGCCGACGAAGGCTTTGGCGTGCGCGCGGTCGAGGCGCTGCACGACGCCTGGGAGATGCCGGCCGGGGTCGAACTCGTCGATGGCGGCACCCAGGGGATGTTGCTGCTCAACCGGATCGAGACCTCGCGCTGCGTGCTGGTGCTCGATGCGGTGGACTTTGGCCTGGCGCCCGGCGAACTGCTGGTGCTGCGCGACCGCGACGTGCCCAACTGGGCCGGCACCAAGATGAGCCTGCATCAGCAGAGTTTTCAGGACCTGCTGGCGATTGCCGATCTGCACGAGCGCTTTCCCCCGCGGCTGACGCTGATCGGCGTGCAGCCGGAGTCGATGATGGACTTCGGCGGCAGCCTGACGCCGCCGGTGCGGGGACGGCTGGCCGAGGCGCTCGAACGGGCGGTGGCCGAACTCGCCTCCTGGGGTTACGCGCCGCGCCGGCGCACCGCGCCCGCCGCCGAGCGGCTGAACGACGCTTCGCTGTCGCTGGTGCGTTACGAGGGCGGCCGGCCGTCGGAGGAGGAAGCCTGCCGCCGCGGCGACGCGCGCTTCCTCGGCATCCGGATGACGGCCATGGCGGGCGAGGAGCAGCGCTGATGTGTATCGGTGTACCGATGCAGGTGATCGAGCCGGACGAGCTCGGCTTGACCGCCCTGTGCGAGTCGCGCGGCGAGCGCAAGCGTTTGGAGATGCTGCTCACCGGCCCACAGCCGCCCGGCACCTGGGTGCTGGAGTTTCTTGGTGCCGCGCGCCGCGTGCTGGACGAGGACGAAGCGCAGAAGATCCTCGCCGCGCTGCAGGCGCTGGAAGCCACGCTCGCCGACCCGACCGCCGCGGTCGATCACCTGTTTGCCGATCTTGTAGACCGTGAGCCGCAGTTGCCCGAGCACCTGCGAGTGCACTGACCGACGGAGCCGACCATGCCTCTTGAACTCGACACTGTCTCTGCCCCGGCGGCGCCGCCCCCCGCCGCCATCCACCCGCTGGTCGCGCGCATGATGCAGTTGCTCGCCGCGCCGGCGCTCGACGCCGACAACTTCGCCGAGTGGACGCAGGCGCCCGGCCATGCGCTGCTGGTCTTCACCGAAGACCCGGTGCGCTACCGCGAGACGCCCGACCTCGCGGTGATCGTGCCGGAGATCGCCGGGGCCTTCCCCGGCCGCTTTCGCGTCGGCGTGCTGCTGCCGGTGCCGGCGCGGGCGCTGTCGGTGCAGTACGGCTTCCGCCGCTGGCCGGCGCTGGTGCTCCTGCGCGACGGCAAGTACGTCGGCGCCATCGACGGCCTGCGCAACTGGGACGAATACCTGAGCGAAGTCGCCCTCCTGCTCGAAGCCGAGCCGACACGGCCACCGTCGATCGGCATCGCCGTCGCTTCCGGCAACGACACCGGTTCGCACTGTCACTAAACCTCGCTTTCCTTCGAGTACACCATGAAAGACTTTCCGATTTCCGTCCGCTCGATCGGCCCCGGCTCGCAACCCGAGGAGGACGTGGCCGTCATCGGCTACGACCGCGAGGTACCGACCTTCTCGATGCCGCACGTGCCCGAGGGCGTGGACGCCGGGGCGATGGCCGGCGCGCGCGCGCTGCTGACGCGCTTCGTCGACGGCATGGCCGGCGGCGGTCTGCCGCGCATCGAACTCGCCGGCGCCGACGCGGTCGTCCTGGACATCCTCAACCAGGTGCTGGGCGAAGGCGAGGTGCGCATCCGCGTCACCGCGCACTTCAACGGCACGCGCGAGGTGCGCGCGCAGGAGACGGTGTTTGCCGGCCTCTGGCGCGAGCGCCACTACGACGCCGCCGGCAACCTTCAGCACGACTGGCTGCTCGCCGCGCCGGCGCCGCCCATCGTGCTGGAGGCGGCGCAGGGCGCCGCGGCGGCCGGGCTGCCGCGCGAGATCGCCGTGCCCGAGGGCACGATGAACGCGCCGGCGCTGCTGGCCGAAATCCGCGAGGCGATCCGTGCCTGGAAGCCCGGCGCGCCCGCGCACGTGATCAACCTGACGCTACTGCCGGTGTCGCCCGAGGATCACGCGCTGCTCACGAGCGTGCTGCCGGTCGGGCCGGTGGCGATGATCTCGCAGGGCTTCGGTAACTGCCGCATCACCTCGACCGGCGTGCGCCATGTCTGGCGCGTGCAGTACTTCAACAGCATGCAGACGCTGATCCTGAACACGATCGAGGTGGTGGACCTGCCCGAGGTCGCGCAGGCCGCGGCGACCGACCTGGCCGACAGCCGCGAGCGGCTGCTGGAGCTGCTCGACTGGATGGCCGACCCGGCCAATGCCTGAACGGTGGTGGGCAAATCTACTGCGCGGCCCGATCTCGCGTCTGCGATGCTCAACGAACAAGTCCGTACGCCTGCGCTTCTCGGCGCGACCCCGGATCGGGTTCGGGGCAGGCTCTCGGGCCGCTCGCGACGATTTTCCCGCCACTGTTTTCGATGAGATTCGAAAATGAGCGGCTTTGAAGGCAGCTACATGGGCGATGCGAGCCGCATCGGCCCGGCGACGCGGCTGGAATGCAAGATCTGCTGGTACGTGTACGACCCGGCCGAAGGCGACCCCGCCTATCAGGTGCCGCCCGGCACCCCGTTTGCGCAACTGCCCGACTACTGGGCCTGCCCCAACTGCGCCGGCGACCGCAAGCAGTTCATGGTGTTGGAGGATTGAACGGTGATGCCCGGAGCAGGCGAAGCGGCCGGCTCGTTGCTTGCCGACGAGGCGGTGCGCGCGGCGCCCCCACCCCAACCCTCCCCCGCAGGCGGGGGAGGGGGTAACTCCCTGCCCTGCGAAGCGGGGGAGGGTTGGGGTGGGGGCGTGGCTACCGCGCCGCAGGGGCAACGTAACGACGCCGCTGCGCTGGCATTCGCCGGCGAACCGCCGGCCCGGCTTGAACAACTATTCGCCCACATCCACGCCACGCGGATGCACGACGTGCCGATCGTCAACCCGCTGCTGCGCGTGGAGTGCGTCGGCTTTCGTCGCTGGCAGGGGCGCTGGATCGGCGTGCTGGTGACACCCTGGTGCATGAACCTCGTGTTGATGGCCGACGAGCCGCAGGCCTGGCGGCCGGCGCGCACGGGCGAGGTCAAGGGCTACGGGTTCCCGGCCGGGCACTTCGAGTTCATCGGCACGGTCGAGGCGGGCTTCGGCGACTTTCAGATGTGCTCGCTGTTCTCACCGGTGTTCGAGTTCCGCGAGCAGGACGTGGCGCGTGCCACCGCACTGGCCGCGCTCGATGCGTTGTTCGACCCGGCGACGGCCGGACGTGCACCCCCGGCCGAGACCGAAGATGCCGCCGAGCCGCCGGTGCCGGAGGACGAGGCGCCTCAGTCGCCAGCCAAGCGCAACTTCCTGCGCGGACGCTTCGGTTCGGAGCCGCGATGAACGTCGAGGGCGAGCTGGCGATCCGCATCGCCCTGCGCGGCAACGTGGTCGCGGAGGTGGCGATCGCATCCACCCGCCCGCGCGTGGCGGACAGACTGCTCGCGGGCAAGCCGGTGGAAGAAGCGCTGGCGCTGGTTCCAAGCCTGTTTTCGATCTGCGGGCGCGCACAGGCCACCGCGGCGCAACTGGCGGTGCAGGCGGCCCAGGGCGCCGAGCCGGATGCCGCGGCGCTGGCCGCGCGCAGCCGCGCGGTGCAGGCCGAGATCGCGCAGGAATATCTGTGGCGCGCGCTGCTCGACTGGCCGCGCGCCACCGGGCGCGAGCCGGCGACCGCCGCGCTCGCCGCCGCGCGTGCCGCGCTGGCCGCAGCGGATGCGACCGAGCTGCGCGCCGTCGTCGAAAGCGAAGTGCTCGGCGAATCGTTGGAGCAATGGCTGGACAGCCACGTCGCCGGCTTCGAGATCTGGATCGCGCGCGCACACACCGCGGCTGCGGCGTACCTCGCGCAAGTGCAGCGCGACGGCCCGCGCCACGGCGCGGGCAACGTGGCCTTGCTGCCGCCGTTCATGCAACCGGCCACCGCCGCGGCGATCGTCGATGGCCTGACGCACGACCCCGAGTACGACCACGCCCCGCACATCGACGGCAAGCCGGCCGAAACCGGTGCGCTGGCGCGGCTGCGTCAGCAAGCGCTGGTCCAAGGGTTGCTGCGCGGCTACGGCACGTCAACGCTGGCGCGGCTGGTGGCGCGCGTGACCGAACTGACGCAGATCGTCGCCGGCCACCCGCCGGCGGCGCCGCTCGTCGGCTTCCGCACGCTAGGCCCCAACCGTGGCTTGGGCTGGGTCGAAACCGCGCGTGGCCTGCTGCTGCATGCGGTCGAACTCGATGGGCTGCGCGTCAAGAGCTACCGGATCGTCGCGCCGACGGAGTGGAATTTCCATCCGCGCGGTGCGCTTGTTGCGGGCCTGCTTGGCGCCCATATAGCGGATGAGTCCGAGTTGCGTCGGCGCGCCGACTGGCTGGTGCAAGCGCTCGATCCCTGCGTCGGCTACGTGCTGGACATCGTCGATGCATGAGATGAGCTTGGCCGAAGGCGTGCTGACGGTGATTCAGGACGCGGCGCGCGCGCAGGGCTTCGCCCGCGTGCGCACCGTGTGGCTGGAGATCGGCCAGTTGGCGGCGGTTGAGCGCGAGGCGCTGCGTTTTTCTTTCGACGTGGTCGTGCGCGGCTCGCTCGCCGACGGGGCGGCGCTGGAGATCGTCGATGTGCCGGGCGCGGCCTGGTGCATGCAGTGCTGCGAGACCGTGGCGGTGGCCGAGCGCGGCGAGGGTTGTCCGCGCTGCGGCAGTTACCAGTTGCAGGTGACGGCCGGCACCGAGATGCGGGTGAAAGAACTGGAAGTCGTTTGAAGGAGTCGACCATGTGTACCACCTGCGGCTGCGGCAGCGGCGAAACGAAGATCGAGGGCCACGTGCACGAGCACCGGCACGCCGACGGCAGCGTGCACTCGCATGCGCACGAGCACGGCCACGACCACGAGCACGATCATCCGCACGACGACGCGCATGAGCACGAGCATGTGCATGCGGACGGTTCGCGCCACAGCCACGGCCATCGGCACGACGGCGGGCATGCGCACAGCCACGACGCGCTGCACTACGGCCAGGGGCCGGCGCATGCGCATGCACCGGGGTTGTCGCAGTCGCAGATGGTGAGCATCGAGCGCGGCATCCTCGACAAGAACGACGCTTACGCGCGCGGCAACCAGCGGTTCCTCGCCGAGCATGGCGTGCTGGCGCTCAATTTCGTCTCCAGCCCCGGTTCGGGCAAGACCACGCTGCTGGTGGAGACCATCAAGCGCCTGGCCGGCGAATTGCCGGTCGCGGTGATCGAAGGCGACCAGCAGACGAGCCACGACGCCGACCGCATCCGCGCCACAGGCAGCAAAGCGATCCAGGTCAACACCGGCAAGGGCTGCCATCTGGACGCGAGCATGGTCGAGCATGCGCTGGCGCATCTGCAACTCGCCGACGACTCGCTGCTCTTTATCGAGAACGTCGGCAACCTCGTCTGCCCCGCCGCGTTCGACCTGGGCGAAGCCGCCAAGGTGGTCGTGCTGTCGGTGACCGAAGGCGAGGACAAGCCGCTGAAGTACCCCGACATGTTCGCCGCCGCGAGCCTGATGCTGCTGAACAAGGTCGATCTATTGCCGCACCTCGACTTCGACGTGGCCCAGGCGGTCGACTACGCCCGCCGCGTCAACCCGCAGATCGAAGTGCTGCAAGTCTCCGCCACGAAAGGCGAGGGCATGGACGCCTGGCTCGCCTGGCTGCGTGCCCACGCCGCCACCGCCCGCCGCGCCCGGGAAGAAAACGTCGAGCAACTCAAGCGCCGCGTCGCCGAGCTCGAAGTCACCATCGGCCGCCTGACCGCTCAATAGTCAGTTCGGTAGATCATGGAGCGCGTTGAACTGCTGACTGTTGAGGAGTGTTTCCTGCTCAACGGCGTTGGCCTCGTACTGGCGCCTGACTTCTCCGTGCCAAGGGAGAAGTGGAGAAGTCGCCTTGAGCAGGTGCTTGTCATCACGCCAGAGGCGCATCAGTTCGAGGCGCAGGCTGAGTTGCTGCTCACCCACTTCAACGTCGGTGACTCAGTTGCTCCCCTCGACCGGCGTTGGCGGATTGTGATTACTCTGCCAGCGCTGACAAAGGAGAGAGTTCCTGTAGGCAGCAGAATTCTGGTCAGTCCGAAGGTTCGCAATGCACTACTTGCCTGACGAGAGCGCTCACACGTTCACCAAGTGGATGTGCTCCGGCGCGCGCCAAGCGGTGACTTGTACCGCGTGTGTCGAACGGTAGGGGTCTTGTCACCACTTTCCCCCGCGATGGAAGCCGAGAACCTCGTCCCCGCCCAACAACGCATCCGCGTCCGCGGAGCGGTGCAGGGTGTGGGTTTTCGGCCGCACGTGTACCGGCTCGCGCATGAACTGGCGCTCGACGGCTGGGTGCGCAACGACGGTGAGGGCGTGGAGATTCTGGTGGCCGGCGCGCCGCTGGCCTTGAGCCGCTTTGTCGAGCGCGTGCAGCGCGAGGCGCCGCCGCTGGCGCGGATCGACGCGGTCGAGATCAACGACGAAGAAGGCACGCCGTTGGTGGCGGGTTTTCACATCGACGCCAGCCGCGGCGGCAACGTGACTACCGGCGTGACGCCGGATGCCGCGGTGTGCGTGGACTGTCTGGCGGAACTCTTCGACCCCGCCGACCGGCGCTGGCGCTATCCGTTCCTGAACTGCACCCACTGCGGCCCGCGCTTCACGATCACCGCGCATCTGCCCTACGACCGGCCCAACACCAGCATGGGCGCGTTTGCGATGTGCCCGGCCTGCGAGGCCGAGTATCACGATCCCCGCGACCGCCGCTTTCACGCACAGCCGACCGCCTGCCCGGTCTGCGGGCCGCGGCTGGCGTTGTGGGATTCGCGCGGCACGCCGCTGGCCGCCGCCGACGTGGTGGCCGAGGCGTTGCGGTTGATCGCCGGGGGAAGCATCGTCGCGCTCAAGGGGCTGGGCGGCTTCCATCTGGCCTGCGATGCGCGCAATGCGCGGGCGGTCGCGCGGCTGCGCGAGCGCAAGGCCCGCGACGAGAAGCCCTTTGCGCTGATGTGCGCGAACGTTGTGTCGGTGGCAGCCTTTGCCGGCGTCGGCGAACACGCCCGTGCGCTGCTGCAAGCGCGCGAGCGGCCGATCGTGCTTTGCCCCAAGCGCGCCGGCGCCGACGACATGTTGCCGGGCATCGCGCCGGGTCTCGCCGAACTCGGCCTGATGCTGCCCTACACGCCGCTGCACTGGCTGCTGTTTCACGAGGACGCCGGCCGTCCCACGGGCGTCGAGTGGACCGAGCAGCCGCAGCCGCTGGCACTGGTGATGACCAGTGCCAACCCCGGCGGCGAGCCGCTGGTGATCGACAACGCAGAGGCGGTGGCAAGGCTCGGCGGCATCGCCGACGCCTTCGTCGTCCACGACCGCGGCATCGTCGTCCGCTGCGACGACAGCGTCGTGCGAACAACGGTCGACCGGCAACCGACAACCGACAACTTTTCTTTTGTTCGCCGCGCCCGCGGCTACACGCCCGCGCCGATCCGCCTGCCGCATTCCGGCCCGCCGGTGCTCGCCACCGGCAGCTACCTGAAGAACACCGCCTGCCTCACGCGCGGCGCGGAGGCGTATCTGTCGCAGCACATCGGTGATCTGGACAACGCCGCCAGTTGCGCCGCGCTGCAAGAGGCCGTCGCGCATCTGCGAAGCGTGCTGGAGATTCGCCCGCAGGCGGTCGCGCACGACCTGCATCCGGACAACTTCGGCTCCCGGCTCGCGCTGCAACTGGCGGCGGAGTGGGACGTGCCGGCCATCGGCGTGCAGCACCACCACGCGCACGTCGCCGCGGTGGCGGCCGAGCATGGCGTCGATGCGCCGATCCTGGGCATCGCGCTCGATGGCGTGGGCCATGGCGACGACGGCGGCGCCTGGGGCGGCGAACTGCTGCGCGTACACGGCGCGCGCTTCGAGCGGCTCGGCCACCTGCGCCCTTTGCCGCTGGCAGGCGGCGACCGCGCCGCGCGCGAGCCGTGGCGGATGGCCGCCGCGGTGCTGCATCTCTTGGGTCGCGGCAATGAAATCGAGAAGCGCTTTGCCGCCCAATCCGCCGCGGCCGCGGTCGCGCAGATGCTCGCGCAAGACTTGCGCTGTCCGCCCACCAGCAGTGCGGGCCGCTGGTTCGACGCTGCCGCCGGACTGCTCGGCATTCGTAGCGTGATGGCCTACGAAGGTCAGGCCGCGATGCTGCTCGAAGGGCTGGCCGCGCGCCATAGCCCGGTCGCGCCCGACAACTCGCTCTTCAAGATCGACCACGGCCAGCTCGACCTGCTGCCGCTCGCCGCGCGCCTGGCCGATGAGACCGATGCCACCTTCGGCGCGGCGCTCTTCCATGCCACGCTCGCCTCGGCGCTGGCCGAATGGCTGGCCGCCGCCGCGCGCACGGCCGATCTGACAACCGTCGCGCTCGGCGGCGGCTGCTTTCTCAACCGACTGTTGTCGGTGCAACTGTCGCGCCTGCTCGCCGCGCGCGGCTACACGGTGCTGCAAGCGCGGCAGGCACCGCCCAACGATGGTGGCATCAGTCTGGGCCAGGCCTGGATCGCCATCTGCCGCCTGCAACAAGGAGACTGACGATGTGCCTCGCATTGCCCGTCCGCGTGACGGAACTGAAAGCCGCCGACACCGCCGTGGTCGACCTGGGCGGTATACGCAAGGAGATTTCGCTCGCGCTGGTCGACGACGTGGCGGTCGGCGACTACGTGATCCTGCATGTCGGCTACGCGCTGTCCAAGCTCGATCCTGAGGAAGCGGAGAAGACGCTGGCGCTGTTCCGGCAGGCGGAGCTGGTCGCATGAAGTACGTGGACGAATTCCGCGACGGCGAGGTCGCGCGCGGCCTCGGCCGGCAGATCGCGACCGAGGTGCAGCCGGGTCGCCGCTACAACTTCATGGAGTTCTGCGGCGGGCATACGCACGCGATCTCGCGCTACGGCGTGACCGACCTCCTGCCCGAGCAGGTGCGGATGATTCACGGCCCCGGCTGCCCGGTGTGCGTGCTGCCGATCGGCCGCGTCGATCTGGCGATTGCGCTCGCGCTCGAACACAAAGTGATGCTCGCCACCTATGGCGACGTGCTGCGCGTGCCGGCCTCCAACGGGCTGTCGCTGCTCAAGGCCAAGGCGCGCGGCGGCGACATAAGAATGGTCTACTCCGCAGCCGATGCGGTCGAGCTCGCGCGCAAGCATCCGGAGCGCGAAGTGGTGTTCTTCGCGATCGGCTTCGAGACCACGACACCGCCCACGGCGCTCGCGATCCAGAGCGCGGCCGCGGAAGGACTGAAGAACTTCTCGGTCGTCTGCAACCACGTGCTCACACCGGCCGCGATCGGCAACATCCTGGAGTCGCCCGAGGTACGCAGCCTGGGCACGGTGCCGCTGGATGGCTTTATCGGCCCGGCGCACGTGAGCACGGTGATCGGCAGCCAGCCCTACGAGTTCTTCGCCGAGGAATATCGCAAACCCGTGGTGATCGCCGGCTTCGAGCCGCTGGACGTGATGCAGGCGATCCTGATGCTGGTGCGCCAGGTCAACGAGGGCCGCGCCGAAGTGGAGAACGAATTCACCCGCGCGGTCACGCGCGAGGGCAACCTCAAGGCGCAGAGCCGCGTGGCGGAAGTGTTCGAACTGCGCAAGAGCTTCGAGTGGCGCGGCTTGGGCGAGGTGCCGTACAGCGCCTTGCAGATCCGCGCCGCCTATGCCGCGTTCGACGCCGAGAAGAAGTTTGCGTTGACGACAAAGTCGGTTGCCGACAACAAGGCCTGCGAGTGCGGCGCCATCTTGCGCGGTGTGAAGCACCCGCGCGACTGCAAGATTTTCGGCACCGTCTGCACGCCGGAGACGCCGGTGGGCTCGTGCATGGTCAGCAGCGAAGGCGCCTGCGCCGCGCACTACACCTATGGGCGGTTCAAGGACATTCCGCTGCGGGCTGCAGCCTGATCGCGGGCGGTGCAGTTCAGTGCCGTAGCGTATACGCTACACTTCGCCTGTGATTGAACTGCTACGCACAGCGGTCTTCGACGCTTGGCTCGGCGGCCTGCGCGACGGCGCTACGCGGGCGCGGATCGAGGCCCGGTTGCGGCGCGTTTCGCTCGGGAACCTGGGCGATGTGAAGTCGGTCGGCGAGGGGCGTGTCCGAACTGCGGATCGATGCCGGCCCGGGTTACCGCATTTACTTCACCCGGATCGGCGACCGGGTGCTGTTGCTGCTGGCCGGCGGCAGCAAGGCCAGTCAGCGCGCCGATATCCGGCGCGCGCAACGCATGGTGGAGAGCCTGCATGAGAACTAAAAAGACAACGGCCAAACCGACCAAGGCGGCCTTGCAGCGGCTCGGGGTGGCGCGCTTCGACGTGGTCGACTATCTGCGCAGCGAGCGCGACATCGCGCGCTACATGGAAGCGGTGTTGGCGGAGAACGATCCCGCGCTGCTCGCCGCCGCGCTCGGCGACGTGGCCCGCGCGCGCGGCATGGCACAGGTCGCCCGCGCGGCCGGCGTGTCGCGCGAGCATCTGTATCGCGCCCTGTCGGCGGACGGTAATCCGGAGCTGACCACCGTGGTCAAGGTCCTCGGCGCGCTCGGCCTGCGGCTGTCGGTCAAGCCGATTGCGGTGCCGGCATGACGAGCGGCGTCAAAGCCGGCTACGTCCGCCCGCTCGACATCAAGAACGGCCGCATCGACCTCACGCACGGCTCCGGCGGGCGGGCGATGGCGCAGCTGATCGACCAGTTGTTCCGCCCCGCGCTCGGCAACGACATCCTCGCGCAGGGCAACGACGGAGCCACCTTCGCGCTGCCCCCGGGACGCGTGGTGATGGCCACCGACAGCCACGTGGTGTCGCCGCTATTTTTCCCCGGTGGCGACATCGGCGCGCTGGCGGTGCACGGCACCGTCAATGACGTGGCGGTGATGGGGGCCAAGCCGATCTATCTGGCCGCAAGCTTCATCCTAGAAGAAGGCTTCCCGCTGGCGGACTTGAGGCGCATCGTCGAGTCGATGGGTGCCGCGGCGCGCGCGGCCGGCGTGGCGGTCGTCACCGGCGACACCAAGGTGGTCGAGCAGGGCAAGGGCGATGGCGTGTTCATCACCACCACCGGAATCGGTGTGGTGCCGGATGGCGTCGAAGTGGGTGGCGACCGCGCGCGGCCCGGCGACGTAGTGCTGATCTCCGGCCACATCGGCGACCACGGCATGGCGATCATGTCGCTGCGCGAGTCGCTCGCCTTTGCCAGCGAGATTCAATCGGACAGCGCGGCGCTGCACGGCTTGGCAGCGGACGTTCTGGCCGCAGGCGGCCCCGGCGTGCGCGTGCTGCGCGACCCGACGCGCGGCGGGCTGGCGACCACCTTGAACGAAATCGCCGGCCAGTCGGGCGTCGGGATGATGCTCGACGAAGCGGCGATTCCCGTGCGCCCGCAGGTCGAAGCGGCCTGCGAGTTTCTCGGCCTCGATCCGCTGTACGTCGCGAATGAGGGCAAGCTCGTCGTCGTTGTGGCGCCCGAAGCGGCCGAAGGGGTGTTGGCCGCGCTGCGTGCGCACCCGCTCGGGCGCGCCGCAGCGCAGATCGGAACGGTGTGCGAGGACGCCAATCGCTTCGTGCAGATGACCACGCGTTTCGGCGGCCGGCGCATCGTCGATTGGCTGACCGGCGATCAGCTGCCGCGCATCTGTTGACGGTCGAAGGCTGCCGATACCGCCGAGCCGGCGCACCGAGATCGAAAAGCCGCGCCGGCAGGTGGCGCCAGGGCCACCCGCCCGAGCCGCTTAAGCACCGTGGTGAATGTCGTTGATGAAGGAGCGGAAGCCATCGAGCGTCATGGCGTCGCCCTTCATCATCTTGCCTGCGTCCTTGCCCTTCTTCATTTTCTCCATCTTCATGTCGTAGGCCTTGCCCATCGCCTCCAGAAACTCGGCGCGCGTGATCATCTTGTCGTTGTTCTTGTCGGCCATCTTGAAGATCTGTTCGAACGACATATCGCCCGGGTCGGCCGATGCCGGCATGGCGATCGAGGCAGCGCCAAGGCCGAGAGCGAGCGCCGTCGCGGCGAGGAAAGATTTCCGGTTCATGAACTATTCCTTTGTGGTAAGAGGGTGCCACGCTGCGGCGCGGCGGCGTGTGGCGAAGCGGTCGCTGCCGCCACAGCGACTTGGTCGGGACGATGCCGCAAACATTACAGCGGGCCGCGCCGCGCGACCGCCGCCGCTGCGGGCGGTGCCGCCTTCGGTGGTCGTTTCGGGGGCGCAGAAAAGGGGTGATTCGGGCGGGCATGCTTTCTCTCCATGCGACTACTACTTCTCACGCGTAGCTTCAACAGCCTGACGCAGCGGCTGTGGGTGGAACTGGCGCGGCGCGGGCATGAACTGAGCCTGGAATTCGACATTGCGGACAGCGTGACCGAAGAGGCGGTGGCGCTGTTCGCGCCCGACCTGATCGTCGCGCCGTTCTTGAAGCGGGCGATCCCCGAGTCGGTCTGGCGCAAGCATGTGTGCCTCATCGTGCACCCCGGCATCGTCGGCGACCGCGGGCCGTCGGCGCTCGACTGGGCGATCCGCGACGGCGAGGCGGAGTGGGGCGCGACCGTTTTGCAGGCGGAGGCCGAGATGGACGCCGGGCCGGTGTGGGCCTCTGCGAGTTTTCCGCTGCGGCAGGCGACCAAGTCGAGCCTGTATCGCAATGAGGCGACCGAAGCTGCGGTGGCCGCGGTGCTGCAAGCGGTAGAGCGGTACGAGGCCGGTGGCTACGTGCCGCGGCGGGTCGAGCAGGGCGCCCCCGGCGTGCGTGGCCGCACTCGGCCGCTGATGAAGCAGGACGCTCGGCGCATCGATTGGGTGCGCGACGACACCGCGACGGTGTTGCGCAAGCTGCGCGCAGCAGATGGGGTGCCGGGGGTACTCGACGAACTGTTCGCGGTGCCGGCCTACTTGTTTGACGGCCATCCGGGGCCGGGCGGAGGCACGCCCGGCGCGCTGCTCGCCCGCTGCCACCACGCCGTGCTGCGCGCCACGCTCGACGGCGCGGTGTGGGTCGGCCACTGCAAGCGTGCGGACGGGGAAGACAGCTTCAAGCTGCCGGTCGCGCTGGCTTTCCCCGAGCAGACCGCCGCGCTGCCGCGCGCCGAAGGTTATCCGGAAATAGCCTACGAGGAGCACGGCCCCGCAGGCGCCCGCGTCGGCGTGCTGCACTTCGCGTTCTACAACGGCGCAATGAGCACGGCGCAATGCGAGCGCCTGCGTGCGGCCATCTTCCAGGCGCTCGCGCGGCCGACACGCGTTCTGGTGTTGGCCGGCGGCCCCGACTTCTTTTCCAACGGCATCCACCTGAACGTCATCGAGGGCGCCGCCAGCCCGGCCGACGAGTCGATGCGCAACATCGAGGCGATGGACGATGTCTGCCTCGCCATTCTCACCGCGACCGACCGTCTCACCATCACCGCCTTGCAGGGCAATGCCGGCGCGGGCGGCGCCTTCCTCGCCTTCACCGCCGACCAAGTCTGGGCGCGCGACGGCGTGCTGCTCAATCCGCACTACAAGAACATGGGCAACCTGTACGGCTCCGAGTACTGGACCTACACGCTGCCGCGCCGCGTGCGCAGTGGCGATCCGCGCGCGGTGATGGAGCAGCGGCTGCCGATCGACGCGCGTCGGGCGCATGAGCTGGGGTTGGTGGACGAGGTGCTGGCCGCCGACCGTGCGGCCTTCCTGCCGGCGGTCGTCGACCGCGCGCTGGCGCTTGCCGCTGTGCCCGACCTGTCTGCGCGGCTCGCCACCAAACAGGCGCAACGCGCCCGCGAAGAAGCCGCCAAGCCGCTCGCCCAGTACCGCGCCGAGGAGCTGGCCAGGATGCGCCGCAACTTCTACGGCTTCGACTCCAGTTACCACGTGGCGCGCTCATACTTCGTCCGCAAGACACCGCACTCGTGGACGCCGCGGCATCTGGCCCGCCATCGCGCCTGAATACACCGATCACCGATCACGGATCACCGCAATGGAACGCTTCACCATCTCGCTCGACGACGCGCTCGCCCAGGAATTCGACCAGTTGATCGCCGAACGCGGCTACCACAACCGCTCGGAGGCGGTACGCGACCTGCTGCGCGCGCACCTGGACAAGCTGCGCGAGTCGCGCGACCTGGCCGGCCATTGCGTGGCCAACCTGTCCTACGTCTACAACCACCACGAGCGCGAACTGGCGGAGCGGCTGATGGCGATCCAGCACGCGCAGCACGACCTGGTGATCTCGACGATGCACGCGCATCTGGATCACGAGCACTGCATCGAGACCGTGATCCTGCAAGGCCCGGCGCGCGCGGTGCGCGTCTTTGCCGACGCGATCGCCGCCGAGCGCGGCGTGCGTCACGGCGCGCTCAATCTGGTGATGGTCGATCTGGCCGCGACCCACAGCCACGGCGGCGGGCGGCCGCACGCACATCTCAAGCCGCAGCGCTAGACTGCGGGCGGTCACTCTTCATTAGCAAAGACTCCATCGTGCGCTCTACCGTGTTCCGCTTGCTGGCCACTTTTTCCGCGGCCGTGCTGTCCGCCTGCAGCGGCGGCGGCAGTTCGGAGTCCCCTCCGGTCAATGTCGTCGCGGCGGCCGAGGACGGCCGCGCCGTAGTCACGTGGAACGTACAGGGCGGCAACGAGTACTGGCTCTTCTCGGCGTCCAATCCGGCGTTGACCGCTACGACCTGGCTCAATTTCGCGGACGGCCGGGCGATCGTCAACGCGACGAGCCCGAACTACGTGTGCGGCCTCGCCAACGATACGCGCTACTACTTCACCCTCAACGCGCGCAGCGGCAACGCTGGCGGGGGCGAAGGCTCGCCCCTGGTGAGCGCCACGCCACGCAGCGCGGGGCAGCAGTGGTCGGCGGGCAGTCCGTTGGGTGCCGATCTGACCGCCGTCGGCCGCGTCGCGCTGCAGACCTGCATCGCCAACCGGCCGCCGACCAGCACCTTCGTTGCGGTTGGTGCGGGAGCGAAGATCTTCAGCACGAGCGGGGCCAAGCCCGGCACCTGGGCCGCCGCCACCGTCCCCACAGGCTTCGTCGCCGACTTGCATGGCGTGGCCGGGCGCAATAACGGTGTCAACACGACCGCGGCGGTGTTGTTCGTCGCGGTGGGCGCCGGCTCCGCCACTTTGGTCAGCAACGACGTGGCGACGTGGACGGCGGGCACCGCCTTCGACGCCGCCCGGCCGACGTTGCGGGCGGTGACCTTGGTCGATAGCTTCGTCGCCGTGGGCGACGGGGGCACCATCCGCTCCAGCGGCAACGGCGTCGATTGGACAGATCTGACCTCCAACACCAGCGCCAACTTGCGCGCCATCGCAGTGGGCGATGGCCGGATCGTCGCCGTCGGCGATGGCGGAACGATCGTCACCAGCACCAACGGAAACGCGTGGTCCGTGCAGACCTTCGCCGAAGCCGGCGACCTGGTCGGCGTCGCCTTCGGCGACCGCGACAACATCAATACGTTTGTGGCCATCGGCAGCGGCGGCGCCACCGTGGTCAGTACCGACAGCGGCGCGACGTGGAGTGTCCGCCGCCCGGCCGACGGCGTAGCGCTGCGGGCAATCTCCTACACCAGCGCCTTTGCCATGGTCGCCGCCGACGGGCAGGTTTATCGCAGCGCGCGCGGCCTCGACTGGCTGGGGCCGATAACCAGTGGGACGACCGGTTTGTCGGCGCTGACCAACGACGGCTTCGGATTCATTGCGGTCGGTGCCGGCGGCGCCAACGGGACGTCGTACTGAGAGCTTGACGGTAAACCTGCTGTGCGGCAGCCGCCGCCGCAAAAAGCAACGGGCGCCCTATGGCGCCCGTTGCTTTTCATGCGATTCGGTGCGTCAGCTCTGCGCCCCTGGTCCGTAGCCGTGCCGATGACCCGGCCCGCCCGGCCCCATCGGCCCGCGGCGGAAGCTGTCGAAGGTCACCTTCTGCTCCGGCGTCAGGGTCGCCACCAGCGCCTTGCGCGCGGTGTTGGTCTCGGCCGCGTCCTTGGCGCGCTCTTGCAGCGTCGCCACCCGGAAGTCGGCCAGCGCATCCGGGTCGTCGCGCAGCTTCTGCATTTGCTCGAAGTGTTTGCTGCGGGCGTCGCGCTGGGCGACGAGGCGGGCCTCGAAACCGTTCCAGGCGTCCATCTGCGCGGGCTGGAGCTTCAGTGCGTCTTTGAGCGCGGCCAGGCGCGCGGCTTGCTGGTGCGGGGCCATCATGCCTTTGCCGTGGCCCTGGTGCATGCCTTGCTGCATGCCGTGGTGCATTCCGCGGCCCTGTCCATAACCCATGCCGGAGCCAGGGCAGGGCGCGCCGCCGGCCGGCGCTTGTGCGGCGGCGGTGGCGGCGCCGGCGACCAGTCCGGCGGCGAGTACAGAGGCAAGCAAAGCGTTGCGGCGTTTCATCGTTGCGTCCTTTCGTGTGCGCGTTGACGATGCAGGCACTGTAGGCGCGGCGGCGCCAGGGCGCTGTAACCGTTCGTTGCGGCAGCGGGCGCCGTTAACAGACGGCGACGACTTACCGTCTCATGTGCGCGCCGTCACCGCAGGGGCGCGCGTTGCGCCGACGGCTAAGGCGCCGCCTTCTTCATCGTGCCCGCGCGTGCCGTGGGGGCGCGCACGACCGCCTTGACTTCGACCGTCTCGCGCTTGCCGCCGGCCTCGACCGTCAGGGTCAGCGGCACGACTTCACCGTCCTGCAAAGCGCGCTTCAGGTCCATCAGCATGACGTGATAGCCGCCCGGCTTCAGTTCCACCGTGCGGCCCGCGGGCAAGTCGAGTGCGGGCAGGGCGCGCATGCGCATCACGTTGCCGTCCATCGCCATCTCGTGGATTTCGACCACGCTGGCCACCGGCGAGGCTGCCTCGACCAACCGCGCGCCGCGCTTCGCGGTCAGCGTCATGAAGGCGCCGGTGGCCAGTTGTCCGGGCACCGTGCCGCGCACCCAGGGGTCGGCCACGGCGACCTGGGCCAGGGCGGGCAGGGCAGCGGCGGCGAGCAGCGCCGCGGTCCAACGGAGCGCGTTCATCGAAATCCTCCTCAGCGAATGGAATCCGGCCGGGTTTGCGCCGGATCATGGCGGCGATGGTAACCACGCCACAGCCGCCGCGTGCGGTGATCTATGTCAAAAGGAGTCGACGGACAGCGTGCAAGGATGCGCCCGCGCGTTGCGGCAGATCGCGCCTTTCGGGCGCGTGCTGCCGGTGTCGCGCAGCCCACCAACTAAAGACGGATGCGCTCATGCGGCATATCCCTACCCTGTTCAGCGGGCTGCTCGCGGCCTGCCTGTTGGCGGCACCCGCCGCGGCCCTCGCAGCTAAGGTCGAAGCCAAGCCCGCGGCCAAGGCCGAGTCGGTCTCCAACGACGACTGCCTCGCCTGCCACGACGACCCCAAAGAGAAGAACAAGGCCGGCAAGGTCATCGGCCTGGACGAGAAGAAGTTCGCCGCGTCGGCCCACGGCGACGGCGCGGCCAACTGCATCGACTGCCACACCGACGCCAAGGGCGATCCGCACCCAGAGAAACTGAAGCCGGTGGACTGCGCGTCCTGCCACGACGACTCGACGAGCGAGTTCCACGAGAGCATCCACGCCAAGGCGGCCAAGGAAGGCAAGAGTGCGGTGGACTGCCAAAGCTGCCACGGCCCGGTCCACTACACGCTGGCCTCGTCCAACCCGCAGTCGCCGACGGCGAGCGGCAACGTCGACAAGACCTGCGGCACCTGCCATGGGGACACCGCCAAGGCCGGCGCCGGCGGCATGCCCGGCGGCAACGTCCTCGCCAAGTTCCAGCAAGGCATGCACGGCAAGGCGATCGCCGACGGCAGCGCGCGCGCGCCCAACTGCGTGTCCTGCCACGGCGCACACGGAGTCCTCGCGCCGGACAACCCCAAGAGCCGCGTGTCGAGCGCCAATGTCACCGACACCTGCGGTAACTGTCACCAGCGCGCGAAGACCATCTTCAGCTACGGCGTGCACGGCAAGCTGCATCAGAAGGGCGACAAGAACGCGCCCACCTGCGTCTCCTGCCACGCCGCGCACGACAACCGGCGCGCCGTCGAAAACGACTGGCAGGTGGCCGTGGCTGGCCAATGCGGCACCTGCCACGAGGAGTACTTGAAGAGCTTCAAGCTCACCTACCACGGCAAGGTGACGGAGCTGGGCTACGCCAACTCCGCCACCTGCGCCTCGTGCCACGGTGCGCACGACATCCTGCCGGCGTCCGACCCGAACTCACCGATCGCGCCGGGCAACCGCCTGCAAACCTGCCGCAATTGCCACAAGAACGCGACCGCCAGCTTCGCCAGTTGGGATCCGCACCCGCAGCCCGGCAATAAGGAGCGCAGTGCCACCGTGTACTACGCGACGATCTCCATGAACATGCTGCTGATCGGCGTGTTCCTGTTCTTTGGTATCCATACCTTGGCCTGGGCGTATCGGTCGGCCAAGGTCGTCGTCGAACGGCGCCGTCGCGGCGGCGGCCGCCACTAAATGCGAGCAAGGAGTCCAGCGATGCCCAACTCGGTTTCGATTCCCGCCGGCACGATGCCGGCGCGGCCCCAGGCCGCGGCGGCCGGCGAGCGCTACTACCGCCGCTTCAAGCCCTATCAGCAAGCGGTGCATGTCGGGGTGATGTTCTCCTTCCTCGGACTGGCGTTGTCCGGCCTGCCGCTGCTGTTCCCTTACACCGGCTGGGCCAAGGGGTTGGTGGCGATGATGGGCGGCTTCGAAGGCGCCGCGCTCGTGCACCGGGTGAGCGCCGCGGTGATGGGCGTCCTGTTCGTCGCGCACATCTTCGAGATCGTTTGGCGCGGCTTGGCCAGCGGCAGCATCCTCACCGTGCTGTGGGGGCCCAACTCGATGGTGCCGCAGCCGAAGGACATCGCCGACATCTACTACCACTTCAAGTGGTTCCTCGGCAAAGGGCCGCGGCCGCAGTTCGACCGTTACACCTACTGGGAAAAATTCGACTACATGGCGGTCTTCTGGGGGATGTTCATCATCGGCGGCTCGGGGCTGATGCTGTGGTTCCCGGAGTTTTTCGCGCTGTTCCTGCCGGGCTGGGCCTTCAACGTTGCGACCATCGTCCATGGGCACGAGGCACTGCTGGCGATCGGCTTCATCTTCACGATCCACTTCTTCAACGGCCATCTGCGTCCGGAAAAGTTCCCGATGGACACCGTGGTGTTCACCGGCGTGCTGCCCGAGCACGAGTTGAAGGAGGAGCGCCCGCTCGAATACGCCCGGCTCGTGCGCGAAGGCAGGTTGGAGTCGATCGAAGCGCCGGCGCCGACCGCGGGCCGGTTGCAGTTCGCCAGGATCGTCGGCAGCATCGGCCTGGTGCTCGGCATCGTCGCCATCCTGTTGATCTTCGTCGGGCTGGCCCGCGGCTAATCCACCGCCGCGCCCGCCGCCGCGTGATGTCCGCGGGCGCGGCGATTCTGTTAGCCTGCGCACCGCGACGGTCGACCGTCCGGCCCGCGCCCACTTTCAACCCTCCGCTGGAGACACCATGAAGTCGATCGCAGTCATCACCCTCACCGCCGCCGGCCTGCTGATCGGCGGCACCGCCGCCGCCTCGGAAGAACTGGCCAAGGAAAACAAGTGCACCACCTGCCACGCGCCGACCGAGAAGAAAAAAGGCCCCTCGGTCGCGCAGATCGCCAAAGACACCAAGGGCAAGTCGGTCGACGAGGTCGTCGCCGCGGTTAAGGGCGACGACGCGCACAAGCGCGTCAAGGCGAGCGACGACGATCTGAAGAAGATCGTCGCCTGGATGATGAAGTAAGCGGATTTCTTCTCGACCCCAAAATCAAAGGCCGGCTCGTCGCCGGCCTTTGTCTTTGGTGCGAGCGTTTGGGCGCACACTGCGAGGCGGAACAGCCACTCGCGAGAGCACCCATGCCGCGTACCACCCACCCCGAACGCCATCGCACCGAACGCATCGGCTGGCTGCGCGCCGCGGTGCTGGGTGCCAACGACGGCATCGTCTCCACCGCCAGCCTGATGGTCGGCGTGGCGGCGGCCAACGCCGCGCGCGGCGAATTGCTGTTGACCGGGGTGGCGGGCCTGGTTGCCGGCGCTTTGTCGATGGCCGCTGGCGAGTATGTCTCGGTCAGTTCGCAGTCCGACACCGAGCAGGCCGACCTCGCACGCGAGCGCACCGAGCTCGCCACCGAGCCCGAGGCCGAACTGCGCGAACTGACTTCGATCTACGTCGCGCGCGGCCTGGCGCCGGATCTGGCGCTGCAGGTCGCGCGGCAGTTGACCGCGCACGATGCCGTCGGTGCCCATGCACGCGACGAGCTGGGCTTGTCCGCAATCGCCACCGCCCGCCCGGTGCAGGCCGCGCTGACTTCGGCCGCGACTTTTGCCGTGGGCGCCGCGCTGCCGTTGGCAATTGCGCTGCTGGCGCCGGTGCAGTCCCTGGTCTGGGCGATCTCCGGCACCGCGCTGCTGTTTCTGGTCGCGCTCGGTGCGCTGTCTGCTCGCGTCGGCGGTGCACCGGCGGGGATCGCGGCGCTGCGGGTCGGCTTCTGGGGCGCGCTGGCGATGGGCATTACCGCCGGTGTGGGCAAGCTCTTTGGCGCCGTGGTGTAGCGGCGGATTTGCTGTCTTGGCGCAAGAGCGCGCCGCGGCGGGCGCCGATCCGCCGCCTTCCCTTGCGCCGAAACAAGACCGGCATATGGCGCTCCCGGTTAAGCTCGCCGCATGCCTTGGTTCGAACGTCCGTTGCTCGCCGTACTTCGTCGCCAATACGCGCGCGCGCTGCGCTTTGGCGACGATGCGGCGCTGGTTGCCCCGGCCGCGCCGGCGCAGCCCTGCCAGCTTTACGTGCATGTGCCTTTTTGCGAAGTGCTGTGCCCGTTTTGTTCGTTCCACCGCGTGCGCTACCGGCCGGAGCGCACCGTGCGCTACTTCGACGCATTGCGGCGCGAGATTCGCCTGTATCACGACGCCGGTTTCCGCTTCGGCGATGTCTACGTCGGCGGCGGCACGCCGACCGTCGACCCCGAGCAGTTGCTGCAAACGCTCGCGCTGCTGCGCGAACTGTCGCCGGTGCGTTCGATCTCGATCGAGACCAATCCCAATCACCTCGAACCCGAGGTGCTGCGGCGCTATGCCGCGGCCGGTGTGACGCGGCTTTCGGTGGGCGTGCAGAGCTTCGACGACGGC
>JBKCXU010000145.1:0-50457 GCA_046316025.1 Betaproteobacteria bacterium | reverse complement strand
GGGTTACTCTGTTGGCGGCGGTCTTCCCTCAACCCAATACCTCTCCCCGGGGGAGTGGGGGTTCAAACCCTCCCCCAACGGGGGAGGGTGGCTGCGAAGCAGCCGGGTGAGGGAAGACCGCCGCTTGCGAAGTACCCTCGACGCAGCCCGGCACACCACTGTCTGGAGCACCCGCATGCCCCCCCGTCCCTTCCGCATCCTCGGCATCCAGCAGATCGCCATCGGCGGCCCCGACAAGGCGCGACTGCGCCGCCTGTGGATCGACTGCTTCGGCCTCACTGTCACCGGCAGCTTCGTCAGCGAACGGGAAAACGTGGACGAAGACATCGCGGTCATGGGCGCGGGTGCGGCGACCTGCGAAGTCGATCTGATGCAGCCGCTCGACCCGGCCAAGAAGCCCGCGGTTCACGAGCCGCCGTTAAACCACATCGGCCTGTGGGTTGACGACCTGCCACGCGCCGTCGAGTGGCTCACCGCGCAGGGCATGCGCTTCGCCCCCGGCGGCATCCGCAAGGGCGCGGCGGGACACGACATCTGCTTTGTCCACCCGCGTGGCAACGAGCAGTTCCCCATCGGCGGCGAGGGCGTGCTGATCGAGCTGGTGCAGGCGCCGGCGGAAGTGATCGCTGCTTTCGACGCGCTTGCCGCATGAACGCGCGCTAACGGTTGCTCACCGTGATCCGCTTCCACGCCGGGCTCTGCCACCGGTAGAACGCGCTGAGCGACTCCGGTGCATCGGCGCGCTTGACGGTGGCCAGCGTATCCAGGCGGATCAACTCGTAGCTACGCTTGTAGCGGCCTGCGACGCGCAGTTCGCGCACGGCGAGGAATTGCCTGCCGTCCGGCACCCAGCCGGCAAACTCCAGATAACCGACCTCGGGATCGTCCAGCCCCGGCGGCAGCGCGTCGATCTGCCAGCCGCTCGCGGTGTGCTGGAACAGCCACAGCTCGCGCCAGCCTTCCAGCGGCTGCACGGCAAGCGTCAGCGCGGTGCCGCGCGCGTTGCTGGCGGCCGAGGCGGACCAGACCACGCCATAGGTGCAGCGCTCCGCAAGTACCGGCCGCGCGCGGCTGCGCGCATCCACCAGCTGCACGCAGGTCTCGCCGGGGGCGCCGGCGCGGGTGGCGACCGTCAGCGCGCCCGCGGCCGGCAGCGCCGGCTCCGCTGCCCAGCGCGAGGCACCGACGCGCACGGCGGCGTCGGTGTATTCCCAGGCGTCGCTTTCGGCCAGTTGCGCCCGGTCGATGCCGGCCAGCGCCTCGACCGCCCGTTCGCCGGCGGGCTGTGGCGACTCGCCGCGGCGCGCGGCCTGGTGCGCGAGTCCTGCCCAAACGCCGGCGCGGCGCAGCCCGATGCGGCTTTTCTGGTACTCGGGCAGCGCGCCCATGTCGACTCGGTCGAGCAATTGGGCGCGCCACAACTCGTGCTCGCGGCGCGCGGTCGGGGTGAGCCGCGGGTCGATGCAGTCGTGCCGGGTAAGGGCAAGCACCGCACGCGCCTGCATCGGCGCCGGGGCAGGGCGCGTCAACACCTCGCGGTAGGCGGCACCGTCGTAGCAGAGTGCCATCCGGTCGTTGCGCTCAAACGTGACGAAGTTCACGCCGTAGGCAGCCGCGATCTCCAGATGCGCAGGCAGCGCCTCGTCGAGGGGCTTGCCGCGGGTGGCGGCGGCGCGGCGCGCCAGCCGCTCCGCCATCGCGCCCACCGCGTCGAAGGCCTCGGCGCCGATGTCCGGTGCCGGGGCGGCCTTCAGGTACGCGGCGGCATAGCCGATGCCCTGCGCCTCAGCGCCCGGCACGTCGCGCAGATAGCGGACGACGGCCAGCAACTCCTCGGCCTGCGTGGGGCCGAGATCGACGCGGCGTACCTGCGAGGCGCGCACGTAGCCGCCGCGCTCGCGGCGGTGGTCGTAGACCTGCACGTAGTCGAGCCGTTCGCCACGCACCTCCAGGCTTTCGCCCTGCCACAGCAGGGTGTGCTGCGGCGCGGACTCGGACGGCGCGGCACGCAGCGGCACGCGGTCGGCGTTGACGATGGCGACCAGCGCCAAGGCGGCCAGCCAGCTCATTGGGACTCCGATTCGTCGTCTTCTTGCGCCGGCGCGGCGGCCGGCGCCGGTGCCTTGCCCTTGAGCGCATTGCCGAGCAGCTTGCCGCCGATGAAGCCGCCGTCGGCCGGCATCGGCGCGATGATCACGGACACCTTGTCCGACAGCTTGTCGGCCATCGTCTTCTGGATCAGCAGCGGGTGCTGCGAGAGCACCGCGCCGTCGCGCGCCATCTGCGCGCTGGCGGCCCGGCCGGTGATCTCCATCCGGTAGGCCTCGGCGTCGGCCAGCTTGCGGCGCGAGTCGGCCTCGCCCGCGGCCTCGATGCGACGCGCCTCGGCGCTGGCTTCGGCCGTCTTCAGGCGGGCGATTTTCTCTGCCTCGGCCTCCAGCTTGCGCTGCTCGATCTGCTTTTCCTTGAACGGCAGCACATGCTTCATCGCCTCGGCCTGCGCGCGCGCGGCGATCACCTGCTCGTTGGCGGCGGCCTCGGCGGCCTTGTCGCGGCGGGCTTTCTCGGCCTCGGCTTCCAGGGCGCTTTGACGGACCAGCTTGTCCTTCAAATCGAGCGTGAAGCGCATTTTCTCGGTGGCGAGTTCCTCGGCCAGCAGTGCGTCCATGCCGGCGCGGTACTCGCGCGGCAGCTCGATCTTGCCGATCGACAGCGCGCGCAGCACGATGCCGTCGCCGGCCAGTTGCGGCGCGAGCTCGGTTTCTATTGCCTGCTGGATCTCGGCGCGCTTGGACGAGAAGATTTCCTTGACCGTGTAGCGCGAGAACACCTTGTAGATCACCCCCTGCACGCGTGGCTCGACGAGTTCGGCACCGATGTCCTGCGGCAGCGTGGCAGCCAGTTGCGCCAGCCGTTGCCGATCCAGCCCGTAGCGCACGGTCAGGTCCACGCCGAGCGCCAGCCCTTCGATCGACTGGTACGGCGTTTCGCCCTCGCCGCGCGCGGGTCGGTAGGTCTGCTCGCGCAGCGAGATGCGGCGCAACTCGTGCACCTGCGGAATCACCAGTAGGCTGCCTTCGGTGGCGACCGTGGCGTTGCCGGTCAGCCGGTTGATGCGCACGCCGACTTCGCCCGGCGCGATGCCGGCTAAGGGCGGGTTACTTGCCACCCGGTAGACACCGTAGGCGCCGGCAGCACCGATGCCCAGCACCAGCGACCAGCGCAGCGCGCCGCGCCAATGGCGGCGGCCCGCTTCGAGGCCGGCGCTGCCCATTTGCCTGCCGGCGCCACCGGCGTTTGCACCGACCCGGCCGACGGCCCGCGCCGTCCCTTGCCCCAGCGCCCGCAGACGGGCGCCGATCTTCGACCACATGGTTGTTCACCTTTGCCGCAAACCGCCGACCGCTCGGAGCGCGGCGGCGCCGGCTCCGGGTCGGCACGGTGGGCACGCTACGGGCGCCGTGTGCGGCGCATGCGCGGCGGCGGTGAAACTTCGGTGAAGGCGCCGCCAAGGGGTGCAGGTTGCGGTGGTTTGCGGTACAAACCGCGCTTTTTGGCCTGGAGACGAATTCAATGAGAGTTGCCCTGAGCCGCGCCATCGTGATGCTGGCGCTCCTGCTGACTGCTGCCGCCCATGCGCACGACTACCGCGCCGGCGACGTGCGGATCGATCACCCCTATGCGCTGCCGGCCGCGGCCGGCGCGGCCGAAGGGCAGGCCTTCATCGCTACGCTGGATAACCGCGGCGCGCAGCCCGACCGTCTGGTACGCGCCGCCACGCCGCTGGCGCAGCGGGTCGAGCTGCGCGGCGCCGATGGCGCGCCGCTGGCAGCGATCGATCTGCCGCCCCAGGCGCCGCTGAAGATGCGCCCCGGCCGTGGGCCGGTGCTGGTGCTGGTGGGGCCCACGCAGTCGCTCAAGGTGGGTGCGACCTTTCCGCTGACGCTGCACTTCGAGCGCGGCGGCACGGCCGAGGTGCGGGTCGAGGTGCAGCAGCCGACGGCGCGGGCGGAAGAGTCGGCGCGGCGCTAGGCGGCTTGCCACGTTGGCGCTCGCCTTCCGTGTCAGGATAAAGTGATCTGTGCTTCCCCTTTTGGGTCCCAAGCGTCGAGCATGGCTTTCTACAACCGCACTAAAGATCGCCACACCTTCGTTGCGTCCTTTGCTGGCCGGCCGGAAGCACAATTTGCGATCTACGCACGCGGCTATAGGGAAGCGGCAGCGCGTTTGACGCAGCAACTCTGCTTGGCAACCCACTTCGCCGACTACGAAGCGTATCCAGTTGTGTTTCTATATCGTCACGCGTTGGAACTCACGCTAAAGAGCGTCATTCTCGCTGCGAGCGAACTCGCAGGCTTAACGTTCGATCGCGCAGTGGTAAGTGGTCTCCGTGCTCACCACGACCTTGATCGGCTCGGGCTTGAGGTGGTGAACATCGTAGCCAAGTGGTTTCCGGAGGACGGTCAAACGCTTGCCTATGCCGCTCAGATTCGCACAGTATGCAGCGAGTTGCAGGCCCTTGATCCGGCCTCGGATGCTTATCGCTACCCGGCGAAGCCGAAGGGCGAGGCGTCAACCAAACCGAATCAAGATGTGAACCTGCGCGATCTGGCGACTGGTGTCGAGCCGGTGCTCGATCTCCTCGACGGGGCAGAAGCTGCACTGAGGCGACAAACTGAATGTGCAGCGGACTCCCGGCTGTTCATGGAAGAGCTCTTTGTGCGGATCGCGAACGGTTGACGTTCTCCAAAGTGATCTGAGCCCCGGCAGTGCGCCATCACATGTCGACGTAATTCGGCCCGCCGCCGCCTTCCGGGACCACCCAGACGATGTTCTGCGTGGGGTCCTTGATATCGCAGGTCTTGCAGTGCACGCAGTTCTGGAAGTTGATCTGCAAGCGGTCGGCACCGGCCTCGGTCTTGACGAACTCGTAGACGCCGGCCGGGCAGTAGCGCGACTCCGGCCCCGCGTAGCGCGCGAGGTTGATCGCCACCGGCACCGCGGCGTCTTTCAGCGTCAGGTGCGCGGGCTGGTTTTCTTCGTGGTTGGTGTTGGACAGGAACACCGACGACAGCTTGTCGAAGGTGATCTTGTTGTCGGGCTTCGGATAGTCGATCGGCGCGCACTCGGCGGCGGGTTTGAGCTTCTCGTTATCCGCCTTCGTGCGGTGCAGCGTCCACGGCGCCTTGCCGCGGAACATCAATTGATCGATGCCGAACATCACGCCGCCGACGACCAGCCCCTTGTCCAGCCAGGGTTTGAAGTTGCGGGCGCGATAGAGCTCGTCGTAGAGCCAGCTCTTCTCGAACGCGGCGGGGTAGGCGGCCAGTTCGTCCTGCGCGCGGCCTGCGGCCACCGCCGCGAAGGCGGCGTCGCCCACCAGCATCCCGCTCTTGAGCGCGGCGTGGCTGCCCTTGATCCGCGGCGCGTTGAGGAAACCGGCGTCGCAACCGATCAGCGCACCGCCGGGGAAAACGAGCTTGGGCAGCGATTGCAAACCGCTGGCGTTGATCGCCCGCGCGCCGTAGGCGAGCCGCTTGCCGCCTTCCAGAAACGCGCGGATGGCCGGGTGCGCCTTGTACTTCTGGAACTCCTGGAACGGCTCCAGGTACGGGTTCGTGTAACCCAGCCCGACCACCAGCCCGACCGACACCAGCCGCTCGCCAAAGTGGTAGGCCCAGCCGCCACCGTAGGTGTGCATATCGAGCGGATAGCCGGCGCTGTGCACGACCAGTCCCGGCACGTGGCGACCGGGTTCGACCTCCCACACTTCCTTGATGCCGATGCCCCAGGTCTGCGGATCGCGGCCTTCATCGAGGCGGTAACGTGCGATCACCTCCTTGCCCAGGTGGCCGCGCGCGCCTTCCGCAAACAGCGTGTACTTACCGAGCAGTTCGACGCCCGGCTGGAAGTTGGCGGTCGGCGCGCCGTCGCGGCCTACGCCCATGTTGCCGGTGGCCACACCGCGCACGGCGCCATGCTCGTCGTAGAGCACTTCGGCCGCGGCAAAGCCGGGGAAAATCTCCACGCCCAAGGCTTCCGCCTGCTGGCCGAGCCAGCGCGTGAGATTGCCGAGGCTGCCCACGTAACAGCCATCGTTGTGGAAGCACTGCGGCAGCAGCGCATGCGGGGTCTTGTAGGCGCTGCTTTCGGTCAACATCAGGAAGCGGTCTTCGGTCACCGGTGTGTCGAGCGGGGCGCCGCGCGCTTTCCAGTCCGGGATCAGCTCGTTTAACGCGATCGGGTCCATCACCGCGCCGGACAGGATGTGCGCGCCGATCTCCGAACCCTTTTCCAGCACGCAGACGCCGACCTCAGCGCCACGCTCTGCCGCCAGTTGCTTGATGCGGATCGCCGCAGCAAGGCCCGCCGGCCCGCCACCGACGATCACCACGTCGTACTCCATCGCCTCGCGCTGGATCTCTTGCATCGGTCGAACTCCCCAGTGGAACCGGGCGATTGTCGGCCAACTCGCCTAGAGGGGCCAATCGAGAGCAGGGGAGGCGTGCGATCATGGGTGAGCAACAGGCCGGCCCGCGAGCGGCTTTCAAACCCTCGCCCGCATCAGCAGGAGAGGGTGGCGCCGAAGGCGCCGGGTGAGGGCAAGAGCGCCGCAACCGGTAACGACATTCCCACCGAGGCACTATCCCATGCGAACCAACCTCAAAGAAAAAGTCGCGCTCGTCACTGGCGCCTCCAGCGGGCTAGGTGCCCGCTTTGCCAAGGTGCTGGCCGCCAACGGCGCGCTGGTCGTCCTGGCCGCGCGCCGCGTGGAGCGACTGAAGGAACTGCGCGCCGAGATCGAAGCCGCCGGCGGTGCTGCGCACGTCGAGGCGTTGGACGTGACCGACCCGCAATCGATTGCAGCCTGCATCTCGCAGACCGAAGCGGCGGTCGGGCCGATCGACATCCTCGTCAACAACTCGGGGGTCTCCACCATTCAGCGGCTGACCGATGTGACGTCGGCCGACTACGACTATGTGTTCGACACCAACACCAAGGGCGCGTTTTTCGTCGCCCAGGCGGTGGCGCGGCAGATGATCGCGCGCGCCAAGGGGCAGCAGGACTTTCGCGGGCGAATCGTCAACATCGCCTCGGTGGCCGGCCTGCGCGTGCTGGCGCAAATTGGCGTGTATTGCATGAGCAAGGCGGCCGTCGTGCAGATGACCAAAGCGCAAGCGCTGGAGTGGGGCCGCTATGGCATCAACGTCAACGCCATCTGCCCCGGCTACATCCGCACCGAGATCAACGACGACTACTGGGACACCGACGGCGGCCGCAAGCTCATCGAGATGCTGCCCCGCCGCCGCGTAGGCGAGGCCGCCGATCTGGACGGCCTGTTGCTGCTGCTGGTGGCCGAGGAGTCGCAGTTCATCAACGGCGCGGTGATTGCCGCGGACGATGGGTTGAGCGTCACGTAAGCCGACGATCATGAGAGAGTTCCAAAGCGAGATTCCGCTCAGGTGGGGCGACATGGATGCCATGGCGCACCTGAATAACGTGATGTACTTCCGCCTGATGGAGGAAGCGCGCATCCAGTGGTTTGCGCAGTTCGGCTTCCCCACGTTGCCCACCGGCGAGGCGCCGATTCTGGCGCACGCGGCCTGCGACTTCGTGCGGGCGATGACCTACCCGGGGGTGGCGGTGGTCAAGCAGATCCGTTACGCGCGTGGGGCGGTCGAGCGTGGAGATGTCGCTTGCCATCGAACGCAAGGATGAGCCCGGCACGGTCTACGCCACCGGCCGCACGGTGATCGTCTGGTACGACTACACAGCGGGCAAGTCGGCGCCGTGGCCGGAGGCGGTGCGGGCGCGGATTGAGTAGCTGTTGGCTTGGGCGAGCGTGCCCTCGGCGAGGGCCGGCGGCCCTCACTTGGCCCCGCAGCCGCGCGCTGGCAGGCGCGCGTCGCTCCAGCGGCGCGAAGCGTTCGCTTCGCGAAACCCTGCTTCCGCCCCGCTGATGCGGGCGAGGGGAGCAAAGCCACGCGCCGACTAGAATTCTCGGCGGTTCGTTTTCAGGAGCGGCAATGAACAAGATCTACCCCTCGGCCGCCGCAGCGCTGGCCGACGTGGCCGCGGATGGGCAGACGGTCGCGGTCGGCGGCTTTGGCCTGTGCGGCATCCCGGAGGCGCTGATCGCGGCGCTGCGCGACACGGGAGTGAAGAACCTCACCTGTGTCAGCAACAACGCCGGCGTGGACGGCTTTGGCCTCGGTCAGTTGCTCGCCACGCGGCAGATCAAGAAGATGATCTCGTCCTACGTGGGCGAGAACAAGGAGTTCGAGCGCCAGTATCTGGCCGGCGAGCTGGAACTGGAGTTCGCGCCGCAAGGCACTCTGGCCGAGCGGATGCGCGCGGGCGGCGCGGGCATCCCGGCGTTTTTCACGCGCACCGGCGTGGGCACCATCGTCGCCGAGGGCAAGCCGACGCAGACGTTCGACGGCGCGTGGGGCGACAAGGAGTACGTGCTGGAGCGCTCGATCCGCGCCGACCTGTCGCTGGTCAAGGCATGGCGCGCGGACCGCCAGGGCAATCTCGTGTTCCGCAAGACCTCGCGCAACTTCAATCCTGTCGTGGCGATGTGCGGCAAGGTTACGGTGGCGGAGGTCGAAGAGATCGTCGAGAACGGCGCCATCGACCCCGATCACGTGCACACGCCCGGCATCTTCGTGCAGCGGATCGTGCTGAACACGACGCCGGAGAAGCGCATCGAACAACGCACCGTGCGGCAGAAGTAAGGAGCGCAGACCATGGCATGGACTCGTGAACAAATGGCCGCGCGCGCCGCGCAGGAACTGCGCGACGGTTACTACGTCAACCTCGGCATCGGCCTGCCCACGCTGGTGGCCAATTTCATCCCGACCGGGATGGACGTGATGCTGCAATCGGAAAACGGCTTGCTCGGCATCGGCCCGTTTCCGCTCGAAGAAGAGGTCGATCCCGACCTGATCAACGCCGGCAAGCAATTGGTGACGGCGCTCCCGGGCTCGAGCTTCTTTTCCAGCGCGGATTCTTTCGCGATGATCCGCGGCGGGCATATCAATCTGGCGATCCTCGGCGCGATGCAGGTGGCCGAGAACGGCGACCTCGCCAACTGGATGATCCCCGGCAAGCTCATCAAAGGCATGGGCGGGGCGATGGATCTCGTCTCCGGCGTCGAGCGCGTGATCGTGTTGATGGAACACTGCGCCAAGAACGGCGAGCACAAGATTCTCCAGCGCTGCACGCTGCCGCTGACCGGCAAGGGGGTGGTCAACCGGATCATCAGCGACTTGGGCGTATTCGACATCGGTGCCGATGGGCTGACCACCGTCGAACTCGCGCCCGATGTGGCGGCGGAAGAGGTGCGAATGAAGACCGGCTGCCATGTGCGCTTGTCGCATTTGGTGGCGGCTTGAGGAAAACGAGACGACACGGCCCTCACCCGCGGCCCCTCTCCCGCTGATGCGGGCGAGGGGCGCAAAACCCTCGCCCGCATCAGCGGGAGAGGGTAGCCGCGCAGCGGCCGGGTGAGGGCGCTCTGGCGGCCACGCAATGGGCACCCACAACCACCTCGGCTCCCACGCGGACGGCGACTCCGGCTACACGCACCAGTCGGGCGCCAGCGGCGGCCGGGCGCTGGCGTTTGCGGTGGTGCTGACCACCGGCTACGCGCTGGTGGAACTCGTCGGCGGTCTGTGGTCGGGCTCGCTCGCGCTGCTGGCCGATGCCGGCCACATGGCCACCGACTCGGCGGCGCTGCTCTTCGCGCTGGCCGCCAACATCATCGCGCGGCGGCCGGCGTCGGACCGCCACTCCTTTGGCCTGGCGCGGGCCGAGGTGATCGCCGCCTTCGTCAACGCGATTGCGATGCTGGCGGTCGTGATTTGGATCTACATCGAAGCGATCGACCGCATCCGCCATCCGATGGAGGTCAAGGGCGGCGAGGTGTTCGTTATCGCGGTGATCGGCCTGCTGGTCAACATCGCGGTGGCCTGGGTGCTGTCGCGCGACCGCGAGAACGTCAACACCCGCGCTGCCTTCATCCACGTGCTGGGCGATCTGCTGGGGTCGGTCGCGGCGATCGTCGCGGGGCTGGTGATCTATTTCGGCGGGCCACTGGTGGCCGACCCGCTGCTGTCGATGTTCGTCGCCGCGCTGATCCTGCGCTCGACCTTCGGCGTGCTCAGGGAGACGACCTTCGTGCTGATGGACAGCGTGCCGCCGGGGGTGGACTACCAGGAGGTCGGCCGCCGGCTCGCGGCCATCGTTGGTGTGAAGTCGGTGCACGATCTTCACGTCTGGTCGATGGTGCCTGGGCGCAGTGCGCTATCGGCGCACGTGCTGGTCGAAGACATCGCCCGCTGGCCGGCCATCCTGCGCCAGGCCCGTGAAATTCTGATCAAGGATTTCGGCATTGACCACGTGACGCTGCAACCCGAGTGGTTGCGCGCCGAGCCGCTGCCGGCGGCGATTCCGGTCAAGCCAGCGTCTTGAAGAGCCAGAGGGCGCCGAGCAGGAGCGGCTGGTGCAGCAAGTAGGCGGTGAGCGGCCAGCGGCCGAGCGCGACCAGTAACCGCGGCGGCCTCTCGTTCAAGTGCGCCGCGGGGCCGGCGAGCGCAAAACCCCGCTTCTGCCAAAGCGCGCCCAGGGCGAGACCCGCGGCCACCGCTGCGAACCAGGGGAAGATCGGCACGTAATCGATCGAGCGCGGCCTGCCGATGCCAAGGCCGACGATGCTCCCGAGTTCCGAGTTGAACCGCGGGTCGCTGTACCCGGCCCACAGCAGCAGCACGCCGGCGGCGACCACCAAGTTCCACATGCCCAGGCGCGCCAGCGGCCAGGCGAGCAGCAGCGCGACCGCCACGAAGTGCAATATGCCGAAGCGCACGAAGAGCGGCCCCACGACCAGCGCGCTTCCAGCAGAGACCAAGGCCGCGGCGGCGGCGACCTGCACCCAACGCCAAGCGAAATCGCCGATCGATGGCCGCCACTGCGCCCGCAGCACCAGGCCCACGCCCACCAGCAGCAGGAACTGCGTGGTGATCGCCGTGCGCCAGGCGATCCAGACCGGGTCGCGCGCCATCACCGTGCCGTACCAGCCGAAGAAGGTGAGGTCGTAGATGAAGTGGTAGACGATCATCTGCGCGATGGCAAAGCCGCGCAAAGCGTCGACGAGCGGCAGGCGGGCGGGGGATGGCATCGCGGCAGGCGGGGGCGGCGCGCGGCAGTGGCGGAAGAGTCTAAGGGGGCGTCGGTATACTGCCGCTTTACCGGTAGCGTGCGGCGCGGCCAGCGCGGCGAACAGAGCAAAAGATGACGAAATACGTCTTCGTTACCGGTGGCGTGGTGTCCTCGCTTGGCAAGGGCATCGCCGCCGCCTCCCTCGCCGCGATCCTCGAATCGCGCGGCCTCAAAGTCACCCTGATCAAGCTCGATCCGTACATCAACGTCGATCCGGGCACGATGTCGCCGTTTCAGCACGGCGAGGTGTTCGTGACCGAAGACGGCGCCGAGACCGACCTCGATCTGGGCCATTACGAGCGCTTCATTTCTACGCGCATGCGGAGGGTGAACAACTTCACCACCGGCCAAATCTACGAGTCGGTCATCAAGAAGGAGCGGCGCGGCGAGTACCTCGGCAAGACGGTGCAGGTGATCCCGCACGTCACCAACGAAATCCAGGACTACGTCGAGCGCGGCGCGCGCGCCGCCTGGGACGGCAAGGCCGACGTGGCCATTGTGGAAATCGGCGGCACGGTGGGCGACATCGAGTCGCTGCCCTTCGTCGAGGCGGCGCGGCAGATGAGCCTGCGGCTCGGGCGCGGCGCCTGCTGCTTCGTGCACCTGACGCTGGTGCCGTTCATCCCCTCGGCCGGCGAACTGAAGACCAAGCCGACCCAGCACAGCGTGCAAAAGCTGCGCGAGATCGGCATCTCGCCCGACGTGCTGCTGTGCCGCGCCGACCGGCCGGTGCCGGACGAGGAGCGGGCCAAGATTTCGCTCTTCTCCAACGTGCCGCTCAATTCGGTGATCTCGGTGTGGGACGCCGATTCGATCTACAAGATTCCGTCGATGCTGCACAAGCAGGGGCTGGACGAGATCGTCTGCTTCACGCTCGGCATCGTCCCGCGGCCGGCCGACCTGTCGGCCTGGGAGAGCCTCGTCTACGCGCTCGAGCATCCGCAGCACGAAGTGACCATCGGCATGGTCGGCAAGTACGTGGAACTGTCGGACTCCTACAAGTCGCTCAACGAAGCGCTGGCGCATGCCGGCATCCACACCCGTACGCGGGTGAAGATCGAGTACGTGGATTCGGAACAGATCGAAAAGGCCGGTCGCGCCGATCTTTCGCACCTGGATGCGGTGCTGGTGCCGGGCGGCTTCGGCAAGCGCGGCACCGAGGGCAAGATCAAGGCAGTGCAGTATGCGCGCGAGCAGGGCGTGCCGTATCTGGGCATCTGTCTCGGCATGCAACTGGCGACCATCGAGTTCGCGCGCCACGTCTGCGGACTGGGTGGAGCCAACTCGACCGAGTTCGACCCCGATACGCCGCACCCGGTGGTGGCGCTGATTACCGAGTGGATGGATCGCACCGGCCGAATCGAGCGCCGCAGCGACCAGTCCGACCTCGGCGGCACGATGCGGCTGGGCGCGCAACGCTGCCCGGTCGAGCCGGGCACGCTGGCGGCGAGTGTCTACGGCGCGGACGTTAACGAGCGGCACCGGCATCGGTACGAAGTGAACCCGGTGTACGTGCCGCAACTGGAAACGCGCGGCTACAAGATCAGCGCGCGCACGCCCACCGAGAACCTGCCCGAGATCATGGAGTTGCCCGGACATCCGTTCTTCATCGGCGTGCAGTTCCACCCCGAGTTCACCTCGACGCCGCGCGGCGGGCATCCGCTGTTCAAGGCGTTCATCGAGGCGGCGCTGGCGTTCCAGCAGCGCAAGGGTGGAGTGCACTTGCAGAAGGTGGCGGCGTGAGGCTCGCCGGCTTTGACGTTGGCCTCGACCGGCCGCTCTTCCTGATCGCCGGCCCCTGCGTGATCGAGTCCGAGCAGCTCGCGCTCGACACCGCGGGCGCGCTAAAGGAAATCACCGCTGTGCTTGGCATCCCCTTCATCTACAAGTCGAGCTTCGACAAAGCCAACCGCTCCTCAGGCGCGAGCTTCCGCGGCCTGGGCATCGACGAAGGCCTGAGCATCCTGGGCGAGGTCAAGCGCCAGATCGGTGTGCCGGTGCTGACCGATGTGCACAGCGAGAATGAACTCAAGCCGGTGAGCGCGGTGGTCGATGTATTGCAAACACCCGCGTTTCTGTGCCGGCAAACCGATTTCATCAGCGCTTGCGCGGTGGCGGGCCCGCCGGTCAACATCAAGAAAGGTCAGTTCCTGGCGCCCGGCGACATGAAGAACGTGATCGACAAGGCCCGCGGGGCCGCGCGCGCGGCCAGCCTGCCTGAAGACCGCTTCATGGCCTGCGAGCGCGGGGTGAGCTTCGGCTACAACAACCTCGTGTCCGACATGCGGTCGCTCGCCATCATGCGCGAGACCGGCTGCCCGGTGGTGTTCGACGCCACGCACTCCGTGCAACTGCCCGGCGGGCAGGGCACCAGCAGCGGCGGGCAGCGCGAGTTTGTCCCCGTGCTGGCGCGCGCCGCGGTTGCGGTCGGTATCGCCGGCATCTTCATGGAAACCCACCCCAACCCCGAGCAAGCCATGTCCGACGGCCCCAATGCCGTGCGCTTGTCCGACATGCCCGGCTTGCTATCCACCTTGGTCGAACTCGACCGCGTCACCAAGAAAATAGGGGTCTGACCCCTATTTTTTAACTCGTTGATTTTGCTATGAGCGCTTACGTGATCGTCGATGCGAGGGTCTCCGATCCGGAGCAGTACAAGCAGTACCAGGCGCTGAGTCCCGGGGCCATCGCGGCGGCGGGCGGGCGGTTTCTGGCGCGCGGCGGGCGGCACGAGACGCTCGAAGGCCAATGGCGGCCGACGCGGATGGTGGTGATCGAGTTCCCCACCTACGATGCGGCGAAGGCGTTTTACGATGGCGAGCTGTACCGGGCGGCGCGGGCCAAGCGGGCCGGCGCGACCGAATACTTCAACATGGTGGTGGTCGAGGGCGTAGCCCCGACCTGACCGGCAAACCCAGAGGAAAAGCGAGATGTCATCGATCGTCGATCTGATCGGCCGCGAGGTGCTCGATTCGCGCGGCAACCCCACTGTCGAGTGCGACGTGCTGCTGGAATCCGGCACGATGGGCCGCGCCGCGGTGCCGAGCGGTGCGTCCACCGGCTCGCGCGAGGCGATCGAGCTGCGCGACGGCGACAAGAACCGCTACGGCGGCAAGGGCGTGTTGCAAGCGGTGGACAACATCAACACCGAGATCTCCGAAGCGGTGATGGGGCTGGAGGCCAACGAGCAGGCCTTTCTCGACCGCACGTTGATCGATCTGGACGGTACCGACAACAAGTCGCGCCTCGGCGCCAACGCGATGCTGGCGGTGTCGCTTGCCTGCGCCAAGGCCGCGGCCGAAGAAGCCGGTCTGCCGCTGTACCGCTACTTCGGCGGCAGCGGGCCGATGCAGTTGCCGGTGCCGATGATGAACGTGGTAAACGGCGGCGCGCACGCCAACAACAACCTCGACATGCAGGAGCTGATGATCGTGCCGCTGGGCGCGCCGAGTTTTTCGGAAGCGCTGCGCTACGGCGCGGAAGTGTTTCAGCAGTTG
Organism: Betaproteobacteria bacterium; assembly: GCA_046316025.1. Taxonomy (GTDB): domain Bacteria; phylum Pseudomonadota; class Gammaproteobacteria; order Burkholderiales; family Burkholderiaceae_F; genus JAJTHJ01. Next base: position 35,737 of record JBKCXU010000145.1, on the reverse strand, counting down.
AAGAAATTGATCCATGGCAAGGGCATGAGCACTGCGGTCGGCGACGAAGGCGGCTTTGCGCCCAACGTGGCCAACCACGAGGCGGCGATCCAGTTGATCCTGGAGGCCATCGACCGCGCCGGCTACGCGCCCGGCACGCAGATCGCGTTGGCGCTCGACTGTGCGGCCAGCGAGTTCTTCAAGAACGGCAAGTACGAGATGGAAGGCGAGGGCTTGTCGCTCGACTCCGCGGGCCTGACTGACCTGCTCGCTACCTGGTGCGACAAGTACCCGATCGTCTCGGTCGAAGACGGCATGGCCGAAGGCGACTGGGACGGCTGGGCGCGGCTCACACACTCGCTCGGCCGCAAGGTGCAGTTGGTGGGCGACGATCTCTTCGTCACCAACACGCGCATCCTGCGCGAAGGTATTGAGCGCGGCATTGCCAACTCGATCCTGATCAAGATCAACCAGATCGGCACGCTGACCGAGACCTTCGCCGCCATCGAAATGGCCAAGCGCGCCGGGTACACCGCGGTGGTCAGCCACCGCTCCGGCGAGACCGAAGACAGCACGATTGCCGATATCGCCGTGGGCACCAACGCCGGGCAGATCAAGACCGGCTCGTTGTCGCGCTCCGACCGCATCGCCAAGTACAACCAGTTGCTGCGGATCGAAGAAGATCTGGGCGACGTGGCGAGCTACCCGGGGCGGGCGGCGTTCTACAGCATTCGCTGACCGATGCGCTGGGTTGCCGCCGCCCTGATCGCGCTGCTGCTCGCCGTGCAGTGGCAGCTCTGGTTTGGCAAAGGCGGCTGGCTGCGGGTGTGGGAGTTGCAGTCGCACCTCGAAGCGCAGCGCGCTGCCAACGCATCGGCGCTGGCCTCCAATGCGGCGCTGGCGGCCGAGATCGACAGCCTGCGCGCCGGCGGCGAGGCGATCGAAGAACGCGCCCGTTACCAGTTGAACATGATCCGTGGCGACGAGACTTTTTTTCAGCGCCCGCCCGCGCGCTGAGTTCCTTGCAGGAGAAGACCGTGAAGAAGATTCTGTTGTTTGCCGCCTTGGCCGCCGCGTTGGCGCTGCCCCTGGCGCCTGCGCGGGCGCAGGCGCCGGAGACCACGGACGACGCCGCCCAAAGCGCCAAGCTGCGCGACAAGGTGCGCAGCGACAAGCGCGGACTGGTGGCGGCCAACATGAAGCTCACCGAGGCGCAGGCCAAGAAGTTCTGGCCGATTTACGACGACTATCAGCGCGAGTGGCGCGCGTTGCAAGACCGGCGCTCACGCATGGTGCTGGAGTACGTGAACACGCGCGAGATGACCGACCTGCACGCCAAGAAGCTCGCCGAGGAAGCGCTGGCGATCGAGCGCGAAGAAGCGCGCCTGCACGAGAAGTACTTCAAGCGGCTCGCCCGCGCGATCCCGGCCACGGTGGCCGCGCGCTACATGCAGATCGAGTCGAAGATCGAGGCGCTGTACCGCTACGACCTGGCGCGCACGATCCCGCTCGTGGATTGATGCGCCGATGAACCTGCACGCCCGGCTGCGCGAGCGCGCGGCGCAGGGCCGGCCGCTGCGCGTCGGCCTGATCGGCGCCGGCAAGTTCGGCTCGATGTACCTGTCGCAGGCGCGGCGTACGCCGGGCATGCGCTTGACCTGTGTGGCCGACCTCGATCCGGATCGCGCCCGCCAGGCGCTTGCGCACGTCGGCTGGACTGCGGACGAGCGCGCCGGCGTGGCCTTCGTCGAAAGCGGCGCCGCACTGATCGCCCGCGGCGACGTGGAGATCGTCATCGACGCCACCGGCTCACCCGCAGCCGGCATCGCCCACGTGCTCGCCTGCTGCGAGCACGGCAAGCACGTCGTGATGGTCAACGTCGAAGCCGACGCGCTGGCGGGCCCGCTGCTTGCGCAGCGCGCGCGGCAGGCGGGCATCGTCTACTCGCTTGCCTACGGCGATCAGCCGGCGCTCATTTGCGAGATCGTGGACTGGGCGCGCACCTGCGGCTTCGAGGTGATCGCCGCCGGCAAGGGCACCAAGTACCTGCCCGAGTACCACGCCTCGACGCCGGACACGGTCTGGGGCTACTACGGCATCACGCCGGAAAACGCCAAACTGGGCGGCCTGAACCCGCAGATGTTCAACAGCTTTCTCGACGGCACCAAGAGCGCGATCGAGATGTGCGCGGTGGCCAATGCGACGGGGCTAGCCGCGCCGATGGGCCTCGCCTTCCCGCCCTGCGGCGTTGACGATCTGGCGCGGGTGGTGCGGCCGCGCGCCGACGGTGGTCAGCTGTCGCACCGCGGGCAGGTGGAGGTGATTTCCAGTCTCGAACGCGATGGCCGCCCGGTGTTCCGCGACTTGCGCTGGGGCGTGTACGTCGCCTTTGCCGGCGGCTCCGAGTACGTCGAGCGCTGCTTCAAGGAGTACGGTCTCGTCACCGATCCGAGCGGCCAGGTCACCGCGATGTACAAGCCGTATCACCTGATCGGCCTGGAACTCGGCATCAGTGTGGCGAGCGTCGGGCTGCGCGGCGAGGCTACCGGCGCACCGGTAGGCTTCAACGCCGACGTGGTCGCCACCGCCAAGCGCGATCTGGCCGCGGGCGTTGTGCTCGACGGCGAAGGCGGCTTTACCGTGTACGGCAAGCTGTTGCCGGCGGCGGAGTCGCTAAGGCTGGGCGGCCTGCCGCTGGGCCTCGCGCACAAAGTGCGACTGAAGAACCCCGTCGCCGCTGGCGATGCGGTGTGCTGGGCCGACGTGGAGATCGACGAGTCGCAGTTGGCGGTGCGCATCCGCCGCGAGATGGAGCGCGCGCTGGCCACGGCGTAGCGGCCACGCCGGCGCGCAGCGCCGCCTCGCGCGCAACCGCATTTAACCGAGCGCGACCAGCGCGACTATCGCGTCGATGTACGGCTCTATCAGCCAGGTCATCGCAGCCACACCGAGAACGCGCAGCGCGTTGACCCAGCGCGTACCGCGGTAGTAGTTCTGCACGCCGAGCGCGAACCACAGTGTCACGGCGGCGGCAAAGGCGATCTGGGCCCAGTCGCTGCGCTGCAGAAGCAACTCGATGGGCAGTTGCAGGCACAGCGCGGCAACCAGCCCAAAGCTGCACCAATGCAGCACGAAGACAGTGTGCTCCGCCAGCCTTCGCCCGGCGCCGGCGTAGCTCAGGGCCAGCAGTACGATGACCAGTGGAACGAGCAGCAGCAGACCGTAGGAGTGCGCTGGAACAACCTTGAGCAGCAGGCGCTCGCGCAACTCGCGTTCCGACAGATCCGCGAGCCGGCTTTGCACCCGCACGGCGAGCGCCTGGAGCAGCGGTGCCAGCGCGCCAGCCCGGACCTCGACGCGAGTGTGGGGAAGGTGCACTTGCAGCACGGCGGGCGCATCGTCGGCGCCGTAGACGAAGCTCCAGGTCGGCGTGCCCCGGTCGGGGTCCGGGGCCCGCGCAAGATTGGATCGAATCGTCAACTGCAGCACGAACACCATCGCCAGCATCAGTAGCAGCAACAGGCGCACCGGCCCGAGATAACGCTGCTGCCGCCCGGCAAACCACTCGACCGTCAACTCGCCAGGGATTAACAGCGTCTTCAGGGTCAGACTCAGGCGCCCGTCGGGCGCAAAGTCGCGGCCGGCGATGTCTTGCAGCATGGCCCGCAGCGAACGCGGGCGGTAGCGGGTCTTCTGCCCGCAGGCGGAGCAGTAGTGGTCGCCCGCGCAGATCGCGGCGTAGCAATTCGGGCAGATCGCGTCGCGCTGGCGCGCAGGCAAAGGGTGCATGGCGACAGGAGTCTAAGGAGATGCCGGAGACGCGCAGCGGCGCGTTCAGTGTTTCCCGTGAGGGTGTGCCCGCTCGCCGCGGGGCAGGCACGGGGCGCGACGGTACGATGCGCAAGCGCACGCGCCAGATGCGGCACGCAGATGACCAGCGACCAGGATGTTCCCAGTCCCATCGACTTCCACGACCCGGCGCAGGCGCGGCAGTGGGTCGATACCTCTGTTGCCCGCCGCCCCACGCGGCCGGCGTTTATTGCCGCGTTCGTCGCCGCGTTGCAGGCCGAGTTGCCGGCTGCCGCCGCGGTGCTCGAAGTCGGCAGCGGTGCCGGTCTGCTGGCCGAGCCTCTGCTGGCGCAGGTGCCGGCGATCGCGCGCTATGACCTGCTCGACTTCGCCGCACCGATGCACGCGCTGGCGCGCGAGCGGCTCGCAGCCTTTGCCGGCCGCACGCGCCACTTGGCGCGCGACTTCAAGCGCAGCGACTGGACCGAAGGGCTCGGCGGCTACCACGCGTTGTTGACGATGCAGGCGGTGCATGAGGTACGGCACAAAGGTCACGTCGCCGCGTTGTACGCGCAGATGCGGCCATTGCTCAAGCCCGGCGGCGTGTTTCTCGTCTGCGACCACTACGCAGGCGGGCCGGTGCGCAACATGCATCCTGAGCTGTTCTTCACCCGCGACGAGCAGCCGTTGGCGCTGCGCGTCGCGGGATCTACAAGTGTGGAACTGCTGCTGGAGCGCGAGGAGATGGCGCTGTACCGCGCCGCGACGCCCGCCTGAGCTTCAGTGTCGCGCAGCGTCAGTGGCGTCCGCGCTGTCGCCGGTTAGAAACAGGCGCTCTACGTCCACCGCGTCGAAGCGATACCGCGTGCCGCAAAAGTCGCAGGTGACTTCCACCTCGCCGCGCTCGGCGACGATGGAATCGACCTCCTCGCGACCTAGCGACACCAGCACCGCGCCGATCCGCGCACGCGAGCAGTTGCACTGGAAGCGCGCGGGCAGCGGCGGGTAGAGGTCGAGCCGCTCCTGCCAGAACAGGTGCCGCAACAGGGCGTCGGGGTCGGTGGCGAGCAATTCGGGCGCTGTAAGCGTGGCGGCCAGTTGGGTGCAACGGCTCCAGGCGTCTTCATCGGTCGTCTCGGCCCGGCCGCCGTGGCCGGGCAGCTTTTGCAGCAGCGCGCCGGCGGCGCTGTGGGCATTGGCGGCGAGCCACAGCCGGGTGTCGAGTTGTTCGGACTGGCGCATGTAGGCCTGCAAGGCATCGGCGATGGAGTCGCCCTCCAGAGACACCACGCCCTGATAGGGTTGCTGGCCGGGCTGGCGGTTGCGCGGGTCGAGCAGGATCGCGCAGCGGCCCTGGCCGTGGCGGTTGACGAGCGTGGCGAGGCCGGCGCCGTCCTCGATCGCCACGTCTTCGCGCAGCTTGGCGGTGGCGCGCAGGCCGAGGTCGGCCGTGCATTCGACCACCAGCAGCTTGACCGGGCCGTCGCCCTGGATCTGCATGATCAGCGTGCCGTCGAACTTGATGTTGGTCGCCAGCAGCGTCGCCGCGGCGGTCATCTCGCCCAGCAGCCGCGCGACGGGCTCCGGATACGAGTGGTTGGCGAGCATCTGCCCCCACACCGAGTCCAGCCGCACCAGTCCGCCGCGCACCGGCGCGTTCTGCACCAGAAACTTCAACAGGTGGTCGCTGCCGCTCACTGCCCGTCCAGCCGCTTGAGCGCCGTTTTGAACTGCGCGCCGCGGGTCACGTAGCCGGCGGTGTTGGCGCGCATCGCGGCGATGTCTTCGGTGCGCAGCTCGCGTACTACCTTGGCCGGACTGCCGAGCACGAGCGAGTTGTCGGGGATCGTCTTGCCTTCGGTGACCAGCGCGCCGGCGCCGACGAGGCAGTTCTTGCCGATCACCGCGCGGTTGAGAATCACCGCACCAATGCCGATCAGGCTGCCGTCGCCGATGGTGCAGCCATGCAGCACCGCGTTGTGGCCGATGGTTACGTTCTCGCCGACGGTGAGCGGGCAGCCGGGGTCGGTGTGCAGCACGCAGCACTCCTGCACGTTGCTGCCGGCGCCGATGACGATCGGCTCGTTGTCGCCGCGCAGCGTGGCAAAGGGCCAGATGCCGACCCCGGTGCCCAGCGTGACCAGTCCGATCACGCAGGCGTTGTCGAAGACGAAGGCGCTGGGGTCGATGGCGGGGATGCGGTCGTCGAGTTGGTAGATCGCCATGGGAAAGCCGTTGTCGGAGGAGCGCGACCTAGAATGCCGCGCATGGTTTCGAGTGTAACGAGCGAAGAGGCAGAAGATCTGCGCGCGGCAGCGCTGGCTGCGCTGCGGCTAGCCGACCCGGAGCAGAAGGCAGCTGCAGCGCGGGCGCTGTGGGACGCGCCGCCCGCGGTCGATTGCGCCGTGCAGATCGAAGAGCCCGCCGGCCTGCCGGGCCGGCCGCCGCGGCCGGAGCTGGTGCCGCCCGGACGCGTCGCCGCGCGTGGCGCCGGCTCGCGCGAGGGGCGCGCGGCGCTGCTGCATGCGCTGGCGCATATCGAGTTCAACGCGATCAACCTGGCGCTCGATGCGATCTGGCGCTTCGCGGGCCTGCCCGCCGACTACTACCGCGACTGGCTGCGCGTGGCGGCGGAAGAGGCGCTGCATTTCGGCCTGCTGCGCGAGCGCCTGCGTGCGCACGGCCACGACTACGGCGACTTTGCCGCGCACGACGGGCTGTGGGCGATGGCGGCCAAAACCCGTGGCGACGTGCTGGCGAGAATGGCGCTGGTGCCGCGCACGCTGGAGGCGCGCGGGCTGGACGCGTCGCCTCAGGTGCGCGCCAAGTTTGCCGCTGCGGGCGATGCGGCGTCGGCGGCGGTGGTGGACACCATCCTGCACGACGAGATCGGCCATGTGGCGGTCGGCAATCGCTGGTTCGGCTGGCTGTGCCGCGAGCGCGGGCTGGAACCCACGCCGACCGCCGCGCGGCTCGCTGTCGAGTACGGCGCGCCGCGGCTGCGCGGGCCGTTTAACCTCGCCGCGCGGCGCGCCGCCGGTGTTGACGAAGCGGAACTCGCGCCACTGGAGGCTGCCGCCGGATGAGCGCGATGCTCGAAGTCCGTCCCGGCATGCCCGGCCGCGCCTTTGAGGACTTTACGGTCGGCGACCGCTTTGGCTGCACCGCGACTGTCGCGGAGCGCCACCTGATGCAAGGCGCCGAGCTGATCGGCGACTACAACCCGCTGCACGTGGACGAAGCGTTCGCCCGCGGCAGCCGCTTCGGCGGGCGCATCCTGCACGGCGTGCTGACCTCGGCGATCATGAGCGCGCCGTTTGGCAATCTGGTCGCGGGCACCGCGGTGGCTTACCTGGAGCACAACGCGCGCTTCCTGGCGCCGGTGAAGATCGGCGACGAACTGCGGATCGAGTGGCGCGTGGTCGAAGTCGCCGCCAAGCCCACGCGCGGCGCGGGCCTCGTCGTCGCCGAGTGCGAGGCGAGAAACCGGCGCGGTGAAGTCGTGGCGACCGCGAGCGGCAAGATGCTGGTGGCGATGCGTCAGCCAGCGGGCTGACCCGCCGCCCGCTGCGCCTCCCGCTCCCGCAGCACCCGCCGCTGCACCTTGCCGGTGGTGGTCATCGGCAGCGCGTCGAGAAACTCGATTTCCTTCGGATACTCGTAGGGCGCCAGCTTGCCGCGCACGTGCTGCTGCAACTGCTCGATCAGCGCGGCGTTGCCGGTGTAGCCCTCGGCCAGCACGACGACGGCCTTGACCACGTTGCCGCGCTCGGCGTCCGGCTTGGGTACGACTGCGGCGTTGACCACCGCCGGGTGCTTGACGAGGCAGTTCTCGATTTCCGCCGGGCCGATCCGGTAGCCGGCGGACTTGAACACGTCGTCGGCACGGCCCTGGTACCACAGGTAACCATCGGCATCGCGCGTGGCCAGGTCGCCTGTGCGGCACCAGGAGTCCGCGGGGTCGCCGGTGAACTTGCGGCGCGTGGCGGCGTCGTTCCCCCAGTAGCCGAGGAAGAACACCGGGTCGGGATGGCCGTGGATGTCATTGCGGTGCACCGCGACTTCACCGGTGGCGCCGGGCGGCAGTTCGTTGCCCTCGTCGTCGATCACGCTCACGCGATGGCCGGGGTAGGGCCGGCCCATGCTGCCGGCTCGCGGCGGCCAGCGGCCCTGCGAGTTGCCGACGATGTAGTTCATCTCGGTCTGGCCGAACATTTCGTTGACCGTGATGCCGAGCCGCTCGCGCACCCAGTCGAACACCGTGGCACCGACCGGCTCGCCGGCGCTCATCAGCGCGCGCAGCGCCAGGCCCTTCGGTGCGCGCCAGGCGTCCGCGCGCATCATCATCTTAAGTGCCGTCGGGAAGAGGAAGGCGTTGGTCACGCGGTAGCGCCGCATCAGCTCGAGCGCCTTGTCGGGCGTGAAGCGCCCGCGGGCGCCGACAATCGGAAAGCCGAAGTACAGCGTGGGCAGCAGCGCATCCATCAGCCCGCCCGTCCAGGCCCAGTCGGCCGGCGACCAGAACACGTCGCCCGACTGCGGAAACCAGTCTTGCGAGGCGACGAAGCCCGGCAGGTTGCCGATCAGCGCACAGTGCGGCATCAGTGCGCCCTTGGGCGGGCCGGTGGTGCCGCTGGTGTAGATCAGGATCGCCGGGTCGGTGGCCAGCGTCGCAACAGGTGCAAAGCGGTCGGCGGCTGCGCCGAGTAGCGCCTGCCAGCCGTCGGGGCCGGCGCCATCGACCACGATCACGTGTCGCAACTGCGAACTGGACGACCGCAGCGCGTGCACCACTCCCGCGGTGCCGGGCTCGCAGATCGCAACCACCGCGCCACTGTCCCGCAAGCGGTACTCGAGCGCTTCGGGGCCGAAGAGGATCGACAGCGGCATCGCCACCGCGCCCATTTGGTAGGTCGCCAGATGGGCGATCGCCGTCTGTGGCCGCTGCGGCAGCACGATCGCCACTCGGTCGCCGCGGCGCACGCCGAGCGCGGCGAGCGCATTGGACAACCGGTTGGCGTCCGCTTGCAGCGCCGCGTAGGTGTAGGTCTGCGCCACGCCGGCTTCGTCTTCGTAATGGATCGCGATGCGCGAAGCCTCCGCGGCCCAACGCCGGCCGCAGACCTCGGCGAGGTTGAACTCGCGCGGCACGTGCCAGCGGAAGTTGCGGTATAGCTCGGCGTAGTGGTCGCGGCGCATGGCAGGGGATTGCTATCGTTGCGCCCGATCATCGCCCACCGCGCGCCGCTCGGCAATCCGCGCATGAAACCGTCGACCTCCCGCTTCCTGCCGCTGCGCGGCCTGACCTACCACCTGCGCGAATGGGGCCGCCGCGGCGCCCCGCCCGTCGTGCTGCTACATGGCTGGATGGACATGTCGGCCTCGTTCCAGTTCGTGGTCGACGAGTTGCGCGGCGACTGGCACTTGATCGCACCCGACTGGCGCGGCTTTGGCCGCAGTGGGGCGACCGGCGCGGACTGCTACTGGTTTCCCGACTATCTGGGCGATCTGGATGCGCTGCTCGATGCGGTCAGTCCGCACGAGCCGGTGGCGCTGGTCGGCCACAGCATGGGTGGCAACGTCGCGTTGATGTACGCGGGCGCGCGGCCGCAGCGGGTGCGTGCGCTGGTCAACCTCGAAGGCTTTGGCCTGCACGACACCACGCCGGAGATGGCGCCCGCCCGCTACGCGTGCTGGCTGGACGAACTGCGCGAGCAGCCGCCGCTGCGCGATTACGCCACGCGCGAGGCGGTGGCGCTGCGGCTGCGTAAGACCAATCCGCGGCTCTCCGAGGCGCGCGCGGCGTTTCTGGCCGAGCATTGGGCGGTGCCGACTGCGGAGGGCCGTTGGCGGCTGGCGGCCGACCCGGCGCACCGGCTGGTCAACCCGACGCTTTATCGCTGGGCGGAAGTTGCCGCCTGCTGGGCGCGGATTGCCTGCCCGGTGCTATGGGTCGAGGGCGCGGACACCGACGCGCACAAGTGGGCCGGCGATGCGGCCGAACTGGAGCGGCGCCGCGCGGTGATCCCCATTTGCCGCGCGGCGACGGTGCCCGACGCCGGCCACATGCTGCACCACGACCAGCCGGCGGCACTGGCGCGGCTGATCGAAGAGTTTCTCGTCGCCTGAGCTTCAGACTCTTGCCAAACGATCGAGCGCCGCCCGCAGCGTCTCGTCCCGTTTGGCAAAGCAGAAGCGCAGCACGCGGTTGTCGAAGGGCTGGCGGTAGAAGCCGGACACGGGGATCGAAGCCACACCGTGCTCCGTCACGAGCCGCTGCGCAAACTCGGCTTCGGGGGCATCCGCAATCGCCGAGTAATCGGCCAGCACGAAGTAGGTACCCTCGCAGGGCAGTGCCTTGAATCTCGTGTCGTGCAGACCGTCGACGAACAGATCGCGCTTGCGCTGATAAAACGCCGGCAGTTGTTCGTAGGCGGTCGCATCGTCGAGGTAGTGCGCCATCGCATGCTGCGCCGGCGTGTTGACCGCAAACACCATGAACTGGTGCACCTTGCGAATCTCGGCGGTGAGCGGCGCGGGGGCGAGCGCGTAGCCGATCTTCCAGCCGGTCGCGTGGCAGGTCTTGCCGAAGCTCGATATCACCACCGTCCGCTCGGCCAGCAGCGGCGAGATGGCGAGCGACCGATGCGGCGCGCCGTCGAAGACGATGTGCTCGTACACCTCGTCGGACAGCAGTAGCACGCCGGTGGCGTCGACGATCTCCTCGAGCGCGCGCAGATCGTCGGTGCGCAGTGTGCGTCCGGTCGGGTTGTGCGGGAAGTTGAGCAGCAATAGCCGCGTGCGCGGCGTGATGGCGTCGCGCACCCGCTGCCACTCGGGCGCGTAGCCTTGGCGGTGATCGAGCGGAACGTAAACCGGCCTGGCGCCCGCCAGTTCGATAGACGGCACGTAGCTGTCGTACACCGGCTCCAGCACGACCACCTCGTCGCCGGGCCGCACCAGCGCGAGTACCGTGGCCATGATGGCCTGCGTTGCGCCGGCGGTGACGGTGATCTCGGTGTCGGGGTCGTAGTAGCGGCCGTACAGCCGCGCATGCTTGACGGACAGGCCCTCGCGCAGCCGCGGGACGCCGGCCATCGGCGCGTATTGGTTATGGCCGGCGGCGATCGCCTCGGCCAAGTACTGCCGCAAGCGCGGATCGCAGTCGAAGTCCGGGAAACCCTGGCCGAGGTTGACTGCGCCGTGCCTTGCGGCGAGTGCCGACATTACGGTGAAAATCGTCGTGCCGACGTTGGGCAGTTTCGATGGGCCGAGCATGTGCTGCCGAAGCGTTGGAGCGATCGCGATGAGCCTTGGGGCGAGGTAGCAGGCGGCGAGGTGGTGCGGCAGCTCTGGGCGAACTCAGCGTGCCGCCGCGCGGCGCACTTCGCCTTCGACCCATGGCGCCAAGGCATCGAGCGCCTGGCCCACGGCGCGGTCGAACGCGGCGACCGCGGCCGCGGGGTCGTTGCGCTCGGCGGGCACGGCCACACTTTCGGTCTTGCGTGCCACCAGCGTGCGGCTGCGGCGGTCGACGACTTCGGCGCGCAGCGTCAGGCGCGCCACGGTTGGCGTCGCCGACACGTCGTGCACTATCTCCTGGATCGACAAGGCAAGCATCCAGTCGCCCGCCAGTTGCCCGAGCGGTACGACCGCGGCGAAGGCGCCGCGCGCTTCCAGCCGCTGCTGCACCAGCGCGACCAGCCGTCGCTCGGGCCGCTCGCTCCAGCGGGCCAGCTCGTAGGTCGCACGCTCGCCGGGGCGGCGCGAATAGGCAATGCGCGTGCCGTCCGCGGCAGGGTCGCCGGCTTGCGTCGTGAGCAGCAGTACGGGCGCGGCGGTGGGCTGCCGCGGGCCGGCCAAGGCGCCGGCGTCGCCGAGCACGTAGACGGTCGGCGCGGTGCTGTCGCCGGCGCCGATGGAAATGCAACCGGCCAGCACCGTGGCGGCGAGCAGGGCCGCGCCGGCGAGGTGGCGATGCCTCATGGCGCTTTCTCCCCCGGCCCGAGGTTGGCGCGGTTCGGCGTGGCGAACGACTGGCCGGCGTCTTGCAGCCGGTCGAGCGTGCGGTTGGCGTTGTCCAAGGTCGCACGCAAGTCGGTCAATGCGGCGCTGAGCTGATCGTCGACCGAGGCCACAGCGCCATCGAGCCGCTTACCGCCGGCCTGCACTGCGGCGGCGGCCCGACCCACTTCGACCAGCGCGCGGCGCGCTTCGGCTGCCGTGGGACCCAGGTCGCGCCCGAACTCGTCGGCGACGAGGGTGACGCGCTGGGACGCACTGCGCACTTCGCCGGCAGCCTGAGCCATGGCGGCGAGCGTGTCGTCGAGCGCGGTCAGGCGCGCATTGAGGCCGGCGGTGAAGTCGCGCAGGTTGCCGATGGCCGCGGTCAGGGCTTTGCGGTTGTCGGCGTCGAGCAGGGCGTTGACGTTGGCCAGCGCTTCCCCGGCGATTTCGCCCAGTTGCTGCACGCGGCCGGTGATTTGGTCGAGGTTGGAGCGGCCCTCGGCGATCACCGGCAGGGGTTCGTCCGCGGGCGCTTGCGTCAGCAACGCTCCCGGCGGGTCGGGCGTGACCAGCGTGATGCCGGCAATGCCGGTCACGAGGTTGCGTGTCACCACGGCCACCGTGTTGGCGTAGATCGGCGCGCGCCGGTCCAGGCGCACGGTGACGCGCACCCGCTGCGCGCCATCGGCCAGGGCGTAGTCCTGCACGCGGCCGACCCTGATGCCGCGCACGTCGACGTCGCCGCCGATCTGCAGGCCGTCGAGCGCTTGCTGGCTGAAATAGATGGTGTAGTAGCGGAAGTCGCGCTCGGCGCCGACCTGTTTGAGCCAGACGACGGCCGCGACGAGCGCCAGCACCAGCGCCACGACGATGGCGCCGATGGTGGTGTAGCGCGCTTCCGATTCCATCGCCCTTTATCCCTGAGAAAGCATTGTACGAACGGAAAAGTACGCGCGGATCCACGGGTGATCGAGCGCGACCACCTCTGCGGGCGGCGCGTCGGCCAGCACGCGTCCGTCGGCCAGCACGATCAGCCGGTCGACCACCGTCAGCACGGTGTCCAGATCGTGCGTGACCAGCAACACGGCGATGCCGAGCTGATCGACCAGGTCGCGCACCAGCCGGTCGAACCCGCGCGCCGTGGTCGGATCCAGACCCGAGGTCGGCTCGTCGAGAAACAGCACCTCGGGCTCCAGCGCCAGGGCGCGGGCGATCGCCGCACGCTTGCGCATGCCGCCGGACAACTGGCTCGGCATTTTGGCGCCCGCATCGGCCTCCAGCCCCGCCTGCGCCAGCCGCAACTGCACCAGCGGAGCGAGTAACTCGGCGGGCAGGCCGCCATGCTCCTTGAGCGGTACGGCGACGTTTTCGGCGACCGTGAGCGAAGAGAACAGCGCGCCGTCCTGGAACATCATGCCGAAGCGGCGCTTGACCGCCTGTACCTCGGCTTCGGGTGCGGCCCACATGTCGGTGCCGAGCACACGCACGCGCCCGGCCGTAGGCGCTTGCAGGCCGACGATCTCGCGCAGCAGCACGGTCTTGCCGGTACCGGAGGCGCCGATAATCGCCGTCAGCGTGCCGCGCCGCACGGCAAAACTCACGCCGTCGTGCACGCGATGCTCGCCGAAGCGCGTGACCACGTCTTCGACTTCAATCGCCGGCGCGCTGGCGTTCATATGCCAAGGTGCTGGAAGAGCACGGCAAACGCCGCATCGAGCAGGATCACCGCAACGATGCTCTGCACGACGGTCGAGGTCGTGGCCAGGCCCACCGCGCGCGTGTCGCGGCCGACGGTCATCCCCATCCGGCAGCCGATCAGCGCAATGGCCAGCGCAAACACCGGCGCCTTGCCCAGGCCGACCCAGACATGGTCGAGGCTGAGTGCACCGCGCAGCCGTTCGAGAAATGTGGCTGGCGTGATGCCGAGCATCGGGTCGGCCACCAGCATCGCGCCGAGGATGCCGACCACGTCGCCGACAAAGACCAGCAGCGGCAGCGCCAACACCAGCGCCAGTACGCGCGGCACGACCAGCACCTGGGCGGGCGACAGGCCGAGCGTGCGGATGGCGTCGATTTCTTCGGTCAGGCGCATCGCGCCCAGCTGCGCGGTAAAGGCCGCGCCGGAGCGGCCGGCGACGATGACGGCGACGATGATCGGCGCGAACTCGCGCGTCATGCCGATGCCCACACCATCGACGACAAAGATGTTGGCGCCGTACTTTTCCGCCTGCAGGCCGAGCAGGTAGGCGATGGTGACGCCGATCAGCAGCGTGACCAGCGCCACGACCGGGATCGCCTCCACCAGGCAATGCTGAATCTGCGCGAACAGCTCCTTGACCCGCAACAGGCGGGGCCGCAGGAGAAGGGCGCCGAACGCGGCGCAGGTCTGGCCGAAGAAGGCGAGATGTCCGCGCAACAGGTGGCCGAGCGACAACACTTCCTTGCCCAGGGCCGGCAGCGCCGGCCGCGGCGGCAGCGCCAGTTGCGGCACGCGGTGGCTTTGCCGGCGCGCGGTGTCCAGCAGGACGCGCGCCGGCGCCCCGTCGAAGCCGCGCCAATCGACCCGTTCCGGGTCGGCGCCGGCCTGCTGCAAGGCCCAGAGCAGCGCGAGTGCGGCGGCGCTGTCCAGCTCCGCCAGCGCGGATCCGTCCACTGCGATTCCGGGCGCGAGCGGCAACGCGCGCAGCCGAGGCCAAAGCGCCGGAAGGGCGGCCAGACGCCACGCGCCATGCAGGTGCAACACGGTCCCTCCCGCGTCTGTCTCCAGCGAACAACCGGGTTGAGACGGGGCAGCGGCGCTCATGTGCTGCGACCAGCGGCAGTAGGCCAGGGTGGCCGGGTGCGGCTTGCCGCGATCGCCCCGACCGGTGGCGCTGGCTGACTCATCTCGTACCGGTGGCAGGCAAGCGGCGACGGGTCTTGCGTGGCCGGGGCGGGCACGCCGCGACCGGACAAGCGGTGCCTCCCGCCGCGCCGGGTCGTTCGCAGCCTCGGTGCGAGCCCCCGGGGGACGGGCTTGGGGCGCGCGGCGGAGTCATCGGCGGTCTTTCAATCGGCAGGCCTGAATTCGACACGCCGGTTGCGTGCACGCCCGGCCTCGGTCTTCCCGTCGGCCAGCGGCAGTTGGCTGCCCACGCCGATAGCCGACACCTTGTCGGTCGGCGCACCATTGGCGTAGAGGAAGTCGACCACCGCGCCGGCCCGCTTCAGCCCGAGTGTGAGGCCCAGGCCGGATTCCTCGGTGGAGTCGGTGTGTCCGGTGACGTGCAGCCGGGTGCCCTTGGGCAGGCGGTCGATCGCCCGCGCGGCGGCCTTCAATACCGGTTGCGCCTGCTCGGGGATGTCGACGCTGCCGGCTGCGAAGGGGAGCACGATCTGGTTGAGCGTCTTGACGGCGTCGGCTGGGGTCGTGCTAGCGCGCACCTCTGCCAGTTCGACTTGCACGCGATCGTTGGTCTTTTGCGCCTGCTGCGCCGGCGTTTCGCGCTCACAGGCCGACAATGCCAGCAGCGCGAGTGTCGCTGCAGCCCACGCGCAGCGCCTATGCAGGGCGACGCGGCGCACTTACGCCGCCAGCAGTTGCCGCAGCACGAACGGCAGGATGCCGCCGTGCTTGTAGTACTCGACCTCAATCGGCGTGTCGATCCGCAGCTTGAGCGGAATCTGCTTTTCGCCGTCGCGGCCAAAGACGAGCAGCATGACCTGCATCTGCGGGCGCAGTTCGGCGCCGACTTCGATGTCGAACATCTCGTCGCCGCGGATGCCGAGCGATTCCGCGCTGTCGCCCGGCAGGAACTGCAAGGGCAGCACGCCCATGCCGACCAGGTTGCTGCGGTGGATGCGTTCGAAGCTGCGGGCGATCACGGCCTTGACCCCGAGTAGTTGCGTGCCCTTGGCCGCCCAGTCGCGCGAAGAGCCGGTGCCGTATTCCTCGCCGCCGAAGACGACGGTGGCGACACCGTCGTTGATGTAACGCATCGCGGCGTCGTAGATCGACATCCGTTCGCCTGAAGGCTGGTGGACGGTCAGGCCGCCTTCGACCCGCGAGCCGTCGGCGTTGGGCGGGATCATCAGGTTCTTGATCCGCACGTTGGCAAAGGTGCCGCGCATCATCACGTCGTGATTGCCGCGGCGCGCGCCGTAGCTGTTGAAGTCGGCTTTGAGCACGCCGTTCTCGGTGAGCCACTTACCGGCCGGCGCGCTCTCCTTGATCGAGCCGGCGGGCGAGATGTGGTCGGTGGTGATCGAGTCGCCGAAAACGCCCAGTGCCCGCGCCTGGTTGACGCCGAGCAACTGGCTCTTGGGCTTCATGGTGAAGCCGTCGAAGAACGGCGGCTTGGCGATGTAGGTGGACTTCGGCCACGGGTAGACCTGCCCGGCCGCGCCCTGCACCTTGGCCCACAGCGGGCCCGGCTCGCTCTTGACCTTGGCGTAGTTGGCCTTGAAGGCGACGGGGTCCATCGCCTGCTTCATCAGCGCTGCGACTTCGTCGCTGCTCGGCCAGATATCGCCGATCCACACGTCCTTGCCGCCCTTGCCCTTGCCGACCGGCTCGGTCATCAAGTCGCGCTGTACGGTGCCCGCCAGCGCGTAGGCGACCACCAGCGGCGGCGAGGCGAGGAAGTTCGCCTTCAGGTTGGGGTGGATGCGCGCCTCGAAGTTGCGGTTGCCCGACAGCACCGCGGCGCAGATGAGATCGTTTTGCGTGATGACTTCGTTGATCTCCGGCGTCAGATCGCCCGCGTTGCCGATGCAGGTCGTGCAGCCGTAGGCGGCTACCGAGAAGCCCAGCTTCTCCAGATAGGGCAGCAGGCCCGTCTTGGTCAGGTATTCGGTGACGATCCGCGAGCCGGGCGCCAGCGAGGTCTTGATGTGCTTCTTGACCGTCAGGCCCGCCTCGACTGCCTTCTTGGCGAGCAGGCCGGCCGCCAGCAGCACGCCGGGGTTGGAAGTGTTGGTGCAGGAGGTGATCGCGGCGATCAGTACATCGCCGTTCTTGATCTCGATGCCGTTGCTGGTCGCAAAGCTCTGCGTGAGCTTCTCCGCCGGCTGGTTAAAGCCGTTCTCGCCGGTCGGTTTGGAGTAGAGCGAGGCGAATTGCTTCTTGACGTTGCCGATTTCGATCCGGTCTTGCGGCCGCTTGGGGCCGGCGAGCGAGGGCGCGACCGTGGACAGGTCGAGCGTCAGCGTCTTGCTGTAGTCGATCTGTCCGGCCTGAGCAATGCCGAACAAGCCTTGCGCCTTGAAGTAGGCCTCGAAGGCGGCGATCTCATCCTTGGTGCGGCCGGTACCGCGGAAGTAATCGAGCGTGCGCTCATCGACCGGAAAGAAGCCCATCGTCGCGCCGTACTCCGGCGCCATGTTGGCGATGGTGGCGCGGTCGGTTACCGCCAGCGAGGCGGTGCCTTCGCCAAAAAACTCGACGAACTTGCCGACCACCTTTTCCCTGCGCAGCATCTCGGTGATGGTCAGCACGAGGTCGGTGGCGGTGCAGCCTTCGCGCAGCTTGCCCTTTAGCTCGACGCCGACCACGTCGGGCGTCAGGAAGTACACCGGCTGGCCAAGCATGCCGGCCTCGGCCTCGATACCGCCGACCCCCCAGCCGACCACGCCGATGCCATTGATCATCGTCGTGTGACTGTCGGTACCGACGAGCGTGTCCGGGTAGACCACGCCGTCCTTCTGGTGCACGCCGCGCGCCAGATATTCGAGGTTGACCTGGTGCACGATGCCGAAGCCCGGCGGCACCACACCAAAGGTGTCGAAGGCCTGCATGCCCCACTTCATGAACTCGTAGCGCTCGCGGTTGCGCTGGAATTCGAGCTTCATGTTCAGGTCCAGCGCATTCTTGCTGCCGTAGTGGTCGATCATCACCGAGTGATCGACCACCAGATCGACCGGCACCAGCGGCTCGATCGTCTTCGGGTCCTTGCCCATCTCGGCCGCCACGTTGCGCATCGCGGCCAGGTCCGCCAGCAGCGGTACGCCGGTGAAATCCTGCAACACCACGCGGGCGACGACGAAGGGGATCTCGTCAATGCGCTCGGCGTTCGGCGCCCAGAGTGCCAACTGCCGCACGTGCTCCTCGGTCACCTTGATGCCGTCGCAGTTGCGCAGCACGGCTTCCAGCACGATGCGGATCGACACCGGCAGGCGGTTGACCGAGGGGAACTGCTTGGCCAGCGCCGGCAGGCTGTACAGCTTGGCCTTGCGCGCGCCGATCTTGAAGTCCTTGAGGGTGTCGAAGGTGTTGTGCGGCATCGTGTGCTCCGAAGCGGTTTGCGTGACGGGGTCAGAAGTGGGTGGTGAGGCCAAGGATCGCGGCGGCTTTGTTCAGTCGGTGGTCGAAGCAGGCGAAACCCACCTCGTCGTTGGCATGTTGGGCGGTGGTTCGCGCCGCCGCGAGTTGGACGCTATCGTAAGCGCGCAATGCAAAGACATCCGCATAGTCGCCGGCCAGTTGCACCAGCGGCTGCGTGACTTCGATGGTGAGGTAGTGCGGCCAGTCGGAGGTCAAGGCGGCGCGTGCTTGATCGAGTTTGGCGCTGTCCGCGGCCGACTCGCGCCCGCGCCGGGCAAAGGCCGCGCGCGCCTCGGCGTAGGCGATGCGGCAAGCGGCGACCGCCTCCGCCGCGTGGACGAGCGCGCGTAACTCGGCTGACGACGGCTCCTCGACGTAGAGCTTGACCAGCGCCGAGGTATCGCAGAACAGGATCATCCGCGGTCCTGCATCACCATGGCCGAAACCGCGGTGCCGCCCGGGGCCAGTTTGATCGCCGCGCCCTTGGGCTTGCCGCCGTGCCACTGCGCCAGACCGAGCGCGACCAGTCGGCGCGGACCGGCCTCGGCTGCCTCGGGAACCGGCGTCAGCCGCGCCACGGGCTTCTTGTGCAGCGTGACGTCGAGCTTTGCGCCTTGGCGCACCTTGCTCAGGTAATGGGACAAACGGGCCTTCAAATCGCGAACGGGAACTTCCATTGTGACCTCATAAACCGCTATCGGCTCATTAATTGTAGTCACAATCGTGGGCCTCCCGGAAGCCCCAGTTTTGTAGCGGCGCGTCGGCATCGGTTCCCCGCAACGCTCAGAGCGATTCTTGACCCGGCGGGAGCGCGCGGTGGCCGCGCCCCCGAGCCTTAACCCAGCAGATGCGCGACGCCGTCGCGCTCTTCGAGCAGTTCCTTCAACGTCGCGTCCATCTTGCTGCGGGAGTACTCGTCGATTTCCAGGCCCTTGACGACTTCGTACTTGCCGCCGGCGCACACCGTCGGGAAGCCATAAATGATGTCCTGCGGGATGCCGTAGCTGCCGTCGGAGGCCACGCCCATCGTCACCCAATGGCCGTTGGTGCCGAGCGTCCAGTCGCGAATGTGGTCGATCGCCGCGTTGGCGGCCGAGGCCGCCGAAGAAAGGCCGCGCGCGTCGATGATCGCCGCGCCGCGCTTGCCGACGGTCGGGATGTAGGTGTCGCGGTACCAGGCGTCGTCGTTGACCAGTGCCTCGGCCGGCGTGCCGCCGACGGTGGCAAAGCGCAGATCGGGGTACATCGTCGGCGAGTGGTTGCCCCAGACGACCATCTTCTCAATGGATGCCACCGGCTGGCCGGTACGCGTGGCCAGTTGCGACAGCGCGCGGTTGTGGTCCAGCCGCAGCATCGCGGTGAAGTTCTGCTTGGGCAGGCTGGGCGCCGACTTCATCGCGATGTAGGCGTTGGTGTTGGCCGGGTTGCCGACCACCAGCACTTTGACGTTGCGGGCGGCGCTGGCGTCCAGCGCCTTGCCCTGCGCGGTGAAGATCTGCGCGTTGGCCGCGAGGAGATCCTTGCGCTCCATGCCGGGGCCGCGCGGGCGGGCACCGACGAGCAGGGCGACTTCCACGTCCTTGAAGGCGGCATTGGGATCGGAATACGCGCTCATCCCCGCCAGCAGCGGGAAGGCGCAGTCTTCCAGTTCCATCATCACGCCGCGGAGCGCTTTCTGCGCTTTCTCGTCCGGAATCTCCAGCAGTTGCAGGGCAACCGGCTGGTCCTTGCCCAGCATTTCGCCGGCGGCGATGCGGAACAGCAGGGCGTAACCGATCTGGCCGGCGGCGCCGGTTACGGCAACGCGCACGGGGGCTTTGCTCATGGGGGTGTCTCCGAAGATGTTGGACGGGGGAGGGCGGCGCGTACTGTGCCGCACGGAACTCGCTGGGAGTATAGTTCAGGTCTTATATAAGACCAATGACCTTGGCGGCCATGCCAGCACCCGGCGAACGCTTACCGACCAGCGACGAGCGCGCTGCGGTCTCGGCCGTGTTCTCGCCGTTGTACCAGCAGATCAAGAGCCTGCTGGTCGCGGCGCTGGAGCGCGGCGAGTGGAAGCCAGGCGAACCGATCCCGTCCGAACAGGACTTGGCGGCGCGCTTTCAGGTCAGCCAGGGTACCGTGCGCAAGGCGATCGACGACCTCGCTGCCGAGAATTTGCTGGTGCGCCGGCAGGGCAAGGGCACCTTCGTCGCCACCCACCATGAGCCGCGCGCACAACACCGCTTTCTGCGGATCGCGCCGGACGACGGCGAGGAACTGGCTACCACCAGCCGGTTTCTGGAATGCAAGCGGATCAAGGCGCCGGCCGAGACCGCGGCGCAACTCGAATTGCGCGCCGGCGACCCAGTCGTCTACGTGCGGCGGCTGCTCTTTTTCGGCGAGCAGCCGGTCGTGCTGGACGATCTGTGGCTGCCGGGCGCAGCGTTCAAGGGGCTGACGGCCGAACGGCTTGCGGAGTACCGCGGCCCGCTGTACGGCTTGTTCGAAACCGAGTTCGGCACGCGGATGATCCGTGCCGAAGAACGCCTGCGCGCGGTGGCCGCCGCGCCCGAGGCCGCGGCGCTGCTCAACGTCGCGCCCGGCACGCCGCTGTTGCAGATCGAGCGCGTGTCGTTCACCTACGGCGACCGGCCGGTGGAGGTCCGGCGCGCCCTCGGCGCCACCCTCGGGTTTCACTACCGCAACACGCTCGCATGACCGTTGCTCTCTCGCGGTTTTGTTCGGTGCAACAAATCGGCGACAATCGCCGCTGCTTGGCGCTCGCACCTCTTCGTTTCCAGGAAGCTCCCCGATGAGTTCTCTCACCGACGCCGGCAAACCGCGGCGCGAGTTCCGCAACATCCACGTATCGCAACTCTTGAGCTACCGGCTGCCGGCCGGTGGCATTGCGTCGATCCTGCACCGGGCGAGCGGGGCGGTGATGTTCCTGGCGCTGCCGCCGCTGCTGTGGCTGTTCGATCTGAGCCTGACCTCGGAGCTTAGTTACGCCAAGCTCGCCGCTGTGTTCTCGCACTGGTTCGTCAAGCTGGCGCTGGTCGCGCTGTCGTGGGCGCTGCTGCATCACCTCGTCACCGGCATCCGCCATTTGCTGCTCGACCTGCACATCGGCATCGACAAACGCGCCGCGGCGAGCAGCGCTGTGCTGATCTACGCGATCAGCCTGCCGTTGACGCTGGTGGCTGCGCTCAAGATTTTCGGAGTGTTCTGATGGCTGCCGCCAACATCGGACCCAAGCGCCTGGTGGTGGGCGCGCATTACGGGCTGCGCGACTGGCTGGCGCAGCGGATCACCGCGGTGCTGATGGCGGTCTACGCGGTTGTCGTCGGCGTCTACGCGGTGTTCGTGCTGCCGGCGGGCTACGAGGCTTGGGCGCGGCTGTTCGTCCCGTTGTGGATGAAGATCGCGACCCTGGTCGTCATCCTCGCGATGCTGTACCACGTCTGGGTCGGCATGCGCGAGATCTTCATGGATTACATCAAGCCGACCGCGATCCGGCTGGCCTTGTACGTCTTCGTCATTCTCTGGCTCGCCGCCTGCGCGGCCTGGTCGGTGCAGATTCTCTGGAGCGTCTGAGCGATGACCGTTCTCTCCAAACTGCCGCGTCGCAAGTTCGATGCGGTCATCGTCGGCGCCGGCGGTTCGGGCATGCGCTGCTCGCTGCAACTGGCGCAAGCGGGGCTGAAGGTCGCCGTGCTGTCCAAGGTGTTCCCGACGCGCTCGCACACGGTGGCGGCGCAGGGCGGCATCGGCGCCTCGCTCGGCAACATGACCGAAGATCACTGGCTTTGGCACATGTTCGACACGGTCAAGGGCTCCGACTACCTGGGCGACCAGGACGCGATCGAGTTCATGTGCCGCGAGGCGCCCAAGGTCGTCTACGAGCTCGAGCACTTCGGCATGCCGTTCGACCGCAACCCGGACGGCACGATTTACCAGCGGCCCTTCGGCGGCCACTCGGCCAACTTCGGCGAGAAGCCCGTGCCGCGCGCCTGCGCCGCCGCCGACCGCACCGGCCACGCGCTGCTGCATACGCTGTATCAGCGCAACGTGGCCGCGCGCACGCAGTTTTTCGTCGAGTGGATGGCGCTCGATCTGGTGATGGATGCCGCCGGCGACTGCGTCGGCGTGGTGGCGCTGGAGATGGAAACCGGCGAGACCATGATCTTCGAGGGCAAGTCCACGGTACTCGCCACCGGCGGGGCGGGGCGCATCTTCGATGCCTCGACCAACGCCTACATCAACACCGGCGATGGCCTGGGACTGGTCGCGCGCGCCGGGCTTCCGCTGGAGGACATGGAGTTCTGGCAGTTCCACCCGACCGGCGTGGCCGGCGCCGGCGTGCTGATCACCGAAGGCGTGCGCGGCGAGGGCGGCATCCTGCTCAACTGCAATGGCGAGCGCTTCATGGAGCGCTATGCACCGACGCTGAAAGACCTGGCGCCGCGCGACTTCGTCTCGCGCTCGATGGATCAGGAGATCAAGGAAGGGCGCGGCTGCGGCCCGCACAAGGATCATGTGCTGCTCAAGCTCGACCACCTGGGGGCCGAGACGATCATGAAGCGGCTGCCCTCGATCCGCGAGATCGCGATCAAGTTCGCCAACGTCGATCCGATCCGCGAGCCGATCCCGGTGGTGCCGACGATCCACTATCAGATGGGCGGCATCCCGACCAACTACCACGGGCAGGTGGTCGCGCCCAACAACGGCGATGCCGAGGCTATCGTCGGCGGCCTGTACGCGATCGGCGAATGCTCCTGCGTCAGCGTGCATGGCGCCAACCGGCTCGGCACCAACTCGCTGCTCGACCTGCTGGTCTTCGGCCGCGCGGCCGGCGACCACATCGTCAAGGCGCTCGCCAACGAGCCGCGCGAGCACAAGGACCTGCCGGCCGACGCCGGCGAGGCCACCCGCGCCCGGTTGGCCGCGCTTGACGCCCGCGCCAGCGGCGAGCGCACGCAGGATGTCGCCAATGGCATCCGCAAGACGATGCAGGCGCATTGCGGCGTGTTCCGCACCGGCGCGCTGCTCGACGAAGGCGTGAGCCAGATCGAGACGCTGGCCGCACGCGCGCAGAACGTCGTGATCGCCGACAAGTCCAAGGTCTTCAACACGGCGCGGATCGAGGCGCTGGAGCTCGACAACCTGGTCGAAACCGCGCGCGCCACCATCGTCTCGGCCGCCGCGCGTACCGAAAGCCGCGGCGCGCACGCGCGCGACGATTTTGCCGAGCGCGACGACGCGCAGTGGATGAAACACACCCTGTGGTACTCCGAAGGCAACCGCCTCACGTACAAGGCGGTGCACGGCCGGCCGCTGACGGTGGAAGCCTTTGCCCCCAAGAAACGCACCTTCTAGGCACCGCCATGACCGCGACCTCCAACGCCGAAAACGCCGCCGTCGCCGCCGCGGCGCGCGTGGTGAAGTTCGAGATCTACCGCTACGACCCCGACCGCGACGAGCGGCCGTACATGCAGAAGCTTGAGGTGACGCTGGGCGCGCACGACAAGATGCTGCTCGACGTGCTGATGCGCATCAAGGCCGACGTGGACGACACGCTGTCGTTCCGCCGCTCCTGCCGCGAGGGCGTGTGCGGCTCCGACGCGATGAACGTCAACGGCAAGAACCGGCTCGCCTGCATCACCAACCTGAACGAGCTGAAGGAGCCGATCGTCTTGAGGCCGCTGCCAGGCCTGCCGGTGGTGCGCGACCTGATCGTGGACATGAGCCAGTTCTTCAAGCAGTACCACTCGATCAAGCCGTATCTCATCAACGACACGCCGCCGCCCGAGAAAGAGCGGCTGCAGTCGCCCGCCGAGCGCGAAGAACTCAACGGCCTGTACGAGTGCATCCTGTGCGCCTGCTGCTCGACCTCGTGCCCGAGCTTCTGGTGGAACCCGGACAAGTTCGTCGGCCCGGCGGGGTTGTTGCAGGCCTACCGCTTCATCGCCGACAGCCGCGACCAGGCCACCGGCGAGCGGCTGGACAACCTGATGGACCCGTATCGCCTCTTCCGCTGCCACACGATCATGAACTGCGTGGACGTGTGCCCGAAGGAACTCAACCCCACGCGCGCGATCGGCAAGATCAAGGAGCTGATGGTGCGGCGGGCGCTGTGATGAATCCGTCCAAACTGCGCTGGCGCGCCCGGCGCGGGATGCTCGAAAACGACCTGATCCTGACCCGCTTTCTCGACCGCTGCGCAACGCGACTGACCCCGGCGCAAACCGCCGCGCTGCTGCAACTGCTGGACCTGCCCGACACCGAACTCTTCGATCTCCTGATGGTGCGCAGCGAACCGGCGCCGCCGCTCGACCACCCGGACGTGCGTGCGCTGCTGGAGCAACTGCGTGCTGCCTGACCTGCCGCCGACCAACACTGCAAGGACACCGCCATGACCGCGACCGCACCCGAGCACAAAGCCACCCTGAGCTTCACCGACGGCAGCGCGCCGCTCGAGCTGCCGATCCTCAAGGGCACGGTCGGGCCGGACGTAATCGACATCCGGCAGCTCTATGCCAAGACCGGCAAGTTCACCTACGACTCGGGCTTCATGTCCACCGCGGCCTGCCGCTCGGCGATCACCTACATCGACGGCGACAAGGGCGAGCTTCTGTATCGCGGCTACCCGATCGAGCAGTTGGCGGTGCAGTCGGATTTTCTCGAGGTCTGCCACCTGATCCTGTTCGCCGAACTGCCCAACGCCGAGCAAAAGAAGGAGTTCGTCGCCCGCGTCACCAAGCACACGATGGTGCACGAGCAGATGCAGTTCTTCCTGCGCGGCTTCCGCCGCGACGCGCACCCGATGTCGATTCTGATGGGCCTGGTGGGCGCGATGTCGGCGTTTTATCCGGACTCGGCCAATCTGTCCGACCCGTGGCAGCGCGAAGTCTCCGCGATCCGGCTGATCGCCAAGCTGCCCAATCTGGTTGCGCTGTCGTACAAGTACTCGGTGGGCGAGCCTTACGTCTATCCGCGCAACGACCTGTCTTACGCGGCCAACTTCATGCGGATGATGTTCGCCACGCCGTGCGAGGAGTACAAGGTCAACGATGTGCTGGTGCGCGCGCTGGACCGCATCTTCATCCTGCATGCCGATCACGAGCAGAACGCCTCGACCTCGACCGTGCGGCTGTGCGCCTCCAGCGGCACCAACCCGTTTGCGGCGATTGCCGCCGGGGTGGCCTGCCTGTGGGGGCCGGCGCACGGCGGTGCCAACGAGGCCGCGCTCAACATGCTCTACGACATCCAGCGAAACGGCGGGGTGGCCAAGATCGGCGAGTTCATCGCTCAGGTCAAGGACAAGAACAGCACGGTGCGGCTGATGGGCTTCGGCCATCGCGTGTACAAGAACTACGATCCCAGAGCCAAGCTGATGCGCGAAACCTGCCACGAGGTGCTGGGCGAGTTGGGACTGCACGACGATCCGCTCTTCAAGCTGGCGATGGCGCTGGAGAAGATCGCGCTGGAAGACGAATACTTCGTGCAGCGAAAGCTCTATCCGAACGTGGACTTCTATTCGGGCATCGTGCAAAAGGCGATCGGTATTCCGGTGTCGCTCTTCACCGCCATCTTCGCGCTGGCGCGCACGGTCGGCTGGATCGCGCAGTTAAACGAGATGATCGCCGACCCCGAGTACAAGATCGGCCGGCCACGGCAGCTTTTCACTGGCGCGACCCGGCGCGAGGTGCTGCCGCTGCATCTGCGGCCGTAGAGGGCGGGGCGTGCGGCACCAACGCCCGCAGCTTGCGGTACTTATGAGGGTGAGGCCGGTCGCCCTGGGGGCGTCACGGAGTACCAGTCCACTCGGCGTGTCGCGAGCATGATCGCCGCCAATGAACCGAAGAGCAGCATCGATCCCATCAGCAGAGCCATTGTTTCGGCGATAAGGATGCCGTACAGGGCGGCGTAGACGATGGTCAGGCCAAGCCCGACTAAAGCAAGGGCGCGCGTGCTTCGCAGAGCCTGGCCGAGGTAAACGGCGATCAGTGTTACGCAGGCTGCCGCGGCCAGTAAGTAGGACAGCCCGAAGGAAAGGTGCTCCGACAAGCTCAACAGCAGCAGGAAAAACAGCGCCAGCGCCAAGCCGGTCAGACCGTACTGGATCGGGTGCACCGGTGCGCGTCGCAGCGTTTCGAATACGAACACCGTCGCCACCACGAGCACAATGAACAATGCGCCGTACTTGGTGGCGCGTTCGGCGAGCAGGTAAATGTTTACCGGCTCGACCAGATCGACACCGAACGCTTGCGTGGCGAGCACGGCACCGCTGGCTGGCCGGTCGAGAATCTGTTGGCGTACTGGAGTAGTCAGGGCGGCCACGCTCCAGCGAGCGTTGAACCCGTCCGGTCCGATGGCGCGGTCCCCCGGGAGAAACCGGCCGCCAAACCCGGGGTGAGGCCAATCCGAACGCAAGCGGACGTCGTTGCGGGTGGCAGTCGGCACAAAGCTGAGATTCTCGATGCCGACCATTTCCAGCTTGGCGGAGACTTTCAGCGGCCCAGCCGTCGCAGCGGGCGGCAGGATTGCGTGAATGCCATTGCCGGCTAGCGCACTGCGCGTACCTTGAGTCAGTTCGAGCTGCGTGCCCTCGACGTCGATACCTGTAACGCCGCGCAGTCCGCGCAGGTCCGTCAGCCCAAGCACCAGGTAGGGCTGCTCCCAGATCAGCCGACCGTCGCGACGCTGCGGCTCTATTTGGCGCCGATCGGGCAGCGTGAAGGCCAGCGCCAGATCGACGTCGGCGGCATAGGTGCGTACCTGATGCAGGCCGCGGTAGCGGTCCAGGGCGACCTTCGTGCTTGCGTCCAGTTCCGCCTGATCAGCGAAGACGGTCAATTGGCGTTCCTCCCGGCGCTGCACTTTGCGCTTTTCGCGGCTGTCGAGCTCGGCGACCGTCTCCTCCCACTCCTCGCGGTAGGGCCAGACGATGAATGGCACGACGATCGTCTGCGCTCCGGCTAAGCTCGCCTGCACGCTGGCTACCGCCTCCTGCCGGCGGCTGGCGCGCTCGGCGACCACCGATTGAATCATGGCGAGCGGCACGAGCAAGGCCACGCTGATCGCGCCGACTACCAACAGCTTCCATAGCAGAGTGCGTTGCATTCGATCCTCCGAGGTTGGCTATCGACGGCGACAAGCTTCGGCCTACTGCGCGAACGCGCGATGAAGCGACGATGAAGGAAGCGTGAATAAAGGTGCCTGCTGCGGTGTTATGCTCGCCGCCGCGCTGCGTAAAGCACGTCACAACAAGCGGCGGCGCGGAGACAACCAGTCAGCAATTCGCGATCCGGCGCGGGGCCGGTAGCGGACGGTGCGCCCCCTTCTGGCCGCACCGGCATCCAAAGCGCGAAACGCGCGGAAAGGTGAAGCGCCATGATGCGAGAGTTCCAGGCCAACTCGTACCTGTTCGGCGGCAACGCGCCGTACGTGGAAGAGCTGTACGAGCGCTATCTCGACAATCCGGCCTCGGTGCCGGACAAATGGCGCGCTTACTTCGACCAGATGCAACTGGTGCCGGCGGCCGATGGCTCGGCCAAGACGCCGGATGTGGCGCACGCCCCGATCGTCGAAAGCTTTGCGCTGCGTGCCAAGACTGGCACGCTACGGCCCACGGTGGCGCCGACCGACTTGTCGGTCGCCCGCAAGCAGGTTCACGTCCAATCGATCATCGCGGCCTACCGCTTCCTTGGCAACCGCTGGGCCGACCTCGATCCGCTCAAGCGCCAGGAGCGACCGCAGATCCCCGAACTCGAACCCGGCTTCTACGACCTGACCGAAGCCGACATGGACATCGTCTTCTCGGCCACCAACACGTACTTCGGCGCCGAGCAGATGACGCTGCGCGAGATCGTCAAGGCGCTGCGCCAGACCTACTGCGGCACGATCGGCGTCGAGTACATGCACATCTCCGATCCGGCGCAAAAGCGCTGGATGCAGCAGAAGCTGGAGTCGTCGCGGTCCACGCCGCACTTCGGCCTCGACTTCAAACGCCATATCCTGGGCCGGCTCACCGCCGCCGAGGGGCTGGAGCGTTATCTCCACACCAAGTACGTCGGGCAGAAGCGGTTTTCTCTGGAAGGCGGCGAGTCGTTCATCGCGGCGATGGACGAACTGGTACGCCGCGCCGGCGCCGACGGCGTCGAAGAAATCGTCATCGGCATGGCGCACCGCGGGCGGCTCAACGTGCTCGTCAACACGCTCGGCAAGATGCCGAAGGACTTGTTCGCCGAGTTCGAGGGCAAGGGTGCGGCCGATCTGGCGGCCGGCGACGTGAAGTACCACAACGGCTTTTCCAGCGACGTGTCCACGCCCGGCGGGCCGGTGCATCTGTCGCTGGCGTTCAACCCGTCGCACCTCGAGATCGTCAACCCGGTGGTCGAAGGCTCGGTGCGTGCGCGGCAGGATCGTCGCGGCGATGGCAAGCACGTCAAGGTGCTGCCGATCCTGGTGCACGGCGACGCGGCCTTCGCCGGGCAGGGCGTGGTGATGGAAACGCTCAACCTCGCGCAGACCCGCGGCTACCGCACCGGCGGCACGGTGCACGTGGTGATCAACAACCAGATCGGATTTACCACTTCGGACCCGCGCGACTCGCGCTCGACGATCTACTGCACCGATGTCGTCAAGACCATCGAGGCGCCGGTGCTGCACGTCAATGGCGACGATCCCGAAGCGGTCGTCTTCGCTGCGGAGATCGCGATGGACTTCCGCCAGGCCTTCCACAAGGACGTGGTGCTGGACATCGTCTGCTTCCGCCGGCTCGGCCACAACGAGCAGGACACGCCGGCGGTCACCCAGCCGCTGATGTACAAGAAGATCGGCCAGCATCCCGGCACGCGCAAGCTGTACGCCGACCGGCTGGTCACGCAGGGCACGCTCGCCGCGACGGAGCCCGACGAGATGGTCAAGGAGTACCGCCGCGCGATGGACGAGGGCCGGCACACCATCGACCCGGTGCTGACCAACTACAAGAGCAAGTACGCGGTGGACTGGTCGGCGTATCTGAACCGCAAATGGACCGACCACGCCGATACCGCCGTGCCGCTGGCCGAGTTGAAGCGGCTGGCAGAGCGGATCACTACGGTGCCGCCGAGCTTCAAGCTGCATCCGCTGGTGGAGAAGGTGATTGCCGACCGGCGCGCGATGGGCGAGGGCAAGCTGCCGGTCGATTGGGGCATGGCCGAGCATCTATCGTTCGCCTCGCTGGTGGCGAGCGGCTTCCCGGTTCGTATCACCGGGCAGGACTCGGGCCGCGGCACCTTTACCCACCGCCACGCGGTGCTGCACGACCAGAACCGCGAGAAGTGGGACACCGGCAGCTACATCCCGCTGCAACACGTCTCGGAAGGGCAGGCGCAGTTCCTGGTGATCGACTCGGTGCTGTCCGAAGAAGCGGTGCTCGGCTTTGAGTACGGCTACTCGACCGCGGAGCCCAATGCGCTGGTGGTCTGGGAGGCGCAGTTCGGCGACTTCGTCAACGGCGCGCAGGTGCTGATCGACCAGTTCATCTCTTCGGGCGAGGTCAAGTGGGGCCGCGTGTGCGGGCTGACGCTGATGCTGCCGCACGGCTACGAAGGGCAGGGGCCGGAGCACTCCTCCGCGCGGCCCGAGCGATTCCTGCAACTGTGCGCCGACAACAACATGCAGGTGGTGCAGCCGACCAACGCGGCGCAGATCTTCCACCTGCTGCGGCGGCAGATGATCCGGGTATTCCGCAAGCCGCTCGTGATCCTGACGCCCAAGTCGCTGCTGCGGCACAAGGACGCGGCCTCGGACTTGAGCGAACTGGCGCGGGGCGAGTTCCACACCGTGCTCGGCGACAAGGCGGCCGACGGCAAGAAGGTCAAGCGCGCGATCCTGTGCAGCGGCAAGGTCTACTACGACCTCGCGGCCGAGCGGCGCGAGCGCGGCGACGAGTCCGTGGCGCTGCTGCGCATCGAGCAGCTTTACCCGTTCCCGCACAAGGCGCTGGCGGCAGAGTTGAAGAAGTACCCGGCGGCGACCGAAATCGTCTGGTGCCAGGACGAGCCGCAAAACCAGGGCGCGTGGCTCTACGCACAGCACCACGTGATGGAAAACATGGCCGAAGGGCAGAAGCTCGCCTACGCCGGCCGGCCGGCCTCGGCCTCGCCCGCGGTCGGCTACTACGCCAAGCACGCCGAGCAGCAAAAGGCGCTGGTGCACGCGGCGTTTGCGAAGTTCAAGGGAGTCGTTCTTTCGAAGTGAAACGCGAAACCTGAGACGTGAGCCGCCGGCTCCCGCCGCGTTTCTCGTCTGCGCTTCGATCCCCGCGTTTCACTTTTCACATTTCACGTTTCACCGAACTCAAATGTCTACCGTCGAAGTCAAGGTTCCGCAGTTGTCCGAGTCGGTCGCCGAGGCGACCCTGCTGCAATGGAAGAAGAAGCCCGGCGAGGCTGTCGCCGTCGATGAAGTGCTGATCGAGGTCGAGACCGACAAGGTCGTGCTCGAAGTGCCTGCGCCCGCGGCCGGTGTGTTGGCGAGCATCGTCAAGGGCGATGGCAGCACCGTCGTCTCCGGCGAGTTGATTGCAACGGTCGATACCGAAGGTAAGGCCGCCGCCGGCGCAGCCGCGCCCGCGCCTGCGCCGGCTGCTGCACCAGCGCCCGCTGCCGCAGCCCCTGCGGCAGCGGGCCCCGTTGCCATGCCGGCCGCGGCCAAGCTGCTGGCCGAGGCCGGCTTGTCGCCCGCGCAGGTGCAAGGCACCGGCAAAGACGGCCGCATCTTGAAGGGCGACGTGCTGGCCGCGACTGCGGCCACGCCCGCCGCCGCTGCGCCTGTCCCGGTACCGGCGCCTGCCGCCGCGCCCAAGCCCGCGCTGCAAGCGGTCGCCGCGCCGATCGATCTTTCCGCGCTCAGCGGTCGGCCCGAGCAGCGCGTGCCGATGTCCCGGCTGCGCGCGCGGGTGGCCGAACGTCTGGTTCAGTCGCAATCGACCGCGGCCATCTTGACCACGTTCAACGAGGTCAACATGCAGCCGGTGATGGACCTGCGCAACAAGTACAAGGACAAGTTCGAAAAGGAGCATGGCGTAAAGCTCGGCTTCATGTCCTTCTTCGTCAAGGCGGCGGTGGCGGCGCTTAAGAAGTACCCGGTCGTCAACGCGTCCGTCGACGGCAACGACATCGTCTATCACGGCTACTTCGACATCGGCATCGCGGTCGGCTCGCCGCGCGGCCTGGTGGTGCCGATCCTGCGCGACGCCGACCAGACGACCTTCGCCGACATCGAGAAGAAGATCGCGGAGTTCGGCAAGCGCGCCGGCGAGGGCAAATTGGCGCTGGAGGAATTGACCGGCGGCACCTTCTCGATTTCCAACGGCGGCGTGTTCGGCTCGATGTTGTCCACGCCCATCATCAACCCACCGCAGGCGGCGATCCTCGGCGTGCACGCGACCAAGGAGCGGCCGGTCGTGGAAAACGGCCAGATCGTGATCCGGCCGATCAACTACCTCGCCTTGTCGTACGACCACCGGATCATCGACGGCCGCGAAGCGGTGCTGTCGCTGGTGGCGATGAAGGAAGCGCTGGAAGACCCGGCGCGGCTGCTGCTGGAGGTCTAAGCCATGTCCACTGCCGACGAAGTCGCCAAGCTGCACGATCTGCTTACGCGCGGCGCGATCACGCAAGAGGAGTTCGACCGCGCCAAGGCCAGGCTGCTGGGCGGCGGGCCGGCTCCCGTCTCCGGGCTGGCGATCAACCGTCTGCGCCTGTCGGATGAAGACAAGTGGATCGCCGGTGTCTGCGGCGGCATCGGCGCCAGCACCGGTGTGGAGTCGTGGATTTGGCGCTTGATCTTTGTCGTCGGGATCTTCATTGGCGGCTTCACGCTGCTGCTGTATCTGCTGCTGTGGATCTTCGTGCCGCGGCAAGGCCGGTAAACATCATGTCCAAGAACTTCGACGTTGTCGTCATTGGCGGCGGCCCGGGCGGCTACATCGCCGCGATCCGCGCCGCGCAACTCGGGTTGTCGGTCGCCTGCATCGACCAGTGGAGGAACGCCAAAGGCGGCCCGGCGTTGGGCGGCACCTGCACCAATGTCGGCTGCATTCCGTCCAAAGCGTTGTTGCAGTCTTCGGAACACTACGAGGCTGCCGGGCATCACTTTGCCGAGCACGGCATCCAGATTGGGCAGCTTGGCCTCGATCTGGCCAGGATGCTGGCGCGCAAGGCGGTGGTCGTGAAGCAGAACAACGACGGCATCGCTTACCTCTTCAAGAAGAACAAGGTCGCGTTCTTTCACGGTCGTGGCAGCTTTGCCGGCAAGGCCGATGGCGGCTACGAAGTCGCGGTGTCCGAACCCGCCAACGAGACGCTGATCGCCAAGTACGTGGTTGTCGCCACCGGTTCCGTCGCGCGTGCGCTGCCCGGCGTGCCCTTCGACGAGAAACTGGTGCTGTCCAACGACGGCGCGCTGTCGATTGCCGACGTACCCAAGCGGCTTGGCGTGATCGGCTCGGGCGTGATCGGGCTGGAGATGGGCAGCGTGTGGCGGCGGCTCGGCGCGGAGGTGACCGTGCTGGAGGCGCTGCCGACCTTTCTCGGCGCGGCCGATGCGGACGTGGCCAAGGAAGCGCTCAAGGTCTTCACCAAGCAGGGACTGAAGATCCACCTCGGCGCTTCGGTGGGCACGGTCACCCTGGAGAAGGACAGCGTCGCCGTCGCCTGGAAAGACGCGAGTGGTGCTGCGCAGAGGCTCGACTGCGACCGGCTGGTGGTGTCGATTGGCCGCATCCCCAACACGGCCGGCTTGAATGGCGAGGCCGTCGGACTGAAGCTAGACGAACGCGGCTTCATTGCCGTCGACGACGACTGCCGCACCAACTTGCCGAACGTGTGGGCGGTGGGCGACGTGGTGCGCGGCCCGATGCTCGCGCACAAGGGCGAGGAAGAAGGCGTGGCGGTGGCCGAGCGCATCGTCGGCCAACATGGCCACGTGAACTTCAACACGATCCCCTGGGTGATCTACACCTCGCCGGAAATCGCCTGGGTCGGCCAGACCGAACAGCAGTTGCATGCGGCCGGTCGCGCGGTCAAGGCGGGCAGCTTTCCCTTCATGGCCAACGGCCGGGCGCGGGCGCTCGGCGACACGACGGGCTTCGTCAAGTTTCTGGCCGACGCCACGACGGACGAAATCCTCGGCGTGCACATCATCGGTCCGTTTGCCTCCGAGCTGATCGCCGAGGCGGTGGTGGCGATGGAGTTTCGCGCCTCCAGCGAAGACATCGGCCGCATCTGCCACGCGCATCCGTCGTTGTCGGAAGTCACCAAGGAAGCGGCGCTGGCGGTGGACAAGCGGGCGCTGAACTTCTGATCGCTTTGCTGTGCTGCCCGACCTGGCCTTCTTCGTCGAACTGGAACGGCAGGTGTGGGAGGCGCTGCGCACCGGCGACGCGGAGGCCGATGCGCGCGTGCTGTCCGCCAACTTTCTCGGCGTCTACGAGACCGGCTTTGCCGACCGCGCCGCGCACGCCGCGCAGTTGAACGCCGGCCCGCGGGTCGACGACTATCTCATCGACCGCGAGCGGCTGTTGCCGCTATGCCGGGATAGCGTCTTGCTCGCCTACCGCGCCCGCTTCCGGCGCCACGGCGACGATCGACGCGCGACGATGCAAACGATGTTCGTCAGTTCGATCTGGCAGCAGTGCGACGGCGACTGGGTCAACGTGTTCAGCCAGGACACGCCGCAGCGAGACTGAGTCCGGATGGGTTTTCGCAATCAGCTCGAAGCCCTGCTTGCCGCGCGCGGCTACACGCTGGACGAGGCGCAGCGCGCAGCGGCCGATCGGCTGGCGCGGCTGGATGACGACTGGCGCGCGTACAAGGTGCTGCGCACCAACGCAGTGGCCAGGCTCCTGCGGCGCCCGCCGATTCCGCGAGGTGTGTACCTGTGGGGCGGGGTCGGGCGCGGCAAGAGCTTCCTCATGGACGCGTTTTTTGCCGCAGTGCCACTGGTGCGCAAGACCCGCATCCACTTTCACGAGTTCATGCGCGGCGTGCACCGCGATCTGGACGAACTGAAGGGCACGCCCGACCCGCTCAATGCCGTGGCAGCGCGGATCGGCAGACGCGCGCGGCTGATTTGCTTCGACGAGTTTCACGTCTCCGACATCGCCGATGCCATGATCCTGCATCGCCTGCTGGCGAACCTCTTCGAACTGCGCGTCGGCTTTGTGATGACCTCCAACTATCCCCCCGACGAGCTGTACCCGGACGGGCTGCACCGCGACCGCCTGTTGCCGGCGATCGCGCTGCTCAAGCAGCACCTGGACGTGCTGCGAGTCGATGCCGGCATCGACTATCGGCGCCGTGCCTTGAGTTCCATCGACGTCTACCTGACCCCGGTCGACGAGCGGGCCGAGGCGGCGCTGGCCGCGACCTTCACGCGCGTGGCCGAGGCCGACGACGACGATCCGACCCTGGAGATCGAGCACCGCCGCATGCGCGCTCTGCGGCGGGCGGGTGGGGTCGTGTGGTTCGACTTTGCCACCCTCTGCGGTGGCCCGCGCTCGCAGAACGACTATCTTGAACTGGCGGCGCGCTTCCACACGGTGCTTCTGTCCGGCGTGCCGGCGATGTCCGCCGGGCAGGCCTCCGAGGCGCGCCGCTTCACCTGGCTGGTGGACGTGCTCTACGACCACCGCGTTAAGCTCATCGTGTCGGCCGCGGCGGCGCCTGAGGCCTTGTATACGCATGGCGCCCTGGCCCACGAATTCGTCCGAACCGCCTCCCGCCTGGTCGAAATGCAATCCCGCGAGTACCTCGATGAACCGCGCCGCTGCGTTGTCGATCGCGCTTAGCTGCGTTGTCGGCGTGGCGGCGGCCGGCGAACTCGAGCGGGAGTTTCCGCCGGGCAAGTTGCAGACGCGCGAGCAGGCCGGCCGTGCCGTGGCGGCCGCCGACGCGGCCGCCGACGCGGCGGAGGCAACCTGGGCGGCGGAACAGCAGCGCTGCCAGTCGGTCTTTTTCGTTGCCGCCTGCGTGGAGTCGGCCCGTCGGGCCTATACGGAAGCGACGGTCGAGGCGCGGCGCGTGAAGTCCGACGCCAGCGCCGTGCTGCGCCGTCAGGATGCCGAAGAACGCAAGGCTCGGCAGGCGACCGAGCAGTTGCGTGAGCCGTCCGCGGAGCAGAAGGCGGCGCGCGAGGCGCAGTCGCTCAAGGAGTCTGAGCAGCGCCGGCAGCAGGCGCAGGACGACGCTGCGCAGCGAGAGCGCCGCGCCAAGGAAGCAGCGGCGGAAAAGGCCGCCTTCGAACAAAAGCAGGCGCGGCAAAAGGCAGAAGAAGCTGCGCGTGCCGCGGAAGCGCCGCAGCGCGCCGAAAACGCTCGCGCCTACGAGCAGCGCCAGCGCGAAGCGCAAGAGCGCGCCCGCAAGAAGGAAGAGGAGCGCCAGGCCAACGAACAACGGCGTGCGCAACGCGCCGAGGAGCGTGAGCGGCGCGAAGCCGAACGAGCCGGTGGCGCAAAGTAGGGACGCCTGGCCGCTCAGTAAAGCGTCGTGACCAACGACGCCGTTTCGGGCGGGAGCTCGAGCTTGACGATCGCCAGGCTGACGTTGTCTCAATGGCCTCCGGCGCGGTAGCGCGCCATCCGCAGCAGAGGGGCCGCGGCCTCCCGAGGTGGCAATGCATTTAGCA
>JBKCXU010000144.1:0-13043 GCA_046316025.1 Betaproteobacteria bacterium | reverse complement strand
GCGCGGCGACCACCGAGCGCATCAGCGCCGCCAGCCCCGTGCGCTTGTGCGCCGAGATCGTATGCGTGCGCGCCCAGGCGAGGAAGTGCAGCTTGCGCTCCAGTTCGCGCTTGAGCGTTGCGCGGGCGTAGCTGTCGGCGGCATCCCACTTGTTTACGGCCACCACCAGCGCGCGCCCGCGCTCCAGGATGTAGCCGGCGATGTGCGCGTCCTGCTCGGCCACCCCGGTGGCTTCAAGCAGCAGAATCGCCACGTTGCACTGGTCGATCGCCTGCAGCGTCTTGACGACCGAGAACTTCTCCACCGTCTCGAACACCTTGCCGCGGCGGCGCAGGCCGGCGGTATCGATCAGCGTATAGGGCGCGCCGGCGTAATCGAAGTCGATGGCGATCGCATCGCGCGTGGTGCCCGGCTGGTCGAAGGCGATCAGCCGCTGCTCGCCCAGCAGCGCGTTGACCAGCGTGGATTTGCCGACGTTGGGCCGGCCGACCACGGCCACCTTGATGCGCGCGGCCACGTCGTCGTCGGCGGGCTCCGGCGGCGCGGCAAAGCCGGCCAGCGCCACGTCCATCAGATCGTGGATGCCGTCGCCGTGCGCAGAAGAAATCGGCAGCGGCTCGCCCAATGCCAGCTCGTGGAACTCGGCGGTCGCCGACGGCGGCAGTCCCTCCGCCTTGTTCACCGCCAGCACCAGCCGCTTGCCGGCCGTGCGCAGCCGCGCGCCGATGCGCTGGTCCTGCGCGGTCAGGCCGTCGCGCGCATCGACGACGAAAATCACCCCGTCGCTTTCTGCGATCGCCGCCTCCGCCTGGGCGGCCATCTCGCGCACGATGCCTTCGCCCATCGACGGCTCGAAGCCGCCGGTGTCGACGACGATGTACGGCACCGGGCCGACGCGCCCCTCGCCGTAGTGACGGTCGCGCGTCAGGCCGGGAAAGTCCGCCACCAGCGCCGCGCGCGAGCGCGTCAGGCGGTTGAACAACGTGGACTTGCCGACGTTGGGCCGGCCGACGATGGCGACGACGGGTTTCACTGACCCAGCGCCACCCGCGCGAGCGTGCCGTCCTGCGTGAGCAGGATCAGGCTGTCGGCCCAGGGTTGCGGGCCGGCGACGATCGCGCTCGAGTCGATCTGCGTGCGCCCGACCAACGCGCCGTCGGCTGGTGCCAGAAGGTGCAGGTAGCCCTTGAAGTCGCCAACCGCCACCGCAGAGCGAACGGCCGCAGGCTGGCTCAGCCCGCGGTTGGCCAGCTTGTCGTTGCGCCACAGGCTGGCGCCGGTGTCGCGGGCCAAGGCGCCGACCTGCGAGGCGCTGTCCACCGCATACAGTTGACCGCCGGCAGTGGCTACACCGGTCAGCGCCGGCCATTCGCGGCTCCAGCGCGGGCTGCCCGAGGTGCTGTCCACGCAGGTCACGCGCCCCTGAAACGCCGCGGCGCAGGCCAGGCGCGGCGCCAGCGCGATGGCGCCGACCACATCGGCCAGGCGTTCGACCTCGGTGGCGCCGCGCGGCTCGGCGATCATGGCCTCCCAGCGGGCGGCGCCATTGCTGGTGGCGATCGCGACCAGCCGCCCGCCGGGAAACCCGGCCAGGATGTTGTCGCCGTCGAAAGCCAGCAGCGTCAGCGCCCGCAGCGACAGCGGCGGCGAGGTGCGGGTGTACAACCAGCGGCGGGTGCCGTCGCGGGCGTCGAAGGCGGCCACGCGCTGATCGGTCGAGCGCACGACCACCAGGCCACGCCCGACCAGCGGCGGCGTGGTGATGTCGCTCGCCATCTGCGCCTTCCACAGCAAGCGGCCGTCCTCGGCCGAGTAGGCGCGCACCTCGCCGCGCGGAGTGCCCACCGCCACCACCTCGCCGTCGCTGCCCACACCGGCGGACAGCGCCGTGTCGGCGTCGATGCGCCAAACCGTGGCCCCAGTCTCGGGACTGACGCGCAGTAACGTGCCGCTGCCGCTGGCCGCATAAACGGCGTTGTCGAGCACCGCGGGCTGGAGAAAGGCGTTCTTTGCCGAGCCGACCGAAACGCGCCAGGCAACCTGCGCCGGCACGGCGATGGCGATCTCGGTCAGTTCGGCCGGCTTGGCCGCCGCAGTCTTGCTCGAAGAACATCCCGACGACAGTGCCGCCGCGCCGACCAGCGCCGCGAGGCAAGCGGCAGAGCGCAGCGCGCGCATCACAAAGCCGCCACCGGCAGCGCGTCGAGCTTGATCTCGACGATCCGACGCAGCGGATGCCCGGCCTCGGCCTTGTCGAGCGCCTCCTGGTACGCAGTCCGCGCCTCGCCGGTCTTGCCCTGCGCGGCCAGCACGTCACCGCGCCGGTCGGCATAGGCAGCCGCCAGCACCGCCGGCGGCGGCGCTGTCGCCAGCGTGCGCAATGCTTCGTCGTAGGCCTTCTCGTCCAGTTGCACGCCGGCCAGCCGAAGGCGGGCAAGCGGCAGGTACTCGGGGTGGCCGGAGTCGTCGATCACCCATTGCAGCCGTGCCCGCGCACCGGGCAGATCGCCGGCCGCATGCTTGAAGCGCGCCGCATAAAGCGCGGCCATCGGCGCATACACGGTGCGGCCATGCCGCGCGGTCAGCGTGTCGGCGAGTTCCTGCACCCGCGCGCCGTTGTTGGCATCGACGGCGCGAACCAGCTCGTCGTACACGGCGGCGGCCTTGGCTGCCTGATCGCGCTGGTACCACTTGTAGCCGTTGACCGCGGCGAACGCCAGCAGCACGAGGGTGACCGCCGTCAGCACCCAGTTGCCGTACTTGTCCCACCAGGCCCGAAATTGCGCCAGTTGTTCCTGTTCCTGAAGATCGTATGCCATGCCCTCTGTCCTAATCCGAAATCCGTTCCAATGCGGCGGCCAGCTCGGCCGCCAGCTGCGCGAGCGGCACCGTCTGTTGCTCGGCAAACGGAGCCGCCGCCCCGCGGGCGCGCAGAGCCTTCACGGCCGCCGCCTGCGCCGCCGCCTCGGCCGTGCCGACGATCACCGCGATCTCCGCGCCGCTGCTGTCGGCCCGCTTCATCTGCGACTTCAGGCTCGCCTCGCCGGCATGGACGATGACATCCAGCCCCGCGTCGCGCAGCGATTCTCCCACCGACTGCGCCAGCACCTGGGTGGCGCCCCCCTGGTGCAGAACGTACACGTCGCACTGCGCCGTGTCTGCGGCCACCGCGGCCTCGGTCATCAGCTCGATCACCCGCTCGATACCGAGCGCGAACCCGCAGGATGGCGCCGGCTTGCCGCCGAGCATTTCTACGAGCGGATCGTAACGACCGCCGCCGCAGATCGTGCCCTGGGCGCCGAGCCGGTCGGTGATCCACTCGAACACGGTGAGGTTGTAGTAGTCCAGCCCGCGCACCAGTCGCGGGTTGACGGTGAACTCGACGCCGCCTGCCGTGAGCAATTCCTGCAAGCGGTCGAAGTGCGCGCGCGACTCGGCGCCCAGCGTATCGAGCAAGACGGGCGCGTCCGCCACCACCTGCTGCACCGCCGGATTCTTGCTGTCGAGCACGCGCAGCGGGTTGCTGTGCAGACGACGGCGCGCGTCGGCATCGAGCGCGTCGATATGCCGCTCCAGGTAGGCAATGAGCGCCGTGCGGTGTTGCGCACGCTCAGCGGTTGAACCCAGCGTGTTGATCTCCAGCCGCACCGGGCCGATCTCCAGCACGTCCCACAGGCGCTTCAACATCAGCAAATGCTCGGCATCGATGTCGGGGCCGGCATAGCCCAGCGCCTCGACCCCCACCTGATGGAACTGGCGCGAGCGCCCGCGCTGCGGGCGCTCGTGGCGGAACATCGGGCCGATGTACCAGAGCCGGCGCGGCGCGTCGTAGAGCAGGTTGTGCTCTATCGCCGCCCGCACCACCGAGGCGGTGCCTTCGGGCCGCAGCGCGAGCTGGTCGCCGTTGAGTGCGTCGGTCCAGGCGTACATCTCCTTCTCGACGATGTCGGTCGCCGCGCCAATGCCGCGCACGAAAAGCGCGGTCGGCTCCACCAGCGGCGTGCGGATCTGCTGGTAGCCGTAGGCGCGCAAAACGTCCACCGTACGGCGCTCGAAGAGCTCCCATAACGGCGCCTGCACGGGCAACACGTCGTTCATGCCGCGCACGGCGGCGAGCTTCGCAACGGCCATCGGATTCAGTGTTGGGCGGAGGCGTACTTGCGTCGCACATACTCGGCGACGATCGCCTCGAATTCTTCGGCAATGCGCTCGCCCTTCAGCGTTACCGTACGCTCGCCGTCGACGAAGACGGGGGCCACCGGCGACTCGCCGGTGCCCGGCAGGCTGATGCCGATGTTGGCGTGCTTGCTCTCGCCGGGGCCGTTGACCACACAACCCATCACCGCGACCTTCATCGTTTCCACCCCGGGGTACTGGGCCCGCCAGACGGGCATCTGCGCGCGCAGCCAACCCTGGATTTTCTCGGCAAGCTCCTGGAACACGGTGCTGGTGGTGCGGCCGCAACCGGGGCAGGCGATCACCTGTGGCGTGAAGGCGCGCAGCCCCAGCGCTTGCAGGATTTCCTGCGCCACCTTGACCTCGGTGGTGCGCGACTCGCCGGGTGCCGGCGTCAGCGACACGCGGATCGTGTCGCCGATGCCCTCTTGCAGCAGCACCGCCAACGCGGCCGTCGAAGCGACGATGCCTTTGCTGCCCATGCCGGCTTCGGTCAGGCCCAAGTGCAGCGGGTAATCGCAACCGCGAGCGAGCTCGCGGTAGACGGCGATCAAGTCCTGCACGCCGCTGACCTTGGCCGATAGCACGATCTTGTCGCCGGCCAGCCCGAGTGCTTCGGCACGCTGCGCGCTGTCGATCGCGGAGCGCACCAGCGCCTCGCGCAGCACCGCACCTGCATCCCAGGGTGCGGCGCGGGCGGAGTTCTCGTCCATCATCCGCGCCAGCAGTTCCTGATCGAGGCTGCCCCAGTTGACGCCGATGCGGATCGGCTTGTCGTGGGCGCAGGCGATCTCGATCATCCGCGCGAAGTTGTCCTCGCGCTTGGCGCCGCGGCCGACGTTGCCGGGGTTGATCCGGTAGGCCGACAGCGCCTGCGCGCAGCCGGGATAGTCGGCGAGCAGCTTGTGGCCGTTGTAGTGGAAGTCGCCGACGAGCGGAACGTCGACGCCCATCCGATCCAATTGTTCGCGGATCGCCGCGACTTCGGCCGCCGCCTCGGGGCTGTTGACGGTGATGCGCACGACTTCGGAGCCGGCTTGCGCGAGGTCCTTCACCTGGATCGCGGTGGCGATCGCATCCGCCGTGTCGGTGTTGGTCATCGACTGCACCATCACCGGCGCGCCGTCGCCTAACGCCACTTCCCGCGCGCCCCAGCGCACCAGCACGCGACGGGTGGCGCGCCGCGCCAGCGGTCCGTACTCGGGCACACAGGTCATGGCCGAAGGTGCGCGATCCATGCTCAGTCCAGCGTCAGTCGAGCCACGTCGCTTTGTATGTGCGGCGACAGCGGCACCGGTTGCCCGTTGGCTTCGATGGTCACGCCGCTGGCGTTGCCGATCACCAGCCGCAGGGGGCGCGTGCCTTCGAGCTTGAGTTCGGACCCGGCAGGCTGCAAACCACTGGCGATCACCCGGCCGTCGGCTTGAGCGACTTCGATCCACGACGGCCGGCTGCCGATCACGATGCGCAGCGCGGGCGCGGCCACCGCTGGCGGCGGCACCGGAGCGACAGTGCCGGCGGCCGGCGCCGCCCCGGCCGTGGGCGACGGCGACGGCTCCACTGGCGCCGGTACCGGTTCGGCCGCAACCGGCGCGGTCGGCAGGGCAGGCGTCGGGGCGGCTGGGATCGGCGCCGCCGGTTCGACCGGCGGCGGTCTCGACACAAGCAGCCCGATCAAGCCGAACGCGCCGAGCGCGACCACGCCGCCCCACAGCACCAGGCGGCGCGGCAAGGCCTCGGCCGGCCCTGCCCGCCGCGTCGTCCCCAAATCGAGGGGTGCCACCGCCGGCGCCGGCATGCGCGCCTGCAGATCGGCCAGAAGCGGCTGCGCGTCGATGCCCAGTACCTTGGCGTAGTTGCGCACGAAACCGCGCACAAAGGGCCCGGTCGGAAACGCGTCGAGGCGCTCGCCTTCGAGTGCGTCGATCTGCCGCAGCGGCAGGCGCAGACGCGCGGCAATACCTTCGCGCGTCAGGCCCTGGCGCTCGCGCTCGGCGCGCAGCATGGCGCCAAAGCCGGGCGCCGGCGGCGCCGCAGCGGCGGCTTCGGCCGCCAGCGCCTCGGACAGATCAGCCATCGTAGGCTCCGCGGCGCAGCGCTGCCGCCTCGGGTGAACCGGGGAAGCGCCGGCGCAGGTCGTCGCCCAGCTGTCGCTCTGCGCGGGCGTCGCCGCGGGCGCGGGCGATGCGCAGCCCGAGCCAGAGCGTTTCCGCGGTCGGCTCGACCGAGTTGTCGAGCAGCCCGTAGTAAAACGCTGCGCGCTCCGGCTGGCCGAGCGCCAGATAGACCCGCGCCAAATTGAACTTGGTCACCGGGCTGGCGGCATCGAGTTCCAACGCGCGGCGCAGATACGACTCGGCCGCCCGGTAGTCGCGCTCGTTGAGCAGACACACGCCGGCGTTGCCCAGCGCCAGCCCCGGCGTCGGATACAGGCGATTGCCCGCCGCCCGCTCGAAATACGGCAGTGCCTGCTGCACCTGCCCGTTGCGGCAGAGGAACCAGCCGTAATTGTTTTG
This sequence comes from Betaproteobacteria bacterium, assembly GCA_046316025.1. GTDB lineage: Bacteria > Pseudomonadota > Gammaproteobacteria > Burkholderiales > Burkholderiaceae_F > JAJTHJ01. Next base: position 6,351 of record JBKCXU010000144.1, on the reverse strand, counting down.
CCACTCGGGGTTGTCCGGCTCCAGGCGCAGCGCCCGCTGGAAGTTGGCCTCGGCCTGCGCACGGTCGTCCAGATCCATGTAAATCAGCCCAAGCAGGGCGTAAGCCCCGGCGAGGTCGCTGTCCATCTGCACGACGGCGCGTGCTTCGTCCAGGGCGACGCGCAGCAGGCCCTGCTGGTAGTACGAGGAGGCCAGTTGCAGGCGCACTGCGGCGCGCTTGCGCGGGTCGGCCTCGCCGCTGCGGTCGCTGGGCGTGCTGGTGATCGTCGCGCCGCTGGAGGTTGTGGTCGTCGTCGTCGATGCGCAACCGGCAGCGAGCAGGACCACCGCCAGCGCCATCGACCCCGCCCACGCACGCATGGCCGCAGCCCTAGGCGACTTGTGGGACGAGCGGCAGCACGCGCCGCTCGCGCCGCGTGCGGTCTTGCACGGCGCCGGCCAGTTGGCCGCAGGCGGCGTCGATGTCGTCGCCACGCGTCTTGCGGGTGGTGGCTATCAACCCCGCGTCCATCAGCACTTGGGCAAACGCCCGCACGCGCTCCGGGGGCGAGCGGCGCAGCCCGGAATCGGGAAACGGGTTGAACGGAATCAGGTTGAACTTGGCGGGCACGTCGCGCACCAGCGCCACCAGTTCGCGCGCCTGCGCGGGCGCGTCGTTGATGCCGTCGAGCAGTACGTACTCGAAGGTTATGAAGTCCCGCGGCGCATGCGCGAGATAGCGGCGGCAGGCCGCCAGCAGTTCGCGCAGCGGATACTTGCGATTGAGCGGCACCAGTTGATCGCGCAGCGCATCGTTGGGCGCGTGCAGCGACACCGCCAGCGCCACCGGGCAGTCGGCAGCCAGCCGGTCGATCTGCGGCACCATGCCGCTGGTGGACACGGTCACCCGCCGGCGCGACAGGCCGTAGGCGTCGTCGTCGAGCATCAAGCGCAGCGCCGGCAGCACCGCGTCGTAGTTTTGCAGCGGCTCGCCCATACCCATCAGCACGACGTTGCTGATTGCGCGTTCGTGCTCGGCGGTGAGGCCGCGGTCGCGCCGCAACGTGTGCTCGGCGAGCCAGAGCTGGCCGACGATCTCCGCAGTGGTCAGGTTGCGGTTGAAGCCCTGCCGCCCGGTCGAGCAGAAGCGGCAATTGACCGCGCAGCCCGCCTGGGAAGAGATGCACAGCGTGCCGCGGTCGTCCTCGGGGATGAACACCGTCTCGATCGCATTGCCGGCGCCGACGTCGAGCAGCCACTTGCGCGTTCCGTCGGCCGCGGTCGACTCGCGCAGCACCGCCGGCGCAGAGATCGTCGCGCGCTCCGACAGGGTGCTACGCAGCGACTTGGCCAGATCGGTCATCGCTGCGAACTCGCCCGCGCCGCGCCGATGGATCCAACGCTGCAGCTGGCGCGCGCGAAACGGCTTCTCCCCTTGCGCGAGCACGTAGTCGCGCAAGGCGGCGGCGTCGAGGTCGAGGAGGTTTTGCACGCGCCGCCCGCGCCTAGCGCGCGTAGATGTTGAGCGCCGGAAAGAAGAAGGCGATCTCGGCCCGCGCGGTGTCCGGCCCGTCCGAGCCATGCACGGCGTTAGCGTCGATGCTCGTCGCAAAGTCGGCGCGGATGGTGCCGGGCGCGGCTTTCTTCGGGTCGGTCGCGCCCATCAGCTCGCGGTTGCGGGCGATGGCGTTTTCGCCTTCCAGCACCTGCACCATCACCGGCCCGGAGATCATGAACTCCACCAGGTCCTTGAAGAACGGCCGCTCGCGGTGCACGCCGTAAAACGCCTCGGCCTCGGCGCGCGAGAGGTGAACGAAGCGCGCGGCGGCGATCTTCAGGCCGGCGTCTTCGAAGCGGGTCAGGATTCTCCCGATCACGTTCTTGGCAACGGCGTCGGGTTTGATGATGGACAGGGTGCGTTCAACAGCCATGATGATGGAAAGGACGAAGTGGAAAGAGTCGGCGCAAAGGACAAAAGCTCAAAAAAATGAAAGGTTTGCGCGCCTTTGCGAACTTGCGATCTTAGCATGCAGCAGGTTCCAGCACGGCGATGGACTCCACGTGCGCGGTATGCGGAAACATGTTGACCACGCCGGCGGCGCGTAGTTGCCAGCCGCCTTCATGCACCAGTACGGCGCAGTCGCGCGCCAGGGTGGCCGGATTGCAGGAGACGTAGACGATCCGTCGCGGCGGCTGCCGCGCGGCGGCACACACGCGGGCGACGGCCAGCGCCCCTTCGCGTGGCGGGTCGATCAACACTGCACCGACCGCCCCACGCTCGGCGGCGATTCGCGCGAGATCTTCGGCCGTCCACTCGAAGAGGTTGGCCGCCGCAAAGTCGGCCTGCGCGGCCAGGCCATTGGCCACAGCCGCTTCGCGGGCGCGGCGCACCAGCACGGCGGAGCCCTCCACCCCGGTCACTCGCGCAGCGCGGCGGGCCAGCGGCAGGCTGAAGTTGCCCAGCCCGCAAAAAAGATCGAGCACATGCTCGTCGGCGCGCGGGGCGAGCAGCTCCACCGCGCGGCGCACCAGCACCTCGTTGATCGAATGGTTGACCTGGGTGAAGTCGGTCGGGCCGAAGGGAATCGCCACCGCGTGCTCGGGTAATGCGAGCGTGAGTGCGCGCGGCGAGTCCGCCTCCAGCGGCGCCGCGGTGTCCGGCCCGCCCGGCTGCAACCACCACACCACGCCATGGTGCTGCGCAAAGTCGCGCAGGCGGGCGCGGTCGTCGGTCGTCAGCGGCTGCAAGTGGCGCAGCACCAACACCGTCGTGCCGTCGGCCGTGACCGCGACCTCGATCTGCGGCAGACGGTCGCGCCCCGACATGCCGCCGATCAGTTCGCGCAGCGGCAGCAGCAGGGCCGAGAGGTTCACCGGCAACACGTGGCACTCGCGCATGTCGGCGACAAAGCTGCTCGCCCGCTCGTGAAAGCCCACCAGCACCCCACCCTTGCGCGCCACGTGGCGCACCGACAGGCGGGCGCGATAGCGGTAGTGCCAATCGGGGCCGGCGATCGGGCGCAGCAGCCGTTCCGGCCGCACGCGGCCGATATGCCACAGCGCGTCTTCCAGCACCCGCTGCTTGATCGCCAGTTGCGCGCGCGGCTCGAGGTGCTGCATCGCGCAGCCGCCACAGACGCCGGGCCCGAAGCCAAAGTGCGGACAGCGCGGCACCACCCGCTGCGCGCTGGCGCGCAGCACGGTCAGCGTGCGCGCGGTCTCATAGCTCGGCTTGGCGCGCAGCGTGGTGGCGCGCACGCGCTCGCCGGGCAGCGCGCCTTCGACGAAGATGGCCTTGCCGTCGCGGTGCGCCACGCCGCGGCCGTCGAGATCGAGCGACTCGATCTCGAGTTCGACCTCGCCACCCATCAGGCCGCCGGCCATGCGGCCAGGTAGGCGCGCCAGTGCGCGCCGTCCCAGCCGGCCGCGGCCGCGCGGACAAAGCGCTCTTCCTCCTGCCAGGCGGCCTCGCCGAACGCGCCGCGCAACCGCTGGAAGCGCACGTACAGCAGATAGGTGTTCAGCACGTCGGTCTCGCAATAGGCGCGAATCGAGGCCAACTCACCCGCGAGATACGCCGGCCACACGCGCGAACCGTCCATCCCCAGCTTGCCGGCAAAGCCCGCCAGCTTGGCCAGTTCGTCGAGCGGCGCCGCGGCGCGCGGCTGGTACAGCGCCAGCAGGTCCATCAGGTCCAGGTGCCGCGCGTGATAGCGGCTGATGTAGTTGTTCCACTTGAAGTCGCGGTCGTCTTCGCCCTGGTCCCAAAAGCGCGGCGCCGTCGCCCCGTGCGTCAGCGCGCGATAGTTGAGCACCGGCAGGTCGAAGCCGCCGCCGTTCCAACTGACGAGTTGCGGGGTGTAGCGGTCGATGAGCTTGAAGAAGTCCTGGATCAGCTTGCCTTCGGAGTCGCCCTCGCCGCCCAGGCAGCGCACGCGCAGGCCCTGCGCGTCGCGAAACGCGCAGCCGATGGCAACGATCCGGTGCAGATGCAGCGGCAGAAAGTCTGAACCGGTCTTCTCGCGCCGCTCGGCAAACGCGCGCTCGGCCACCGCTGCGTCGTCGAGTTCCGCCCACTGCGGGCGCAGCCGGCGCAGGCCGGCCACGTCGGGCACGGTCTCCAGGTCGAAGCACAGGACCGGCGTCATCGCGCGGCTACTGCGGCGGCAGCAGGCTAAGCGGATCGAGCGGCTTGCCGGCGCGACGAATCTCGAAGTGCAGCTTCGGCTGGTCGGCGTCGGTGCGGCCGACCTCGGCGATCTTCTGCCCGCGCTTGACGTACGCGTCCTTCTTGACGAGCACCTCGCGGTTGTGTGCGTACGCGGAGACGAAGTCGTCGTCGTGCTTGACGATGACCAGGTTGCCGTAGCCGCGCAGCCCGCTGCCGACGTACACCACCTGACCATCGCCCGCCGCGACCACCGACTCGCCTTCCTTGCCGCCGATGTCGATACCCTTGTTGCGGGTCTCGTTGAATTGCTCCAGCACCGGCCCTTTCAGCGGCCACAGCCACTCGATGCCGCCGGCCATCGCCGCTGCGCCAGGGGCGGGTTTGCCGGCAGCAGCCGCGGGCGGCGCGACGGCGGCAGCGGCCGGCGCCGCGGTCGCTGGCGCAGCGGCTGTCGGCGCCGCGGCGGCACCGTCGAGCGGCCGCGCCTGCACGCTTGCTGCGGGTGCGATCGGTGACGTGGCGGCCACCGGCTCATTCGCCTTCTCGGTCGGCTGCGGCGCGACGCGCAGTTGCTGGCCGACGCGGATCTTGTTCGGGTCTTCGATGCCGTTCCAGCGCGCGATGTCGCGCCAGTCGCGCCCGTGCGCCAGGGCGATGCTGTGCAGGGTGTCGCCGCGCTGCACGGTGTAGAACGCCTCCCGCGGGTCGCGCCCCGGCGCGGGCGTGGCGGCCGCCGGTGCCTCGGCGGCCGGTTTCGCCGCCGGCCTGCCCGCCGAGCGATCCTCGATCGGCACGTTGCGCGGCGCGCTGCTACAAGCAGCGAGCAGTGCGACGCCCAGCAGTCCCAGTAGTCGATAGCGATACGCAAACATCTGCCCTACTCCTGGCCAAGCCGCATCGGCACGAAGCGCACGCCTTCAGCGCTGCGCCGCTGCAGCCCGCCCTGTTCGTCCTTGATCAACACCGTCAGACTCTGCTGCGCCCCGCCGATCGGCGCCACGATCCGCCCGCCGGCCTTCAACTGCTCGCTCCAGGCCGGCGGCACGTACTCGGCCGCGGCGGCGGCCACGATCGCATCGTACGGCGCACCAGCCGCCGCACCGGCGGTGCCGTCGCCGTACAGCAGCCGGACATTGGACAACCGCAAGGGCCGCAGGTTGGCGCGTGCCCGCTCGTGCAGGGCGCGGATGCGCTCAATGGTCACCACGGTGCCGAACACGTGCGCCAGCACCGCCGCGGCGTAGCCGCAGCCGGTGCCGATCTCCAGCACCTTGGCCCGCGCCGGATCGGCAATTCCTTCGAGCGCGAGCTCGGCCGTACGCGCGACGATGTACGGCTGCGAGATCGTCTGGCCATGGCCGATCGGCAGCGCCGTGTCCTCGTAGGCGCGGCTGGCGAGCGCGTCGTCGACAAACGCATGGCGCGGCACGGCGGCAAGTGCCGCCAGCACGCGCGGGTCCTGCACGCCGAGTTCGCGCACCCGCTGCACCATGCGGTCGCGCACGCGCGCGGAGGCCAGCCCGGCATTGGGCGCGTGCGCCGCATTCACTGGACTACCCTCCGCGCTACCCGCTGCGGGATGAGCGCTTGGGAGCGGCCCGGCGCGCTCATGCCGCGGCAGCCTCCAACCACGCCGACAGCGCCTCCAGCCGCGCGCCATGAGTCAGGTCGATTTGCAGCGGGGTCACCGACACCTGGCCGGCAGCCACCGCGTGGAAGTCGGTGCCGGGGCCGGCGTCGCGCGCCGCCCCGGCCGGGCCGATCCAGTAGATCGTCTCCCCGCGCGGGTTGGTGGTCTGGATCACCGGCTCGGAGGCGTGTCGCTTGCCCAGCCGCGTGGTCGTCACGCCGCGCAGTTCGGCGTACGGCAGGTTGGGGATGTTGACGTTCAGCAGCCAGGCGCCGGAGAGCGGCCGGCGGGCAAAGCGCTCGACCAGTCCGGCCGCCGCGCGAGCGGCAGCGTCCAAGTGGGCGTGGCCCTTGTCCACGTGCGAGAACGCCAGCGAAGGGATGCCGAAGAGGTAGCCCTCCATCGCCGCGGCGACGGTACCGGAATACAAGGTGTCGTCGCCCATGTTCTGCCCGTTGTTGATGCCGGAGACGACGAGGTCGGGCTTGTGCGCCAGCAGCCCGGTCAGCGCGATGTGCACGCAGTCGGTCGGCGTGCCGTTGACGAAGAAAAATCCATTGTCCGCACGCGA
>JBKCXU010000143.1:0-10925 GCA_046316025.1 Betaproteobacteria bacterium | reverse complement strand
ATCGCCTGCGCGCTCCCGGATCGTCCACGATCCGCCTGAAACCCCGTCCACGATCACGCTGAAACAGCGTCCACGATCAACTTGAAATGCCGTCTACGATCGGCCTGAAATGCCGTCTACGATGGGCTGAAATACGCATGCTGCTTTGGGGTTGCCTTGCCGCGCTCGGGCTAGGCACCCTGCTTTGGACGCCGGTAGCAGCCGTGCTGCACCTTGTGCTGCCGGAGCACGCTGGGCGCAGGGTCGGGCGCGCGGCGGCGCATGCGTTCTTCCGCTTCTACGTCCGCACGCTGCGCGCGACCGGCTACGTGTGCATCGAGCTGCACGAGATCGCGCCGCTGGCGCGCGAGACGCCGCTGATCGTGGCGGCCAATCACCCCAGCCTGCTCGACGCGCTGCTGCTGCTGGCGGTGCTGCCGGACGGCTACTGCCTGATGAAGCCCGCGCTCACGCGCAGCCTGTTCTGGGGGGCAGCGGCACGCCTGGCCGGCTACGTGGGCGGCGAAGACTTCATCAGCGTGACCCGCACCGCGGTCGAGCGGCTGCGGCAGGGGGGCCAGCTGATCATCTTCCCCGAAGGCACGCGCAGCGATCCCTGGCCGCTGGGTCCGCTGCACGGCGGCGTGGCGCTGATCGCGCGCCAGGCAAGGGTGCCGATCCAGGCCGTCGTGATCGAATCCAATACGCGCTTTCTGTCCAAGGGCTGGCCGCTGGGCCGCATGCCGCCGCTGCCGTTGCACTTCCGCCTGCGGTGCGGCGCGCGCATCGATCCGCAAACCCCGGCGGCGCAGATCGTCGAGCGCTTGCGGGCACAATGGACGCAAACGCTGCCGGACGCCCCGCCGTCGCGCGAGCCGCAATGATCCCCTCCGCCACGCATCTGGTCCTGATGCCGAGCTACAACAGCGGCCCGCTCGCCGCAGTCAGCGCGCGCGCGGCTCTTGCCTGCTGGCAGCCGGTCTGGGTCGTCGTCGACGGCAGCGACGACGGCAGTGCCGAAGCGCTCGAACGTCTCGCCTCCGAGTACGGCACGGCGTTGCGCGTGCTGCGCCGCGCGCGCAACGGGGGCAAGGGCGCTGCGCTGCGCGATGGTCTGCGCGCGGCACGCGCCGCCGGTTACACCCACGCACTGACGATGGATGCCGACGGTCAGCATCCCGCCGATGCGATCCCGCGCTTCATGCGCGCCTCGCAGCAGGCGCCGGCCGCATTGATCCTGGGTGTGCCGCAGTTCGACGCCAGCGCGCCCGCGTTGCGGCGGCGCGGTCGGCGCGTGTCCAACTGGTGGGCCCAGTTGGAGACGCTTGGCGCCGGCATCGAGGACTCCCTGTTCGGCTTCCGCGTCTATCCGATCGCGCCGCTGCTCGGGTTGCTCGACCGCTCCTGCCACATGCGGGGCTTCGATTTCGACCCCGAAGCCGCCGTGCGCCTGGTCTGGCAGGGACTGACCCCGGTCAACCTGCCGGCGCCGGTGCGCTACCTGAGCGCGGTCGAAGGAGGCGTGTCGCATTTCAACTATCTGCGCGACAACCTGCTGCTGACGTGGATGCACATCCGGTTGATGACGGGCTTCGCGCTACGCCTGCCGTGGCTGCTGGCCGCGCGGCCACGCGCCGCCGGAAGAGAGCCCCAATGAAGCCGCCGCCCCCGGTCGATGCCCTGCAGCGGCCGCTGCTCGAGCACTACGGCACGGCGCCGGCGCGCGCCGGGTTCGTGCGCGCGCTGTTCGACGGTACCGCCGGCAGTTACGACCGGGTTGAGGCGATCCTCGCGTTGGGCACCGGGCCCTGGTACCGGGGTCAGGCGCTGCGTCGCGCCGGCCTGCAAGCGGGCCAGCGCGCGCTCGACATCGGCATCGGCACCGGTCTGGTCGCCGAGCGGGCGCTGCACATCATCGGCGATGCGGGCGAACTGGTCGGACTCGATCCCAGTGTCGGCATGCTGGGGCAGGCGCGTCGGCGCCTGGGGCCAACGGTGGGGCTGGTGTGCGGACTGGCCGAGGCCCTGCCGTTCCCCGACCGCAGCTTCGACTTTCTATCGATGGGGTACGCGCTGCGCCACATCGAGGATATCGGTGTCGCGTTTCGCGAGTTCTACCGTGTGCTGCGGCCCGGCGGGCGGCTGTGCCTGCTCGAGATCACGCGTCCGCAGCGGCCTTGGTCGCGCGCCTTGCTCAAGGCCTACATGCGGGGGGTGGTGCCACGCCTGGCGCGCTTGGTCGGGGCCGGTCCGACCACCGCGCAGCTTTGGCGGTACTACTGGGACACGATCGAGGCCTGTGTGCCCCCGCAGCAAGTGGTGGAGACCCTCCGCACCGCGGGCTTTGCCGAGGCGCGCCATCACGTCGATCAAAAACCGCTGTCGGTCTTCGCCGAGTTCCAGGCGCGCCGGACCTGATGCCCGACCGGCACCGGCGCCTCAGATGATGCCGCCGTTGATCGACACGATCTGGCCGGTGATGTAGGCGGCCTCCTCGGACGCCAGAAACGCGACCAGTGCAGCCACCTCGTCCGGCCGGCCGGCCCGCTTGGCCGGCACCAGGCGCTCGATCTGCTGACGGTCGAACACCCCGGCGCTCATCGCGCTGTCGATGATCCCCGGCGCAACCGCGTTGACCGTGATGCCGCGGCTGGCCACTTCCAGGGCGAGCGCCTTGGTCGCGGCATGCAGCGCCCCTTTGGCCGCCGCGTAGTTGACCTGCCCGCGGTTGCCGGTCAGGCCGGCCACGGAAGTGACATTGACGATCCTGCCCCAGCGCGTGCGGATCATCGGCAGCAGCAGTGGCTGGGTCACGCCGTAGAACCCGTTCAAATGCACGTCCAGCACATGGCTCCACTGCTGCCGCGTCATGCCTGGGAACACCGCGTCGTCATGCACCCCGGCGTTGTTGACCAGCACCTGAATCGGTCCGCCGGCCAGCATCTCATCGATGCGCGCGCCGATCGCCTGCGGATCGGCCAGGTCGAAGGCGATGGCCGTCGCACGCGCGCCCGCCGCGCCCAGTTCCGCGGCGAGCGCCGCCGCGGCGGCGAGATTGCGGTGCGCATGCACGATCACTTCGCAGCCGGCCGCAGCCAGCCGCCGGCAGATTGCCGCCCCGATGGCACCGCTGCCGCCGGTGACCAGCGCCCGCTTCATGCCGAGCCCAGCGCCAAGCTGATGCGGCCGCTGACGAGCCGTTGCGCCGCCCCCGTCAGCTCGAAGCCGTACACCGCGTAGGCGTCGTCCGCCAGCAACTGTTCGGCCGAGATCTCGAGCGGGCCGTCGATCGCGTCGAGCCGCGCCACCTCGAGCCGCAGGTCGCGCACAGCGCCGATCATGCCCGGCCGCGGCGCCACGGCGCCCGCAGCGGCCTGCAGTGCGCCGTGCACCGCCATCGCCTGGGCTGCGTATTCGATCGCGCACACCGCGTGCAAACGGCCGGCCGAGCGCAGCGGGTTGGCCGGATCCCGGTGCGTCCACGTCCGGCACCAGATCCGGTTCGGCGCCCAGTCGAGCACTTGGTCGAGCAGGCACATCGGTCCGCGATGCGGCAGGCGGGCGGCGAGGGCGGCGCGGTCCAGTGACGGCATCGACTCAGTGCCCGTCGGGCGCTGCCACGTGGGCGTCGAGCGCAAGAGGCGGCAGGTACTCGAGCCGGCACGCGCCGGCGCCCCGCGCCAGCGCAGCCAGCAAGGTCAGGCCGCGCGCAGCCGGGATCGCCCGTCGGAGCCGTTCGAGCGCGGGTAACGCGAGTGCCGTCGGCGCGCCGGTCGACAGCGCCAGCCGCAGCCGCAGCGCGGTGGGCGCCATCGACTGCGGGGCCAGCACCAGGCCGATCGCGCAGGCATCCGGCAGCGGCCGCTTGGCATGCAGCGGCTCCGGATAGGCCGTGTCGTACGCAACCAGCAGGACCGGCTCGCTGGTCGCGCCGACCATCGCAGCGGCCTCCAGCAGTCCTGCCGCAAAGCTGCCGTCGTACGCGCTGAGCGACGTGCTGGGCGCGGTGGCGCCCATCGCTATCGCCCAGTAACCGGCGGGCGCGTTGTGCACCGAATTGTGAAACCGGGTCGGCGAGATCAACCGCTGCTCGGAGGCCAGCGCCTCGCAGATCGCGTGGCAATTGTCGCCGTCTCCGCCCGAGGCCGCGAACACCGCGGCCAGCGCGCCGGGCCTGCGCCGCGCCTCCGCGCAGGCGGCAGCGCCGACGTGCAGCGCCACCCGCACCGCGGCTCCGGATCGGCGCCGCTCGGCGGGCGGCAGGCAATCGGGCGCCGGCAGTCGACAGGGCGCCGGCACATGCGCCTGCTCGCCGCGCAGCACAGCGCCGGCCGCGCTCCAGTCGTCGAGACCCGGCCCCAGCACGGCCACGCCCTCCACGGCCACCTCGAGCGCGCCGGCGGTCATGCGGCCCCGCCGATCAGCAGCGCACAGTTGCTGCCACCGAAGCCGAAGGAGTTACTCATCACCACCCGCAGCGGATGCGCAGCACTGGCGATCCGGTAGTCGGCGCGCAACTCGGGGGTCACCTCGACCGTCCCGCAACTCGCCGGCAGGCGCTGATGCTCGAGAGCGAGCGCCGCCACCACCGCCTCGACCGCGCCGGCAGCGCCCAGCGCGTGACCGGTGACTCCCTTGGTCGAGTTGCAGACCAGCGTGGCGTCGAACAGCGCGTTGATCGCCTGCGCTTCCGCCGCGTCGTTGGCCGCAGTGGCGGTGCCGTGCAGGTTGAGGTAGTCGACCGCCGCCGGCGCCAGCCCGGCCGCCGCCAGCGCCGCCGCCATCGCAGCGCGTGCGCCGCTGCCATCCGGACAGGGGGCCGACATGTGGTGCGCGTCGCTGGACTCGCCCACGCCCAGCAGTGCCAGCGGCCCGGGCCGACCGGCTTCCAGCAGCATGAAGCCCGCCGCCTCGCCGATCGACAGGCCCTCGCGGCGACGGTCGAAGGGCCGGCAGGCCCGCGCCGCCAGCAACTGCAGCGAATGGAAGCCGTACAGCGTGGTCAGACACAGCGAATCGACCCCGCCGACCACGGCGGCATCGACCAGTCCCGCGCCGAGCATGCGCTGCGCCATGCCGAACACTTTGGCGCTCGAAGAACAAGCCGTGCACACGGCGGCGGCGGGGCCGCTCAACCCGAGCCGGGCGCGGACGAAGTCGGCGAGCGCAAAGCTGTTGTGAGTACGCCGGTAGTCGAGCGCCGCGGGCAGGGCGCCGCTTGCCGGGTCGCGGGCACGGTACGCGACCTCGGTTTCGAGAATCCCCGCCGTGCTCGTGCCGAGAAAGACGCCGACGCGCCCAGGTCCATACCGCTCGCGCGCCGCCGCCACCGCGGCGGCGAAACCGTCCTGCTCGAGGCCCAACTGCGCCAGACGGTGATTGCGGCAGTCCCAGGCGGTCAGGTCGTCCCGCAGCGCGGCGACCTCAAGGCCATCGACCGTGCCGATCCAGGTTTCGAGCGTCGCCGTTTCGAACCGGCAGGGCGCCAACGCGCTGCGGCCCTCGAACAAGGCTTGCGCGAGAGCGCCCCGGCCAAGCCCGGCGGCCGTGGTGGCGGTGTACGCGGTGATGGCAATCGGCGGCATCGGTCTGGCGCGGCGGATTATCGCGCCACCCGCACGATCGTGCCCGCCTGCTGCAGCCACGGGCCCTGGGTCAGAAAACTCCGCCACAGCGCGCGCCAGGTCGGCCAATCGTGGCCACCTTCAACCACGCAGCGATGGCGCGGCGGCCGCAGCCCGGCCAGCAAAGCCTGGCCGTCGACGAACCGGTCCGCGTGCCCGTGGCCGATCCACACCGGCAGACCCGCCGTGCCGCCACGGCCCAGCCAGCGCCAGACAACGCGCTCATCGGCGGCGGCCTCCTGCCCGCCATCCGCCGCGGCCCAGCGCCGCACCTGCGCCACGCTGCGATGTTGCTGCCACAGGGGCCGCGGCCCCGGCCAGGGTGCGAGCGCACACACCCCGGCCAGCGGCACCAGGCCGGCCGCCGCGCAGCGCAGCGCCGCCATGGCCCCGAGCGAGATACCGCCCAGCCACAAGCGGACGCGACCTTCCCCGGCGTGTTGCGCCGGCAGCAGGACCTGCTGCACCAACCGCTGCTCGAAGTCGGGCCGGGCGTATTCGGCGGCGGGCAACTCCGGCAACAGCAACTGCGCCGGCACGGCGCTCGCCGCCAGGGCTGCGGCGAAGCCCTGCGCCACGTAGTCCGCGGCCACCGCGGCCGCCGGGGGTAGCAGCACGATCCGCACCGCCGCACGGTCGCTTGCGGCGGCACGGTGGCGGGCGTTCAGCCGCGCGGCTGCCATGCCACTGCGTAGACCAGTGCCGCCAGCACGCCGGCCGCGGCCGTGCTGCCGATCATCGTCAGCGATGGCACGGACGACAAGGCCAGTACGCCGAAGCTGCATACGGTGGTGATGCCCGCCACGGCCAGCGACACCGGCAGCCGCGGCGCCTCTTCCCCGCCGCTTGGCGCGGCCAGCAGCAACGCGTAGTTCGAGCCGACGGCCACCACCAGCAGCAGGGCGATCAGATGCAACAGGCTGAGCGGACCCTGCGCGAACAGCAGCAGACCGAGCACGGCGGCCACCGCCAGCACCAGCGGGCGCAGCACGTGCAGCAGCGCGCGCAGGCTGCGCAGCTGCCACACGAGCAGCAGCACGATGGCGCTGGCCGCGAGCGCGACCAGCCGGCGCGCTTCGGCAAAGTAGTCCGCATAAATCCGACCTGTCTCGGCCTTCAGATCGATCACCTCGACCTGGCCCGGCCCGGCGCTGCCCGCCAGCGCCGCGCCGATCGCGGCGGCGTCCACCGTGGCCGTGCCGGCCGGCGGATACAGCGGCAGCAGCGCCCACCAGACCGCCGGATCGCCCGCTGGCACCAGCAGCGCATCGACGACCTGGGCCGGCGGGGTGCCGGCCAGGTCCGCCGGCAGCAGAGGGGGCCCGCGGCGGGCCCGTTCCACATCGGCGACGAACGCCTCCATCTGCGCGGGCCGCAGCGGCAACCCCTCGAGTGCCGGTTCGAGCCGGCGGCGCAGCTCGACCGGCTCCGGCAAAGCCGCGATGCGCCGCTGCTGGGTGACGGCACTCGGCAGCAGATGCGCGGCGGAGTCGTAGCCGCCGATGTGTCCGGCGGCGGTCAACTTGGCGAGCGTCGCGCCGGCGCGCTCGGCCGCGGCCAGCGCCGCCTGCGGGTCGGCCCCCGCCACGGCCGCCAAGACGCGCGCGTCCGCCAACCCGAGGTCGGCGCGCAGCCGGGCATCGAAGGCGCGCGCCTGCGCGGGGACGGGGCTGAGCCGTTCCAGCTCGCTGTCCCACAGCGGTCCCGGACGCAGCAGGGGCAGCGCCGCACAACCGAAGGCGAGCCCGGTGAGCAGCCAGCGACGACGCACCGCATGCGCGGCCAGCGCATCGAGGCGGCGCGCCAGAACGAGGCGGGGCGGCGCCGGCTGCGCGGGCAGCCCCAGCGGCAGCAGATGACGGGTGGTCGCTGCCGCCACGACCAGACCGACGATCGAGAACAGGCCCAACTGCGACAAGCCCGGGAAGCCCGACAACAGCAGCACCGCCAGCCCGGCAACGGACGTGAGCAGGCCGAGCCGGATCGCCGGCCACTGGCGCGCCGCCCAGGCCGGCGATGCGCGGTCCGGGGCGAGCAGGTAGTAGACCGCGTAATCGACCGCCTCGCCGATCATCGTCACGCCGAAAGCCAGCGTCAGCCCGTGCACGCTGCCGTACACGGCGGCCACGGCGGCAAAACCGGCCAGCGTGGCCGTGAGCACCGGCAGCAGGCTCAGCGCGAGCAACCGCGGCGAGCGGTAGGCGAGCAGCAACACGCCGATCACCAGGGCCAGCGCGACGGTGGCCAGCAGGGCGACCTCGCGCTGGATGCGGGACCGCGCTTCGACCGCAAACACCGGGGCGCCGCTCAGCGTCAGCACGAGCCCCTCGGGCGCGACTGCCGCGAAACGGGCACGCACGGCCGCCAGCGCCGCCTGTTGGGCCTGCGAATCGATCGCCGACGCCTGCAAGCGGATCAGCATCAGCGCCCGGGTGCCGTCGCGACTCGCCCAGACGCCGGCCGCGGTCCGCGGCGGATTGCGGCCGGCGGCCCACTCCAGCAGCTGCAGCGTCTCGCCAGTCGGATCGCGCGCGAGCAACGAGGCCGCGAGCATGCCGGTCGCACCCGCCGCCTCGGCCAGGGTCGACTCGATCGCCTCGCGCAGGCCCGCCGTACCGAAGCGCTCGTCCCGCACCGCCGGGCTGAGCAGATAGCGATGCTCGAAAAAGTACTGCTGCCAGGCGCGCCTCTGGGCCGCGCTGCCGTAATCGACCGCGGCGATGCCGGAGTCGTCCCGCAGCGCCGCGGCCAGTGCCTGCACTGCCGCGGCACGCGCCGGCGCCTCGCCGCCCGACACGGCACCCAGCACCAAGCGGCCGGCGGCGCCGCTGCGCAGTTGCTCGATCAGCAACCGACTGCCGACCGACGGCGCCTGGGGCAGCAGCGCGGCGAGGTCGGTCCGGATCGGCGTGACGGCCACCGCCGCCGCGCCCGCCAGGACGATCGACAGCCAGACCGCCACCGGCCAGCGCGCGGCGCACCTCATGGCGCGGCGACCGCAACGCGGCGCAGGCTCATCGAGGAGTAGACGCCGTCGCTCTTCTCGATCTCCAGGCGGCGCAACTCCGCCCCGCTGCCGGTCAGGCGCAGCTCGCGCAGCCAGGGCGCGCGCTCCGGATTGCGCGGCATCAGCCGGACCGACCATTGCGCGTGCGAGCCTTTGAGGTCCACCTGCCAGTCGCGCAGCAGACCTTCGGCGTCGCCGGCGAGCGCGGCGCGCAGCGTGGCAGCGAGCATCGCCGCTTCCGGGACTGCCGACAGGGCCATCCGGCGTTCGCGCGTACCGCGGCGCAGAATCAGCTCGTCCCCGGCCAGGATCAAGCTCTCGGCACGCGGCCGGCGTACTTCCTTCTCCAGCCGGTCGGGCGCAACGAAGCGCAGCTCCCCCTCGCTGCGCAGCGGCTGATCGAGCACCGGCGCACAGGTCAACTCCTCGAAGTGCAGCGCGGCCCGGTCGCGCACCGCCACCGATGCCAGCAGGTCGCGCAATTGCCAGGGCGGTTGCTGCGCCGACACGACTGCCGCTGCCGCCGATCCGAGCAGCAGCATGAGCCAGGCGAGTCGCCTACGCCGCCCAGAAGTCATAAAAATTGAACCAGTTGTATGGATGAGCGCGGCAGGCGGCTTCCAGCCGGGCGGCATAGCAGTGCGCCGCCTCCTCGACCGCAGCGGAGCGGGCCGTGCCGGTGCGAAAGTCCGCCAGCGGCACGAAGCTCACCTCGTAGCGGGCGCCGCCCAGGTACAGCCCCAGCATCAGCAGCATGCGGCTGCGCAACGCCGCCGCCAAGCGGAACGGGCCAAGCGGAAAGTGCGCCGTTGCGCCCAGAAAGGGCAGGCTGAGAGCCGGCTCGCCGCCCAGCCGCCGATCGGCCAGAAATCCGACCAGCGTGTTCGCGGCCAGCGCCTCACGCACCTCCAGCATGGACTGCGGCCGGCCGAGCGCGATGATCTGGGGCGGCACCGCGCCAGGCAGTGCGGCCAGCGCCGCATTGATCTGGCGCGCATTGTCCTCGTACATCGCCATGGCGATCGGGTACGGCCGCCCGCCCGCGAGCGGGCCGCGCGCAACCGCCCGCAGCACCTCGAAGCTACCCAGATGCGCACCGACCAGAAAGCCGCCGGCGCCATCGGCCAGCAGCCGGTCGACATGCTGCACGCCCTGCATCTGGATGTCGAACGCGTCGAAACGGTCGGTCAGCAGGTAGGCACGGTCGTGCACGGTGCTGGCGAAGCAGTGAAAGTGACGCAGCGTGTCGCGCGCTGTCGGCTGTCGCGGCAGCGCCCGCGCCAGATAACTGCTCGAGGCGCGGCGTGGCGCCGGCGCAGCGACCAGGTAATACAAGGCGATCAGCGGCAGTACCCAGCGCGACACGGCCCGACCCAGGCCCAGGCTCAACCAGCGCATCAGCCGCAGCGCGGCGTGCGAGCCGACTTCGCGTTGCCGGCGCCACGGACTCGGGGCGACACTCATGGCGCCGCCAGCACCGCGCGGCCGCTGGCCGCCAGGGCGCCATCGCAGTGGACCTCGAACTTCACGCTGTCGGCGCCGGCCTCAAGCCACAACACCGGCTGCGCGCCCGGCAGCAGCGGCCGCAGGAACTTGATCGCCGGCAGCAGGGAGGCGCGCCGTCCGCTGTGCGTCTCGATCGCCTCGAGCACGAGGGTCAACAGCACCGCACCCGGAAGGATCGGCCGCCCGGGAAAGTGTCCGGCGAAGGCCGGATGATCCTCGGCCAGGGGCAACGGCAGCACGACCTTGTTCATCGGCGGTGCTCACGGGCGCCACCACCCGACAGCAGCGCCAGCAGCCGCTCGCGCGGCAGCTTGCCGGCCTCGTTGCGCGGCAAGGCCTCGACCCGCAGCAACGGCCGCGGCAGGAACACCGGATCGAGGTGCTGCCGCAGCGCTTGGCGCAGCGCCGCGAGGTCCAGGCTCGGCGCCACCACCGCGGCGGCAACCCGTTCGCCCGCTGCGCCCGCTGCTTCGACCAGAAAGAAGGCCCCATCCACCACGCCGGGCACGGCCCGCAGCACCTGGTCCAAATACGCGAGCGAACTTCGCTTGCCGGCAATGTTCACCGCGTCGGCGTGCCGCCCGCGCAGATGAAAGCGCTGCGGCGATTCGAGCTCGATGTGATCGGCGAGCGGGGTCGGACGCTCGACGTGCCCGCCCGCGGCACGCGCCTGAGAATCATCTAGCCGGCTCTCCGACCGGGCGTATGTTCGTTGTGTGCGAAGTGCAACGGGCAGAGGCCCCGAAGGAGAGCGGCGATGACAGTGTATGGCGCGATCGATCTGCATGCGAACAATGGCGTGGCGGTGG
>JBKCXU010000142.1:0-13483 GCA_046316025.1 Betaproteobacteria bacterium | reverse complement strand
GTATCAGGCGGGGTTCAACCCGGCCGTCTTCCTGCGTGACCTGTTCTACATGGCGCTGGAACCGCCGGCACCGGAATACGGCCTTGGATTTGCACCGCTGGGCGAAGGCGGGTTGTGGCTGATCGCCAGCTTCTTCCTGCTGATCTCGGTGCTGACCTGGTGGGTGCGCACCTATCTGCGCGCCGAGGCGCTTGGCATGGGCAAGCATGTGGCCTGGGCCTTTGCCAGTGCTATCTGGCTGTTCCTGGTGCTGGGCCTGATCCGTCCGGTCTTCATGGGCAGCTGGAGCGAGGCGGTGCCGTTCGGGATCTTCCCGCACCTGGACTGGACGGCGGCGTTCTCGATCCGCTACGGCAACCTCTTTTACAACCCGTTCCACGCGCTGTCGATCGCCTTCCTGTACGGCTCGACGCTGCTGTTCGCCATGCACGGGGCGACGATTCTCGCGGTCAGCCGCTTCGGCGGCGAGCGTGAGCTGGAGCAGATCACCGATCGGGGCACCGCCTCGGAGCGCGCCGCGCTCTTCTGGCGCTGGACGATGGGCTTCAACGCCACGATCGAATCGATCCACCGCTGGGCCTGGTGGTTTGCGGTGCTGACCACCCTCACCGGCGGTATCGGCATCCTGCTCACCGGCACCGTGGTGGACAACTGGTACCTGTGGGCGGTCAAGCACGGTGTCGCGCCGATGTATCCGCCGGTGTTCCCGCCCTTTGTCGATCCGGTCACGGGGGCCACGGTCCCGGGAGTGTCGCAATGAACGCGCCGAATCGCTCAATTCTCGCCGCGGTCGCGCTGGCCGGCGCGACCGTCCTGCTGGCCGGCTGCTGGGAGCGGCCGCCGATCGACAGCGTGCAACGCGGCTTCCGCGGCACCGGCATGGTCGAGGTGGTCAATCCCCGCATCAACGCCGCCGTGTTCGACGCCAATCAGGCGCCGCCCGCCACCGCGCCGCAGGCGCCTGCTGGGCCGCCGGCGCGCACCGTGTACCAGAACGTGCAGGTGCTGGGCGACCTCGACGTGGCGAGCTTCAACCGCCTGATGGTGGCGATGACTTCGTGGGTCGCGCCCGAGCAGGGCTGCACCTACTGCCATGCCGACGGCAACTTTGCCGTGGACGGCAAGTACACCAAGATAGTCGCGCGGCGCATGCTGCAACTGACGCAGAACGTCAACGCGCAGTGGCAGCCGCACGTCGCGCAGACCGGAGTCACCTGCTACACCTGCCACCGCGGTAAGGCGGTGCCGGAAAACGTCTGGTTCATCGACCCCGACGGCACCGGCTCGGACAAGTACGCCGGCTGGCGCTACGGGCAAAACGCGCCGGCCAGGACGGTCGGCGTCTCCTCGCTGCCGAAGGACCCGTTCACCACCTACTTGCTGCAGAAGGGCGAGGTGCGGGTGGGGAGCACCGATCC
This sequence comes from Betaproteobacteria bacterium, assembly GCA_046316025.1. Classification (GTDB taxonomy): domain Bacteria; phylum Pseudomonadota; class Gammaproteobacteria; order Burkholderiales; family Burkholderiaceae_F; genus JAJTHJ01. The sequence continues at coordinate 12,065 of JBKCXU010000142.1, read as the reverse complement.
GCTGCCGACCGACCACAAGGCGAGCATCCAGCAGACCGAGTGGACCTACGCGCTGATGATGCACTTCTCCGATGGGCTGGGGGTCAACTGTACCTACTGCCACAACTCGCGCGCCTTTGGGGTGTGGGAGCAAAGCTCGCCGCCGCGCGCCACCGCGTGGCAAGGCTTGCGCATGGTGCGGGCGCTCAACAACGAGTATCTGGAGCCGCTCACGCCGGTGTTCCCGGCCGAGCGGCTGGGCCCCGCCGGCGACGTGGCCAAGATCAACTGCGCGACCTGCCACAACGGCGTCTTCAAGCCGCTGTACGGCGCGCCGATGCTCAAGGACTACCCGGAGCTCGCCGGCCCGCGCGCCGGCCCGCCGACCCCGGCCGCCGCGGTGGTGGGGGAAGTGCTGGTCGTTTACTTCGACGTCGGCTCCGCCCAGTTGCGCGGCATCGCGCCCGAGGTGCTGGCCTTCGTCGTCGAAAAGCTCAAGGCCGACCCCAAGGCCAGGGCGGCGGTGTCCGGCTACCACTCGGCCAGCGGCGACCGCGCCAGCAATGCCGAGCTCGCCAAGCAGCGCGCCTTCTCGGTGGCCGGCACCTTGCAGGCGGCGGGCTTCGCCCCCGATCGCGTGGTGCTCGCCAGGCCGCAGGCGGTGCAGGCCAACGTCGCCGGCGAAGACCCGTCCGCGCGCCGGGTGGAGGTGACCGTCCGCTGAACAACCGAATTACGGAAAGCCGCGCGCAACGCGCGCGACCACGTAGTACCCGCGTGCGGGTTTCGCACGCAAACCGTTCTTCCCTCGAGGAGGGCACATGGCAAACAACGAAGATAGGGTGTGGCCCACCGGCCTCACCGAAGCCGAGTCGGAGGAGCTGCACACCAAGCTCATCCAGGGCACGCAGATGTTCGGGGTGATCGCAGCAGTGGCCCATCTGCTGGCCTACATGTATTCCCCATGGCTGAAGTAGGAGAGGAGCCAAAATGATCTACGGAAAAATCTGGTGCGTGGTCAAGCCGTCGGTCGGCCTTCCGCTGTTCCTGGGCGGGGTGGCCGTCACATCGCTGGTGGTGCACTTCGCGATCCTGAACAACACGACGTGGTTCGCGCGCTTCCTGAACGGCTCCGGCCCGGCGCCCGTGGCCGCAACGGCCGAGGCGGCAGTGCCGGTCGCTCCTCCGGCCGCGAAGAAGTAACCGCAACACGCTTGACGTTTGCAAACGACAAGCGGGCCGGGGGCGCAAGCTCCCGGCCCGTTTTTTCGTTGCTCGTTGCACGCCGCCATGTCCCGAGCCAATTCCGTTTCCCAATCGCTACGGCAATTTCGTCGTTCCCGCGAACGCGGGAACCCAGCGACTTTCGCGAGAGACACTCGATTCGCGGTTGCGCGGGAATGACGTGCCTTGGGTGTCCGAATGAAGTGGAAATGGAATAAGGTGGTGCGCCCGCGCGCCGCTGCCGAGCCGATGAGCCTCACCCGCGCCCTGTTCGCCCGCTGGGCCGCGCTCGGGCCGCGCTTCCTGCCGTTTGCCGACGCTGCCACGCCCGACCTGCCGTTGCCGCGGCTGCTGCGGCTGTCGCTGTTCCAGGTTTCGGTCGGCATGGCGCTGGCCCTGCTGGTCGGCACCTTGAATCGCGTGATGATCGTCGAGCTGCGCGTGCCGGCCGCGCTGGTGGCGATCATGGTGGCGCTGCCGGTGCTGTATGCGCCGTTCCGTGCGCTGGTGGGCTTCCGCTCCGACACGCACCGCTCCGCGCTCGGCTGGCGGCGCGTGCCCTTCATCTGGATGGGCACGCTGATCCAGTTCGGCGGGCTGGCGATCATGCCCTTCGCGCTGCTGGTGCTCTCCGGCGGCGGCAACGCCAGCGCCTGGCCGGCGTGGATCGGCCCGGCCGCGGCGGCACTGGCCTTCCTGCTGGTCGGCGCCGGCCTGCACACCACGCAGACCGCGGGGCTGGCGCTCGCCACCGACCTCGCACCGCAGGAGTCGCACCCACGCGTGGTCGGCCTGATGTACGTGATGCTGCTTCTCGGCACCATCGTCAGCGCGCTCGCCTTCGGCGCGTTCTTGCAGACTTTTAACGCGGCGCGGCTGGTGCAGGCGATCCAGGCGTCGGCGGTGGCCACGATGGTCCTCAACGGCCTGGCCATGTGGAAGCAGGAGCTGCGCAACCCGAAGCGCTTTGCCGCGCGGCGCGAGGAGCCGTCCTTTACCGAGGCCTGGCGTGGCTACCTGGCCGGCGACGCCGGCGCGCTGCGCCGCCTCACCGCCATAGCACTGGGCACGATGGCCTTTGCCATGCAGGACGTGCTGCTCGAACCCTATGGCGGGCAGGTGCTCGGCATGTCCGTGGGTGCGACCACCTGGCTCACCGCCGCGCTGGCCGCGGGCGGGCTGATCGGATTCTCATGGGCCTCGCGCGTGCTTGGCCGCGGCGCCGACCCGGCCAGGATGGCCACCTTCGGCGCCTGGGTCGGCATCCCCGCGTTTGTAGCAGTGCTCGCCGCCGCGGCGACGCACTGGCTGCCGCTCTTCGTTGCCGGCGTGCTGGCCATCGGCTTCGGCGGCGGCATCTTTGGCCACGGCACGCTGACGATGACGATGAACCGCGCCCCGCGCGAGCAGATCGGCCTGGCGCTCGGCGCCTGGGGCGCGGTGCAGGCCACCGCCGCCGGCGTCGCGGTGGCCGCGGGCGGGATCATCGGCAGCACCGCCGGGATGCTGGCCCAGCGCGGCGCCTTTGGCGAGGCGCTCGCGAGCCCGGCCACCGGCTATGCGCTGGTCTACGCGATCGAGATCGTGCTGCTGGCGGCGACGGTCTGGGTCATGGCGATGTTGAAGCGCGAAACCTTGCGAACGGCAGCTGCGATTTGATGCAGCGCGCAGCGGGTAGCAGCGCCAGTCGGAGTTTGGGCTACACTGTAGCTCAATTTGGAGTTGCCACCATGCCCGCAAACACCGTGGTCAGAGCCCGCATCGACGGAGCAACGAAGGACGCCGCCGCCGACGTTCTGGCGGCGATGGGATTAACGGTGTCCGATGCCTTTCGGCTGTTGCTGACGCGCGTTGCGCACGACAAGTCGCTGCCGTTCGAGCCGCTGGTGCCCAATGCGAAGACGATAGCGGCGATGAAGGAAGCGCGTAGCAAACGCTTGCGCAGGTTTCGCGGCGTCAATGAACTGATGACTGACCTCGATGCGCGAGATTGAGCGCACCGGGCAGTTCAAGCGCGACTTCCGACGCGAATCCAAAGGCCGCTATGCCGCGACTCTGCGCGGCGAGTTGATCGCTGCGCTGGAGTTGTTGGTCGAAGACTTGCCGTTACCGCCCAAGTACCGCGATCACCCGCTCTCCGGGCGCTGGGCCGAGTTCCGCGACTGCCATATTCGCCCGGACCTCGTGCTCATCTATCGCAAACCCGATGCCCACCGACTGCAATTGGTGCGCTTGGGTTCGCACAGCGAGCTTGGTCTATGAGGACAGCGGGTCAACGGCCGCTGTTGGGTAGAAGCCTCTCCGCCAACCCGCCCGCCGCGAACGCCCCCAGCACCGCGCAGTTGAGCGCGGTCACGAGGCCGAGGGCCAAGCCGCCCAGGCGATCGCCGAAGCCGTAGCCGTAGAAGACACCCAGTGCCGCCGCCGCGAGGCTCGCGGCCAGCACCGCCCGGCGGCGCAGATCGGATCGTGTGGCGGGCATCGATGGCCCCTTAACCGTCGCCCAGCCGCACCGCCGAGCGCAACGGGCCGGGCGCGTCGTCTTCGCCTTCGTGCGCGCGCGCCGCACCGCGCAGGCTCCAGCGCCACAGCGCGCTGGTCGGCAGCGGCAGCACCAGCAGCCAGTGTTCGAGGATCGCCAGCCACAGCAGCGTGGCCACCAGCGTGTAGCCGGCCACGTCGAAGGCCGAAGTCCGCACGGCGCCGATCTCGCGCACCAGCAGCACCGCGACCACGGTCGCCGCACTGACCGACAGCGGGAACAGCAGATTCAGCGGCCGGCGGCGAAAGTAGCTCGTCATGTAGCGCAGCCGCGGCGGCAGAAACTCTTCGGAAAGATTGCGCACGCCGAAGTGCAGGTTGAGCTTCGCACTCTGGCGCATCACCCACAGCACGAGGTAGGTCCAGAACCCAACGCGATTGCTGCCGCCGGCGGTGGCAAGGTAGACGGCCAGCCCGCCCGCCGCGATCGCCAGCTCGTGATAGGCAATCGCCGCCAGCGCGTGGCCGAAGTGCTTGATCCCCGTGCAACCCGGCACGCAGCCGTGCTGCCGCGGGCCGGTGACTGCGCCGGTCAGAAACGTGAGCTCCATCCACGACCAGACCAGCACGCCGCAGGTAAAGGCAACGAAGGCGGCGGCCACCGTCGTGTCGTCGGCGGTGATCGCCAGCAGCACCAGCGCGGCCACCGCCACTGCGCTCGCTGCGCCCAGCGTGGGCGCCAGAAAGCGCCGCGGCAGGTTGTCGAGCAGCAGCACGACGCCGGTGCCGAACCACCAGACGAAGAGGGCGTAGAGGATGGGGGCGGTGTATTGCCACATGGTCAAGCCGTGCGGCTGTTGCACTTGGGCACGTCATTCCCGCGGAAGCGGGAATCCAGTGCCCTTCGCAACGCTGCTGGATTCCCGCTTTCGCGCGGATGACGGTGAAGCGCGCCAACAACCGACCGCGTAACGCCCAAGCCACCGCTGCGTCGAAGGTTCATCGCCTCACCACGCCGGCGCCAGCCGGATCTGCTGCGGCAGTTCGTTGCGCTTGACCGGCAGCAGATACAGCCGCGCGAAGGTCGCGGCGGCGGCAACCGCGAGCGCGCCGCGCTTGACGGTGTTGACGAGGCCGCCTTCGCGCTTGGCGTGCTCCATCGCGCTGTTCAGGCGCACCAGCCGGTCCAGCCCGGCGCGGAAAGCGGGGTGGTCGGTGTCCAGCGTCAGCGGGAAAACCTGCTTGCTGATCTCGCTGGTGATGCGGAAGACGGTGTGGCCGTACTCGCTGGCGTTCAGACCCATCGCCTCGTGCATCAGCGGGCGGGCGTGGTCGCGCACGTACATCGTGGCGTACACGGCGAGCAGGAAAAAGCGGATCCACAGCAGGTTGCCGCCGCGCAGCAGCTGCGGGTTGGCGCGCATGATCAGCGCGAAGGACTCGCCATGGCGGAATTCGTCGTTGCACCAGCGCTCGAACCAGCGAAAGATCGGGTGGAAGCGCAGCTCCGGGCGCCGCTCGAGTTGGCGGAAGATCGTGATGTAGCGGGCGTAGCCGATCTTCTCCGACAGATAGGTTGCGTAGAAGATGTACTTGGGCTTGAAGTAGGTGTATTTCTTGGTGCGCTTGAGCCCACCCAGATCGACGCCCAGGCCGTAGTCCTTCAGCGACGAATTGATGAAGCCGGCATGGCGCGACTCGTCGCGCGCCATGAATTCCATCAACTGCTTGATGTCGGGGTTGGCGACGTTCTTCTTGATCTCGTTGTACAGCACGCAGCCGGAAAACTCGGAGGTGACCGAGGAGATCAGAAAGTCCAGGAACTCCTGCTTCAGCGCCGGCGGCAGGTCGCGGATCTCGCTCTTGAACTCCGGCGTGCGCTGGAAGTGGTCGTGGTTGTTGTCGCCTTCGTACTCGGCCAGCATCGCGTCCCACTCGGCGCGCAAGGGGCTCACGTCGATGCGGTCCATCGCCGCGAAGTCGGTGGTGTAGAACCGCGGCGACAGCAGCGTGTGCTGTTCGGCCTTGCGGGTGGCGTCGGCGGGGCTGACCACCGGCGTCAAGGCGAGAGTGGGTTCGATCGCTTCCATCGGGCGGGTCTCCTTGGCGCGGTCAGCGCGCAGGCGCAAGCAGCCGCGCAAAGGCGGCGGTGTTGGTGGTGCCGAAGGCACCGAGATCGATCTGCCGTCCGGTGGCGGTGTCGGTCAGCGTCAGATGGCCATCGACGGTAATCGCCACGCGGAACGGCTTGGCGTCGTCGAAGCCGAGCTGGTGCCGCTCGCGTACCAGCGAGCGCAGCGTGGCGCGGATGAAGCCGTCGTGCCCCGGTGCCAGCCGCGCCACGGCGGCGCCGCTCGCAGCGTCGAGCACGTCCACGCCGCCGTCGCTGCGATCGGCGAAGCGCAGGTCGCGCTCGACCGCCGCCGGTGCGGTCTGCACCGTGGTGCGGCCGGCGCCGGTGATGCGCACCGCCGCCACCGCCAGCAGCGAGGCGGCGATCAACGCCGCGGCGCCGATCAACGCGCCGCGCGGGAAGGGTTGGTGGGCAAAGGGGTCGCTCATGACCTGGACTCCGAAATCGGCTGCGCTACGCCGCCACCGGCGTGGACGCCAAGGCACTGCGTGGCTGCGGCGCGGCGGCTGGCGCGACCGGCGACACCGCGGGCTGCGCGCCGTCGGCCGCCGCCTGCAAGGCCGCTGCCAGCACCTTGGCCACTTCGTCGGCGCGCGGCACGGCGCGCAGCATCGGCTGCGTGCGCGCCAGGCGCCACGGGCGGGCGTGCGGCCACAGGTGCAGCCAGGCCAGGCGCACGTCGTCGCGCAAGGCGATCGACAAGTCGCCGCGGCCGCCGTCGCGCCGGCGCAGCGCAACCGACTCGATGCCGGCAAATGGCAGGTTGATCGTGATCGGCAGCGCCACGCCCACGCGCAGCACCACGCGGCGCGTGGTCACCGCGTAGATGGTGGTGCGCGCCGCGGCCCACGCATACAGCGCCAGCAGGCCCAGCGCGCCGGCGGCGAGCAGGGCCAGCGGCAATGCCTTGCCCAGCGCGTGCGCCAGTGTTGCGCCGTCGCGCATCGACGCCGCCAGGTGCAACAGCAGCAACGCGCCGAAGTACAGGCCGAGCTTGCGCAGGTGCAGGGCGGTGACGGCCAGCACGCGCCAGTCGGGCGCACCCTGCCACAGCAGCCGCTCGCCCGGCGGCAGCGGCTCCTGGATGCCGGCGATGTGCTGGGTGTCCGGGCCGGCCCCGGGGATGATGCGGGTACGCAGGGGTTTCATCAGATCAACGGCTCCGAGCGCTCGGGTGTGGCATACAAGTGGCCGGAGGCGAAGTACGCGCTGACGCGATCTTCCTCGCGGCGGGTGACGAGATCGGGGTTGCGCAGCCCCGGCGCCTTGGCGAAGTGATGCGCGAGCACCGACTTCACCCGCACGCCGTCGAAGCCGATCCGCGTCAAGTTGAGCGGCAGCAGCACGCGGCGGCCGCCTTCGACCTCGACTTCCAGATAGCGGATCAGCGCCTCGGAGCGATCGACCCACAGGTCGCGCACGGTGCCGCCGACCTTGCCGTCCGCGCCCCACACCGACTTGCCGCGCGGATCGGGGTCGCGCGCTTCCAGCGCGTGGTCGGTGGCCACGCGCAGCGGCACCAGCTTGGGTGTGCCCTCGTAGGTGAGGTCGGGCACCTCGGCGCGCAGCGCATAGGCGGCCGGGCCGACGGCATCGACCATCGGGTCGCCGGTCGGCACGTAGGGCGAGCCGAAGCCGCCTTTGGTCTGCACTGCGGCAAACGGAATTTGCGGATCGGTCGCCGCGGGCTTCTGCACCTCGCCCTCGCCGTGGGCGAGCTTGTAGGTCTTGGGCTCCGGAACCGCCGGGAAGCCCTGTACCTTGACCTTGTCGTTGCGGCGCGAGGAGAAGAGCGGGTAGCCCTCGCGTTTGTTTTCGCGGTGCAGGTAGACGATCAGCCCCGCGAAGAAAATCCAGAAGGCGTAAAGGACGAGTTGCGCTACGTCGATGTAGCTGGTGATGGCGCCGGTTTGCATCTGACCTCCAGGCGAAAAGCGGCTAGCGGGGGAGTTCCGCAAGTCCGAAAACGGGGGACGCCGGCCGCATCGCCGCCGGCGGCGCCGCCCGCGCGATGCGGCGGCGCGCCAGCGGGCCGATGGCGGCCAGCGTGGCGAACAACAAGATCAATTCGAGGTGATAGACAAAGCCATAGCCGGCCGCGGGCGTGGTCATCGCCTCGCCGAACCGGCCGGCAACCGCGAGGCCGCCAACGGCGTCGCGCAGCGCGCCGCCCAGGGCCACCGCACCGCCGGCGGCAGTGGCCTGCACCGCGCCCCAGGCGCCGAGGGCCAGGCCGTTGGCGCCGTCGCGCTCCAGCGCCATCGCCGCCAGCAGCGTGCCGACCGCAAAGAGGCCGCCGCCGAAGCCGATGCCGACCGTGCCGAGCCGGAACAGCGCCGGCGACTCCGCCGGTGCGGCGAAGATCACCGCCGCGAAGGCAAACATCCCGAGCGTGGCGCCATACGCGGCCAGCCGGTGCGGCTCCGCCCCGCGCGCCAGTTGCCGGCCGGCCAGCGCAAACGCGGCGAGCGAGCCGGCGGCGAGCAACCCGGTCAGGAGCGACGTGGCGCCGACCGACAGGTGCAGCACCTCGCCGCCGTAGGGTTCGAGCACCACGTCCTGCATGTTGAACGCCGCGGTGCCCAGCCCGACCGCGACGAGGAAGCGCCGTGCGCCGGGCCGCTGCGCGAATTCCGCCCACGCGGCGCGGAAGCTCGGCCGCGGCGGCGCGTGGTCGATGCGGGTCGGGTCGCGCGCCTCCTGCTTCCAAAGCGCGATCATGTTGATCAGCAAGGTGGCGAGTGCCGCGCCCTGGATCACCTGCACCAGCCGCTTGGGGCTGAAGTCCGCCAGCAGCACGCTGAACACGAGGCTCGCCGCGACCATGCCGACGAGCAGCATCACGTACATCAGCGCCACCACGCGCGGGCGCGCCGACTCGGGCGCCACGTCGGTGGCAAGCGCCAGCCCCGCGGTCTGCGTCGTCTGCAAGCCGGCGCCGACCAGCAGGAAGGCGAGTGCGGCGCCGAGTTGCCCGACCCACACCGGGCCGTGCCCGTCGCCCGCCAGCACCAGCAGCGCGAACGGCATGATCGCTAGCCCGCCGAACTGCATCAGCGTGCCGAACCAGATGAACGGCACGCGCCGCCAGCCGAGCGCCGAGCGGTAGTGGTCGGAGCGGAAGCCAATCAGCGCGCGAAACGGCGCGAACACCAGCGGCAGCGCGACCATCAGCGCGACCAGCCAGGCGGGCACGGCCAGCTCGACGATCATCACGCGGTTGAGCGTGCCCACCAGCAGCGCGGTGGCCGCACCGACCGTGATCTGGAACAGCGACAGCCGCAGCAGCCGCGCCAGCGGCAACTCGCGCGTGGCCGCGTCGGCGAACGGCAGCAGCCGCGCGCCCAGGCGCGTGGTCCAGAGGTGGGCGAGGTTCAGGCCGCCGCTCATCTGCGCTCCAGCTCCATCCCGTGCGAGATGTAAAACCCGCGCACGATGCGCTGCGCGCGAGCCGGGTGCCAACCGGCCAGGTCCGGCTGGCAGCCGAGGCTCGCGCGCAGGCGTTCTGCGGCCACCGGCTCGATCGCCGGTGCGCGGTCGCCGCGCGGGAAGGCGCGGCCGATCGCGTGCATCAGCGTCAGCAGCGGCGTGCGCGGCGCGAAGGTGAAGACGATCGAGGTCGACGTGCGCTGCGCCAGACCCGTCAGCGCGCGCTGCACGTCGGTCTCGTCGTAGTGAATCAGCGAGTCCATCGCCACCACGTGGTCGAAGTGGCCCAGCGCCGGGTCGAGAAAGTCGCCGACGCGAAAGTCGATATGCCCGTAGCCGATGTCGTGCGGCAGCCGCTCCTGCGCGAGCTTGACCAGCGTCGGCGACAGGTCGATGGCGGTCACCTGCGCGCCGCGCCGCGCGACTTCCACCGCCAGCGCGCCGGTGCCGCAACCAGCATCGAGCACGCGCTTGCCGCGCAGATCGGTCGGTAGCCAACTCAACAGCGTGCGCCGCATCTCGGCCCGCCCCGCGCGCACCGTCGCGCGGATGCCCGAGACCGGCGCATCCGAGGTCAGCCGCGCCCAGGCGTCCGCGGCGGTGCGGTCGAAGTAACTCTCGATCCGCTCGCGGCGTTGCAGGTAGGTGGCGGTGGGGAGCATGTGCGGTGATCGGTGATCTGTTGTCCGTCGGTTTTTGCGTCTGGCGGCGGTTACCGATGGGGCCGCGGTCTTCCCTCACCCCAACCCCTCTCCCGGGGGGGCGGAGCCGGGATTTCGCAAAGCGCGAGCTTTGCGCCGGCGTAGCGACGCGCGCCTGCCAGCGCGCGGCTACGGGGCTTAAACCCTCTCCCCCCGGGAGAGGGTGGCGCGAAGCGCCGGGTGAGAGAAGACCGCTGCCGACGAAGCTCAAGCAAACCATCGCGTCCCCGGCCCTACCGCGTCAAAAAATGCCCGGCATCGACCCGCCAGCCGACATCGACCGCATCGCCGACCTCAAAGAAGCGCGTGCGGCCCGAGGCGGAGTTGGCGCGCAACGCCTCCAGCCGCAGGCCGGACTCCAACTCAACGATGTATAGCGTCACGTCGCCGCTGTAGAGAAAGTCGCGCACCTGGCCCGTCAGGTGGATCTCACCCTCATTGCGCGGCGCGCCGGCCTTCTGGATCGCGATCTTCTCGGGCCGCAGCGCGAGCGCGCCGCGCGCGCCGGGCGTCATCTCCGCCTCGCGCACCGCCGCCACCGGGCCGATGCCGTCGAGTTCCAGCGTGGCTGTGCCCTCGCCCAGCGCCGCGACCGTCCCTTCGAGGATGTTGCACTGGCCGAGAAAGTCCGCGACGAAGCGGCTCGCCGGGAACGAATAGAGCTTCGACGGCTCGTCGAGTTGCTCGATGCGGCCGGCGTTCATCACCGCCACGCGGTGCGACAGCGCCAGCGCCTCGCTCTGGTCGTGCGTCACATAGATGAAGGTGATGCCGACTTCCTTCTGCAGATTGATGAGTTCGATCTGCATCTGCTCGCGCAGCTTGGCGTCGAGCGCGGCGAGCGGTTCGTCGAGCAGCATCACGGTCGGGTGCGTGACCAACGCGCGGGCGATCGCCACGCGCTGCCGCTGCCCGCCCGACAGCTCATGCGGGAAGCGCAGTGCGAAGTCTTGCAGCCGCACGTCTTCCAGCGCCTCGGCGACCTTGCGCTCGATCTCGCCGGCGGCCGTGCGCGCCATCTTCAGCGGAAACGCGATGTTCGCCGCCACCGTCATGTGCGGGAACAGCGCGTAGCTCTGGAACACGGTGCGCACCGGGCGCTCTTCGGGCGGCAGCGTGGTCAGATCGCGCCCGTCGAGCAAGATGCGGCCGCCGTCGGGCGCGTCGAACCCGGCGATCATCCGCAGCAGCGTGGTCTTGCCGCAGCCGGAAGGGCCGAGCAGCGTGAAGAACTCGCCCGCCTCGATCGACAGCGACACGCCGTCCACGGCGGTCATGGTGCCGAAGCGGCGGGTGACCTGTTGAATTTCGAGCAGGGCCATGGGGCCGCGATTATCGGCCAAGCGGAGAACCAGCGCGCCGATAGGTCGTCATTCCCGCGCAAGCGGGAATCCAGAGGGCCTCGCGCCAGAGCTGGATTCCCGCTTGCGCGGGAATGACGGTGCCTTGGCGAGCAGTCTCACTTGCGTTGCCAGACCTGCCAGCGCTCGCGGCCGGCAAAGACCGCAATCGAGTCCGCGCTCGGAATCAGCACGTCCTCCACCGGCTCGAACCTCTCGCGTAACAACGCGTCGATCTCCGCCGCGCTCGCGGCAAACGGCGGGCCGCGGCGCGGCTCCGGCGGCGCGTCTTCGATCACGAAGAAGCCCGCCAGCCACCCGCCCGGCCGCAGCAGTTGCGCGCAGCGCGCAGCCCAGTCGGCCCACAGCCGCGGCGGCAACGCGGGCAGAAAGGCGCGCTCGTAAATCCAGTCGAAGGGCGCTGAGTCGAAGGCAAAGAAGTCGGCATGAAGCAACACGCGATCGGCGACCTCCGCCGGCAGCGCGCCGCGCGCCGCCTCGAGCGCGGCGACCGAGTAGTCGATGGCCAGCACCTCGAAGCCCGCCGCGTCGAGCACGCCCGCCTCGTGCGCCGAGCCGCAGCCGGGCACCAGCACGCGCGGGCCGAGCCGCTCATGGTGCGTCTCGACAAAGTGCCGCAACGCCGGCGGCGCCCCGCCCGCATCCCACGGCGTGAAGCCGGCGGCGAAGCGTTCGTCCCAGAACGCAGCGGCGGCGGGGTCGCGGTGGTTAAAGTCGGTCATGATGCGCAGCGCTCACGCCCCCACCCCAGCCCTC
>JBKCXU010000141.1:0-4754 GCA_046316025.1 Betaproteobacteria bacterium | reverse complement strand
CCGCGGGATGGCGAGCGCCCCGTAGCCGTTGCCCGCCCAGGGCTGCGCGACCCGGATCCAGCAACTGCTGTTCTGATCCGCCTTGCCGTACCGATCCCACCGAAACTGCACTTTGATGCGGGCGTGTTCGTCGGTGTGGATTTCTTCGCCCGACGGGCCGACCACGACTGCGGTCTGCGGCCCCAGGGCATAGGGCTTGGGCGTCTCGCACGGGGGACGGTATTGCTGGGTGGCGGGGATGGCCGTCACACCGCAGCCGAACTCGAAACCCGATCCGGCGCCGCTGACGTCGGTGTTGCCGCTGGCGTTGTAGCTGGCGTGCACGACCAGCAGCTTGGTGTTGAAGGCTTCGACCGGGTGGTGGGCAAGCTTGAATTGCTTGCCCGGTTGCAGGCCCCGCACGTTGCCGCTGCCGGCAAACCCCTGGTGGCGGGTCTGCAATTCGTCCAGCCGCGCTTCGGCGTACTGCCGCGCATCGCCGGGCTCGTCGTATTCGGCGGGGTGGTCGTCGGCAGCCGGTTCACCGGCAATACCACCATCGCACTCGATGCCTTGCCCATCGCGCGAAACAGCTGCGCGCCGTCGCCGACTTGTTGGGGCATTCGACGCTCATCGCAAATCGACTGGCACCAGCATTCGCGTTGCTCAGCACGGCGGCGTCATCACTCGCGTCCAGCGCTGCCCGGTTCACCACGGGCGCGGGCGGTTCTTCAGCATCCACTCGTTCTTGCGCTTGGCCTCCTCGATCAACTCTGCCTCGTACTTGCCCATCACTTCGTTGTAGCGGTTGACAAACCAGTAGTCGGCATCCAGCAGCAGCCACGATATCTGCGTGTAGAGCAGCCTCCCGTCGGTGATCGGCTTGTCGTACACCTTGGTCAGCAGCACCACGTCCGGCTCCAACTCCAGCAGCGGCTCTCGCAACAGTTCAAAGTGCGCCTCGCCGTACATCATCGTCGTGTACTCGCGCTCGCCCGCACGAACGAGAAAATCCCACCTCGTCTTCCTTTCACTCAGCAGCTTTACTCGATACCGCACCAAGCCCGATACCCGCAATTGTTTCCTGGTCGCGTCGTACCTGAAGAATGCGCCCTTGACGCGGATCAGAAAGCCGCCGCGCGCATCCACCGTCATCGACCCCGCAATGTCGCGACGCGACGCCTTGGACTCCGCCATCCACGTCTGCACCATGCCCAAGGCTTCGTTCAGTTCCATCGCGCCAGCTCCCGAGTATCCAAAGAAAGAAACGACAAAGGCGAACAAGTACGCACCCGCGCGGCCCCTCCATCGGCGCGGCGCGGTTGCGTCGACCGCGCAACAGACACGTTCAACCGCCGTCAACAGCATGGCTGCCCCGGTGCCCGGCCCGCCTTGTCGCGCAGATACGGAATGTAAGAATTCTCCATGCTATGCGCGGTCAGCGGGCTGTAAATGCCGGTCGGGCCAAGCGACTTCCCGTCCGCTGTCGTCAGCGGAAACCGCTCGACCGGCGCGCTGGACTGGCCGCCCGACAGCGGATGGCGATCGTGCCCAGGCCGTCCGATGGCGTCCTGTGCGCCGGAAATCGCATCGGGCACGAAGTCCGACTTGTGCGCCGCGCGCACGTAGTTGGGCCCGTCCGGCAAACCCGTCTGTTGCGTGCCGAGTAACGTCACGTTCAGGTTTTTGCCCAACGCGGCCTCAACCTGTTTCGTCGCCAGCACCCCTGCCGCCTCATCGTCCAAGTTGGGATTTTCCTTAAGCACCTCGCGCGACTGCACTTCAACAAGTTCGCTCTTCGCCTGCCCGATCGCCGCCACGGTATTGACCCCGCCCTCGCTGTGTCCGATCACGTTAAGCGACTGCCCCGCACTCATGGCGCCGACGATCTCGCGGGACAACCGGTCCGTTGGCGGCTGCGTGCTGCGCCCCTTGAGCGTGTCGATCACGTCCAGCAGGTCCTGGCTCTGTGCCAGGCGCCGCGGCGCCTCCTGCTTGAGCAGTTCCAGCCCGGCTTCCTCGCCCGCCCCCATCGCCGCGCCCTTGGCGCCGCTCTTGAGCAGACTCGCCACCCCACCCAAACCGCCGGTGGCAACCCCTGCGCCAATCGCCTCCGGAATGCCCTCCACCACCCCATCGACCAGGCCCTTCTTCGCTCCCTGCGCTCCCTTGGTCAGCAGCGCCATATTCTCTTCGGCCGAGCGCGTCGGCGGCACCGCATCCTTGTAGCTGGCGTTGTACACGCCCACGACTTCCATGCACAACTCGTCGGCCAACTGCCGCATGGTGTCGCATACGTTCTTCATCGTGTTGTCGATGCCGTTGGTGTAGGTCGTGGCCGGAAAGTCCTTGCCGCAGTTCTCGCAACCCTTGGGCTTGAACCCCGCCCCCTTGGGCGGCTTCTGCTTGGTCGGCGGCGAGCACGGCGGGCTGGCGCAGTCGCAGGTGGACTTGCTCAGATAGTGGCCGTCGTACGGAACCGGCGGCCCGGTCGTGGCGCAGTCCTGCACAACCTTGGACTTGAAGCGATCGCGCTGATCGAGGCTGTCGAGCAAGTCCTTGTCTTTGGCCATGGCGGCCGCCTTCTTGCGCGCGGCCTCATGCGCCCTGTCGCGTAGCTCCTCGGCTTTCCTGGACACAGCCTCTTCGGCCTGCTGCGCTTTGTCCTTGGCGTAGTCCACTACGGCATCCGCAGCCTTCCTGGTTCCGTCCCAGGCGCTTTGCGCCACCCCCTTGCCCCAGTCCAGGCCCTTGCCGACCTTGTCGGCCACCTTGCCGAAGAAACTCATGTCTTGCTCCGCTGCTGGGCGCTGTCGCGCAGTCCGGCCAACCAGCCGCGCAACCACTCCTCCTTCAAGTCCTCCGACAAGCCGGGGGCCGCGAAAACGGCTTCGAACCCCGGCAGGGTGTAGTAGTCCTCGCCCACCACCTTCGAGGCCAGCACGTGCAGCGCCAGAAACCCGCCGGAATGGATGTTCCAGCCGAGCATCCGCTCCAGCAGTGGCTGCATCGCGGCCCGCAGCTCCGCCGCCGGTGGGGCGTCTGGATACTGCTCCTGCAACTGGGGCACGAGTTCGTCGAGCACGCGCTCGAGGCGTGCCCGACCGATGCGCGCCATCTGCTCGGCAGAGATGTTCAGCATGTCGGTTCCCTCCGCACGATCACCTCCGCGCGGGACGCGTACACGACGGTCATCGCAGACTCCATATCAGTTCGTCGCCCTTAGCCAGGCAGTCACCACGTAACGCGCCACGTCTGCCTCCCGAGTCAGGCCGTACTGCCGGGCCTTGGCACACTGCTGGCGCAGTTCCGCTAGACCCACATCGGTCTCGAAGTGGGTCGCCGCACCCGGATCGGCCTCGCCCAGCAGTTCGATCAGCTTCTTCTCGAAGCGAAGGCTGCCGATGCCCTCGAATTGATCCGCCGTCAGTCGCAGGCTCATGGGTGTTCCGTAAACGTTGGCGGGTCGGGTTCAGGCGCCGGCGTCGGCGCCCATCGGACGCGGAGCGCCGCCGCGGTCGGCTTTGGCACTTCGGCTGATGCGTGCGATCTCGCCGTCCGGGGTGGTCGTGTAGAGCGCCTCGATCGGGCCCAGAAACTCGTCCAACTGTTCCGCCGAGAAGGTGGCGAGCACTTGCGGCAGTACTCGCGCATCGGCATATCTGAAGTACAGGGGGTTGCCGTCGGGTCCGTACACGATGTTGAACTTGCGCAAGTGCCGGTGAATTTGTTCGAACGTCGCCTTCGCATCGCGCAATTCGGCCAGTATCGCCACCTGCTGCAACGACAGATGCCGCACCACCGAAGCCGCAGCATCGTCCATCCGGCTCGACTGCGCCAGATACGGCGCGACATCCCGCAGTTCTTCCGCCAGGTCGCCCAGGAACAGACACTCCAGCCGCTCGAATCCCGCTTCGTGCAGTTGATCCGCCCCGCGTTCAAGACCCGCACAGTTGATCAGCACATAGGGCGCCGCAGCCCCCGACTGGCGCCAGTCGCGCCACAAGGTGTCGAAGGTCGTCATAGCTTGTCGCTCCCGATTGCGTCCGGCCATTCGCCGCAAATGGCGCAGTACGGCGTGGAGGCCTCACTGGCCGCCCGCAGCGCCGCCGCCATCGACGATATCTTCGCCTTCGCGTCTCCTTCGCTCGCCGATGCGCTGCGCTGGCCGCAGGGCGTGCCGGGCGAATCGCCGTCGCGCGCTGCGCGTTGGCGAGTACCTTCAGCCGTCAATGCCAATGGCGTCTCGTCAGTCGCCGTCATCGCAAAGCTCCCGTCAGAACGTCTTGATTTACCCGCCGCAAATGGCACAAAACGGCGTTGCCGCCGCCTGCGCCGCGGTCAGCGCTGCCACCTTCGGCGACGGCGGCGCATCCGTCCCGCCCTTGGACGCCTCGGCCTGCTTGGCCGCCTTCGGCGCCTTGGGCGAGGCGCCGCTGCCGCTGCCCGCACTGCCCCCGGAGTTGATCATCACCATCGTGCCCTTGATGTACACCCCCCCGGCGTTGATGTTCACGAAGTTGCCCCCGACCTTCAGCGTCAGCTGCGCCCCGGCTTCGATCACGACGTTGGTGCCCGCCTTCAGGTGAATCTCCTGCCCGGCATCGACCGCCGTCAAGGTGCCCACCTTGGCATGCCAGTCCTGCCCGATCTTCAGGTGGACCCCGCCGCCCACTTTGGTCAACTCATCTCCCACGGTCTCGCGGTGCACGTCGGCGCCGTACTTGGCCAGGGCGTCCTTGGCCACGTCCAGGTGGCTCTCGTTGCCGATCTTC
>JBKCXU010000140.1:0-10675 GCA_046316025.1 Betaproteobacteria bacterium | reverse complement strand
GCCGAAACCTCGTCTCTGCTGGTCGCCGCCGGCGCGAAGGTCGAGCGTGCGCAGGTGCGGCTCGCCGCGCTGCGGCAGTAGGCGGTGCACGCTCACCACCTGCAACAAGCCACTTCCACTTCGCGAGGTTCAACATGGTCCGCTCGATGATCAGGTTTTCGGCCGTCGTGCTACAGCTCGCTGCGGTCGCCGCGCTGTCGGGCTGCTTTTCCGGCGACAAGGAGTCCTATCCGCACAACGACGCTCACCTCGTGCGGCCCTTGCCCGCAGGGCTGTATACGAGCACCGACAGGGACGGCGCTGTCACGACCATCAAACTGATGGCGGTTGCCAACGGGAAGTACTCCGCAGTAACCAAGGACGACACCTACGAAGTCGGCTTCTATCCGAATACGCAAACCACGTACTTGATGTATGCGAAAGGTAACAAGATGGGTTACCTCTACTTTCTCGCCCAACCCACCCAAAACGGCGGCATGCTGGTCTACGACGCGACCGAGGCAGCAGAGTCGCTACTGAGCCAGTGGCTCGGGCAAAAGACGTTCGCGAGGGACAGCCCATTACCGTTCACCACTGCCGACAGAAACAAGCTGTTCCTCACTCGACTCGGATCGATGGACAGCAGGCAGTTCAGCGTCCAGTTGAGGCTGACCCCGCAAGGACGTTGAGGCCAGCTCAGCGGCGGCAGGAGCGCAGCGCAAGCGGTGTGGTCGATGCCTCCGTCCGGCGGCAGTTATCACCACTTTGTAAGACAAGCAGACCACGCGGCGCGGCAATAGGCCACATTGGAGCCCATCGTCACTTCGTGGAGACAGGACATGACCAGCAACAAGATACTCGTCTGGATGGGCGCGGCGATCTTCCTCGCCATCGGCTTCTGGCATACAGGTCTGGGCCTGCAGGAAGCGAACTTGTTCGGTTGGCGCCAGGGCGGCTTCGTTCTCTCCGGCGGAGTGACTCTCTTGCTCGCGCTGGCTTTCCACCACGCCATGAAGGGCAAACCGGCCGCGCTGGCTGGGTTCGTCGTTCTGGCGCTCTTCAACGTAGTCTGCAACTTCAACTACCTATTCCCATCTTATGCAGGGAAGCTTCTGGTCAGCGAAGAACTGTCCGAACTTCAAGACAAGGCCTCGCAGCTTGCCGCACGCGTTGCCGCCGATGCAAAGCTGACCAAGCTCGATGCCTTCAAGCAGCTCGTCGAGAGCAAGCGTGACGCCCTGGTCGCCGAAGTTCGGCTCTACGGAGTCGGACCCCAGGCGCAAGCCCAGATCGGCGAGCTTGAAAGCCTCTTTCCTGGGCAGAAGTTTCCGCGCTACGTCGCTGCGCGCACGCCGGAGGAATGGGATCGTGCCGCGGATAGCTACCTGAAGTTCACCGACGGGCTACTTGGATCCCACTTGCGCGAGAACGACTTTGAGGCTCTCCGAACCCTGAAGCAAGCCGCCGGCGCATTCGCGGGCGACCCGCGGCGCGCCCAAGCCATCGAACAGCTCAAGGCACCTCTCGAGCGCGTGTCGCCCAAGCACCTGACGCTCCTGACCGAGGGCACTTTCCTGTTCAATGAGCTGTGCGCCGGAGCCAACACGATGCACGGCGGTCGATTCCAGTGCCTCGACGATGTCGCCGCCGGGCCGATGAGGCTCGAGGCCCGCAACACCAGTCTCGGGTCCTTCAGCCACACGGCGTCGGCCGTCGGGCGAAGCCTGGATAAGGGCGCGCTCTGGGTGATCTTGGCGTTCTGCCTGCTAGTCGATTTGCTCGCGCCGTACATCCTGTACCGCATCGGCCGCGAGGAACCCGACGCGCCGCCATTCCTCCCCGGCCGCGGCGGCAGGATCGCCGCGATCGGATGACTGCCTTGCCGCCAAGGAGCTTTCCCTCGGCCTTGCAAGGTTCGAACCGAAGCATCACGGAGATCGAGAGATGAACAACGTCCACCCGCTCCCACCGTCGCTGCCGCCCGGTGGCCGCTTCAACCTGCCCGACACCGACTGGATACGTTTCCTTCAAGCGACCGACGCCAACTTCGTGTTTCTGTTCGGTAACAAGACGGTCGGCAAGTCCGTCATCCTTGCTTCGCTGATTCACACGGCCACCGTCACGGGCCACGCGGCGGGTCTGTCCTTCATCAAGACGCTCGACTTCCTGCCGCATCAATACCGCGACGAGCAGATCAACAACGTCATCGCGGCCCTGCGCCAGGAGAGCGAGATCCACTGGGATCAGCTTGCCTGCTACTTTGAGTGGGATGCCAAGCACCAAACATCGACCGGCTTCTTGCCGGCGCGAACCGACAGCGGTCGCCCGCCGCTGCTGATCGGTGGACAAGCCGTGCCCAACCGCAAAGGCCTCAAACCTCGCAACCTCATATTTCTGGAGACCGCGGGTGAAGATCTGGCACGACTCGCCGGCATCGGCGGCGCACTCGGCACCCCGATCGACGTTTACTTCCGCGCCCGTGGGTTACCGATGATCTTCCTGCTGGTCGTGCCGTGGATGGACGCGGCAAAGGAGGACGAGGCTGTTGCAAACTTCATCGACCACGTGGGAAGTCGCAATCCGCAGCTACGTGGTACGCGATTCGTGCTGCTGTTGACCAAGTGGGATAGCAATCCCAGGCGCGGCGACATCGGGCATGACCTCGCAAGGAACGAGATGCCGCGAACCTGGCAGCGGCTGCGCGGCGGGACGGACCTGGTTTCCGAGTTTTCCGTCGGCACCGTCGAGATGCGCGAAACCCGCGAAATCGATGAACGCGGCGGCTTTGTCAAGGCTCCTTTCCTCGCCGAGATGGACCCGACCTACGCCGTCAGGCTCTGGAGCTCGATCCACGACTCCTTCAGCATCAAGCCCTTGGTGCCGCCGTTGGTGTCCTGGTGGCGCAGGTTTCGCGGTTGATCGAAGCGCGAGGGGAGCATGTACATCATCGTTCGCGCGACACGCAGCGGAGCCGAAGGCTACGCGCTGACGGTCGGCCGCGACTCAGGCCATGCCCCCGACTGGAACAATCCGGACCTCGTTGAAGGCATCACCGACGTCGTCCGGCCTCGCTCGGGAATCGTGATCACGTTCCGCGGTAGCGTTGACGCGGCTGGACGCTTGCGCCATTCGTACGGCGCATTCTGTTCCATTTCAACCATGGACTTGAGGGCTGGCCAGTACGTCGGGGTCGTTGCGAGTACGGGCTGCGCTATCGGCCCCGAGTACGCCTTCTCCGCCCTCTCCGAGCTCGTCGAGTGGGTGCGCGATCGCGGTCTGGCAGACGGTCGTTTCGCGTCGCTCGTCGCGCTCGAAGAGCTCAAGCAGTCGCCACTGGTCAGAAATCTTGCATCCAGCGAGTCCGGCGTGGCAATTCTGCCGCCAGCCTCCGGCAGAGCCGGGCCGGCGACCTACTTCCTCATTGACGGGCAGCCGCTTGCGGCGGCAGCAGGGGTCATCATCGCGAAGTCTGGTCTACGCCAACAGTCCTGCTACGCCGCATTCACGCGCAGCCGCGAGTCGTTTGAGTTCTACCGTCAGTCGCGCAACCTCCGCTTTCAACTCGTCGATTGGCGGCGCACGGCTCCTCCGTTGGCACCGCAAAGCGCCGCCGCTCCGGCAAGGAGCGCCGAGCCGGACGCCTCGCCGTCGTCCGCGCAAGCGCCGTCGGCCGCCGCTGGTGCGCCTTGTCCCGCGCCGCGCCGTGCACCGCCCAGCATGCCCTTCAGCGGCCTTGCCCTTCCAGCGACCGACGGGGCAAGCCTTGGACCTACAGCACGCAATCCGCCTCTGCGCGTGCAGCGAAAGCGACCTCGCAATCGCATGTCTTTGTACGGACTCCTCTGCGTCAGCACGATTGCCAGCTCTGTACTGAGCGCTCTCCTTGTCGGGGCGGCGACGTTCCTCTGGATCAATCGCGTGCTGCCGCAACGCGCCCACGATGCTGACGCTATGGTCGCAAGCGCCATGCTGACCGAGCTGAAAGCGCTGCGAGCAGTGGTCGAAGGACTGGCAAGTGGCCAAGCCCAGCATGGAAAGATACTTCTGGATTTGGCCCAGCGGCCAGCACCCGACGAGACGGCAAATGGGGCAATCAGGCTTGGCGCGCCAAGTCAACTCCCGGCAAATCCCTCACTGCCGAAAGCCACCGCAAAGGCGGTCCCGGCCGCGCGGGAACCAAAAGCGCCGGATGCTGCGCCCCGCAAGCCGGCCCACTCAGCACCACGGCAACCCAGTGCTGCGGGGCAGAACGCCAAGAAGCCGCAGACTCGCGCTGGCGAAGCTGCGGCGACATCGGCGCCGAGTGGGGCGCAGTCCAGGCCGAAGTCGGACCACGCCACCGCCGGAAAGGAGTCTCCTCCAGGACATGAGTAGTTGCGCGCCAGGAGCGCGGGCACAAGAAGCTGTCGCGAGATCGCTGTCATTCGGCACGGTGGCCCTGCCCCGTCGTGGCGTGGCCGCCATGGCACGTGACGGGCAACTACGTGCCGCTCGTTGCCTTGACGGCCGCGACCAGCGCCGTGAAGTACGCCGGCAGCGTGTCGTAGGGGTTGGGCAAAAGGTCGTTGGTCACGTAGATCAGCCCGGCGTTGTCGCGCGAGGCGCGCGCGACCAGAGCCTGCATATCCGCCGCGCTCGGCGCCGCGTAGATGATGTGTCCGATGCGGGTGTTCTGGTGGCGCCGCAGCCAACTGTCGGCGGGCGGCTCGACGTAGCTGGCTGACGCCAGGTTCTCGTACACAACCACCGCATCGGCCGTTGGCCGCGTGAGGTGCAGCTCGGTTGCCTGCCAGCCCGGATTACCGACCACGCGATACGCCGGATAGCGCGCCTTGATGTAGGCGTACAGGTCGGCATAGAAGTCCAAATACGAGGAATCGCCTGGCTCGTGGATCATCTCGTCCACGAAGATGCCATCCAGCGCAGCGCCGTAGAAAGTCGCGTAGCGGTCCACGTCCAGGCGCACGTCGGCGACCGGTCGGAGGATCTTGGCGGGCAAGTTGACAGCCGTGTGAACGTAGCCCAGCGCTCGGCCGCCGGCCGCGCGAAGGTCATCGATCGCCGCCACATACGCTGGGTCACGCTTGTCGGTCGGCCCTACAAGAGGGCTGAACACCGCGGTGAGCGCAACGCCTTCGCGCAGCGCCTCCTTCATCACTGGCCAGTAGTTCGTTGGCCAGTCCGGCCGGAAGTAGGCGGGCACCAGCAGTTCCATCGGCCTCGGTGCCGGCGAGGCTTGCCGGAAGCGCAGTTCAGCTACCGGTTGGCCGAGCGCCAAACCACGCGCCGTCACGACGACGTCGCCGATACCGCTGCCTTCCACGACGAAGCGCGCCGCACCGCTGCGCGTGCGCACCACGCCCGCATCCGCGCGCGCGGCACCTGCAACGGTGATGGACAACCCCGTTCCGTCCGCGACGGTGGCTCCACCGAGGGTCCACCGCAGTTCGACCTCGGTGGACAAGCGGCCGGCGTCGAAGCGCTGGAGGCTGTTGTTGGCCGGGCTGCTGAAGAACAGCTCGTTGCGCGCCACCGCCACTTGCCAGGTCGCGCATAATCCATAGCCGCTCGCGGTCAGCGAGCTGGCCGCGAGCGTTGCGGTCAACGTCACTTCCGCCAAGCCTTGCGCGTCGCTCGACACCTGCGGCGCTCTCAGCGCGTTGCCTGCCTCGGTCGCCACGTCCAGCGGCTGCGCGGCAATGCCTTTGTCCGCGGCGTCGCGCAGCCACAGGCGGTAAGTCGTCGCCGTGCCCGGGAAAACGGTGTTCGGCCCTTCGATGGTCAGCATGGTGCCGACCACCTGAATGCGTCGCTCGGCGACGGCGGACTCGCCGCGCGCCGTGACCACGATCTCGCGGTTGCGCGCGTCCCCGCCCGTGACCAGCGTGGTGCGAACCGTGCCTGTGGCGTCCGTGTTTCCCTGCGTGAGCGTCAGCAGCCCCTGCGCCACGGTGAACTGCACCAGTCGGCCGGCGAGTGTTTGGTCGGCGGCATCGAAGGCGCGAGCCACCAGGGCAAGACCGTCTGCCGGCAGAGCGGCGCTCGACGGCAACCGGCCAGCGCCCACGTCCAGTGTCAGACGCGCTATGGGCGCCGACGGCGACGACGGACCGGGGCCAGGCGGTGACGGAGGAGGAGGAGGAGGCCCAGTGCTGGGACCTTCAGACCCGCTTCCGCAACCAACCATGATCGCGGCGCCAAAGAGAGCTGACACTCGTCGCCGTTTGACGTTGATCTCGCTGTCAGACATCACACCGCTCCGAATCCCGTGGCGCCATCACCTACCAACGCGGGGCGTCTGCAACACGTGGACAACCTTCGCCGCACGACGTTCCGAGCGCCCCGTCCGCACGGCGCGCACGCGCATGCATGCTGTGCAGCGCCCACCTCACGCGCACCGGTCGCTTGGTCATCGCAGCGTTCGAGCGCCTGACTACCTTCGCCATCGTCCCGTCACTGGCCGATGCATGACGCGATGAGCAGCCATTCACTGCCAATTCGCAGAGCATTGAAGTCGTAAACCTAACTCGCCGGAACCGGCAAGCCTGGGCATTGCTCTTTGTAAGGAACGGCATCACGGAAAATCGACTTCCATTCCTTCAAGCTAAAGTTACGAGTTAGCTTGGCACACAAGTACCCTGCCCAGGCGTCGGGGGCGTCCCATAGCATGCCGTTACTGCCCGTGCTTGTTGCGATGAAGCGACCGTCTGGGCTGAACACGACACGACTGACGGGGGAGCCAACAGCGAGCGCCTTGCTGCGCACTTCGCCGCTGTAGGCGTCGGCAAGGACCACCCTTGAGTCGCTACCTGCCGACGCAAGAAATCGTCCGTCGCGACTGAACGCAACGGAATAGACACTGGCCGGGTGCCTTCGGTAGGCGAAAAGTTCCTTCCGCCT
Organism: Betaproteobacteria bacterium; assembly: GCA_046316025.1. Taxonomy (GTDB): domain Bacteria; phylum Pseudomonadota; class Gammaproteobacteria; order Burkholderiales; family Burkholderiaceae_F; genus JAJTHJ01. The sequence continues at coordinate 3,796 of JBKCXU010000140.1, read as the reverse complement.
CGCAACATTCCAGAGGACCACTTCGCCATCATCTCCGCCCGTCGCGACGACGTCTCCACTTGGATGCCAAGCGACGTCCCAAACAGAGCCCCACCCGCTTCCTTGCAAGGGCGGTCCGTCGGCGGCGCCAGTCCGGGCAGCCCAAAATCGCAGCGTCCCGTCGACGCCTGCCGAAACAATGCGCGCTCCATCCGGGCTATACGCAACGCCAGTTACTGCCCCCTTGTGCCCGGCGAGCAAAGGCGCTGCCGAGCGGCCAGTCGCAACATCCCACACGCGCAGGTTCCCATCCTGACCGCCAGTCACCACGAACTTGCCGTCAGGACTGAAGGCAACACACACAGCACCTCCTTCGTGCGCTTCAATTGGAGGATGGAGAGGTTTGCCACTCTCCGAGTGCCATATGTCGAGCTTTGAACCGCGTACCCGCGCGACGTACGGGTCGGTCGGACTAAAGGAGAGATCGCTAGTTGGCACACTTCCGTCAACTTGGCTGAAATCAGTCGGCTCCAAATGAATCGTCGGCAATTGAGGGAGATCCGGCGTCGGTGTAGAGGAGTCTTGTGACGCAGAGTCTTTCGGAAAGAATCGCTTGAAAAACTCCATGAGAGAATCGGTTTGCGGTTCTGTGTCCCTAGAAGCCAAGGAAGCCTTTACCTTAAAAGGCATTGAAAAGGTGTCACTGTTGGTGGTATCCAAGAGAATCACCCGATCGCCATGGCCGTAGGCAAGCCGTTTCGCATCCGGGCTGAACGCGATGCCTCGCCCGGAAAGCGACCATGCAGGTCGGCGAGGGTCGCCCTCCTTCCACGTGCCCGCATGCACAGCCAGACGATGTCTCGTATCGTCGCTATACGTCCAAACCCGTACCTCTCCGTCAAGGCCGGCAGAAGCGATCCTGACGAATTGTTTACCGCTCGCAACGGCCACGGTAGTCGCGCCTATGCGGTGCTTACCCACGTAGCGTGGCGGCAGTCCTACCTTCCAGGATTCAAACAGTCCAGGGGCGGCGGGTTTGGCCTCGCGGAGCGTGCGGTCAATGTCAGACCAGACCACCACCGAGCCGTCAATGCCGGGCGCCACAATCGCGCCGCTGTCCTCAACGAAGAGCTGTCCAAGCGGTAAGCTGCCCGGACGGTCGCGGAGCCAGCGAACGGCCTCGGCATTGCTATCGCCGTCTTTGACGCCTGATCGATTGATCTCGCCTGAGCGATAGCTCCACACACCGACGGACCACACTGCATGTGCGAACACCGCACGCTTGGCGTCGGGCATGAAACGTACTGTTCTGTATTGCATGCCGTCTTCGCTGGCGAATCGATCAACGATTTTGCGCGTATTTCGGTCCCAGATCTCCACCCGCCCGACAAGTCCCACCAGCACCAGCCGCGCATCCGGACTGAAATCTAGTGAGAATGCAAGGTCGGTCGTGCTTTTCAAGTCGATTTGCCCTGTTTGCTGCGCGGTATCGATACTCCAAATCCGTATCGTCCCGTCGCTGCCTCCGCTGGCAAGAAGCTTTCCGTCCCGGCTGATGGCGATGGAAAGAACTGCGCCCTTGTGGCCTCGCAGAGTTTGTCGCAGCAGGCCGTCACTGGCCGACCAAAGACGTATCGTTTCGTCACCACTCGCAGACACGATGATCTGCTGATTGGGCGTGAAGGCGACGGCGTTGATGAATTTCTCGTGCCCGACGAGGCTGGCTCCGACTTGTTGGCCGGTGTCCAGATCCCAGATCCGCAGAACCTTGGCATCCCCGCCGGACGCCAGGCGTTTGCCGTCAGCAGACATCGCCAGGTGCGTCCAACTGGGCTCGTGGGTCTCGAAGATTCGCTCAAGTCGCCCCATCGACGGCTCCTCCGCGAGCGCCTGCAGAGCGAGAAACGTGGTCTCATTCGGGCGAAGGCGATGGGCCGCCAGGGCGAGGCGCAGCGAGCCCGCCGAGAGGGCCTCATCGAAGGACCTGTAGCTGAACGCGCTGGCCTCTGTCGCGTTCAGGAGGGCTGCGGCCAACGCCTCCTTGGTCTTGCGGGTTTCGGAGCGGGCTTCGGCAGCGCTGCCCTCCGCCTGCTTCTCTGCGTCGGAGGCGCGCTTGGCTTCCAGGTCGGCTCGCTCCCTTTGTTCCACCTCCTGGCGCAGCGCGGCGTCTTTCTCGGTAGCGAGTCGCGTCGCGTCTGCGGTCTTCTTGTCGGCAATTGCCGTGCTTTGCCTGGCAAGCGCTTCATTCTGCTTGGCGCTCTGCCACTGCCACCCCGCAATGCCTGCGACCAAAGCAAACAGCAGCGCAAGCCCGACGGCTCTCTTTCTGCCTTTGCGGGCGCGCTCAAGCTTCTCGGTCAGCGCCCGCTTCTGCTCTTCCCGCGCCGCCTCTTCCTGGCGCTGCCGCTCGCCCTCGCGGGCTTCGGCAGTCGCCAGCGACGCGTCGATGAACTCCCGCAGCGGCCGATACTGGCTGTCGGCAAACTCCTCGCGCCAGCGCTCGGTGAGGTCCTTGGCTTCCGCCAGTTCTTTCCGGGACGTGAGCAGTCTTGCGGCGTCGCGTTGAGTTTCCAGCCAGGCATCTGCGCGTTCTCGCAAGCGCTGGCGCAGGACCAAGTCGCCTGGCCGTTGGTCGAGCAGGCTCTTCGCGTCCTTCCAGTGAACGAGCAGCGCCTTGTGCGCTACTCGCACCTGCGCGCGCGCGCCAGGAGCGGCGCCATCCCGGTCGTCGACCAGCAGCCGTTCCTTGACCAAGGCATCGATCAGTTGGCGGCCCGGGGTGCCCGCGGGCCAGTCCGCCAGGTCCACCGGCCCTGCCGTCGGCGTCTTGTCATCACCCACGGCATGCACCAGCGCGCGCAACAACCGGGGCAGTTGTTGCTGGGCCTGTGCCGGCAGCGCCTTGAACGTTCTCTCGGCGTGCAGGCCAATGGCCCCTTGCAGCGTGCCGATCTCCTCGTACGCCTTGGCTGTCAGCAGGTTGCCGCCAGCCTCCCGCGCCTTGTCGTACAACAGGCTGAGCGCAAAGCTGAGCAGCGGCAAGGCGCCGGTTGCGGCCGCCATGTCGAGCTGGATGCGGTCGGCCAGCGTGCCGCCGTGGTCGTTGGGCTCGAAGCGCAGACGCGCGATCGCGGCGGGGCCCTCGATGACCAGGCGCAGCGCTTCGGGCTTGAGCTGCTGCAGGTTGTAGTGGCCTACGTCACCGCCGAAGGCCGCCACCAATGCGGGCTGTTCCAGATACCGGCCATACAAGTCGGCAAGCAGCGTGCCCACCACCCAGACGCCGCGCTGCTGCAACTGGCGGATGAACTCGCAAAGCGCGGTCACGGCAGCCGGTTCAGCGCCGGCGGTAAACAGTTCTTCGAACTGATCGATCACCCATAGAAACCGCGCAGCGGCCAGGTGCGCAGGGTCGAGCGCGGCCAGCAGTTGTGCGAAGGTCGCGCATGGCGCTTGCGGGTTCAATGCGCCGATGGCGTTCGGCTGCGTCCAGTTGCCTCGCACGCCGGCGACCAGGCCAGCTTCGTCGTGGCCGGAAGCGCTGCCGGGCCGCCAGATGCGCCACTCTAGAGGGCGGTCCTTGAGTTGCGCTTGGAGTTCGCGGATCAACCCGGCCTGCGCAAACGAACTCTTGCCCACGCCGCTGTTGGCGACGATCAGCGCGCCAGGATAGCCCTGCCGCTCACGCTCGACGAGCTGCTCGCGCAGCTTGTGCTCGTCAGCCTGGCGTCCGAAGAAGATGGCGCGGTGCTCCGGCCGGTAATGGGCCAGGCCGAGCCACGGTGGTTCGAGCCAGACGGCGGTGACGGGAATGCCG
>JBKCXU010000139.1:0-5843 GCA_046316025.1 Betaproteobacteria bacterium | reverse complement strand
TCATCCAGCGCCAGCAGCGTGCCGCGGCGGGTGGGGAACTCCACCCGCAGGTGGCGCACTTCAAGCAAGGGGGCGGTCATGGGTTCAACGCAGGCGCGGGTTGACCGCGTCGCGCAGCCAGTCGCCCAACAGGTTCACGCTGAGTGCAATCAGCACCAGCATCAGCCCCGGGAAGATCGTGATCCACCACTCCCCGGAGAACAGGAAGTCGTTGCCGATGCGGATCAAGGTACCCAGCGATGGCGAGGTGGGCGGCACACCCACGCCGAGGAAGGACAGCGTGGCCTCGGTGATGATCGCCAGCGCCACGTTGACGGTGGCCAGCACCAGCACCGGCCCGATCGCGTTGGGCAGCACGTGCCGCAGCATGATCGCCGGCGGCGACACGCCGATCAGCCGCGCCGCCTGCACGTATTCCTTGTTCTTTTCCACGAGCGTAGATCCGCGCACCGTGCGCGCGTACTGCGGCCAGTTGGCGAGCGCAATGGCCCCCACCAGCACCGGGAAGGCGATCACCTCGTGCACTTCCTTGGGCACCGCCGCGCGCGCCACTCCGTCGATCAGCAGCGCGATCAGGATCGCCGGGAACGACAACTGCACGTCGGCGATGCGCATCAGCAGCGCATCGAGCCGGCCGCCGACATAGCCGGCAAGCAGGCCCAAGCCCACGCCGAGCAGCACGCTCAGCGCCACCGCCGCCACGCCGATGATCAGCGAAATGCGCATGCCGAAGAGGATCGCCGAGAGCACGTCGCGGCCCTGGTCGTCGGTGCCGAGCAGGAACTTGCGGCTGCCGCCTTCGACCCAGGCCGGCGGCTGCGAGGCGTCGAGCAGGTTGATGGTCGCCAGATCGAACGGGTTGTGCGGCGCCACCCATTCGGCAAACACGGCGCAGAAAATCAGCACCAGCGCCACCAGCGCCGCCCCCATCGCCACCGGCGATTGGCGGAAGCTGTAGGCGACGTCGCTGTCCCAGGCGCGGGCAAGAGCGTTCATGGCGTGGCTGACGGCGGTTTACTTCACCACCACCCACTTCAAGAACATGTAGTTGTCGGCCAGTTGCACCAGCTCGACGTTGCGCTTCATCGCCCAGGCGAGCGCCTGCTGGTGCAGCGGCAGGTGGCCGATGTCGTCCTGGTGCAGCTTCATCGCCTCGCGGATCATGGCGTTGCGCTTGGCCTGGTCGGTCTCGGTGGCGATTGCCTTGGTCAGTTCATCGACGCGCGCACTGCTGTACGAGCCGAGGTTGAACTGCCCCTGGCCGCCGGCGCCGGGGGTGGCCATCAACGCAAAGAGCGGGTTGTGCGAGTCGTAGCTGCCGGGCGTCCAGCCGAGCAGATAGAACGAGGTGTTGCGCGACAGGATCTTCGGGAAATAGGTGGCCTTGCTCTCGGCCATCAAATTGACCTTGATGCCGACGCGCGCCAGCATCGCCGCCACCGCGCGGCAGATGTCCTCGTCGTTGACGTAGCGGTCGTTCGGGCAGTTCATGCCGACCTCGAAGCCCTGCGCGTAGCCGGCCTCGGCCAGCAGCTTCTTGGCCGCCTCGACGTCGTAGGGCAGCCGCGTGTTCAGATCGGCCGGGAAACCCTTGATGCCGGGGGCGATCATCAGCGCCGTCGGCGTAGAGGCGCCGCGCATCACCGCCTTCTGGATCGCGTTGACGTCGATCGCCTGATAAAACGCCTGCCGCACCCGCTTGTCCTTGAACGGGTTCTTCCCCTTGACGCTGGAGAACAGCAGCTCGTTGCGCGACTGGTCCATGCCGAGGAAGATCGTGCGCAGCTCCGGCCCCTGCATCACCTTGAGCTTGCCGTCGCCGGCGATGCGCGCCACGTCCTGCACCGGCACCGGCTCCATCATGTCGATCTCGCCGGACAGCAGGGCCGCCACGCGTGTCGAGGCACTGCCGATCGGGGTGAAGACGACTTCTTCGACGTTGGTCGGGACCGAGCGGTCCCAGTAGTCGGCGTTGCGCACGAGCGTCGTGCGGATGCCCGGTTCGCGCGCGCGCAGGCGGAACGGCCCCGTGCCGTTGGCCTTGAACGAGGCGGTGTTCTCCACCCCCTTGCGCTTGTCCACCGGCTGGGTGGCGCGGTTGGCCTCGCACCAAGCCTTGCTCATGATCGCCCAGTTGGTGATCACGTCGGGCAGGATCGGGAACGGCTCGTTGGTGACGATGTCGATGCTGTGGTCGTCGATCTTGCGGATTTCCTTGATCGCGCCGACGTAGGTCTTCACGTCCGAGCCGTCGCCCTTGGCGCGGTTATAGGAAAAGATCACGTCCTCGGCGGTAAACGGCGTGCCGTCGTGGAACTTCACGCCGCGGCGCAGGTTGAAGCGCCAGACGGTCGGTGCGGTCTGCTTCCAGTCGGTCGCCAGCGCCGGCACCACTTCGAGCTTTTGCCCGCGCCCGACCAGCCCTTCGTAGATGTTGAAGGTGAAGTTCAGTTGCAGCGACTCGTTGAGCGAGTGCGGGTCCATCGACAGCGCATCGCCCTGATTGGCGAACTTGAAGGTCTTGGCGGCCACGGGCGCGCCAATCGCCAGGGCGGCCGCGGCGGCGAGCGCCAGCACAGCGCGGCGCAGGGGGGTGGATGGGCTCATCGCGGGTCTCCGGGTGGGGGGTCAATGTGCAGGACTACCGCGCAGGATGGCGCGGCAGGCGGCGCTGCGCCAGCGCGGCCAGATAAGCCGCGCCCAGCGGAATCACCGCGTCGTTGAAATCGTAACGGCTGTTGTGCAGCCAGCAGCCGCCGTCGGCGCCGCCCTGCCCCAGCCGCGCGTAGCAGCCGGGACGTTCGTGCAGCATGAAGGAGAAATCCTCCGAACCCATGCTGGGCGGCAGCTCGGCCACAACGCGCTCGGCGCCGACCAGCGCGCGGGCGACCGCGAGCGCATGGCCGTACTGCGGGCGGTGGTTGATGGTGGCCGGGTAGCTGCGCGTGTAACGCACCTCGGCGCTGCCGCCAAAGGCGCGCGCCGTGTCGCGCACCAGCGCGGCGAGCCGCTCTTCGATCAAATCCTGCACGTGGCGCTGGAAGGTGCGCACGGTGCCGACCAGCCGCGCCTGCGCCGGCACCACGCTCATCGCGCCCAGGTCGCCCGCCTGCATCGCGCACAGCGACACCACCGCCGACTCCAGCGGCGGCACGTTGCGGGCAACGATGCTCTGCGCGGCGATCACGATGTGCGCGGCGATCAGCACCGGATCTACGGCCAGATGCGGGTGCGCGCCGTGCCCGCCGCGGCCGGTGATGGTGATCTCCACCCGGTCGGCCGCCGCCATCATCGGCCCGGGGTTCAGGCCGATCTGCCCGGCCGGCAGGCCGGGCCAGTTGTGCAGCGCGTAGACCTCATCGACCGGAAAGCGGGCAAACAGGCCCTCGTCGATCATTGCCTTGGCCCCGCCGCGCCCTTCTTCGGCCGGCTGGAAGATGAGCACCACGCGACCGTCGAAGTCGCGCTGCGCCGCCAGATACTCGGCGGCGGCGAGCAGCATCGTCGTGTGGCCGTCGTGGCCGCAACCGTGCATCAGGCCGGCGCGGGTGGAGCGATGGGCAAAGTCGTTGTCCTCGGTAAGCGGCAGCGCATCCATGTCCGCGCGCAGGCCGACCGCGCGCGGCCCATCGCCGCGCCCGTGCACCACGCCCACCACGCCGGTGCGGCCCACACCCGCGTGCACCTCGATGCCCCAGCCGTGCAGCCGCTCGGCCACCAGCGCCGCCGTGCGGTGCTCCTCGAAGCCCAGCTCCGGGTGCGCATGCAGGTCGCGGCGCAGGCGCGTGAACGCCTCGTGCCGGTCCTGCACGTAGGCGAGCGCGCCGCCCAGGCTGCCGCCCATCGCGCCGCCGTCCATCGCCATCAGTGCGCCGCGGCGCTGCGCTCGATGCGCAGCCGCGGGTCGACGGCGAAGTACAGCAGATCGACTGCCAGATTGATCGCCACGAAGATCAGGGCGATCAGGCACAGGTACGCGGCCATCACCGGGATGTCGGCAAACTGCACGCTCTGGATGAACAGCAGCCCCATGCCCGGCCACTGGAAAACGGTCTCGGTGACGATGGCGAAGGCGATGATCCCGCCCAGTTGCAACCCGGTGATGGTGATCACCGGCACCAGGGTGTTCTTCAGCGCGTGGCCGAAGTGCACGGCCCGGTCGGTCAGCCCGCGCGCACGCGCGAACTTGATGTAGTCGGTGCGCAGCACTTCGAGCATCTCGGCGCGCACCAGGCGCAGGATCAGCGTCAACTGAAACAGCGACAAGGTGATCGCCGGCAGGATCAGATGCTTCCAGCCGGCCGCGGTCAGTAGCCCCGTGCTCCACCAGCCGATCTGCACCACCTCGCCGCGCCCGTACGAGGGCAGCCAGCCCAACTGCACGGCAAAGACGAGGATCAACAAGATGCCGATCAGAAAAGTCGGCAGCGACACGCCGATCAGCGAGCCGGCGAGCAACAGTTGCGAAAGCCAGGAATTGCGCCGCAGCGCCGTGTACACCCCGGCCGGAATGCCCACGGCAATGGCGATGAACGCTGCGGCCACGGCCAGCTCCAGCGTGGCCGGGAGCCGCTCGGCAATCAGCGTGGACACCGCCCGGCCCTGGCGCAGGCTGAGGCCGAAGTCGCCCTGCGCCGCGTTGACCACGAAGTGCGCAAACTGCACGACGAACGGCTGATCGAGCCCGAGCTCGGAGCGCAGCCGCGCGCGGTCTTCGGGCGTGGCGTCCTGCCCGAGCATCTGCGAGACCGGATCGCCCACGTACTGAAAGAGCAGAAAGGCGATGAACGCCACCGCCAGCATCACGAGCACGGCTTGCAGCAGGCGGCGGACGATGAAGGCGAGCATCGGCGGAGCAGGTGCGGCCACCCGCGCCGGGCGGCCGCGGGGGCGACCAAAGATGCGCGACTATAGCCGTCAGCGGCCGGCGCGGGCGCCGGCGCCGGCGCATCAGCGCGGCACGACGCAGATGCGCTGCACGCGCTGGCTGCCGTCGAAGTCGAACTGGATGCCGGGGTAGGCCAGGCGCGCAGCGCTGCTCGTCGACAGCCAGGCCGCGCCGTAGCGACCGATCACCTCCGAGCGCAGCGCGCCGACGACCACGTTGCGGTCGGACGCGCAGTTCGGCGTGGTGCAGCAGATGCGGTTGAGCGGTTGCCCGAGCGCAGCTGGCGCCAGTTCCAGCGCCGGCACCGGGGCGGTCCAGGGCTGGCCCAGGCGCAGCACCGTCGGCGCCGCCGCCGCGACAACCGCGATCTCCGCGCGGTCGCCGGCGTAGAGGCGCACGGTTTGCGCGCCCGCCGGCAGCGCCGCCGCACCCGCCGCCAACACCAACACCCTTGTCCACCCCAATCCATCAGCGAAGATCATTTGCCCTCCCTGTCCGCAGCGGCCGGCGCGGCAACGCCGCCCATGCGGTCGTATGCATCGCGCAGCGAGCGCAGCGGCAACCCGGGGTTGATCGCCAGGCTGAACGGCTCCAGATCGCGCACCTGCTTGACGTAAATCGGCGCCGAACCCGCGCCCGCCGGCCCGGTCTGCCATCCGAAGAGGATGTAGCGCTCGTCGAAGCGCGCGACCAGATAGCAGTCGACGATCGCGTCGCGAGTGTCGGTCGCGTCGCCCGCTTCGCCCTGGCTTTGCCCACTACCGGCCTTGCCGTCGCCCGCTGCCGCCACGGGCCGGCACTTCTCGGCATCGACCAGCGGCACCGCGCCGACATCGAAAAAGAAAGCGCCGTAGCCGCGGGCACCGTAACTGCCGACCCCCCGGGTCGCGACCAGCCAGAACCGCGCCGCCAGCGGCCGGGACGAGCGCCTGCCCGCTGGCGGCGCCTCCTGCGC
>JBKCXU010000138.1:0-5066 GCA_046316025.1 Betaproteobacteria bacterium | reverse complement strand
GCAACAGGTCGCGCCCGGCCGCCAGACGTTGCTCGATCCACGCGCGCGAGGTGCCGTACAGGTGGCCGTGCACCTCGGCGCTTTCGAGGAACTCGCCGCGCGCGCGCAGCGCCTCGAACTCGGCCCGCGCGACGAAGTGGTACTCGCGCCCGTTACTCTCGCTCGGCCGCGGCGCGCGCGTCGTGTGCGAGATCGACAGCTCCAGCGCGCCGTCGCGCGCCAGCAGCGCGTTGACCAGCGTGGACTTGCCGGCCCCCGATGGGGCCACCACCATGATGAGGCTGCCGCCGCTTGCGCGCATCGCCCTTACTCCAGGTTCTGGATCTGCTCGCGCATCTGTTCGATCGCCAGCTTCAGTTCGACCGCCGCCTGCGTCATGTCGATGGCGCTCGCCTTCGACCCTAGCGTGTTGGCTTCGCGGTTCAATTCCTGCATCAGGAAGTCCAGCCGCCGCCCGACCGCGCCGCCGGCGGCGAGCACGCGGCGCACCTCGGCCACGTGCGTCGTCAACCGTTGCAGTTCTTCGTCGACGTCGGCGCGCAGGCCGTAGAGCGTTACTTCCTGGCGAATGCGCTCGACCACGTCTTCGCGCGACAGGGCGCCACCGGCGGCCAGCGGGCCGGCCAGCGCGGCTTCCAGCCGCTCGCCGAGCTTGCGCTCGACCTGCGCCAGCAACTCGGGCACGCGGTCGCGCAAGGCGCGGGCGATGGTCTCGATCGACGCGCAGCGGGCCAACAGCAGTGCGCGCAGCGCCTCGCCTTCGCGCTCGCGGCTGGCCTGCAAGGCGGCCAGCGCCTCGTCGAGGGCGTGCAGGGTGCCGGCGGTCAGCGCCTCGGCATCGAGCGCGCCGGCGTCGAGCACGCCGGGCCAGGCCAGGGCCTCGGCCACCGACAGTGGCGCCGCCTCAGGCAGCGCGGCCCGCACGTGGCGGGCCAACTCGGCCAACTGCGCCAGCGCCTGCCCGTTGGGCCGTGCCGGTGTGGCGCCGGCGTCGCGTTGCAGGGCGAGCCGGCATTCGACCTTGCCGCGCGCGAGCCGGGCGGCGATGCGCTCGCGCACGGCGCCTTCGGTGTGGCGCAGGTCGTCGGTGCAGCGCAGGGTGAGGTCGAGGAAGCGCGAGTTGACCGAGCGCACTTCGACCGTCACGCTGCCGGCCGCAGTGGCGGCGCGGCCACTGCCGAACCCGGTCATGCTGGCGATGGCGGCGGGCATCGGAATTCCGTAAGAAGCTGGGGTGAAGGCGCGCCGCCGCATGGCGGATCGCTAAAATCGCGAAACTTTTTCTGGCGCACCGACCGAATCGCCGCCTTCCGACATGCCGGCCCATACCAGGTCCGCGTTGCCCGAAGGCACCGAAATCGGCGGCTACCGCATTGTAAAGAAGATCTCCAGCGGCGGCTTCTCGATCGTCTATCTGGCGAGCGACGCGCAGGGGGCGTCGTACGCGATCAAGGAGTACCTGCCGTCGTCGCTGGCGCAGCGGCGCCCGGGCGAGCTGTCGCCCTACGTGACGCCGCAGGATCTGAACACCTACCGCATCGGGCTGAAGTGTTTTTTCGAGGAAGGGCGCGCGCTCGCGTCGATCAACCACCCGAACATCGTGCGCGTGCTCAACTTCTTTCGCGCCAACGACACCGTCTACATGGTGATGAACTACGAGTCGGGGCGCTCGCTGCAAGAGCACATCGTGCGCAGCCGCAGCAAGGAGCGCCGCGACGTGCTGTCCGAGCGCTTCATCCGCCGCGTCTTCAACCAGGTGATGAACGGCCTGCGCGAGGTGCACTCCAACCGGCTGCTGCACCTGGACGTGAAGCCGGCCAACATCTACTTGCGCATGGACGGCACCCCGATCCTGCTCGACTTCGGCGCAGCGCGGCAGACCTTGCAACGCGACATCAGCAAGTCCTACCCGATGTACACGCCGGGCTTCGCCCCGTCGGAGCTGTACCGCTTCGACGGCGAACTGGGTCCATGGACCGACGTGTACAGCGTCGGTGCCTGCCTCTATGCCTGCATGGCGGGCCTGCCGCCGCAGGAGGCGGATGCGCGGGCCAAGGAAGACAAGATGCCGGCGACGCTGCGCGCCTTTCGCGGCATCTACTCGGACGAGTTGATCGGCATCACCGAGCGCTGCTTGCGTCTGAACTCGCTCGAGCGGCCGCAGACCGTGTTCGCGGTCCAGAAAGAGCTATTGACCACGGTGGCCGATGAGCCGAAGCTGCCGCTCGCCGCGCGCAGCGGCGCGCGCGTGCGCAACTGGCGCGAGCGCGTCGGCGGCTTCATGCGCCGCCATAACATCACGTGGTTCTGAGGGAGGGCACGTGCGCTTTTCGATCTATCAAGAGAGCCGCACCGGCGGCCGCCGCATCAACCAGGATCGCATGGGCTATCTGTACACCCGCGATTCCTTGTTGATGCTGCTGGCCGACGGCATGGGCGGGCATGCGCGCGGGGAGATCGCGGCGCAGGCTGCGTTGCAGACGATCGCCGCGATCTATCAGCGCGAAGCCGAGCGCGGGATCGCCGAGCCGGCGCGCTTTCTGCAAGAGGCGGTTCTGGCAGCGCACCGCGACCTGCACCGCCTGCGCGTCGAAGAAGGTCTGCCGGAAGTGCCGCGCACAACGGTGGTGGTCTGTCTGGTGCAGCGCGGCGTGGTCACCTGGGCGCACGTCGGCGACTCGCGCCTGTACCAGATCCGCAATGGCCGCATCGTGCGGCGCACGATCGATCACTCGCGCGTGCACAGCCTGATCGCGGCCGGTCTGCTCAAGCCGGAAGACGCGCGTAACCATCCCGAGCGCAACCGAATCTTCAATTGCCTGGGCGCGCATGTGCTGCCCACCGTGGAGGTCGGCGGGCCGTTTGCGCTGCGCCATGGCGACACGCTGCTGTTGTGTTCGGACGGCTTATGGGCGCCGCTGGCCGACCGCGACATTGCCGGCGCCTTCGTCGACCAGACGGTGATGCGGGCCGTACCCGAGCTGGTGGACGCCGCACTGACCAAGAGCGCGGGCGAAGCCGACAACTGCACCGGGCTGGCGATGACCTGGGCGGCGGCGGAGTCGATCGAGATGCTGCCGCCCGATGCGGCCCCGGTATCGACCTTGCAGGTCCCGGTCGGCGCGGTCACCTCGTCGCTGCGCTTGCCGCGCGCCGGGGAACCGGTGGCCGACACCGAACTCACCGACGCGCAGATCGACGACGCCGTGGCGGAGATCCAGCGCGCGATCCAGCGCACTGCCAAGCTGGTCGAGGGCAAGTGAGCCCCGCGATCGGCGGGCCGCGGGCGGGCAATCGCGCTGCCGACGCCTTGCGCCCGGTGGCCCTCACCCGCGGCTACACGCAGCATGCCGAAGGTTCGGTCTTGGTCGAGTTCGGCGCTACCCGAGTGCTGTGCACGGCCTCGGTGCTGGAGTCGGTGCCGGGCTTCCTCAAGGGCAAGGGGCAGGGCTGGTTGACGGCGGAGTACGGCATGCTGCCGCGTGCCACCCACACCCGCGGCGAGCGCGAGGCGGCGCGCGGCAAGCAGAGCGGCCGCACGCAGGAGATCCAGCGGCTGATCGGCCGCTCCTTGCGCGCGGTGGTCGACCTGGCCGCGCTCGGCGAGCGCACCATCCACATCGACTGCGACGTGCTGCAAGCCGACGGCGGCACGCGTACCGCGTCGATCACCGGCGCCTTCGTCGCCGTGCACGACGCGCTGTCGTGGCTGGCGGCACGCAGCGCGCCGGCGGCGCCGGCGGTGCGCGACTTCGTCGCCGCGGTTTCGGTCGGGCTGCGCGACGGCGTGCCGCTGCTCGATCTCGATTACGCCGAGGACTCGTCCTGCGACACCGACATGAACGTGGTGATGACCGGCGCCGGCGGCTTCGTCGAGGTGCAGGGCACCGCCGAGGGCCGGCCGTTCTCCGCCGAGCAGATGCAGGCGATGCTGGGGCTGGCGCGGCAGGGCATCGGCCAGCTGATCGCCGCGCAGCGGCAGGCGCTGGGCCTGGCTTGAGCCGATGCGTCGGCTCGTCCTCGCCTCGGACAACCCCGGCAAGCTGCGCGAGTTCGGCGCCTTGCTGGCGCCGCTCGAGGTGGATTTGGTCGCCCAGGGCGCGCTCGGAATTGCTGGCACGGCCGAGCCGCATCCGACCTTCGTCGAAAACGCGCTCGCCAAGGCGCGCCACGCGGCCGCCGCGAGCGGGCTGCCGGCGCTGGCGGACGACTCGGGTCTGTGTTGTGTTGCCCTTGCCGGTGCGCCGGGGGTGCGCTCGGCGCGCTTCGGCGGCGAGCCGTCCGACGATGCGCGCAACAACGCCGAGCTGTTGCGCCGGCTGGCGGGCGCAGCGGACCGGCGTGGACACTACGTCTGTGTGCTGGTCGCGCTGCGCGCGCCCGACGATCCCGAGCCGGTGATCGCCGAGGCGCGTTGGGACGGCGTGCTGCTGGAGGCCCCGCGGGGTGCCAACGGCTTCGGCTACGACCCGCTGTTCTTCCTGCCAGAGCTCGGGCAGGCCGCGGCCGAACTCGAGCCGGCCCACAAGAACCGCATCAGCCATCGCGGGCAGGCGCTAGCGCAGCTCGCGCCCCGCCTGCGCGCTGAGTGGGGATGGTGATCCCGGCGGTGGCCGGCGCCGCTGCGGCGCCGTCGATCGGCGATCTGCTGCGCCCCGGCACCTTGCGCCTGCCGGCGCTGCCGCCGCTGACGCTGTACGTGCACGTGCCCTGGTGCGTGCGCAAGTGCCCGTACTGCGACTTCAACTCGCACGAGGCGGGCGGCGACCTGCCTGAAGCCGCGTATCTCGACGCCCTGCGCGCCGACCTGGAGTCGGCCCTCCCGCTCGTCTGGGGCCGGCCGGTGGCGAGCGTGTTCGTCGGCGGCGGCACGCCGAGCCTGCTGTCGGTGGCGGCGGTGGAGCGGCTGCTGTCCGACGTGCGCGCACGGCTGCCGCTGACACCGGACTGCGAGATCACGCTGGAAGCCAACCCCGGCACCTACGAGTCCGGCAAGTTTGCGGCGTTTCGCGCCGCCGGGGTCAACCGGCTGTCGATCGGTGTGCAGTCCTTCGACCCCGCAGCCT
>JBKCXU010000137.1:0-18171 GCA_046316025.1 Betaproteobacteria bacterium | reverse complement strand
GGCCGGCACTCTTCCCTCACCCGGCGCTTCGCGCCACCCTCTCCCGGCGGGAGAGGGTTGTATAGCCCCTCTCCCGCCGGGAGTGGGGTTGGGGTGAGGGAAGACCGCAGCCACGAAGCGAAGCATCCCAAGCTCGCACCGACAACCGACAACCAACAACCAACAACGGAGAACACCAATGAACATCACGCTGTCCGCCACCCCCGCCGCAACCATCAAGACCGGCACCCTCGTGCTTGGCGCCTTTGCCGATGGCACGTTCCCCGGCACCACGCAGGCGGTCGATGACGCCAGCGGCGGCCAACTCGCCGCCATCGTCAAGCGCGGCGATCTGGACGCCAAGACGGGCGCCACGCTGCTCGTCCCCCACCTGCCCGGTGTGGCGGCCGAGCGCGTGCTGCTGGTCGCGCTCGGCAAGCGCGCGGACCTGGACGAGAAGGCCTACCGCACCGCGCTCGCCGCCGCCGGCAAGGTGCTTGCCTCCGGCGTGGCGGAAACGGCGGCCGTCACGCTCGCCGAACTCGATGTGCCCAACCGCGACGCCACGTGGCGCCTGCGCACCGCGGCGCGCTTGCTGGCCGATGCCGCTTACGTGTTCGACGCGCCCCGCCAGGAGCCGCCGGCCAAGCGCGGCGCGAACGCGGTGACGCTGCTGGGCTTTGAGTCCACACCGGAGCACGCGCTCGCGGTTGCGCAGGGGCTGGCGGTGGCCGAAGGGATGGCGCTGACCAAGGACCTCGGCAACCATGGCGGCAACGTCTGCAACCCGGCCTACATGGCCGACACGGCGCGCGCGCTCGGCAAGGAGTTCGGCTTCGAGGTCGAGGTGCTCGAGCGCGCCGACATGGAAAAGCTCGGCATGCATTCGGCGCTGTCGGTCGGGCGCGCGTCGCTCGCACCCTGCAAGTTCATCGTGCTGAAGTATTCCGGCGGCGGCAGCGCGAAACCCATCGTGCTGGTCGGCAAGGGCATGACCTTCGACACCGGCGGCGTGTCGTTGAAGCCCAGCGCCAATCTGGATGAGATGAAGTACGACATGAGCGGCGGCGGTACGGTGATCGGCATGTTCAAGACGGTGGCGCGGCTGAAGCTGCCGCTGAACCTGATCGGCCTGGTGATGGCGGTGGAAAACATGCCCGGCGGCAACGCCAGCCGGCCCGGCGACGTGGTGCACTCGATGGCCGGCATCACCATCGAGATCCTGAACACCGACGCCGAAGGCCGCCTCGTGCTGTGCGATGCGCTGACCTATGCCGAGCGTTTCGACCCCGCCTGCACGATCGACCTCGCCACGCTGACCGGCGCCTGCGTGATTGCGCTCGGCGCGCACGCGAGCGGCCTGTTCGCCAACGACGCGGCGCTGGCCGCCGAACTGCTCGCTGCCGGTCAGGTCAGCGGCGACCGCGCCTGGCAGATGCCGCTTTGGGACGACTATCAACCGCAGTTGAAGAGCAACTTTGCCGACATGAGCAATCTCGGCGGGCCGGCGGCCGGCTCGATCACCGCGGCGCTGTTCCTGAGCCACTTTGCGAAGAAGTACAAGTGGGCGCATTTGGACATCGCCGGTACCGCGTCGGTGTCGGGCGACGCCAAAGGCGCAACCGGGCGGCCGGTGCCGCTGCTGGCGGAGTTCTTGTTGGCGCGGGCGGCGGGGTAGTCCTCGGTCTTCCCTTCGAGGGCAGGGGTGGGGATGGGTTGTTCCGAGCGCTCCCGCGACCGGGGTCGCGCCCGTGACTCGTCCCCCTCCCAGCCTCTCCCTTGTGGGGGGCGGAGTCGCCAACGATGAGCGACGCTGCCCCGGCCACGCCGGTCGACCCCGTCGAACTGCTCGAATTCACACGCAAGCTCGGCCAGGCCTATCTCGCCTGCGGCGAGCAAACGGCGGAGGTCGAGGCGTTGCTGCGCAAGATGGCGCGTGCGTATGGCATGCGCGATGCGCGGGTGGTGGCGTTTCCCACCGGTGTGTTCATCAGCGTGCACGACGGCACCACCGAGCACACCACGCTCACCGATGCGCTGACGCGCCCGCTGCGGCTGGACCAGGTGGGCGCGATCTACGCGCTCGGCGGACAAGCGGCCGACGGCGCGATCGCTTTGCGTGCCGGTATCGACGAACTGGCCGAAATCCTGCTGCGCAAGGAGCGCTTCGGGCGCCTGGGGCAGATCGTCGGCCACACGGTGATGGCCGCCGGCGTCGGCATGCTGCTTCAGCCGACCTGGGAGAACATCGCCATTGCCGCCGTGCTCGGACTGGTGGTCGGTCTGGTCAAGGCGCTGCTGCCGGGGCGCACCGTGGTCGCACTGCCGATGCCGGTGTTCGTCGCTGCGCTGGTCTCGGTCCTCGTGTTCTACGCGCAGAGCTACGGGCTGCCGGTGGAGCCGATCCACGCGCTGATTCCGCCGCTGCTCACCTATCTGCCGGGGGGCACGCTGACGCTCGGCATGGTCGAACTCGCCTACGGCGACATGGTCAGTGGCGCCAGCCGGCTGATGACCGGCCTCGTGCAACTGGTGCTACTCGCCTTTGGCCTGGCGGCCGGGGCGGCTCTCATGGGTGCGAAGCCGGACGACCTGGTCAAGGCCGCCTACGCAGTCGGTGCGGCGCCCTGGGCGCCGTGGCTCGGCGTGCTGATTTTCGGCCTCGGCGTCTACCTGCACTTTTCCGCGCCGCGCGACTCGCTGCCGTGGATGCTGCTCGTATTGCTGGCCGCCAGCGGCACGCAGCGGCTGGCCGCCGGCGCGTTCGGCGGCGAGATCAGCGGTTTCTTTGGCATGCTGGTGGCGACCCCGCTGGCTTACCTGATCCAGACCCGTCTTTCCGGCCCGCCGGCGATGGTTACGTTTTTGCCGAGCTTCTGGGTGGTGGTGCCCGGTGCGCTCGGCCTGCTGTCGGTCACGCGGATGCTGTCGGACCGCACCGCCGGCATCGAGGGGCTGACCACCGTGCTGTTCGTCGTTGCCTCCGTCGCTTTGGGTACGCTGGTGGGTGCGTCGCTGTTCCGCCTGGTCACGGCCGAAGTGGGCCGCATGGTGCGCCGCGCCCGCCGGCTGCGCTGGCTGCGCGAGCACCGCGACGAGTAGCGATGCACCGACCGATTCCATTCCTCACGTTTTGACGATGCTCCAGATTCCCGACGACATCTTCACCGAACCCGCCGCCGTCGATCCCGACACGCTCAAGAACCTGGGCCCCCTGGCGCCGCTGGCCGGCGTGTGGGAAGGCGAGCGCGGCGCCGACCGTCACTTCAACGACGAGGGCGAGCGCGAGGAGCGCTTCATCGAGCGCATCGAGTTGCAGCCGATCGACCCGCAGTTAAACGGCCCGCAACTGCTCTACGGGCTGCGCTACTGGGTGTTCGTGCTGCGGCCCGACCGGCCGGCCACGTTTCACGATCAGGTCGGCTACTGGCTGTGGGAGCCGGCCACCGGTATGGTGATCCAGACGCACACCATTCCGCGCGGCCTGACCGCGCTCGCGCTCGGCTATGCCAAGCCCGATGCGCGGCAATTTGCGGTGGAAAGCCGGCTCGGCTCGGCCGTCGCCGGCATTTGCTCCAACCCGTTTCTCGATGCCGCCAAGCGCACGCTGGAATTCCGCATCGCCGTCGAGGTGCACGACGACGTCAGCTGGTCGTACGAGCAGGACACGGTGCTCCAGTTCCGCGGGCGCGACGAACTGTTCCATCACACCGACCGCAACACGCTGCGCAAGGTGGCCGAACCGACGCCCAACTGGCTGATGCGGCGCTGACGATTTTTCCCCTTCTTCCACCTAAGAGAGAACCTTCCGATGACGATCTCCCTCGCCAGTGCCCGCAAGTGGTGTAACGCTTCCGAACTCACGCTCGTGTCCGCCAGCTTCGACCGCGACTTCGCCTGGACGCCGGCGCTGCTGCGCGCCAAGATCGAGCGCGCGCGCAAGCTGCGCGACAAGCACCGCGACCAGAAGCGGCAAATGAAGCGCGGCAACCGTGCCGCCACCGGCGCCAAGGTCGGCAAGCAGGTCACGGCGATTGCCGTGGCCGACAAGCGGGCGCAAATCTTCGACGAGGCGCTCGCGCGCTTAACCGCCAAACTGGAAAAGCTCAACGCGCAGCGCAAGCTGGCTGCGCTCAAGGCCGCGATGGCCGCTGCCGTACAGAAGAAGCGCGCCGCGCAGGCCGCGGCGACCAGCCGCCGCGCCACCCCGGCCGCACCGGCGCTGCGTGTGGGCAAGCCGAGCGCGGCGCCGACGGCGTCGGTGGCGGCAGAACTCAAGCGCAAGAACCAGATGGCCCGCGTGCGGGCCCGCAATGCGCGCAACCAGGCCAAGCGCGATAGTCGCTAGCGTGTGTCGACAAACAGGCAGAGCGATGCACGGGAGGGGACCCCTCCCCCTTCAAGGGGGAGGTTGGGAGGGGGATGGGTCGTGCAGTCCGCGCCAGGGCACCCATCCCCACCCCTCCCTCCCCTTGAAGGGGAGGGGGACAGGCGGTTTAGCGTTCGGCGTCGAAATGTCAACAGGCTCTAGCACGGCGGTGGCACAGCGGGCAGGGCCTGATACGCGTTGAGCGCCTGCCGCAGCGTCGGAAAAAAGCGGATCTCGCGCAGCGCCTCCTCCAGACCGCGGGCGGCGGCCCATTCGGTCCATTCGGCGTCGCGCTGCGCGACCCACACCTGCACGCCGCGCGCGCGCAGCAAGGCAAAGGTGTCGCGCAGTGCGTACACCCCGGTCGCATCGACCGAGGTGACCGGCCCCATGTCGAGCACGAAGCATTGCAACTGCGGCCCGGCCTCAGTCGCGGCGCGCAGCGCGCAGCGCTTGAAGTGGCCGGCGCTGAAAAACACGATCGGCCCGTTGAAGCGCAACAGCAGCAGCCCCGGCGGCGCGACCGCCTCCGGCTGCCGCTCGCGCGCGACGAAGCCGGGCTGCCCCGGCACCTCGCCCAGCGTTTCCACCGCGGGCCGCGCGCTGGCGCGCACGAACAAGGCGAGTGCCAGCACGACCGCCAGCGCGATCGCCTGCATCGCGCCCAGCACGACCACGCCGATGGCCACCAGCAGCGCCAGCCAGAACTCGGTGCGGTCGATGCGGCGGATCGCGCGCAGCGTGTCGATGTCTACCAGCTTCAGGCCGGCGTCGATCAGTACCGCGGCAATCGCCGCGCGCGGCAGATGCGCGAGCGGCGCGGTGGCCACGAGCAGGACGGCGGCCAGCGCGCCCGCGGCGATCAGGCTCGCCAGTTGCGTGCGCGCGCCGGCGGCGGTCGCCACCGCGGTGCGCGAACTGGTGCCGTTGACGGCAAAGCCCTGCGCGGCGCCGGCGGCCATATTGGCGGCGCCCAGCGCGGCCAGCTCGCGGTCGCTGTCCACCTCATAGCCGCCGCGGTCGGCAAAGCTGCGCGCGGCGACCATCGTCGTCGAAAACGCTAGCAACGCGATGCCGGCCGCTTCCGCCGCCAGGATGGGCAGCAGGTCGAGCGGCACCGCAGGCCAGGCCGGCGCGGGCCAGCCGGCCGGCACCGGGCCAAGCAGTGCGATGCCCGTGGCCGCGCCGCCGGCGGCGGCCACCGCTGCACCTGCCGCGGCGGTGGCGAGCAGCGCGGCCGGCAGCCGCGGCAGCACGCGCGGCAGCAGTTGCAGCAGCAGCAGGCAACCGGCGCCGACCGCCAGCGTCGGCCAGTGCGTTTCCGGCAGCCGGCGCAGGAACTCCCATAACCGCGGCAGGATGCCGCCGGCGTCGATCCGGTAGCCGAACAGCGCGCCAAGCTGCCCGAGCACCACCGACAGCGCCACCCCGTTCATGAAGCCGACCAGGATCGGCTTGGACAGAAAGTCCGCCAGCGCGCCGAGCCTGAGCTTGGCCGCCAGCAGGCATAGCAGCCCGGCGAACAGCGCCAGCGTGACCGCGATCGAATGCAGTAGTGCCGGGTCGCCGCCTGCGAGCGGCTCGGCCGCCGCGGCGACGATGGCCGCCGCCGCCGCGCTGGTGCCGACCACCAGTTGCGGCGAGGTGCCGACCATCGCATACAGCGCCAGCGGCAGGATGCTCGCGTACAGACCCGTCGCGGGCGGCAGCCCCGCCAGTTGCGCGTGCGCGATGGCCACCGGCACCGTCACCGCGGCCAGCGCCAGGCCACCGGCCACATCGCCGGGCAGATCGGTGCGGCGGTAGCCGCGCAGCGCGGCCAGCCCCGGCAGCCAGCGTGCCCAGGCCGGCGTCGCGCCGTTCATGCCGCGGCGGGCCTGCCCACCGGCCGCCGGCGCAACAGCATCGTGCAGACGAAAACGCCCGCCAGCGCTGCGAACAGGTGCTTGAGCGTGTGGCCGCTGATGACGTAGCCGGTCCACTGCCAGATCGGCCAGTCGAGCGCCTCGGTGATCTTGGCCAGCAGATATGCGGCGAAGATCGAGTAGACGTGGCCGGCGTGCGTGTAGCGCGAGCGGTGGGTTAGCGCCAGCAACAGCACGCCGAACATCGCGTAGCCCTGCAGGATCGCGTAGGGCAGCACGTTGCCGACGCCGGCGCGCTCGGTGGCGATCCAGTAGAACACGCTCGCCGCACCCAGGGCCAGCATCGGCAGCAGCAGCGCCACGCCCAGGCGCGGGCCGATCCGCTCGGCGATCTGCGCCGACACCAGCCCGGCAAACGCGACCGTCATCGGCAGCCGGTCCCAGAACAGCGTCTCGTTGTTGGGGTCGAGGTGGTAGTACCAGGAACCGACCCCCGTCAGCGCCAGGCCGGCAAAGAAGACGAGGTAGGCCAGGCGCTCGCTCGCGTGCTCGAAGGCCGCGGGCGCGCGCCGCAGCACGACCAATCCGGCCAGCCCGGCCAGCACGAACGCGGCGTTGGACACCACGTTCATGAAGTTGTCGATGCCGAAGATCGTGCGCTCGTCGAGGAAGTCGTGGTCCTCGAGCGGCTGCGCCACCGCCGGCAGCAGCAGCGCGGCGGCGATGCAGCCGAGGGTGAAGACGGCGAAGACGAGGGTGGGCCAGCGGCGGGCGAGGCTCATGGGTCGACGCGCTCGGAAAGATCGATCCGTTCGACGCCGACGAGCCACTGCCAGCGGACTTCCCTCACCCGGCGCTTCGCGCCACCCTCTCCCGGTGGGAGAGGGTTGAAAGCCCCTCTCCCACCGGGAGAGGGGTTGGGGTGAGGGAAGACCGTTGCCACGGAGTCGATCATTGCGGCCGCTTCTCCGTCGCCTTCGGCGACGCCAGCCCCATCGACACGTACACGGCGGTCAACTGATCGACACCGATTTGCGCCGGCTTGACGTTCTCCGCCGGCACATAGAGCAGCGCGCCTCCGATCGGCACCGGCGCGGTCGGTATCAGCACGGCCAGGTATTCGCGGCCGTCGATGGTCAAGGTCTCGCCGCTGGGCGCCAGCGCCAGCACCGCCGTCGAGTGCCCGCCGAAGAAGCACCACACCGGCCGCA
This sequence comes from Betaproteobacteria bacterium, assembly GCA_046316025.1. Taxonomy (GTDB): domain Bacteria; phylum Pseudomonadota; class Gammaproteobacteria; order Burkholderiales; family Burkholderiaceae_F; genus JAJTHJ01. The sequence continues at coordinate 10,747 of JBKCXU010000137.1, read as the reverse complement.
TCGCGCCGATGTCCACATCCTCCTTCGGCCCGAGCATGCCGGCAAAGCGCTCGGCGATCCCGTACATCGGCCCGATCAGCGGAATCCGCCGCACCGCGCGGCTGGCAAAGCGCTGCGCCGAGTGATGCCAGCCGGCGCGCGCAGCGATCCCCAGCAGATAAATCGCGGCCAGCAGGATCAGCGTGCCGACGAAGTAGGCGAGCCCCGAATCGCGCGCCAGCGGATAGCCCAACAGCGAGAAGAACGAGCCCAACGTGCTGCCCGGCCCGAGCAGATCGTTGAGCAACCCGACCACCCAGCCGAGCACCGCTAGCGTCAGCGCCAGCGGCAACAGCACGAGCAGGCCGGCGAGCCAGGTCGCGGCGACGGAGCGCAGTTGTTGGCGCAGGATACGGCGCACCTTTTCCTTCTCCGACGGATTGCTCACCCTCGTCGTTCCCGCGAAAGCGGGAACCCAGCGGCCTCGCGAACGCTGCTGGATTCCCGCTTCCGCGGGAATGACGTTTCTTCGTTGACCGAGCGCGGCGGTAGTGGCATCAGCGCTCGTCCAGATACGCGTCCAGATCGAGCGTCGACCGCTGCCCCAAGTCACCGCGATGCGCGGCGAGAAAGTCCTCGGCCGCGCGGCGCCCGGTATCGCGCAGCTTTTCGAAGAACGCCCACTCGGCGAGCAGCTTGGACGAGTAGCCGAGGGCGAGCATCTCGTCGCTGGCGATGCGGTGGATGCGCATGCGCGCCCAGCGCGCGCATTCGTCGCCGATCAGTTCGCGCTCGCGCCGCAGCAGGGCGATGAAGCGCAGTTCCTTGGCGAGCGGCGCGTTGAACGCCACCTCGTTCAAGCGGTTGTGGATCTCGCGCGCGCTGCGCGGCGTGCCGTGGCGTTCGATCGGATTGATCTGCACCAGCAGCAGGTCGTCGGCGCCGCATTCGCGGATCAAGGGGCCGAGCGCCGGGTTGCCGCTGTAGCCGCCGTCCCAGTAGGGGTCGCCGTCGATCTCGATCGCCTGGAACATCGTCGGCAGGCAGGCCGAGGCGAGCAGCGCCTCGACCGTCACCTCGTCGTTGCGGAACACCCGCCCGCGCCCGGTGCGCACGTTGGTGGTGTTGACGAAGAGCCGCACCGGTGCGCGCGCCACGCGCTCGAAGTCCACGCAGTCGGTGAGAATCTGCCGCAGCGGGTTGTTGTCGCGCAGGGCGAGGTCGTAGGGCGACAGCAGCCGCGCGGTCATCTCCATCGCGGTGAAGAGCGGCGAGTGATCGAGCGTCCAACTGCCGGTCAGCACTTCCAGCGGGCCGCGCCGCAGCGGGCTTAGCAGTGCGGCGTCGGACACGCGGCGCCAGAACTTTTCCAGCGCGGAGCGCGCCGCCTCCGGCCCGCCGGCGGCCAGCCCATCGGCCAGCACCACGGCGTTCATCGCGCCGGCCGAAGTGCCGGAGATGCCGTCGAAGCGCAGGCCCGGCTCCTCCAGCAGCCGGTCGAGCACGCCCCAGGTAAACGCGCCGTGCGCGCCGCCGCCTTGCAGCGCGAGGTCGATGGGCAGCGGCTCGGGCGCGGCGCCTGGCGACGCGCGGCGGCGGGGGCGCGTGCTCACGCCAGCGCCTTGGCCTTGAGCCTGGCGAACTCCTCGGCGCTGATCGTGCCGGCGTCGAGCAGCGCCTTGGCATCGGCGATCTGCTCGGCCGGCGACTTGCCGGCGACCTGCCGGATGTAGGCGTCGGTATCGGACTTCGCGCGTTGCAGCGCGGCGCGCTGGCGCTCGGCCATGCCGCGGCCGCGGGCGACGATGTAGACGAGTGCGGTCAACATCGGCAGGAAGACCAAGCCGATGATCCACAGGGCCTTGGAACCGCCGCCCAACTCGTGATCGCGGAACAGGTCGCTCACGATCTGAAACAGCACGAACAGGTAGGCGATGAAGACGAAGGTCGACAACATCAACCAGACGATGTCCCAGAAATTGCTCATAGGTACGGACTCCAACAGGGTGAAAGGCGGCAGCAGTTTATAGCGGCGCAGCGACGGCTCGTCGATATACTGCGGCGCCTTTTCTGCCCAAGCGCATCGTCATGGTCAAGCTCTTCAAACTGGTGAAGTGGGTGTTCATCCTGCTGTTGTTGCTGCTGGCGGCAGTGCTCGGCCTGCGCGCCTGGGACGCCTGGCGCGCCGAGCCGCTGAAGCTTTGGCACACGCATGTGCCCGACGACCTGCGCGCCAAGGCGATCGATGCGATGGACTGGGCCGCCTTTCTCGCCGCCGAGCAGAAGCTCTTCGACGAGGTACGGCGCGAAGTCACCGAGCGCCTGCCGGAAGAGGACCGCATCCTGTCCAACCGCTACTACAGCGGCAGCCCGCTGTATCCGGGACGGTTCAAGACCGACTGGAACCGCTCGTACACGATGATGCCGGCGGGGTCGCCGGTGGGCACCGTCGTGCTGCTGCACGGGCTGACCGACTCGCCGTACAGCCTGCGCCACGTCGCGCGCCGTTATCGCGATCTCGGCTGGGCGGTCGTTGCGCCGCGGCTGCCGGGGCACGGCACCGTGCCGTCGGGCCTGTCCACGGTCGAATGGGAAGACTGGACCGCCACCACGCGGCTGGCAGTGCGCGAGGCGCAGCGGCTGGCACCCGGCGCACCGCTGCACGTGGTGGGCTTTTCCAACGGCGGCGCGCTGGCGATGAAGTACGCGCTCGATGTGCTCGACGATGCCAAGCTCGCGCGACCCACCCGGATCGTGCTGATCTCGCCGATGATCGGCATTACGGAGCTCGCGCGGCTGGCGGGCATCTTCGGCTGGCCGGCGGTGTTCCCGGCGTTTGCGCCAGCGGCGTGGCTGGGCATCGTGCCAGAGTTCAACCCCTTCAAGTACAACTCGTTTCCGGTCAACGGCGGGCGGCAGTCCTCCCTGGTGGCGCGCACGCTGCAAGCGCAGATCGTCGCGGCCACTGACACCGGCAAGATCGCGCAGCTGCCGCCGATCCTGACCTTCCAGTCCGTGGTGGACTTCACCGTCAGCACGCGGGCGATCATCGATGCACTGTACTCGCGGCTGCCGGCCAACGGCAGCGAACTGGTGCTCTTCGATCTGAACCGCAACGCCAAGTTCGGCCCGCTGCTGTCGCCCAACCCGCAACTGCGGTTGGAGCGCCTGATGCCGGCGCCGCCGCGCCGCTACAGCACGGTGGTGATCACCAACGCCAGCGCCAACAGCGCCGACATGATTGCCCGCGTGGTGCCTGCAGGCGCCAGCGCCGAACAGGTGCAACCGCTGGCGCTGACCTATCCGTTCGAGGTGTTCTCGCTGTCGCACGTGGCGGTGCCGTTCCCGGTCGAAGATCCGCTGTACGGCATGAAGCCCGATTTGAGCGAAGACTACGGCGCCAACCTCGGCACGCTCGCCGTGCGCGGCGAGCGCGGCGCCCTGGTGGTGAGCCTGGATTCGCTGATCCGGATGTCGTCCAATCCCTTCTACCCGTACATGATCGAGAAGATCGAGCAGGGGATTGCGGCGCCGGCGAAGTAAACGCCTTGCGGTCGTTCCCGCGGAAGCGGGAGCCCAGCCGATCTCGCAGCAGAGCTGGATTCCCGCGTGCGCGGGAATGACGAGGCGCGGTAGCCGGCGCCAACCTCAATCGAACGCCACCGAATACACGAGATTCAGCCCGTTGTTGCTCCCCGCCTGCGCCACCAGCGACAGGCGGTCGGACAGGCGGTAGGCGATCAGCAGCGCGTTGGCGGCACCGGCCAACGCCTGCTCGTATGTCACCGTGATCGACTCGTTGATGCGCTTGCCGACGACGACGATCTCGCGCGCCGCGCCGACGCCAGTGTCGGCGCGCAGCGTGCCGGCCACCGTGCGCTGCGGCAGCAGCGAGCCGGGGCTGCCCACGGTGCCGGAGCGGATCGTCAGCTCGTCGATACCCAGTTGCCGCACCAGTTGCGACGGTAAACCCTCCTCGTTGCCGGCCAGCAGGGCGAGCGCCGCGCGCGCCAGGGCCGGATTGTCGAGGCGGTCGGAGTCCGCCGGCCGCCCGAGCACGAGCCAGGACAGCGTTTCCTGCTCGCTCATCGGCGGGTCGGCGTACAGGCGGATCAGCGGGTTGGCCACCGTGCGGGTGATCGTCACCCCGACCACCACCGGCAGGTCGCGCCGCAGCGCCAGCACGTCGAGGCCGGGGTTGTCCAGCGGCCCCTGGAAGTTCAGGCGCCCGCGCTCGACGATCAGCCGGTGGCCGAACGCCGTGTAGGCGCCGGTGCGGGTTTCGATGGTGCCGTTGGCGCGCAGGCTGTCGAGCGACTCGGCGCGCAGCCGCAGGTCACCCACCAGTTGCGCCTCCAGCCCGCGGCCGGTCAGGTAGAAGGCCGGGCCGAGGTCCAGCCCGAGGTCGAGGATCAGGCGCAGCGGCGGCCTGGCCGTGGCAGCGCGCTCGGGCTTGCCCAGCACACGCACGTCGGCCGACAGGCGCGGCAGCTCCGGCTTGCCGATGTCCACGAAGCCGGAATCGGCGACGGCCTTGCCAGCGATGCGCAGCGCGTTGCGGTCGAAGGCGATGTCGGCCGTGCCGCTGGCGACGACCCAGCGGTCGGGCCGCTGCACCAGCGGCAGCCGCTGCGCGACGAGCCGCGCGGTCGCGGCAAAGTCGCGCAGATCGAGCCGGCCGGTGAGTGTGGCGCCGCCCGGCTCGGAGCTTGCGGGCGACTCCGCGGCGTCGGCCGCTGCCGCGCCTGCGCCGCCCGGCGCGGCCTCGGGGCGCTCGCGACGAATTCCGCGCAAGCTCCAACCCGCCGCCGCGGCGGCCACGCGGCGGTCGGGCGGCACCGCCCGCGGCGGGCCGGCAAAGAAGAGTTCGTCGAGCACTAGCGCGCGGTCGGCCAGGCGCGCGCGCAGGCGGCCGTCTTGCAGGCGCACGCCCTGTTCGACCCACGCCAGCCGCAGGTCGTCGCCGTCGATGCGCCCTTCGGTGCGCGGCTGCGCCGGCGTGCCATTGGCGCGCAGGTCGGCGCTGAGACGGCCGCCGACGCGCAGGTTGTCGCGCAGGCGGTCGGGCAGCAACAGCGCGACGAAACCCAGGTCGTGCAGATCGGCGCGCAAGCGGCCGTCCAACGGCCGCTGCGCCGCCAGGCGCCAGCCGTTGTCGGCGCGCTCGACTTCCGCCTCTGCCTCGCCGTGCAGCTCGCCGGCGCGCGCGGCGCGGGCGATGGCGCTGGCCTGCACGCGGTTGGCGTCGATGCGGGCGAGCAGTTGCAGGCGGTCGATGCCGAGCGGCTCGCCCGAGGGCAAAACGAGGTCGCCGCCGTCGCGCGTGAGCAGCAGGCGCCCGTCGGCCTGCGCGCCAAGCTTGATGTCCCATTCGCCGCGCAGGCTGAGCGTGGCGCGGGCCAGCCCGCCGTTGCCGGCGGCCAGTGCCGCGGCGATGTCGTGGCCGACGCGCCATTCGGCGATGCGCCCGCTGCTGGCGATCCGCGCGGGGCCGGCGGCCAGCCGCAGCGCCTCGATCCGGGCCCGCGGCAGGCGCAGGTCGGCGGGGCCAAAGTCCAGGCCGTCGGCGCCGACGGTGAACGGCGCCGGCGCCAGCAAGTCCACGGCCGGGTGTTCCACCAGCCGCAGTTCGGTCAACTGGCCGACCCACTTTGCGTCCCGCCAGCCGCCGCTGGCGGCCAGATTCAAGAACTGGCCGAGTTCGCTGGTGCCCGTCAGGCGCCACTGCTGGCGGCTCCACTGACCCTCGCCGTGCAATTGCGCAGTCTTGATCGACCAACCGGGTCGCCCCTCGAAGCGGTGGCCCGCGAGCGAAGCATCCAACGCCAATGCCCCGTCGGCGCCGCCGCCGTAGCTGGCGCGCAGCCCGAGCGCCTGCACGCTTTGCTCGCCGTGGGCGAGGCGCTGCGCGGCGACTTCGAGCGCCACGGCCGGCGCCTGCGCAGCGCCGCTGAACACGGCCTTGGCCGTCAGCGCGCCGGCCACCGGCAAGGCAAGTTCGCGCAGCTCCGGCACCGCCAGATCGACCGTCAGCCGGCTGTCGCGCTCTCCGAGCGTGCCGTGCGCGCGCAAGCTGGCGGCGCGGACGGCGAGCGTGGCATCGACGCGCAGCCGGCCGTCCGCCGCAAGTGCAACCTCGCCCTCGCCGGCCAGCGGGCGACCGAGCAGGCGGCTTTCGGCGAGTGCGAAGCGCGCCGAGCCTTGCAGCGGCGTGCGTTGCCCGCGCGCTTCGACCCGCCCGCCGATCTCGCCATCGACATCGCGCAGCAGCAGGCCGGGGTCGAGCCGCTCGACGCGCCCGCTGAGGTCGAAGGCGCCGGCGCCGGTTAGCGCAAGCGTGCCCGCGAGCTCCGCCACACCGCGGCCCGCGAGCAGGCGCAGCCGGCGCAGTTCGAGGCGCTCGTCGGCCAGACGCAGATCGAACTCTGCCGCCACGGCCGGCGTGCCGCGGTGGCGCAGGCTGCCGCTGGCCGTCAGAGCGCCGGCGCGGCGCTGCGCCTGGAACTGTCCATCCAGCCGCAGCGGTCGCAGCGTGCTCAGCACCTCGGCGCTGGCGATGCCGTCGAGCACCAGGCGCGCATCCAGATCGGCCGGCTCCGTCAGCGCCAGCGTCGCCTCGCCGCGCAGCCGCCCGCCGGCAAAGGCGGCGTCGATCGCATCGAGTGTGAGCTGCGCCGCGCTCCAGGCCACGCGCGCCTGTGCCTGCCGCAGCGGCAAGCCGCCGCGGTCGAAGCTCGAAGGCAGCGAGTTGCCGACCTGCACGCTGCCGGCAAGCGCGAAGTCCGGCCCCGGCACCGGCGCGAGGTCGGCGTCGACCCGCAGCCGGGCGCGCGGCGCGTCGGGCCACCAGGCGGCGGGGTCGAGGTCGGCCACGTTCACGCGCAGCGCTTGCAAGGCCGGTGTGCCCCAGGCATCGACGGTGGCGCGCGCGCTGCCGCGGCCGCCGTTGCCGCTCAACTCCGCCGCCAGTTGCAGCGCGCGCAGCGAGCCGTCGGCGGTCAGATCGGCCTGCACCGCGCTGCCGGCCATGGTGGCCCGCAGTTGCGCCTGCGCATCGACGGCGAAGGGCGCGGCGACGGCCACGCGGGCGCGGCCCTGCACGTGCAGCGGTGCGGCGCGGTCGCCGAGTTCGGCGCGCAGCGCCTCCAGCGTGTGCGTCTCCGCGCCGAGGGCGACGCTGGCCGTGAAGCCGCGCAGGGCCAGACCGTCGATCTGCGCATCGGCCACGGTCAGGCGGTCGATGGTGAGCGCCAGCGGCAGCGCGAGCGAGTCCGGCGGTGCGTTGGGCGCCGAGCTGGCCGGCAGGCGGATGCGCAACCGCTCGGCGGCGACCTCGGCCAGATCGAGTTGCAGCGGCGCGAAGGACAGGCCGCGCGGGGCCACGCGCAGGCCGTCGATCTCCACCGCCGCGGCCTCGTTTTCAATGCGCAGCGCGCCGATTCTGAAGCCACTGACGAGCGAGCCGTCCACGTTGCGCGCCTGCAGCGTGCCGGGCAACACGGCGCCGGCCGCGGCCAGCAGCGCGCGCAGGCCGCTGGCCGTGCCGCCGAGCCAGACCGGCACGGCCACGACGACCGCCACCGCCAGCAGGCTGCCGGCGAGCAGGCGCCGCCACGGCAGGCGCGGGCGCGGGGCAGGAGCGGGCGCGTCGCTCATCGCTCAGAAGGTGATCGCCACCGAGAAGTAATAGCGCCACTGCCGCGCCTGCTCGCCCCAGGCGGCATCGAGGGCCAGCGGGCCGACGGCGGTGCGCCAGCGCACGCCCAGGCCGTAGCCGCGCACCAGGCCCGTGTCGCGCAGGTTGTCGGCGGCGTTGCCGGTGTCGAAGAAGGCGGCGCCGCCCCACTCGGCGGTGAACCAGCGCGTGTACTCGACCGAGCCGACCAGCAGCGACTTGCTGCCCAGCACGGCGTTACCGTCCTGCAGGCCGAGGCTTTGAAAGCCGTAGCCGCGCACGCTGCCGCTGCCGCCGGTGCGGAACAGGAACTCGTTGGGCACAAGGTTGGTGTCGTCGGCAAAGACGTGGCCGGCTTCGGCGCGCAGCAGCAACTGGTCGCGCGGCGACAGCGGCACGTAGCGCAGATAGCGGCCGTAGGCGTAGAAGAAGACGTTGTCGGCGGCGCTGGCGGCAGCCTGCGTGCGCACGCCGACCGCGCCGGTCAGGCTCAGGGCGTCGCCCTGGCGCGGATCGAGCAGCGAGTCGAGCGTGCGCCGCGTCCACGTGTAGCTGGTGGTGACAACGTTGTTGCGCTCGCCGGACTCGCGCGGCTCGCCGGACACCCAGCGCAGTTCGCTCTGGAAGCCCAGCGCCAGCCGCGTGTCGATGGTGCCGCCGTCGAAGCGGCGCGAGTGCTCGCGCGCGGCGCCGACGGCGGCGCGCTCGGTCTCCACGTTCTCGATGTCGGTGCGCTCGGCCAGCACGCCCAGGCTGTCCACCGCGCCGTTGGGTTTCGGCGGCAGCACGAGGTCGGTAAAGGCGCCGTAGCGCAGCCGGTCGATGCCGGCGCCGGCGCGCAAGGTGTACGGCCGGTCGAACACCAGCGTCTGCCGATACAGCAGTTCCAGTTGCGGGCCGAAGTTGGTCGAGTAGCCGACGCCGACGTTCAGCCGCCGCGTCTGCGCCTCGGTCACCTCGACCCGGATCGGCACGTCGCGCGGCGCGGCGGGGTCGGCGTCGACCTCCACCCGCACCGAGGTGAAAAACGGTGTGTCCTGCAAGCGGCGCTGGAACTCCAGCAGCTCGACCGCGTCGTACGGCGCGCCGGGGCGGAAGGGGTTGAAGCGCTCGATCAGCTGCGGCTGGAAGCGTTCGAGTCCGCGGATCTCAAGCGCGCCGAAGGTGAAGGCGGGCCCGCTGTCGATTTCGACCCGCAGCCGCGCCCGCGCGGTGGCGGGGTCGATCTCGGCGTCGGAGGCGACGATGCGCGCGGCGGCAAAGTCGCGCGCGCTCACGGCGCGCAGCAGGGCGGTCTTGGCCGTGCCCCAGACCGCGTCGCGAAACGGTGCGTCCACCGACAGTTCCCAGCCCGCGCGCAACGCGGACAGGCGCTCGGCATCGGCGGCGATGGCGCCGGTGAAGGCAAGATCGACCGCCTGCACGGTGGTGCGCGGCCCCAGCTGCACGGCGACGGTCAGGCCATTGCCCGCAGCGGCCGGCGTGGCGGTCAGCACCGGCGTGAAGTAGCCCTCGGTGGCGAGCGCCGCCTGCAAGTTGTCGCGCAGGCGGCGGCGCAGTCGCTCTTCGTCTTCGGCGTCGGTGCCCTGGTTCAGGCGCAAGGTGGTGTCGAGCGTGCGTTGCAACAGTGTGGCCACCTCGGACGGCGCGTCGGGCGGCAACGTCAGCCGCGCCGGCTGCGCCGACGCCAGCGGCGACGCAAGGGCGAGCGCGAGCGTCAATGCGGCAAGGAACAGGCGTGGGAGCACGGTGCGGTGGTAAGCGCGCCCGGCGGGCGCGTGTGGGGCGGGGCAGGCGCGGATTCTATGGGTGCTCGCCGCGAGAGCGGCGCCCGTACAATCGGCGCGTCCCCCTTCCGGCTCTTCCCGCGCGTCGCCGATGAAACTGCTCGCCTGGCTGCTCGCCCTGGTTTACTTCGGTGCGGTCCTGGTCTTCGCGGTGAACAACTCAGCGCCGGTGCCGCTGCGCCTGACCTCCACGCTGTCGTTGGGCGAGGTGCCGCTGGTGGTGGTGGTGCTGGTCTGCTTCGTCCTCGGCATCGCGCTCGGGCTGGCAGCCATGGTGCCGACCCTCTTCCGCCTCAAGCGCGAGGTGGCACGGCTGGCGCGCACGCCGCGCCCGCCGTCGGCGCAGGAGGCGGCCGAGCGTCTCGGCGACCGGCTCGCCGCCGCCGCGCGCCACGCCGGCGCGGTCGGCGAGTGGGACGGCGAAGACGCCGCGCGACGCTGACGGCGATGGGCATCGAACTCGAAGCCTGGCACCTTCTGGCGCTGCCGCTGCTGTTCGTGGCCGGGTGGTACGCAGCGCACTTCGACCGCCGCCGCCGCCACGGCGACGCCGGCGCGTTGCCGCAGTCGATGTTCCGCGGCCTGAACCTGCTGCTCTCCGAGCAGCCGGACAAGGCGATCGACGCCTTCATCGAGGTCGCCAAGCTCGACCCGGAAACCATCGAGCTGCACTTCGCGCTCGGAAGTCTCTTTCGCCGCCGCGGCGAGGTCGACCGCGCGGTGCGCATCCACACGCATCTGTTGAACCGCGCCGATCTGCCGGCGCGCCAGCGCAGCACGGCGCTGGCCGAGTTGGGCCAGGACTTTCTGGCGGGCGGCCTGCTCGACCGCGCCGAAGACGCCTTCGGCCGGCTGGTGGACGACCCGGCGCACCGGCTGACCGCGCTGCGTGCGCTGGCCCGCCTCTACCAGATGGAGCGCGACTGGGACAAGTCGATCGACTGCGCGCGCCGCCTGGAACGCGAGGCCGGCGAGTCGCATCACGTGGAGATCGCCCACTTTCATTGCGAACTGGCGCAGCAGGCGCTCGGGCAGGGCAACCTGGCGCGCGCGCAGCAGCACCTGGACGAGGCGTTGGCAACGCACCGGCGGTCGGTGCGGGCGACGATCCTCGCCGGCGATCTGGCCGCCCGCCGCGAAGCGCGCGACGAGGCCATCCGGCAGTGGTTGAAGCTGGAGTCGCTTGCCCCCGACTATCTGGCGCTGGTCGCCGAGCGGCTGACCTCGGCACGCGATGCCGCCGGCCGGCGCGGCGAGGCGCTCAACCTTCTGCGGCGCAGCCTGCTTGTCCATACGTCGATCGATC
>JBKCXU010000136.1:0-8852 GCA_046316025.1 Betaproteobacteria bacterium | reverse complement strand
TCCCAATATCGGTAACCGAGTTCGGCGAGGAAAGTCTTGAACAGCGCCCGCTCCGCGCGCGGCACTTGCAGGCCGACCAGCACGCGCGAGTAATCGGCTCCCTGGTTGCGATAGTGGAACATCGAGATGTTCCAACCCGGCGCCATTTTGGTGAGGAACTTCATCAGCGCGCCCGGCCGCTCGGGGAACTCGAAGCGGTACACGCGCTCGCCGGCAGCCAGCGCGCTCTTGCCGCCGACCATGTAGCGCACGTGTTCGCCGGCCAGGTCGTCGTGCGTCAGATCGACGGTCGGGTAGCCGTGGGCTCGGAACGTCCTGGCGATTCTCTCGTTGTCGCCGGCATTGCCGGTGCCGATGCCGACGAAGATCTGCGCCTGCGCGGAGTCGCCAATCCGGTAGTTGAACTCGGTCACGTTGCGGTTGCCCACCAGCTCGCAGAAGCGCAGAAACGAGCCGCGCTCCTCGGGGATGGTCACGGCAAACAAGGCCTCGCGCGACTCGCCGACTTCGGTGCGCTCGGCCACGAAGCGCAGCCGGTCGAAGTTCATGTTCGCGCCACAGGCCACCGCGACCAGCGTCTGATCGCGCGGCCGCTCGCGCGCGGCGTAGGCCTTCATGCCGGCAATCGCCAGCGCGCCGGCGGGCTCGAGGATCGAGCGGGTGTCCTGGAACACGTCCTTGATCGCCGCGCAGATCGCATCGGTATCCACGCGGACGACCTCGTCCAGGTACAGCTTGCACAGGCGAAACGTCTCCTCGCCCACCTGCCGCACCGCGGTGCCGTCGGAAAACAGGCCCACCTCGTGCAGCGTGACGCGGCGGCCGGCGTCGAGCGAGCGTGCCATCGCGTCCGAGTCCATGGTCTGCACACCGATCACCTTGATCGTCGGATCGAGCGCCTTGACATAGGTGGCGATGCCCGCCGCCAAGCCGCCGCCGCCGATGGCCACGAAAATCGCCGCCAGTTTGCCGTCGTCCGCCGGATGGATCTGGCGCAGGACTTCCATTGCCACCGTGCCCTGGCCGGCAATCACGTCCGGGTCGTCGAAGGGGTGGACGAAGGTGAGCTTGCGTTTGTCCTGCAACTCCAGTGCGTGCGCGTAGGCGTCCGAGTACGAGTCGCCGTACAGCACCACCTCGGCGCCGCGCGCGGCGACCGCCTCGATCTTGACCTGCGGTGTCGTCACCGGCATCACGATCACCGCCCGGCAGCCGAGTTTGGCGGCGGCCAGTGCCACCCCCTGCGCGTGGTTGCCGGCGCTGGCCGCGATCACACCGCGCTTCAGTTGCGCGGCGGGCAGCCGCGCCATCTTGTTGTAGGCGCCGCGCAGCTTGAAGCTCTTGACCGGCTGCAAGTCCTCGCGCTTCAGAAGCACGCGGTTACCGAGGCGCGCCGACAGCCGCGGCGCGGCTTCCAGCGGCGATTCGATCGCCACCTCGTAGACGCGCGCGGTCAGGATGCGGCGCAGATAGTCGTGGGCAGGCACGGTGCGACTTTTCTCTAGAGCGGGCCGACCGCGACTCTAGCAAGGCAGGGCGCGTGGCCCTCTTGCCTTACCGGTAAGATTCGGGGTGTCGTCCCTGCCGCCAACCGCCATGACCGATATCGCCGTCAGCAGCAAAGGCCAGATCGTCCTGCCGAAACGAGTGCGCACGCTGTTCGGCCTGCGCGCCGGCAGCCGCTTGCGCCTGCAGGTCGAAGATGGCCGCGTGGTGCTCACGCCGGGCAAGCCCGGCGCCCACGCCAACGTGGCGGACGGGCCGCGCATTCTTGCCGCCACCCAGCGGCGTGTGTCCATCGACGACATGCGCGTCAAGGACGCGGACGGCGCCGCTTTCGCACCCGCCGCCCGGCGGTCGCGCTGATGCGCGCCATCGACACCCATGTCCTCGTGCGCTATTACGCGCAGGACGACGCGCGCCAGTCCGCCGCGGCCCTGGCACTGTTCGAGCGCGGGGGGCTGTTCGTCCCGGTCACCGTCGTGCTGGAGACGGAATGGGTGCTGCGTGCGCGCTACGGTGTGACGCCGGCGCGGATCGCCGAGGTCTTCGCGCACCTGCTGGCGCTAGAAGAAGCGACCGTCGAGGATGCGGAGGCAGTCGCCGTCGCCGTCGAGCGGCTGCGCCGCGGCTTCGACTTTGCCGACGCACTACATCACGCGCGCTGCGGGCATTGCAGCGAGTTCCTTACGTTCGACAGCCGGGGTTTCGCCGCGCGAGCGCGGCGTGCCGGATTGAAGCCGCAAGTCGCGTTCATCGAGTGAGCGGCGACCGAACTGCCGCCAGGATGGACACCGCCCCGCCCTTCGCCGGCCTGACCCCCGACGCGGTGTTGAACGCGATCGACGCGGTGGGCCTGCGCACCAGCGGCACGCTGCTGGCGTTAAACAGCTACGAGAACCGCGTATTCCAGGTCGGCGTGGAAGACGCCGACGGACGCAACGGCTTCGTGGTCGCCAAGTTCTACCGGCCGGGGCGCTGGAGCGATGCGCAGATCGCGGAAGAGCACGGCTTCGTCGCGGAGCTCGCCGCGCGCGAGATCCCCGCCGTGCCGCCGCTGGCGCTCGGCGGCTGCACGCTGCACCACTGGAGCGACGCGGCAAGCGGCAGCGAGTATCGCTTCGCCATTTACCCGCGCCGCGGCGGGCGCGCGCCGAACCTGGACGATGCCGCCACGCTCGAATGGCTGGGCCGCTTCATCGGCCGCATCCATGCGGTGGGCCGTGCCGCGCCCTTTGCGCATCGGCCGGCGCTGGACAGCGACAGCTTCGGCCGCGAGCCGCGCAGCTATCTGCTCGCACACGGCTGGCTGCCCGAGTCGCTGCGCGACGTGTACGCGCAACTGTCGCAGCAGGCGCTGGACGAAGTGCAGCGCTGCCAGGACCGCGCCGGCGACACGCGCCGGCTGCGGCTGCACGGCGACGTACACGAAGGCAATGTGCTGTGGACACCGGACGGCCCGCACTTCGTCGACTTCGACGACGCCCGCACCGGCCCGGCGGTGCAGGACTTGTGGATGCTGCTCGGCGACCGCACGCAAGCCGCCACGCGGCTGCGCGACGTGCTGGCAGGGTACGAAGACTTCATGGAGTTCGACCGCCGCGAACCGCTGCTGATCGAAGCGTTGCGCACGCTGCGGCTGATCCACTACAGCGCGTGGATCGCACGGCGCTGGGACGACCCGGCCTTTCCCGCCGCGTTCCCGTGGTTCGGCGCGCCACGCTATTGGGAAGAACGCATCCTGGAGTTGCGCGAGCAGATCGCGGCGATGCAGGAGCCATTCCTCGTCGGCTAACCGCAGGCTTTTGTTGTTCCGAGCCGCAAGCGCGGAACCTGCTGTTCGAGCGGTACGGATGGAGCAGGTCCCTCTCGCTGCGCTCGGGACGACAAGGCCGTCACCGTTCGCGAAACGCCTCGTCCGCCCGCGTAGCGAGCGGCGTGAAGAAGTACTCGACGATCCGCCGCGTGCCGGTCTTGATTTCCACCGTCACCGCCATGCCGGGGGTGAGGTTCACGATCTTGCCGTCGATGTCCATCGTGCTGCGGTCCAGCGCCACCCGGGTCTGGTAGACGAGGCCGCGCTTCTCGTCGGCGATCGCATCGCCGGAGACGAAGCGCACGGTGCCGTCCAGGGTGCCGTAGCGGGTGAAAGGGTAGCTCTCCACCTTCACCCGCGCCGGCTGCCCCGCCCGCACAAAGCCCACGTCCTTGTTGGGCAGCATCGCTTCGACTTCGATCTTGGCATCACTCGGTGCGATCGCCAGCAGCGCCTGCGCCTCGGTTACCACCCCGCCTTCGGTGGTCACCGCCAACTGCTGCACGGTGCCGTCCACAGGCGCGGTGATGCGCATCAGCTCGTTGCGCCGCTCGGCTGCCACCAACTCCTGCTCCAGCGTGGCGGCGCGCCCTTCGGCATCCTTCAACGTAGTCTGCTCGCGGCTGCGGAACTCGGCGATGTAGCTGGTGCGGTTGAGCCGGGCGCTGCGGATGCCGGCCTCCAGCTCCTTGGCGCGGGCGTTGGCCTGCGCCAGTTCGCCCTCCTTCTCGATGCGCTCCTGCTCGCGATCCAGGAGGCCGTGCTTGCTGATGAAGTTCTTCTGCACCAGATCCTTGTAGTCGGCGCTGCGCTGCTGGGCGATCTGCACCGTTTGCTCCAGCTTGGCGATGCTGGCGCGCAGGGTCTTGAGCTCCGCTTCGCGCTTGTCGATCTCAGCATCGAAGGTGGCGACCTTCTGGCCGTACTCGCGCCACTGGCTCACGGCCAGTTGCTGCTGGGACAACGTCTGCACGGGGCTGGCACCGGGTACTTCCTTCATCCGTGGCGGCGTGGGCGTATCGAGCGCATCGAGCAGCGCGCGCACTCGCGCCGCCTCCAGGTGCGCGCCGGCCAACAGTTCACGCGTGCGGTCGCGGTCGGCGCCGGTGACGGTGGCATCCAGATCGATCAGCGCATCGCCCGCCTTGACCTGCTGGCCGTCCCGGACATGAATCTTGCGCACGGTGGCCACACCCAGGCTTTGCACGGTCTTGCTGCGGCCGTCGGGGATGACCTTGCCCTGCGCCACCGCCATCACATCGACCTTGCCCAGCACCGACCACAGGATGGCGATGCCCACCAACGCCAGCAGCGTCCACAGCACGATGCGCGGCAGCGGGTGCGGCGGAGTTTCCTGCAATGCCAGCGCCGCCGGCAGAAACTCGCGCTCAGCCGTGCTGCGGTCGGGCGCCTCCATGGTCTTGCGCTCGCGCCAGGCGGCGGCGAAGACGTCGCGATAGCGTTGCAGAAGGGCGGAGGCGGGGGACATGGTTGGTGATCGGTGATCGGTGATCGGCAATCGGCAATCGGTGATCGGTGATCGGTTGTTGGTGATCGGTGATCCGTTGGGTCAGGCCGCTTGCAGTTTGCGCAGCCGCGCGAAGTAGGAGTCGCGGGCGGCCAGTTCGACGGGTGTGCCGGTCTCCACTACCTGGCCCTTATCCAGCACGATCAGGCGGTTCACGCCATTCAATGCCGTCAGCCGGTGCGCGATCACGATCACGGTGCGACCTTGGCAGATCGCGCGCATGTTGGACTGAATAGCGCGCTCGCTTTCGTAGTCAAGCGCACTGGTCGCCTCGTCGAAGATCAGGATGCGCGGGTTGGTCAGCAGCGCGCGGGCAATCGCCACCCGCTGCCGCTGGCCGCCGGACAGTGTTGCCCCATGCTCGCCCACCAGCGTGTCGTAGCCGTTGGGCAACTCGGCGATGAAGTCGTGCGCACCCGCCAGCTTGGCCGCGCGCATCACCGCCTCCAGCGGCGCGCCGGGGTCGGTCAGCGCAATGTTCTCGCGCACGGAGCGGTGGAACAGCAAGTTCTCCTGCGGCACCACGCCGATTTGGCGGCGCAGCCAGGCAGGGTCGGCCAGAGCCAGGTCGATGCCGTCGATCAGCACCCGGCCGCGTTCGGGCACGTACAGCCGCTGCACGAGCTTGGCGAGCGAACTCTTGCCGGAGCCGCTGGGGCCGACGATGCCGATGACTTCGCCCGGCTCGATGGCGATGCTCACTTCGCGCAGCGCCTCGGGCGCGTCGGGCCGGTAGCGCAGGCTGACGCGATCCAGTTCGATCCGCCCCTTGATCGGCGGCAGGCTGGCCGCACTGGGGTTGACTTCGCTGCGGGCGTTGAGGATGTCGCCCAGCCGGCGGATCGAGATGCCGGTCTGCTGGAAGTCCTGCCACAACTGGGCGATGTGCATCACCGGCATCGCCACCCGTGCGGCCAGCATGTTGAAGGCGACGAGCATGCCGACGGTCAGCTCGCCTTCGATCACGAGCCTTGCGCCAAACCACAGGATGGCGACGGTGGCGAGCTTGTTGATGAGGCCGATGGCCTGGCTGCCGACGGTGTGCAGCTTGACCACCCGGAAGGCGGCGGCCACGTAAGCAGCCAGCACCTGATCCCAACGCCGCGTCATCTGCGGCTCGGCGGCGAGCGACTTGATGGTGGCCACCCCGGAGATCGACTCCACCAGCAGCGCCTGGTTCTCCGCGCCGCGGTTGAACTTTTCTTCCAGCCGCTGCCGCAACGCCGGCATGATGCTGGCGATGACCACGACGTACAGCGGCAGGGTGGCCAGCACCACGAGGGTGAGCACCGGGCTGTAGAACAGCATCACGGCGATGAAGACGACGGAGAACAGCACGTCGATCACCAAGGTGACGGCGGAGCTGGTGAGAAAGTTGCGGAGGTTCTCCACCTCGCGCACACGAGCGACCGAATCGCCCACGCGGCGCGCCTCGAAGTAGGCGATCGGCAGCGCGATCAAGTGTCGGTACAGGCGGCCGCCCAACTCGGCGTCGATCCGGCTCGTAGTGTGGGCGAAGACGTAGGTTCGTAGTCCCCCGAGCACGGTTTCGAAGAGCACCACAGCCAAAAAGCCGATGGCGATCACGTCCAGGGTGCTGTAGCCCTGATGAACGAGCACCTTGTCCATCACGACCTGGAAGAAGATCGGGGTGGCCAGCGCCAGCAGGTTCAGCACGAAGGACACGGCCAGCACTTCGCCCAGGAGCTTGCGGTGCTTGACGATGGCCGGGACGAACCAGGTGAAGTCGAAGCGGGCGAGCTCCGCCACCAGCGAGGCGCGCGAGGCGATGAGCAACAGCCGGCCGCTCCAGCGGGCTTCGAACTCGGCCCGCGGCAGGATGCGCGGGACCCCTTGCGTGGGGTCCTGGACCAGCACGCGCTCGGCGTCGGCCTGAGCGAGCACGACCCAACTGCCGTCGGTGCCGACCGCCAGCGCGGGCAACGGAGTGGTGGGCAGCCGGTCGAAGCGCGTGTCGAGCGGGCGTACCTTAAGCCCCAGGCTGGTGGCTGCCGCAATCAGTTGCGCTTCGCTAAACGCCTCGTCCTGGCTGCCGTACTCGTGCCGCAGCTTGCCGGGGTCGATGGCTACGCCATGAAAGCGCGCCACCACGCCCAGCGCGGCGAGACCGGTGTCCACGGCACGGCCGGTTGCGGCCGGCGAGGGCGGCGCGCCGCTGGTTGCTGCGCTCGCGCCACGTTCGTCGTCTTCCATCACTTTTGGCGATCCATCCTCGTCAGCGATCCCGATGCAGTGGGCGGTCCCTACCGCGGAATCAGGCCACGCCCAGCGCGCTCAACACCGGCAGCCGCTTGTCGTTGAAGTCCTCGGCCTGGCGTTCCAGTTCGGCAATGTTCTCGTCGGCACCCTCCAGCGGCTTGCCGTCGCGCACCAGCCGCTGGCCCTGGCTGCTGATCGCGGCCCACGCATCGGCGGCCCACTGCCCCGCCTTTTTCTGCCCGCGCGCCAGCGCGCGCAGGAACAATTGCTGAAAGCGGCCGACCGGCACTGCGCCGCCCAGCACGGGGCTCGCCATGAAGCCGATCTCGCTGCCATAGACCGCACGCTCCAGGATGCGCGCGTTGAGCGCGGCGCAGCGCGGCCGGGCCGCCTCCACCGCCGCGTCCGCCTGCGCCGGGTGCAGGTGGCCGGCGCCAGTCAGCAGCAAAAGCGCCTGCACCAGTTGACCGACCGGCAAGGTCTTCAGGCCCGGCTGCGCCTGCATCTGCGCGAGCGTCTTGGGCGCGTAGTGCTCGGCCGCCAGCGTGGCGAGCAATGGGCGGTAGACCGCTTCGTCGAGGGCGGCCTCGCCAGCCGCCCCGGCGATCTTCAGCGGCACGTCCTCGGCGCGCAGGGTCAGCGCAAAGCGCAGTTCGCGCAACCGCTCCATCTGCTCGGCCGCCGTCAGGGTACGCGCGCCCTTGACCCAGAGGTCGCGCCGGAACTGCTGGTTGACGCAGTAGTCGCGCACACTCTCGCGCAGCACCGGGTGGCCGATACCGTTGACGATCTTCTGTAACGGCGGAGCCAGATTGATCGCATCGACGTGGTCGAGCAGGCTGGCCGAGGCGGCGAACGACAGCTTGGCGTCTTCGAGCGCCGCGGCCAACGCCGAGAACGGCATCGGCTCCCAGTCGGCGTTGAAGTATTCGTGCGCCAGGTAGTGCCGGTTCTGCTCCTTGATCTTGGCCAGCCGCGGCGCCACGCCGGGGTTGGCGCGGAAGTACGCGGCGTTGTTGTCGACCAGTTGCTGGGCGAAGGCAACGGCGGCGTCGATGCGCGGAATCATGCCCTGAGCTTCGCCGCTGGCGAGCTCCGCATGCAGGGTCATCAGATGGCGCAGCGGCATCGCCGCCGACCAACCCGGCGTGCAGTTGTAACTGACGTAGAAAATACCGCCCACCGCCAGACGGCGGCGCGCGATGTCGACGATGGCGCGGCGGTTGTCGTCCGAAATCCAGCTCCAGATGCCGTGCAGGGCGATCACGTCGAACTCGGGCAAGTCGGCGCGGGCGGCGAACTCGGCGAAGGACTGATCGAGCAGCCGCAGATCGGCCCCCGACGCATCGGCCAGTTCGCGCGCGTTGGCCACCTGTGCCGGGTTGAAGTCGGTACCCCAGAACTCGCCTTCACAGGCCGCGGCGTGGATGTTCAGCGAAAGGCCCTGGCCAAAGCCCAGCTCCAGGTAGCGCAACGGTTTACCTGCGCGGTGCGCATGCCCTCGCGACAGCAGCGCGAGCTGCAGCAGCCCGGGCGCCAGCTCGCGGTAGTAGCCGTAGGTGTAGTCGATTTCTGAAACGTAACCGAAGGTCCAGGACACCGCGAAGCCTCCCGTTCGTGGCGACCCGCATGATAGGCGGGCCGCTGGTCGATGCAGCCCGCCGCCGCCCTGCTACGGCACCACCGTCACCGTGGCGCGCACGGTCACGTCGCTGGCGCTGCCCACCGTGGCATAGGTGGCGGTCAGTTCGACCGGAGTCAGTCCTGACACCGCCGCCGGCGCGGTGT
>JBKCXU010000135.1:0-17277 GCA_046316025.1 Betaproteobacteria bacterium | reverse complement strand
ATGTGGACTACGGCAAGAAGCTGGCCGAACTGGCGATCAAGGCGGCGCAGACCCGCCAGCGCGCCGGCCAGAAGGTGGAAAAGCGCAAGAGCTCGGGCGTGGCGGTGCTGCCGGGCAAGCTCACCGACTGCGAGTCCACCGACCTGGCGCGCAACGAGATTTTTCTGGTCGAAGGCGACTCCGCCGGCGGCTCGGCCAAAATGGGCCGCGACAAGGAGTTCCAGGCCGTGCTGCCGCTGCGCGGCAAGGTGCTCAACACCTGGGAAGTCGAACGCGACCGGCTCTTTGCCAACGCCGAGGTGCACGACATTGCGGTGGCGCTGGGCATCGACCCGCACAGCCCGGACGACGTGGTCGATTGGTCGAGCCTGCGCTACGGCAAGGTCTGCATCCTGGCCGATGCGGATGTAGACGGCTCGCACATCCAGGTGCTGTTGCTGACACTCTTCTTCCGCCACTTTCCGCAACTGGTCACGCGCGGGCACGTGTGCGTCGCGCGGCCGCCGCTTTATCGCGTCGATGTGCCTGCCGCGGGCAAGCGGCCGGCGCGGCGGCTGTACTGCCTCGACGACGACGAATTGCAGGCCACGCTCGACAAACTGGCCGATGAGGGCGTGCGCGAGTCGGTGTGGAGCATCGCGCGCTTCAAGGGCCTGGGCGAGATGAGTCCCGAGCAGTTGTGGGAGACGACACTCAACCCCGACACACGGCGCCTGTTGCCGGTCACGCTCGGTGACCTCGCCGCCGCCGAGACCGCCGTCACCATGACCATGCTGATGGGCCGCGGCGAAGCGGCGCAGCGCCGCGCGTGGCTGGAGGAGCGCGGCAATGAGGTCGACGTCGACGTCTAGGAAGCATGATGGCGGCTGCGCCGCCCGACGACGCCGCTGCGCGGCCATGACGACGCTACGCGCCTGCGACAAAGGCAACAACGCGACGCCAACCCCATCATCCATCATCATTCGTCATCGATCATCCCCTCAACAGTGAACGAACAACAATCCCTCTCCTTCACCAGCAGCGGCGACGCGCCCGACGCGCTGACGCTCGCGCGCTTTGCCCAGCAGGCCTACCTCGACTATGCGGTGAGCGTGGTCAAGGGCCGCGCGCTGCCCGATGTTGCCGACGGCTGCAAGCCGGTGCAGCGGCGCATCTTGTTTTCGATGGAACGGATGGGTCTCGCGGCGGGTGCGAAGCCGGTCAAGAGCGCGCGCGTGGTGGGCGACGTGCTCGGCAAGTACCACCCGCACGGCGACCAGGCCGCCTACGACGCGCTGGTGCGGATGGCGCAGAACTTCGCGCTGCGCTACCCGCTGATCGACGGCCAGGGAAACTTCGGCAGCCGCGACGGCGACGGTGCCGCGGCCATGCGCTACACCGAAGCGCGCCTGTCGCCGATCGCCCGCCTGCTGCTCGACGAGCTGGACGAAGGCACCGTCGACTTCCGCCCCAACTACGACGGCTCGTACCAGGAGCCCAAGCTGCTGCCGGCGCGGCTGCCGTTCGTGCTGTTGAACGGCGCCTCCGGCATCGCGGTCGGCATGGCCACCGAGATTCCGCCGCACAACCTGCGCGAAGTTGCCGCCGCCGCCGCGTTGGTGCTGCAACAACCAAAAGCCACGCTCGACGAAGTGCGTGCGCTGCTGCCGGGGCCGGACTTTCCCGGTGGCGGGCAGATCATTTCTCCGGCCACCGAATTGCGCGAGATCTATTCCGGCGGGCGCGGCAGCGTCAAGGTGCGCGCGCGCTACGAGTTCGAGGACCTGGCGCGCGGCCAGTGGCAACTGGTGGTCACCGCGTTGCCGCCTTCGACCTCCACGCAGAAAGTGCTGGAGGAGATCGAGGAACTGACCAACCCCAAGGTGCGCGCCGGCAAGAAGAGCCTGACCGCCGAGCAACAGCAGAACAAGGCGCTGGTGCTGTCGTTGCTGGACAGCGTGCGCGACGAGTCGGGCAAGGACGCCGCGGTGCGGCTGGTGTTGGAGCCGCGCACGTCCAGGGTCGATCGACAGGAGTTCGTCAACCTGCTGCTGGCGCAGACGAGTCTCGAGTCGTCCACGCCGATCAATCTGGTGACGATCGGCCGCGATGGCCGCCCGCGCTGCAAGCCGCTGCTGGAGATCCTGACCGAGTGGGGCGAGGTCCGCGTGGACACGGTGCGTCGCCGCTCGCAGCACCGGCTGGCCAAGGTGGCCGACCGCATCCACATTCTCGAAGGCCGGCAGGCGGTGCTGCTGCGGATCGAGGAGGTGATCCGCGTGATCCGCAATGCGGACGAGCCGAAGCCCGAGCTGATGCGGGTGTTCAAACTCTCCGAGCGGCAGGCCGAGGACATTCTGGAGATCCGGCTAAGGCAGTTGGCGCGGCTGGAGGGAATCAAGATCGAGCAAGAGTTGGCGCAACTGCGCAAGGACGAGGCCGCGCTCGCCAAGCTCCTCGGCTCGGATGCCGCGCTGCGCAAGCAGGTCGTGCGTGAGATCGAAGAAGATGCCAAAAAGTACGGCGACGCGCGGCGCACGCTGATCGCCGAGGCGGAGCGCGCGGCCGTGCAAACACAGGTGGTGGTGGAGCCGGTGACGGTGATCGTCTCCGAGAAGGGTTACGTGCGCGCGCGCAGCGGGCATGGTCACGATGCGGCGCTTTTCACCTTCAAGCCGGGCGATGCGCTCTATGGCGGCTACGAGTGCCGCAGCGTCGATCACCTGGTGGCCTTTGGCTCCAACGGGCGCGTATACGCGGTGCCGGCGGCGCAGTTGCCGTCGGCGCGCGGCGATGGCGCGCCGGTCACGTCGATGATCGACCTGGAAGCCGGCACGCGCATCGTCGGCTACGCGGCGGGCGCGGCCAACACCGCGCAGCTGCTCGCCACCAGCGCCGGCACCGGCTTTGCCTGCACGCTCGGCGATCTGCTGTCGCGCCAGCGCGGCGGCAAGCAGTTCATCACGGTGGACGAGGGCGCGGAGCCGCTGCGCCCGCAGCCCTTCGACCCCGAGCGCGACCGGCTCATCGCCTGCCTGTCGGCCAACGGCCGGCTGCTCGTGTTCGATGCCGCCGAAGGCAAGACGCTGACCGGCGGCGGGCGCGGCGTGATCCTGATGGGGCTGGACGATGGAGAAGCCTTGCTCGCCGCGCTGCCGTGCGACGACAGTGGCGTGGGCGTCAGCGGCACCGGCCGCGGTGGCAAGCCGGTCGAGGTGGCACTCGGTCGCGACAAGCTCGCCGAGTATCACGGCCACCGCGCCCGCAAGGGCAAGCTGGTGGCGAGCAAACTGAAGGTGACCGCGATCGCGCGGCGCAAGCCACAATAAGCACCGCGTCGTTCCCGCGCCAGCGGGACTCCAGCCGGTCGCGGCCAAGGACTGGACTCCCGCTTGCGTGCGAACGACGAACACTTCCAAACGGAGTCATGCCGATGACCACCTACGCACTGATGCTCTTCATCCACATCCTGGCCTCGACCCTCTGGGTCGGCGGGATGTTCACGATGCACTTCGCGGTGCGGCCGGCCGCGGTGGCGCTGCTGCCGCCGCCGCAGCGGCTGCCGCTGATGACTGCGGCGCTCGGGCGCTTCTTCGACTGGGTGGTTGCGGCCGTCTTTGCGGTGCTCGGTTCGGGGCTGGCGATGATGTTCGGCGCGCGGACGTTTTCGGCGCTGCACCCGTCGGTGCATCTGATGTTTGCGCTTGGGGTGGCGATGATCGCGATTTTCGCGGTGATCCGGCTGCTGGCCTATCGGCGTTTGCGCGCCGCGGTGGCGGTCGAGCAATGGCCCGCTGCCGCAAAGCAGCTCGACGCGATCCGCAAGCTCGTGGCGGTCAACCTGGTGCTCGGCATCGTCACCATCGCGGTGGCCACGTTGGGCCGCGCGCTCTTCTGAGGTGGTCGCCGCGGGTCTTACAATTGCCTTACCTGCAAACCGAGGCGAGCCATGACCACCACCCGACTGTCGAGTAAAGGCCAAATCGTGCTGCCGAGCGCGCTGCGCACGGCGCGCCGCTGGACGGCCGGTACTTGTTTTGCGGTCGAAGAGACGGCGGACGGTGTCTTGCTGCGGCCGGTCAAGCCGTTTGCGCCGAGCACGCTCAAGCAGGTGGCCGGCGCTGCCGGCTATCGCGGCCCGGCGCGCACGGTCGAGGACATGGACGCGGCCGTCGTCGCCGAGGCGCAGCGCCGAGCGCGTCGCCGGCGATGATCGCGGTCGATACCAACGTTGTCGTCCGGCTGCTGGTCGCCGACGACGGGGCGCAGGCGCGCCGGGCCACCGCTTTGTTCGAGCGCGGCCCGGTCTTCATCCCGGTGACGGTCTTGCTTGAGACCGAATGGGTCCTGCGCGGCGCCTATGAGCTGGAGCGCACGCAGATCAACCGGCTGTTGCATCTGTTGCTCGGCCTGCCGGGTGTCGAGGTGGCGGAGCCGGACGCCGTCTTGCGCGCGCTGGATCGGCACGCTGAGGGCATGGACTTTGCGGATGCGCTCCACCTCGCGCTGGCCGGCGCCGCGGATCGGTTTGCGACCTTCGACCGGCAGCTTCTACGCGCGGGCAAGGTTGGTGGCGTGCCGATCGTTGCGCCGTAGATCACAGCGCCACGCGGCCCTGCACGCAAGTCACGCTGTCGCCACCGATCCAGACATCCGCGCCGTCGCGCGCCACGTGCACGCGGCCGGCGCGGCCGAGCGCGGCGCCCTGTGCCGCGACGTAGGAGGGCGGCGCTCGACCGGCGCCGATCAGCCACTGCGCCAGCCCTGCGTTGAGACTGCCGGTGACCGGGTCTTCCACCAAGCTGCCGTTGAAGTTGATGAAGGCGCGCACCTCGAACGCGCATTCGGCGCCGGCCGGATGCGGGCCGATGACGCCGACCTTGAGATCGCCCAGTCGTGCGCTGTCCGGCCGCAGCGCGAGCACGCGCTCGACGCTTGGGAGCATCACCGCGACCCAGCCGGGGCCGTTATCCACCCATTGGTGGTGGACGACTTCCGCGCGGTCGATCCCCAGCGCGGCGGCTACGCGCGTGAGCGTGGGTTCGTCGGCCGGACCGGTGCGCACGAGCGGCGGCGCAGCGAACGCGAGCCGCGCGCCATCGCGGCTGATGCGCACCAGCCCCGCGGCGCATTCCTGCACCACAGTGTCCGCCGAGTGCGGTTTGCCGCCCGCTGCCAGCCAGGCGTGACAGGAGCCCAGCGTCGGGTGCCCGGCAAACGGCAGCTCGCGGGCAGGCGTGAAGATGCGTACCCGGTAGTCCGCGCCGGGCTGCGTCGGCGGTAGCAGAAAGGTCGTCTCCGACAGGTTGGTCCAGCGCGCAAAGCGGCGCATCTCGGTCTCGTCCAGTCCGTCGCCATCGAGCACGACGGCCAGCGGATTGCCGTAGTACGGCGTGGCGGTGAACACGTCGATCTGGGCAAAGCGGCGTTCTTTCATTTCGTCTCCTGGGCGAGAGCGGGGCGTGGCCGGCCGCGGCCGAGCGCGATGGTGGCCGCGACCGCCAGCGCAAAGAGCCAGGTGGACGGGGCCACGGCTTCGCCGAACAGCAGCCCGGCAAAGGCGATGGTGAAAAATACTTGCAGCAGTTGCACCTGGCCGACGCGGGCGATGCCGCCGATCGCCAGCCCGTTGTACCAGGCAAAGAAGCCGGCCAGTTGCGACACCAGCGTCACGTAGGCAAACGCACCCCAGTGCAGCGCATCGGCGCGCGGCGCGGCGGCGAGAGTGAGCGCGAGAGCCACCGGCGCCGTCAGCGGCAGCGCCAGCGCCAGCGTCCACAGAATCACGCGGATGCCGCCCAGCCGCTGCGCCAGCCGCGCGCCCGCCGCGTAGCCGACGGCGCTCGTGGCCACGGCGCCGAGCAGCGCCCAGTCGCCGGCGGCCAGCTCCGCGCCGCCGTCGCGTAGCGTGAAGATCGCCACCAGCAAGGCGCCCGCGGCCGCGCAAATCCAGAAGCGCGCCGGCTGCCGCTCGCCGAACCACAGCGCGGCCACCAGCGCAGTGGCCAGGGGCAGCGTGCCGATCACCACCGCGCCGTGGTTGGCCGGCACCGTCTTCATCGCCAGCGAGGTGAGCAGCGGAAAGCCCACGACGATGCCGCCGATGCACGCGGCCAGCAGCGGCAAGTCCGCGCGTTGCGGCCAGCGCGCGCGCAGGGCGAGCAGCAGCAGGGCGGAGATCAGCCCCGCGCCCGCCATCCGCGCGAAGGCGAGAAACCACGGGTCCAACTGCTGCACGGCAAAGCGCGTCATCGGCAGCGTCAGGCTGAAGGCGAGCACCCCCAGCAGGCCGAGGGCGAGGCCGGTGGCTTCGGGATGCGCCGGAGTTTGGCTCACGCTCGCTGTGCCTACGACAACGCGATCGCGAGCACCGTCGCGGCCGGGCGCTCGCGTAGTTCTCCGTACCAGCGGTACAGGTTCGGCAGCGCGGGTCGCGCCAGCGGCAAGTTGAACCAGCGGTGCACCTCGCAACCGACGGGGATGTCGGCCATCGTGAAGTCCTCGCCCGCGACGAAACGACGGCCGGCCAAGTGGCGATCCAGCAGCACAAGCAGGGGCTCGGTCGCGGCGCGCGAAGCCTCGACCGCCGTCGCGTCGCGCCGCTCGGCCGGCGTGCGGATCAATTGCATGAAGGCGCCGCGGCCGGCGGGGTTCAGCGTAGTCTGCTGCCAGTCCATCCAGCGCTCGGCGTCGAAACGCCGCTTCAGATCGAGCGGATAGAGCCGGTCCGGCGCATACCGCGCGCACAGATAACGGACGATCGCGTTGGATTCCCACAGGACGAAGCCATCGTCGTCCAGCACCGGGATCATCCGGTTCGGGTTGCGGGCGAGCGCCGCGGGCGTATCCAGCCCGCCGTAGCTGCCGCCGGCGTCGATGCGCTCGAAAGGCACTCCGACTTCGCGCGCCGCCCACTCCACCTTGCGCACGTTGATCGACGACAGCCGACCCCACAGTCGCAGCATGGTCAGGCGGCCGCTTCGGCGATCAAGCCCGCGAGCGTGGCCACCCCTTGGCGAATCTTCTCCGCCGGCACCGTGACGAACGACAGCCGCAGCGTGTTGCGTATCGGCTCGAGGGCGTAGAACGGCTCGCCGGGGACGAAGGCCACGCCGTGGGCGATGGCCGGGCGCAGCAGCGCCATCGCATCGAGCGCGGCGGGCAGTTGCAGCCAGACGAACATGCCGCCCGTGGGGCGCGTCCACTGCACGCCGGGCGGCATGTGTTCGGCCAGCGCGTCGAGCATCACCTGCGCTTGCGCGGCATACAGCGCGCGGATGCGCGGCAGGTGCGTGTCCATCAGCCCGCTGGCCAGCACTTGCGCGGCGGCGCGCTGCGTCAGCGTGGCGGTGCACAGGTCGGTGGCCTGCTTCAGGCGCTCCAGCAGTTCGATGCACTCGGCCGGTGCGA
Source organism: Betaproteobacteria bacterium (assembly GCA_046316025.1). Classification (GTDB taxonomy): domain Bacteria; phylum Pseudomonadota; class Gammaproteobacteria; order Burkholderiales; family Burkholderiaceae_F; genus JAJTHJ01. The sequence goes on along the minus strand of JBKCXU010000135.1, from coordinate 9,888 downwards.
TTACGTAGCCCAGCCGCAGCCCGGGCGCCAGCACCTTGGAAAACGACGACAAGCGGATCGTCCGCTCCCGTGCCCAGGCGCGCAGCGACGGCGGCGGCGCCTGCTCGTACCAGAGTTCGCCGTAGGGATCGTCCTCGACCAGCCAAAGGTCGTGGTCGCGCGCGGCCTGCGCCAGCAACGCACGCCGCTCGGCCGACAGCGTGCGGCCGGTCGGGTTCTGGAAGTTGGGCATCGCGTACAGCAGCCGCGCGTCGGCGGCGACCGCGGCGTCGATCGCCCGCGGGTCGAAGCCTGCGTCGTCGGTGGGCAGGGTGCGGAAGGTCGGTTCGTAGACCGAGAACGCCTGCAAGGCGCCGAGGTAGGAGGGCGCTTCGACCAGCAACGGCGCACCGGGCTCGGCAAACGCCTTGCCGAGCAGATCGAGCGCCTGCTGCGAGCCGGCGACGATCAATACCTCGTCGGCGGTGGTCGGCACGCCGCGCGCGGTCTCGCGCGCTGCGATCCACTCGCGCAGGCGTGCGTCGCCCTCGGTCGAACTGTATTGCAGCGCGGCCGCACCGTCGTCGCGCAACACCGCGTCGAACGCGGCACGCAACTCCGGCACCGGAAACGACAGCGGCGACGGCAGCCCGCCGGCTAGCGAGATCACGTCCGCGCCCTGCGTGAGCTTGAGGATCTCGCGGATCACCGAACCCTTCAAGCGGGCGGCGCGCTGCGCCGGGCGCAGGCGGGCGGGGGGCAGGTCGCGGGGGGCGTTCATGGCGTTTCTCCTTGGGGTGCGGTGCCTTGCAGCACGCGCGCAAAGACATCGGCATCGACGTTGCCGCCAGTGAGCGGCAGGCCGACGCGCTGGCCGGCAAGCGTGGTGCGATCCTGCCACGCGGCGGCGAGCGGCGCGGCGCCGGCGCCTTCGGCGACGTTGTGGGTGGCGGTGTACAGCAGGCGCATCGCGGCGGCAAGCTCGGCGTCGGTCACCTGCACGATGCGCTCGACCTCGCGGCGGATCGTCTCCAGCGACTCCGCATCCGGCAACCGGCAGGCCATACCGTCGGCGATCTGCGTGGCAACCGGTGCTTCGACCACCCGGCCGACGGCAAAGGACAGCGCGTAGCACGGCGCGTGCGCGGACACCACGCCGACGATGCGCGTGCGCGGGGCATAGGCGTTGCGCGCGGCGGCACAGGCGTTGATGCCCGAGCCCTGGCCGATGGGCACGTAGACGGAATCGAGGTCGGGTACCGCACTGAAGAACTCCGCCCAGTAAGTCGCGACCCCGCGCACCAGGTCGGGATGGAAGGAGGGCACGTAGTGCAACCCGCCGCGCTCGGCGACGCGGGCCGCTTCTTCGCGCGCGGCCTGAAAGTCGTCGCCGAACTCCACCAGCTGCGCGCCGAGCGCGCGCATCGCGGCGTTCTTCTCGCGCGAGTTGCCGTGCGGCACGTAGATCGTGCAACTCAGCCCGGCGCGGCGCGCGGCAAACGCCATCGCTTGGCCGTGATTGCCGCGCGTGGCGCCGATCACTCCGGGGCACTGCGGCTCGCGTCGCGCCAGTCCGTCGAAGTACACCAACCCGCCACGAATCTTGAACGCGCCGGTGGGCGTGTGGTTCTCATGCTTGACCCAGACCTCGGTGCCCAGCGCCTGCGCCAGCAGCGGCCACGCGTATTGCGGCGTCGGCGGCATCGCCGCGTGCACGAAGCGGGCGGCGTCTTCGATCGAAGTACGGTCCGGCAAAGGGTTCATCGCGGGGCGATGCGGGGCGGTGAAGCGTTCAAGAGGGCTGTGGCCGCGAACGGGCGCCGCGCGTTGGGCCAACCCGAGCCTCGATCTCGCGCAGCACTTCGCTGCGCAATCCGAGCGCGAAAGCCGCTTCGGTCACCACGAAGAGCGGGCCGACGATCAAGCCGATCAGATCGTCCACGAAAGCCGGCTTGCGTCCCTCGTAGACGTGGCCGACGAACTGGAACACCCAGCCGACGACGAACAGGCCCATACCCGCAGTCAGCCAGACCGCCGTACTTTGCGCTGCCAACGACTGGCCTGCCACCAACGCCGCGCCCATCAGCAGCGCCATCGCGGCGCCGAAGCGCCCGTCGAGCCGAAGGTAGTAGACGACTGTGAGCAGGGTAACCAGCGTTGCCATGGAGACCGGCCAGCCGCCGACCGTCCACGCCGGCCGCGCGAGCAGCGTGGCGACGGCCACCACGATCATTGGGATGCCAACGAAGTGCGTGGCGATGTTGCGTCGGTCGCGGTGGTAGGCGGCGTAGTTGGCGAGCTGGTCGGTGAGCGTTTTCATCGCGGGTCTCTGCGGGCGGCGAGTGGCACGCATGCTACCCGCGCCGCCTAGAATCCGCGCCCCGTCTTGCAACGCCTCACGCATGTCCCTCTATCGCCTGATCGCCGGCTTCATCGCGCGTCACTGGACGGCTTACGCGTCCTCGGCGGCGATGCTGGCGGCGATCGCGCTGCTGATCGTCTGGGTACCGCGGCAGGTCGGGCATCTGGTCGATGGCCTGGTCGCGGGGCAACTGGGCGGCGCGGCGCTCGCCGCGCAACTCGGCCTGCTGGTGGGCGCGGGTGTCGTGATCTATCTGCTGCGAGTGGCGTGGCGGCTCAAGCTCTTTGCCGCGGCGTACCGGCTCGGCGTCGAGCTGCGCGTGCAGATCTACCGGCGCCTCACCGCGCAGGGGCCGCAGTTTTTCCAGCGCAGCCGCACCGGCGACCTGATGGCGCGCGCCACCAACGACGTCGATGCGGTCGAAATGGCCGCGGGCGAAGCCTTTCTCGCCGGCTTCGACGGCACGCTGACGCTGGTGGTGGTGGTCGGCATGATGACGCTGGGCGTCGATTGGCGGCTGGCGGCGGTGGCGCTGCTGCCGTTTCCGCTGATGGGGCTTGCCTTCTTCTTCATCTCGCGCCGGGTGCACGAGGGCTGGCGCGCGTCGCTCACGCGCTTTTCAGACCTCAACGATCACGTGCAGGAGACGCTGGCCGGCGTGCGCACGCTGCGCGCGCTGGGCTTGCAGAAGCAGGTGGAAGGCGAGTTCGCGCAGCGCGTCGAGCGCGCGGCGGCGGCGAGTTTCGACGCGCAGCGCTGGGAGGCAGCCTACGAGCCGGCGGTCGGCCTGACGCTGGTGGCGGCCAATCTGCTGACGCTTGGCGTGGGCGGCGCGCTGGTGTGGCAGGGCGAGCTGACGATCGGGCAGTTGACGAGCTTCACGATCTACCTTGGTCAGTTGATCTGGCCGATGTTCGCGGCCGGCTGGGTGTTGTCGCTGATCGAGCGCGGCAAGGCCGCCTGGACGCGCCTGCAGCCGGTGCTCGACGAGCCGCCGAGCATCGCCGACACCGGCACCGTGGCGACTATCGAGAGCGGCGCGATCCGTGTGGGGGCGCTCGGCTTCACCTACCCGGGCCAGAGTGCGCCGGCCCTGAGCGAGGTGGACTTCGAACTGCCGGCCGGCCACACGCTCGGCGTGGTCGGCCCGACCGGCAGCGGCAAGTCCACGCTGATCCATCTGCTGCTGCGCCATTACGAGCCGGCGCAGGGCGTCATCCGCTGGGGCGGAAGGCCGCTGCCCGACTACACGTTGGCAGCGCTGTACGGGGCGGTCGCTTGGGTGCCGCAGGAGGCGGTGCTGTTTTCCGCCAGCATTGCCGAGAACATCGCGCTGGCGCGGCCCGACGCGACGCGCGCGCAGATCGAGCAGGCGGCGCGGCTCGCCGCGTTGCACGAGGACATCGAGCGGCTGCCGGCGGGCTACGACACGCGCGTCGGCGAGCGCGGCGTGACGCTCTCCGGCGGGCAGCGCCAGCGCGTGGCGATCGCCCGGGCGTTGCTGGCCGAGGCGCCACTGCTGCTGCTCGACGATGCGCTGTCCGCCGTCGATACCGGCACCGAGACGGCCATCCTGCAACACCTGCGCGAGGCGCGCCGCGATCGCGCCGCGATCGTCGTCAGCCACCGGCTGTCGGCGGTGGCCGATGCCGATTGCATCGTCGTGCTCAAGGCCGGTCGCCTCGTGGAGCGCGGCACGCACGAGCAACTGCTGGCGGCCGATGGTTGGTACGCGGCGCAGTGGCGGTATCAGCAGTTGGAGGCGTCGCTGGATGGGGCTGGCGAGAGCGCGCCGGCAGCAGGGCGCGCTCACCCGGCGCCTGCGGCGCCACGCCTGCCCCCGCTTGTTGGGGGCGTGGGTTGGCTCCCCTCGCCCGAATCAGCGGCAGAGGGGCCGGGGGTGAGGGCCGGGGCGTCGACATTCGGGACAAGCGACCGTGGCGACTGACTCCCCATCCGACCTCCGCCCCGCCGCACCCGCCGAGCGTCGGCAGGCGCTCGCGCTGCTCGTGCGCGCCGCGCGGCCCGACCTCCCCGTGCTCAAGCGCGCGGCGCTGTGGATGTTCTTTGCCGGCCTGCTGGAAGCCGCCGGCCCGATCCTCGGCAAGCACTTCATCGACGACGTGCTGCTGCCGCGGCAGCTCGACTGGACGCTCGCCGCCATGCTGTTGGGCGGCATGCTGCTGACCGGCTGGAGTGCCAGCCTGCTGCGCTACGTGCAGCTGCTGCGGCTGGCGGGGCTGGCCATGCGCTCGGTGCAGCGGTTGCGCACGCAGGTCTACGCGCACGTGCTGCGGTTGCCGATGGCCTACTTCGACCGCGCCATTACCGGCCAGCTGGTCAGCCGCATCACCAACGACACCGAGCAGGTCAAGAGCCTCTACGTGCAGGTGCTGTTCGAGATGCTGCAAGGCGCGACCGTGCTGGTTGGCGCGCTGATCGCGATGGCCTGGCTCGACTGGCGCCTGATGCTGCTCGTCGCCGTTGTGCTGCCGGTTACGGTGGCGGTGGTGCTGGGTTACCAGAAGCTCTCGGCCGCCGCGGTGGCGCAGGCGCGCGAGCTGCGCAGCCGCATCAACGCGCAACTGGCGGAAAGCATCGGCGGCATGGCGGTGTTGCAGGCTACCGGTGCCGCCGGCCGCTTCGCCGGGCAGTTTGGGCAGATCAACGAGGCGCATTACGCCGCGCGGATGGGCGAGATCCGCGCCAACGCCTGGCTCTTGCGGCCGATGCTCGACCTGCTCAACGTGCTGCTGATCGTCGCCGTGGTGGCGGGCTTCAGCATCCAGCAGCTGGGCGCGGTGGAGGTCGGCATCCTGTACGCCTTCGTCACCTACATCGGCAGGGTGATCGAGCCGCTGATCCAGATCACGATGCAGTTTTCGATGCTGCAGCAGGCGGTGATCGCCGCCGCACGCGTCAACACGCTGCTGGCTGAGCCGGTCGCACCCGCGGCGACGAGCGCCGGGCGCGTCGGCCAGGGGCGGGTCGAACTACGCAACCTGAGCTTCGGCTACGACCCGCGCCGGCCCGTGCTGCACGATCTGACGCTGGTGCTGCCCGCCGGCGGTTTCTACGGCATCGTCGGCCACACCGGCGCGGGCAAGTCCACGCTGCTGGCGTTGCTGCTGCGTTTCTACGCGCCGCAAAGCGGGGCGATCGAACTCGACGGCCAGCCGTTGGACTCGCTCGGTGAGGCCGACTATCGCGCGCAGGTGGGCCTGGTGCCGCAGGAGCCGTTCCTGCTCGCCGGCAGCGCGCGCGAAAACATCGACATGGGCCGCGGCCTGCCGGCGGCAGACATCGAAGCCGCCGCCCGCGCCGCGCGCGCGCAAGATTTCATCGAGTCGCTGCCGCAGGGCTACGACACCCCGCTGGGCGAGGGCGGCGCCCGCCTGTCGGCGGGGCAGAAGCAACTGCTCGCGGTGGCGCGGGCGCTGGCCGGCCGCCCGCGCGTGCTGTTTCTGGACGAGGCCACCTCGCGCATCGACAGCGAGACCGAGCAGCGCGTGCAACAGGCGCTCGCCGAGTTGCGCGGGCACACCACGGTGATCGCCATCGCGCACCGCCTGTCCACCATCCGCGCCGCCGACAGCATCGTCGTGCTCAACCATGGGCGCCTCGCCGAGCAGGGCACGCACGAGCAGTTGATGGCAGTTGGCGGCGGGATCTACCAGCGCCTGTACCTGTTGCAGCAGATTGGGGATTGACTTCCCGGCTCACGCCGATGTGCGCCGACTGAGGAAGCGACGCGCGCCGACGCCCCATGCCCTCACCCCCAGCCCCTCTCCCGCTGATTCGGGCAAGGGGAGAAAAAACCTCGCCCGCATAAGCGGGAGAGGGTGGCGCGGAGCGCCGGGTGAGGGCAAGCGGCGACACAAAACCGGAACCCCGCCACCGAAGTTGGCGTACATCGAACGGCGGCAATGCAATGGCGGGTCAGCGACGCTCCGCCGCTACGATTGCGGCGAGATCGACCGAGTACGAACGATGTCCTCATGAGAAAACGAACGAACCGACACGTCGGCACCCGCTTTTCCGACTTCCTCACCGAGCAAGGCACCGCGGCCGAGACGACCGCTGCCGCGGTCAAGGAAGTCATCGCCTGGCAGGTGGCGCAGGCGATGGAGCAGGGTGGTCTGAGCAAGACCACAATGGCGCAGCGCATGCAGACCAGTCGCCAGCAAGTCGACCGACTGCTCGATCCGCATAACACTTCCGTCACCTTGCAGACCTTGCAGCGCGCGGCGAGGGCCGTGGGACGCGAGTTGAAGATCGAGCTTGCATAGTTCGAGACGAGCATCGGTCGGGACGATCGCGCGTGACGCGTCGCGCGCTTCGCCGCTGCCGTCGCGCCTATCATCGGGCCTGAGTTGACCTCATTCGAGGCAAAGCCCGCCATGCCCGACTCCAATCGCCCCGCCTTCAAACCCGCCACCCTGCAAGACTGGGAGAAGGCAGCCGCCAAAGCCGCCCCCGGCGGCTCGGTCGATAACCTTATCTGGCACACGCCCGACGGCATTCCGGTCAAGCCGCTGTACACGGCGGCGGACACGCAGGGCTTGCCGTACGCGGACACGCTGCCGGGCTTTGCGCCCTTCGTGCGCGGGCCGCAGCCGACGATGTACGCGGTGCGGCCGTGGACGATCCGCCAGTACGCGGGGTTTTCCACCGCGGAAGAATCCAACGCCTTCTATCGCCGCAACCTGGCCGGCGGCGGGCAGGGCGTGTCGGTGGCCTTCGATCTGGCCACCCACCGCGGCTACGACTCCGACCATCCGCGCGTGGAGGGCGACGTGGGCAAGGCCGGCGTGGCGATCGACTCCGTGGAGGACATGAAGATTCTGTTCGACGGCATATCCCTCGACCGCGTGTCGGTGTCGATGACGATGAACGGCGCCGTGCTGCCGGTGCTGGCCGGCTATGTGGTCGCCGCCGAGGAGCAGGGGGTCGCGCAGGCGCATCTCGCCGGCACGATCCAGAACGACATCCTCAAGGAGTTCCTGGTCCGCAACACCTACATCTATCCGCCCGAGCCGTCGATGCGGATCGTGGCCGACATCATCGAGTACACGGCGCGCCACATGCCGCGCTTCAACTCGATTTCGATCTCCGGCTATCACATGCAGGAAGCCGGCGCCACGCAGGCGCTGGAACTGGCCTTCACGCTGGCCGACGGCCGCGAGTACGTGCGCGCAGCACTCGCGCGCGGGCTGGACGTGGACGAGTTTGCCGGGCGGCTGTCGTTCTTCTTCGCCATCGGCATGAACTTCTATCTTGAGGTCGCCAAGCTGCGCGCTGCGCGCCTGCTGTGGTGGCGGATCATGAGCGAGTTCGCGCCCAAGAACCCCAAGTCGCTGATGCTGCGCACGCATTGCCAGACCTCCGGCTGGTCGCTGACCGAGCAGGACCCGTACAACAACATCGTGCGAACCGCGGTTGAGGCGATGGCCGCGGTGTTCGGCGGCACGCAGTCGCTGCACACCAATTCGTTCGACGAGGCCATTGCGCTGCCCACCGACTTCTCCGCCCGCATCGCCCGCAACACGCAACTGATCCTGCAAGAAGAGACCCACATCAGCAAGGTGATCGACCCCTGGGCCGGCTCCTACCTGATGGAAAAGCTCACGCAGGACATGGCCGACCGGGCCTGGGCGCTGATCGAAGAGGTCGAGGCGATGGGCGGCATGACGCAGGCGGTGCAGTCCGGCTGGGCCAAGCTCAAGATCGAAGCCTGCGCGGCCGAGAAGCAGGCGCGCATCGACCGCGGTGAGGACGTGATCGTCGGCGTCAACAAGTACAAGCTCGCGCAGGAGGCCGCGCTGGAGACGCGCGAGATCGACAACAGCGCGGTACGCGATTCGCAGATCGAACGACTAGGCGCGGTGCGCGCCCAGCGCGACGGCGAGGCGGTCGAAGCGGCGCTGGCCGCGCTGACTGCCGCGGCGCAGAGCGGGCAGGGCAATTTGCTGGATCTGTCGATCAAGGCCGTGCGCGTGCGCGCCACGGTGGGCGAAATCAGCGCGGCGCTGGAGAGTGTTTGGGGCCGCCATCAGGCAGCGGGGCAGACCGTGAGCGGTGTTTACGGAGCGAGTTTCGAGCAGGATGCCGACTGGCAGGCGCTGCGCAGTGAGATCGAGCAATTCGCCGCGCAGGAAGGCCGCCGCCCGCGGATCATGATCGCCAAGGTCGGGCAGGACGGTCACGACCGTGGCGCCAAGGTGATCGCCACCGCGTTTGCCGACCTGGGCTTCGACGTGGACGTGGGGCCGCTCTTCCAGACCCCCGAAGAAGCCGCGCGCCAGGCGATCGAAAACGACGTGCACGCCGTGGGCGTGTCCACGCTGGCTGCCGGCCACAAGACTCTCGTCCCGCAACTCATCGCCGCGTTGCGTGCGCAGGGCGCGGACGACGTTGTGGTCGTCGTCGGCGGCGTGGTGCCGCGGCAGGACTACGAGTTTCTGGAGCAGGCCGGCGTGGCCGCGGTGTTCGGGCCGGGGACGCCGGTGCCGGTGGCGGCTAGGGCGGTACTAAGTGCGATCAAGACTACGCGGGCAGCGGCGGGTTGATCTGTTCGGTATTGGGTGCCGCTTTGTGCACAGCTGTGATTTACATGAATTCTAATCTCCTCAGTTAAGGAAATTACATGCGCTTAGTTTTCTTTATCATCTTGGCACTTTCCATTACTGGTTGTGCGACTGGACCTGTAGTGATTCCGGTGGACAACCTAGCATCATCCGCCCAGACTCCAGTTCAGGATGTTCGCCCAAAGACTGAGGGGACGGTGGAGATTTTTAGTTATTTGATCACTAGCGAAAAATATGGAATTTGGCGTGTCAATCAGAATCTCACCGAACCAAGCGGTCCTCGACTTCTTGCTCACCGCTTGCAAGAAAAGTATGGCACAAAGCCTGTGCCGGTGACGAAAATACGTCATTTTGTTGTTTATGAAAATTCGAAACGTCAGCTTATCAGTGGCGTCTTGGGTGGTCCTTTAGGCGCTTTAGCCGCTAGTCAATCAGGTCAAACTGTCACAACCGGTGCCGTGCACACCTTAGTTACTGAAAAAGACTTTGATGCAATGTCTGGTGAAGACGAGTTCAAGCGGGCACTGTACAGTCCCTCTGAAGTGCCTGCGGGTGCGTCTGCTTTCGTCATATTCATTGAAACGGAATCGGAAGGGCAGCGTCGCTTTACCCGTACGGTCTTTCCGATTAAGCCGACCAGTAGCGGGCAACCAGTGCCACTACACCAAGCGTTGGAATCGGCAATTCAATTTCATCTAAGTTCTTAGCAATTATTGAGACTCCGGTAATTACTTGACATGTCCCAGATCGAGTTCCGCCTGCTTCCAGAAAGCCCGCACGAGACTGGGTCGGCGCTGCATGGACTTCGGGCCAATTAACGGGGCCACCCATTAGCCGACTCCTGTCAAGTGGGTAAGCGAAAGCGGGGCGCGTCCTGCGTGCCGCTTTTGCTCGCCACATCCGACCGCGGGCGCGCCCGTTGTCTCTTTCGACGGGTTGCGGCCACGAGCCGCACCAGCC
>JBKCXU010000134.1:0-18417 GCA_046316025.1 Betaproteobacteria bacterium | reverse complement strand
TCGCCGCGCGAGGTCGATGAAGTGCTGATGGATCACCCGGCCGTGGCGCAGGTGGTGACTTTTGCGGTGCCGCACGACAAGCTGGGCGAGGATGTCGCCGCCGTCGTCGTGCTGCGCGAAGGCAAGGCCGCCACCGAGCGCGAGCTGCGCGACTTTGTCGCCACCAAGCTCGCCGACTACAAGGTGCCGCGCAAGCTCATCTTCATGGACGAGATTCCCAAGGGCGCGACCGGCAAGCTGCAACGCATCGGCCTGGCGCAGAAACTCGGCCTCGCCTGATGGCGGCGCCGCACCCGCCGTCGCCGCGGCAACTGCGGGAGCGGGCGCGGCCGATGGCGGCGGCGCCGCGCAAGTCCGCTGCCGCGCGCCCGCGCCGCGGCTACTGGCGCCGCCACTGGCGGGGCGAGCTGCATCTGGGCACCACGGTCATCGTCGGTGCCGCGATCGTGTGGGCGGTCTTCAACGTGCTGCGCTGGGGGCAGGCGCGCGTCGACATCACCGATCGGCCGGAGTTGTCCGCGGGCTTGTGGCTTGCGGAAGTGTCCACGTTGATGCTCGGCGCCGTCTGGTGGGGCATCGGGGTTGCCCGTGCGGCGGCCGCGCACAGGGCGCAAGGTGGCTCCAGCCTGGTGTCGATGCTCGCCGCCGCCGTCGGCGTGGCGGCCTGCGGCTGGGCGGCGATGGTGTGGTTTCAGTCGGCCCGGCACCATGCACCCGAGGTCTGGGCGATCGCCAGTGGCAAGGCGGCGCCGGCGCAGGTGACGGTGGACGCGGCGCGCGGCGAAGCGGTGCTCGTCGGCGACCTGGAGTTCGGCAGCAAGCGGGCGCTGCGGCGCGTGCTCGACGCGCACCCGGAGTTGCGCTGGGTGCGTTTGGACAGCCGGGGTGGGCGAGCGCTGGAAGGGCTGCGCATCGGCCAGTTGATCGCCGAGCGTGGCCTCGACACGGTGGTGAGCGGCGAGTGCAGCAGCGCATGCGTGACCGCCTTTGCCGGAGGCTCGCGTCGGTGGATCGCCCGCAGCGCGCGGCTCGGTTTGCACAGTGCCGGCGGCGCGGTGTCGGCCGAAGAGATCGCGCGCGTTAACGCCGAGCACGATGCCTTCATGCGCGAGCGGGGCGTGGCCTGGCGCGTGCTCGACAAGGGACAGGCCGTGGCTGCCGACTCGATCTGGTTTCCGGAGCCGGTGACGTTGCTGGCCTCGCGCTTGGCGACCGACTACGCGCCGGTGGCGCGATGAGCTGCGCCGAGAGTGCGCCGGCGCCGGTAAGCTGCTGCCCTGCTCCTGTCTTCACGCCCGTCGATCGCCGTCGATGACCAGCCGCTTGAGCCTGCGCGAAATCGTCAAGCGTTACCCGACGGTGCTCGCCAACGACCGGGTGTCGCTCGAAGTCGCGCCGGGCGAAGTGCACGCGCTGCTCGGCGAAAACGGCGCCGGCAAGAGCACGTTGATGAAGGTCGTCGGCGGCGAGGTGCGGCCGGACGCGGGCAGCATCGCCTTCGATGGCCGCGTGGTTGCGATCGACAGCCCCAAGGCCGCGCGGCGCTTGGGCATCGCGATGGTGCACCAGCACTTTGCGCTGTTCGACACACTGACGGTAGCGGAGAACATCGCGCTCGGCCTGGGTGCGGACATGACGCCGGCAACGGTCGCCGCGCGGATGACCGAACTGGCCGCTCGCTACGGCCTGGACGTACCGTCGCAGGCGCGCGTGCACGACCTGTCGATGGGCGAGCGGCAGCGGGTGGAAATCCTGCGAGCGCTGCTGGCGCAGCCGAAGCTCTTGATTCTCGATGAGCCGACCTCGGTGCTCACCCCGCAGGCGGTGGACACGCTGATTGCCACGCTGCGGCAACTGGCGGCGGACGGCGTGAGCGTGCTCTTCATCAGCCACAAGCTGCACGAGATCCGCGCGCTCGCCACCCGCTGCACGGTGCTGCGCGGCGGGCGGGTGGTGGCGACCGTCGATCCGCGCGCCGAGACCGAGCACAGCCTGGCGCGGCTGATGATCGGCGCCGACCCGCCGCAGATCGCCGCGCACGAGACGCCTCCCGCCGCGCCGCGGCTGGTGGTCGAGCATCTGCACTTGCCGCACGGCAAGGCACCGCTGGCGTTTACCGTGCACAGCGGCGAGATCCTCGGCATCGCCGGCATCTCCGGCAACGGCCAGCGCGAGCTGATGACGCTGCTGGCCGGCGAGGCGACCGACGCGGCCGCGCGCATCACCTTCGACGGCCAGCCGATCGGCCAGTTCAGCCCGCGCCAGCGCCGCGCGCTGGGCCTGCGTTACGTGCCCGAGGAGCGGCTGCGCCACGGCTCGGTGCCGGAGCTGTCGCTCGCGGAGAACGTGCTGTTGACCGGCGACGGCCTGCGCCGCCGCGGCTGGATCCGCTGGGCGGCGATGCGCCGCTTTGCCGCGCGGGTGATCGAACTCTTTGGCGTCAAGGCAGGTGGTGTGGAGGCGCAGGCGCGCAGCCTGTCGGGCGGCAACTTGCAGAAGTTCATCGTCGGCCGCGAGATCGAGGGTGTGCCCAAGATGCTGCTGATCGCGCAGCCGACCTGGGGTGTGGACGTGGGCGCGGCCGCGGCGATCCGTAACGCGCTGGTCCGCCTGCGCGAGCGCGGCTGCGCGGTGCTTGTGGTGTCCGAAGACCTCGACGAACTATTTGAGCTGTGTGATCGCATCATGGTGATGGCCGAGCGCCGCCTGTCGCCCGCGCTGCCAGTGCGCGATCTGTCGGTGGCACAGGTGGGGCAGTGGATGGCGGGGCGGTGGGAAGGGGCAGCGGCATGATGCGTGCGTCCTTGGAGATCGAGCGAGTCGCGGCTGTGTCGCAATGTTGCGGCGGTCTTCCCTCACCCGGCCGCTACGCGGCCACCCTCGCCCGGGGGGAGAGGGTCGAAAGCCCCTCTCCCGCCGGGAGAGGGGTTGGGGTGAGGGAAGACCGCTGCAATGGGGCTGAGCGGTCACATCGCGCGTACGTGTGTGTTCGGAGTGGCTCATGTCGCTTCCCTTCGCGCTGATCCCCCGGCCAACGCCCTCGCGCGTGGCGACCTGGCTGTCGCCCGTCGTCGCCCTCGCGCTGACCGTGCTGTGCGGCATGGTGCTCTTCGCTGCGCTCGGCAAGAGCCCTTGGCAGGCGGTGGCGGTGTTTTTCATCCAGCCGCTGTCGTCGCTGCGCGGCGTGTCCGAGGTGCTGCTCAAGGCCACCCCGCTCATTCTCTGCGGCGTGGGCCTGGCGCTGTGCTTCCGCGCCAACGTGTGGAACATCGGCGCCGAGGGTCAGTTGATCGCCGGCGCGATTGCGGGCGGCGGCGTGGCGCTGCTTGCCACCCGCGCCAGCGGCGGCGAAATGGTGATGGCCGTGCTGGTGGCGGCTGCCCTCGGCGGCATGGCTTGGGCGGCGATTACCGCTTGGCTGAAGGACCGCTTCAACGCCAACGAAATCCTCGTCAGCCTGATGCTGGTGTACGTGGCGCAACTGCTGCTGTCTTACCTGGTGCACGGGCCGTGGCGCGACCCGGCGGGGATGGGCTTTCCGCAAAGCGCGCTCTTCGAGCGGGCGGCGCGGATGCCGCTGCTGCTCGAAGGCACCCGGCTGCACCTGGGGTTTGCGCTGTCGCTGCTGGCGGCGGTGATCGCGTGGCTGCTGCTGGCGCGTGGGTTCATCGGCTTCCAGTTGAAGGTGGCCGGTCTGGCGCCGCTGGCGGCGCGCTACGCGGGCTTCTCGCAACGGCAGATTCTCTGGTTCACGCTGCTCGTCTCCGGCGCTCTGGCCGGCATCGCCGGTGCCGCCGAGGCGGCCGGACCGGTCGGGCAGTTGACCCCCGCAATCTCGCCCGGGTACGGCTTTGCGGCGATCATCGTCGCCTTTGTCGGCCGCCTGCATCCGCTCGGCGTGGTGGCGGCCGGCGTGTTGATGGCGCTTTTCTACGTGGGCGGCGAGCTGTCGCAATCGCGGCTCGGCCTGCCGTCGTCGTTGACCGGCGTGTACCAGGGGCTGCTGCTCTTCTTCCTGCTCGCCTGCGACACCTTCATCACCTATCGCGTGCAATGGAAGCGCTTGCCCAACTGATCGCCGCCGCGCTCAACGCCGGCACGCCGCTGCTGCTGGCGGCTACCGGCATTCTCATCTGCGAGCGCAGCGGGGTGGTCAACCTCGGTATCGAAGGGATGATGCTGGTCGCCGCCGTCGTCGGCTTCGCCACGGTGCACGCGACCGGCAGTTACGGGCTGGGCTTCGTCGCCGGGGCCGGTGTCGGCATGTTGCTGGGGGCGATGTTCGCGCTGCTGGCGCTCGGGCTGCACACGAACCAGTACGCGACCGGGCTGGCACTGGCGCTCTTTGGCGCGGGCGTGTCCGCCTTTATCGGGCTGCCGTACTCGGGCGAAAGCCTGCCAGCGCGGTCGCCGGATGGCCTAGGCGCGTTGGCAGAGATTCCGCTGCTCGGGCCGATGCTGTTCGGCTACCACGCGATGGTCTATTTGTCGTGGCTGCTGGTGGTGTTGCTATGGTGGTTCCTGTTCCGCACGCGCGGCGGGCTGGTGCTGCGCGCGGTCGGCGAGTCGCCGGAGTCGGCGCACGCACTCGGTTATCCGGTGCGGCTGATCCGGCTCGCGGCGGTGCTTTTCGGCGGGGCCTGCGCGGGGTTGGCGGGCGCGTATCTCTCGACCGTGTACACGCCGCTGTGGGCCGAAGGGATGGTGGCGGGCCGCGGCTGGATCGCGCTTGCCTTGGTGGTGTTTGCCACCTGGCGACCGGCACGGCTCGTTGCCGGTGCGTATCTCTTTGGCGGGGTCAGCATGCTGCAACTCAACCTGCAAGGCGCCGGAGTGCAGATTCCCCCGCAATGGCTGTCGATGACGCCGTATCTGGCGACCATCGTCGTGCTGGCACTGATCTCGCGCAACCCGCGCTGGATACGGCTGAACATGCCGGCCTCGCTCGGCAAGCCGTTCAACCCGAACGGCTGATCGGCCCCGCGTCACATCTGGTCACAATCGATGCAACTTGTTGATTTGTTTGAACGTGTGACATAAGTCTCTGCAAAAAGTCCTAGGATTTTCCGGCCTCGCCACCTAGAATCGCGGCCTGTTGCGGTGCAATAGCCCACCATGCCGGTCAGCTTTCCCAACTCGCCGTTCGAACTGCACGAGCCGTTTGCTCCCGCCGGGGATCAGCCGCAGGCGATCGCACGCCTCACAGAAGGGCTGAACGACGGTCTCGCGGCGCAGACCCTGCTCGGAGTGACAGGGTCGGGCAAGACCTACACGCTGGCGCAGGTGATCGCGCGCATGGGCGCGCCCACGCTGGTGCTGGCGCCCAACAAAACGCTGGCCGCGCAGTTGTACTCGGAAATGCGCGAGTTCTTTCCCAACAACGCGGTCGAGTACTTCGTCTCCTATTACGACTACTACCAGCCCGAGGCCTACGTGCCTTCGCGCGACCTGTACATCGAGAAGGACAGCAGCATCAACGAGCACATCGAGCAGATGCGGCTGTCGGCGACCAAGAGCCTGCTGGAGCGGCGCGATGCGGTGATCGTCGCCACGGTCTCCGCCATTTACGGAATCGGCAACCCGTCCGACTACCACGCGATGGTGCTGACGCTGCGTGTGCACGACCGGATGAGCCAGCGCGATCTGATCGCGCGGCTCACGGCGATGCAGTACCGCCGTAACGAGACCGAGTTTCTGCGCGGCACTTTCCGCGTGCGCGGCGACACGATCGACATCTTCCCGGCCGAGCACGCGGAGCTCGCCGTGCGCGTCGAGTTGCTCGACGACGAAATCGACAGCCTGCAACTCTTCGACCCGCTGACCGGCCGCATCCGGCAGAAGCTGCCGCGCTTCACGGTCTATCCGTCTTCGCACTACGTGACACCGCGCGAGACGGTGCTGCGGGCGATCGAGACGATCAAGGTTGAGTTGAAAGACCGGCTGGCGGAACTGGTGGCCGCCGGCAAGCTGGTCGAAGCGCAGCGGCTGGAGCAGCGTACCCGCTTCGACCTCGAAATGATGGGTGAGCTGGGCTTCTGCAAGGGCATCGAGAACTACACACGGCACTTGTCCGGCGCGATGCCCGGCGAGCCGCCTCCTACCCTTATCGACTACCTGCCGGCGGACGCGCTGATGGTGATCGACGAGTCGCACGTCACCATCCCGCAACTGGGCGGCATGTACCGCGGCGACCGCGCGCGCAAGGAAACGCTGGTCGAGTTCGGCTTCCGCCTGCCCTCGGCGCTGGACAACCGGCCGCTGCGCTTCGACGAATTCGAGCGCAAGATGCGCCGCTGCATCTTCGTCTCGGCCACGCCGGCCGACTTCGAGCGCGAGCGCAGCTCGCAGATCGTCGAGCAGGTGGTGCGGCCGACGGGCTTGGTCGATCCGCAACTGGAAGTGCGCCCCGCGCGCACTCAGGTGGACGACGTGCTGTCCGAGATCGCGCTGCGCGTGGCGCGCCGCGAGCGCGTGCTGATCACCACACTCACCAAGCGCATGGCCGAGGACCTGACCGCCTTCCTCGACGAGCATGGCGTCAAGGTGCGCTACCTGCACTCGGACGTGGACACGGTCGAGCGGGTGGAGATCATCCGCGACCTGCGTGCCGGCGTCTTCGACGTGCTGGTCGGCATCAACCTGCTGCGCGAGGGGCTGGATCTGCCCGAGGTATCGCTGGTGGCGATCATGGATGCCGACAAAGAGGGCTTCCTGCGCTCGGCGCGCTCGCTGATCCAGACCATCGGCCGGGCGGCGCGCAACCTGAACGGCAAGGCGATCCTGTACGCGGACGTGGTGACGGACTCGATGCAGGCCGCCATCGGCGAAACCGACCGCCGGCGCGCCAGGCAGACCGAATACAACCGCGTGCATGGCATCGAACCGCGCGGTGTGCACAAGGAAGTGCGCGAGCTGATCGACGGCGTGTTCGACCCGGCCAAGAGCGAGTTGAAAGCCGTCGCCGGCGCCGCCAACTACGAGACGATGTCCGAGAAGCAGGTGGCGCGCGAGATCAAGCGGCTCGAAAAGCAGATGTTCGAGCACGCCAAGAATCTGGAGTTCGAGAAGGCTGCCCGCGTGCGCGACCAGTTGGCTGCGCTGCGCGAGCAGGTCTTTGGCGGCGGCAGCGGCAATGTGGTGCCGCTCGTCGGCGGCAAGGCGGCATGAGCGCCGCTCGGCGGATTTGGGAACGTTTTGACTTTGTATCGACCTAGAACCAGCTTCCGGCGGCGATCCCGCCAGGGGCTATAGAGCGGGCAGCTGAACGCGGGCCCGAAAAGAAAGGCGCGTGACGATCATGACCAAGGTGCTCTTCGTTTGCATGGGCAACATTTGCCGCTCGCCCACGGCGCAAGGCGTGTTCCGCAAGATGGTCGCGGACGCCGGCATCGACGATGCCGTCGTCATCGAGTCGGCCGGCACGCACGCCTACCACGTGGGCGAGCCGCCCGATCAGCGCGCGGTCGAAGCCGCGTCCCGCCGCGGCTACACCATCGGCGATCTGCGCGCGCGTCAGGTCACGCAGGACGACTTCCGCAAGTTCGACCTCATCCTGGCGATGGACTGGGAGAACCTCGCGCTGCTGCAGCAGCAGTGCCCGCGCCAGTACAAGCACAAGCTGCACCTGTTGATGCGTTACGCCGGCGAGCACGACGCCGCCACCGTGCCCGACCCGTACTACGACGGGCCCGAGGGCTTCAACACCGTGCTCGACTACGTCGAAGACGCCTGCCAGGGCCTGCTCGACGTCGTGCGCAAGCGCGCCACGATGTACGCCGCCGCGTAAACGCCGCGGCCCGCCACAGCGAAGCGCCGCGCAGCCCGCGGCGCTTTTCTTTTGTCCGCACGAGAGAAGTTGACTGTTTTTGTCGGATAGCCTAGTATCCCGACCGCGTTACTCGGATTTGCCCGCTCGGCGGGTTGCATAAGGCACCGACCATGAGACTGACCACCAAAGGGCGCTTCGCCGTGACGGCGATGATCGACTTGGCGCTGCGCCAGCACCACGGTCCCGTGACGCTGGCGAGCATCAGCCAACGGCAGCGCATTTCGCTCTCCTACCTGGAGCAACTGTTCGGCAAACTGCGCCGGCACGAACTCGTCGCCAGTACGCGCGGCCCCGGCGGCGGCTACAAGGTGGGCCGGCCGCTGAAGGAAATCTCGGTGGCCGACATCATCTACGCCGTCGACGAACCACTCGACGCCACCAGCTGCGGCGGCAAGGAAAACTGCACCCCTGAAGAGCAGCGCTGCATGACGCACGACCTGTGGGCGAGCCTGAACCGCGTGATCGTCGATTATCTGGACTCCGTGACGCTGCAAGACCTGGCCGACGAACAGCGCAACAAGCAGAGTCAGCGGGTCGCCAGCCCGAGCGTGATGCTCGACTCGCGCGGCCGCGCTTTGCGTATCGGCGACGTGCCGGCACCGATGGGAGCCCTGCGATGAAACTGCCGCTTTACCTCGACTACTCCGCGACGACGCCGGTCGATCCGCGCGTCGTGGACAAGATGGTGCCCTGGCTGTACGAGCACTTCGGCAACCCTGCCTCGCGCAGCCACCCCTTTGGTTGGGAGGCCGAAAAGGCGGTCGAGGACGCGCGCGAGCAGGTGGCCGCGCTCGTCAACGCCGACCCGCGCGAGATCGTCTGGACTTCGGGTGCGACCGAGTCGATCAACCTGGCGCTCAAGGGTGCCGCGCATTTCTACAAGGACAAGGGCCGGCACCTGATCACGGTGAAGACCGAGCACAAGGCCACGCTCGACACGATGCGCGAGCTGGAGCGCGAGGGTTACGAGGTCGCCTATCTGGACGTACGTGAGGACGGTCTGCTCGACTTGGATGCCTTCCGTGCCGCGCTGCGCCCGGACACGATCTGCGTGTCGGCGATGCTGGTCAACAACGAGATCGGCGTGATCCAGGACGTGGCGACGATCGGCGAGATCTGCCGCGAGCGCGGCATCGTCTTTCACGTCGACGCGGCGCAGGCCACCGGCAAGCTGCCGATCGATCTGGCGCAGTTGAAGGTCGATCTGATGTCGTTCTCCGCGCACAAGACCTACGGGCCGAAGGGCGTGGGCGCGCTGTACGTGCGGCGCAAGCCGCGTGTGCGGCTGGAAGCGCAGATGCACGGCGGCGGGCACGAGCGCGGCCTGCGCTCGGGCACGCTGCCCACGCACCAGATCGTCGGCATCGGCGAGGCGTTTCGTCTGGCGCGGCTGGAGATGCCGACCGAGATCGAGCGCATCCGCATGCTGCGCGACCGGCTGTGGCGTGGCCTCACGCAGATCGAGGAGGTCTACGTCAACGGCGACATGACGCAACGCGTGGCGCACAACCTGAACATGAGCTTCAACTTCGTCGAGGGCGAGTCGTTGATCATGGCGGTCAAGGACATCGCGGTGTCCTCGGGCTCGGCCTGTACCTCGGCGAGCCTGGAGCCGTCCTATGTGCTGCGCGCACTGGGCCGCAGCGACGAACTGGCGCACAGCTCGATCCGCTTCACCCTCGGCCGGTTTACCACCGAGCAGGAGGTCGATTACACGGTTGACCTGCTCCAGCGCAAGGTGGCCAAGCTGCGGGAACTCTCGCCGCTGTGGGAAATGCATCAAGAGGGTATCGATCTGAACACCGTGCAATGGGCGGCGCACTAGCCGCCGGGACTTCGGGAGTACGCAAATGGCATACAGCGAAAAAGTCATCGACCACTACGAAAATCCGCGCAACGTCGGCTCCTTCGACAAGGGCGACGACTCGGTCGGCACCGGCATGGTCGGCGCGCCGGCCTGCGGCGACGTGATGAAGCTGCAAATCAAAGTCGGCGCCGACGGCACGATCGAGGATGCGCGCTTCAAGACTTACGGCTGCGGCTCGGCGATTGCGAGTTCGTCGCTCGTCACCGAGTGGGTCAAGGGCAAGTCGCTCGACGACGCGATGAATATCCGCAACACTGAGATCGCCGCCGAGTTGGCGCTACCGCCGGTGAAGATTCACTGCTCGATCCTGGCCGAGGACGCGATCAAGGCCGCCGTGCAGGACTACAAGGCCAAGCACGGCGCAGCCGTCGAAGAGAAGAAGGCGGCGTGAGGCCGCAGCGGGAGGGCAGGGCGATGGCCGTCACATTGACCGAGCGCGCCGCGCAGCACGTCAGCGGTTTTCTCGCGCGGCGCGGCAAGGGGCTGGGGCTGCGCTTGGGTGTGCGTACGACAGGCTGCTCGGGCATGGCATACAAGCTCGAGTACGCCGATGCCGCGCAGGCCGACGATACGACCTTCGAAAGCCACGGCGTCAAGGTCTTCATCGACCCCAAGAGCCTGCCGTATCTGGACGGCACCGAACTCGACTTCGTGCGCGAGGGCTTGAACGAAGGTTTCCAGTTCAACAATCCGCAGGAGAAGGATCGCTGCGGCTGCGGTGAGTCGTTCCGCGTATAGCTTCTCTCTCGTCGTTCCCGCGCAAGCGGGAACCCAGTACCGTTCGCCCGCGTCCTTGGGTCCCCGCTTGCGCGGGAACGACAAAATCTTTTCCGCAATGCCCGCCCAACCCGACTACTTCAGCCTGTTCCAGTTGCCGGCGCGCTTTGCGCTCGATCTGGGCGCGCTGGAGCAGTCTTACCGCAGCGTGCAGGCGCAGGTGCATCCCGACCGCTTTGGTGCTGCCAGCGGCGCCGAAAAGCGCGTGGCGATGCAGTGGGCCGCGCATGCGAACGAGGCGGTCGGCACCTTGCGCTCGCCCGTCAAGCGCGCCGCGTATCTGTGCGAACTGCACGGCGTGCCGATTGCCGCGGAGTCCAACACGGCGATGCCGGCCGCGTTTCTGATGCAGCAGATGCAGTGGCGCGAGGCCTTGGAAGAAGGCGCCGAACGACCGGCGCTCAAGCGGTTGCGCGCCGACGTAGACGGTGTGCGCGCCGAGCTGCTCGAGCAGTTGGCCGACGCGCTCGATGCGCGCGGCGACTACGCGGCGGCGGCTGCGCTGGTGCGGCAGTTGATGTTCGTCGAGAAGTTCGCGGCCGAGGTTGCGGCGGCAGGCGACAAGCTTGATGAACGAGACCCTCACCCCCGCCCCTCTCCCGCTGATGCGGGCGAGGGGAGAAAGCCCTTGCCCGCGTCAGCGGGAGAGGGTGGCCGCACGGCGGGCGGGTAAGGGTCGCTTTGGCTGAGTCGCAGGCTGCAACCGTAACCACCGATGTCCCTCCTCCAGATCGCCGAACCCGGCCAGTCCGCCGCGCCGCACCAGCACCGGCTGGCGGTGGGCATCGATCTGGGTACCACCAATTCGCTGGTCGCCACCGTTCGCCACGGTCTGGCGGACGTTATCGCCGACGAACAAGGCCGCGCGCTGCTGTCGTCGGTCGTGCGCTACCTGCCCGACGGGACGGTCGAGGTCGGCGCGGCGGCGCAGGCGCGGCAGTCGAGCGACCCGCGCAACACCATCGTCTCGGTCAAGCGTTTCATGGGGCGCGGCGTTCGCGACGTCGCGCACATCGAAAACCTGGCCTACGACTTCGTCGATGCGCCGGGCATGCTCCAGTTGCGCACGGTGGCGGGTGTCAAGAGTCCGGTCGAGGTCTCGGCCGAAGTCCTCAGGCTGCTGCGCACGCGCGCCGAGGCCGCTTTGGGCGGCGACCTCGTTGGCGCGGTGATCACCGTGCCCGCGTACTTCGACGATGCGCAACGCCAGGCCACGCGCGACGCCGCGCGGCTGGCCGGCCTGAACGTGCTGCGGCTGCTAAACGAGCCGACCGCCGCCGCGGTCGCCTACGGCCTGGACAACGCGGCCGAAGGCATCTATGCCGTCTACGACCTGGGCGGCGGCACCTTCGACATCTCGATCCTCAAGCTCTCCAAGGGCGTGTTCGAAGTGCTGGCCACCGGCGGCGACTCCGCGCTGGGTGGCGACGACTTCGACCACCGCCTTTATTGCTGGGCGCTGGAGCAGGCCAACCTCTCGCTGCTGCCGCCGGAGGATCAGCGGCTGCTGACAGTCAAGGCGCGCGCGGCCAAGGAAGCCTTGTCCGCCAAGCCGACTGCCACGATCCAGGCCCGGCTGACGCGCGGCCAATGGGTCAACCTGACGGTCGGCGCGGAGGCTTTTGCCGGCATGACGCAGCACCTCGTCGCCAAGACGCTGGAGGCCACCCGCAAGGCGCTGCGCGACGCGCATCTGACGCCGGCCGAGATCAAGGGCGTAGTGCTGGTGGGCGGCGCCACGCGCATGCCGCACGTGCGCCGCGCGGTGGAGGACTACTTCGGCAAGCCGCCGCTGGCGGACATCGATCCCGACAAAGTGGTCGCCCTCGGCGCCGCGATGCAGGCCAATCTGCTCGTCGGCAACCGCGCCAGCGCGGGCGAGGACTGGCTGCTGCTCGACGTGATCCCTCTGTCGCTCGGGCTGGAGACGATGGGCGGGCTGACCGAGAAGATCATCCCGCGCAACTCGACGATCCCCGTGGCGCGCGCGCAGGACTTCACCACCTACCGCGACGGCCAGACCGCGATGGCGATCCACGTCGTACAGGGCGAGCGCGAGTTGGTGAGCGACTGCCGCTCGCTGGCACGCTTTGAACTGCGCGGCATTCCGCCGATGGCCGCCGGCGCGGCGCGCATCCGCGTGACCTTCCAGGTCGATGCCGACGGGCTGCTGTCGGTCGCCGCGCGCGAAACCGGCAGCGGCGTGGAGGCTTCCGTCGTGGTCAAGCCGTCCTACGGCTTGGCCGACGAGGACATCGCGCGCATGCTGCAAGAGTCCTTCGGCGCCGCGACCGCAGACATGCAGGCGCGCGCGCTGCGCGAGGCGCAGGTCGAGGCACAACGTTTGATCGAAGCGACCGACGCCGCCCTCGCCACCGACGGCGACCTGCTCGACGCGGCCGAGCGCGCCGACATCGACGGGTTGGCTGCGCAACTGCGCTCGGCCGCGGCGGGCGGCGATCACCCCGCCATCAACGCCGCGCTCGATGCGCTCGGCAAAGGCACCGAAGAGCTTGCCGCGCGCCGGATGGACCGCTCGATCCGCGCCGCACTTGCCGGGCGCCGGCTGGACGAGATCGTCGCGAGCTGACCATGCCCAAGATCACCGTGCTGCCGCACGCCGAAGTCTGCCCGCAGGGCGCCGAGTTCGACGCCAAGCCGGGCGAGAGCATCTGCAGGCAGTTGCTCGACCACGGCATCGAGATCGAGCACGCCTGCGAACTGTCTTGCGCCTGCACCACCTGCCACGTGATCGTGCGGCAAGGGGGTGAGTCGCTCAACGCCTCCGACGAAGGCGAAGACGATCTGCTCGACCGCGCCTGGGGCCTGACGCCGCAGTCGCGCCTGTCCTGCCAGGCGATCGTCGCGCACAAGGACCTGACCATCGAGATCCCGCGCTACACGATCAATCTGGCGCGGGAGAAACACTGAGGTGACCGCGATGAAGTGGACCGACACCCTGGACATCGCCATCGCGCTTGCGGATGCGCACCCCGACGTCGATCCGCAGTACCTGCGCTTTACCGACCTGCACCGCTGGGTGTGCGAGCTGGACGGCTTTGCCGACGACCCCAGCCGCTCGGGCGAGAAGATTCTCGAAGCGATCCAACAGGCGTGGATCGACGAGGCGCGCTGATGAGCGCGCCGCCGCGGCTGCTCGCCGCGATCCCGATTCTTGCGGTGGCCGACATCGCGGCCGGGGTTGCCTTCTACGCGCGTATTGGCTTTGCCCCCGACTACGAGTCCGCCGACTATGCCGTGCTCCTGCGCGACGACGTGAGCCTGCACCTGTGGCGCTGCGGCGACCGCAAGATCGCCGACAACACCGCCTGCCGGATGCGCGTACAGGGCATCGATGCTCTGTTCGCCGAGTGCCAGACGCAGGGCATCGTGCATCCGAACGGCCCTCTGCGTGCGACCGATTGGGGCACGCGCGAGTTCACGGTGCTCGACCCGCAGGGCGGGGCGATCACGTTTGCCGAGGAAGCCGACGACCGGTAACGCATCGCTCGGCTACCGGAGCGAACACGCTGGGATCGGAGTTCGGGTGAATACGCCCGTACCGGCTACCAAGGCATCCCGCGCAGATCGATTCTTTCGCCCGCTGGCCAGGCGGTGAGCGGCTTGTAGGCCGGCAGCACCATTTTGGGGCCAACGCTGTCCTCCCACCGGCCGCTGTCCGGATCGAGGCAGTGAACGAACTGGTCGAAGCGGGTGAAGCCCGCGCTCACGTAGAACGGGACTATCGCTTCGCGGCATTCGAGAAAGCCAGAGTCGACGCGTATCTGTTCGACAAGGAACCGGTGAAGCTCCGCAAAGAGGGCGCGACCCAAGCCGCAGCGCTGCATGCGCGGATGCACGGCCACCGCGCCGATGCCGGCGATCGATACCTCGGTCGTGCCGACACGAATCCTGCGCTCCCCAAAGCCGGTATGCGCGACGAACTCGTCGCCGTCTTGTAGGCACAGGCGCCACGTTGGTGGCGAGCCCCAGTACGACTGCCGCGAGAACAGTGCCGCATGTTGGGGAAAGGTCGCGACCAGCAGCGCGCGGATTGCCTGTTCCTTCGCTGCGCGAAGCTCCCGTGCGGCGATGAACTGCCAGCGCATCGCCGGATCAGAACTTCTGCGGCCGGAACACGCCAACGTCGGTGGTGAACATCGCCACCGCATAGTGCGGCGCGTACTGCGCGAGCACGTGCGCGGCCAGCTTGTCGGCGACCGCGGCGTCGCAGACCACCTTCATCTCGATCGAGCGGTCGGCCTCCCAGCTGGCGCTGCGGTCGCCGCGCTCGCCGCCGCCGCGCACGTCGGCGATGGTGTAGCCGTTGGCGCCAAAGGCGCGCGCGTCGCGGATCAGGCTCTTCTCCAGCGCGGCCTCGGCAATGATCACCAGCAGTTGCTTGGCATGCGTGTTCATCCGGCGCCTCCGATCCAGCGCGCGTACTGCAAGTACAGCGGCACGCCGAGCGTGATGTTGAACGGGAACGTGACGCCCAGCGCCACGCCGATCGACAGCGCCGGATTGGCCTCCGGCACCGCGATCCGCATCGCCGTGGGCGCGGCGATGTACGAGGCGCTCGCCACCAGTGTGGCGAGTAGCGCGGCTCCGCCGACCGACAGGCCGATCGCGTGCCCAACCAGCGCGCCCGCCAGCCCCAGCACCGGCGGCACCGCCAGCCCAAAGACGATCAGAAAGAGGCCCGCACGCTTCAGGTCGCCCAAGCGTCCGCCGGCGACCAGCCCCATCTCCAGCAGAAAGAGCGCGAGTAGCCCTTTGAAGAGATCGAGGAATAGCGGCTTGATCGGCGCGATGCCGTCCGGCCCGGCGATGGCGCCGATCGCCAGTCCGCCGAGCAGCAGCAGAACGCTCTTGCCGACGAAAACCTCGTGCGCCAACGGGCCCCACGCGACCTGCCGCCCGCTGCCGATGCGCGCGAGCAGTATGCCGGCGATGATCCCCGGCGACTCCATCAGCGCGGCAAAGAGCGGCATGTAGCTCTCGGCGGCGACGTTGTTGCGCGCGAGGAAGCTGGTGCCCACGGCAAAGGTGACGATGGAGATCGAGCCGTAGTGCGCGGCGATCGATGCGGCATCCGGCCGCGCCAGCCGGCCGAGCCTGGCGAGCACCGGGAAGAGCGCAAACGGGATGGCAATGCCCAGCGCGATGGCCGCCGCCGCCTGCGGCAGCACCTGCGCAACGGGCGCCTTGGCGAGTTCGACGCCGCCCTTGATGCCGATGGCGAGCAGCAGAAAGATCGAAAGGCTTTCGTACAGCGCCTCGGGCATGCGCAAGTCGCTCTTGGCGAGCTTGGCGATGATGCCGAGGGCGAAGAAGAGGACGACGGGGTCCATGTCCATCAACGGACTTTGTCGTTGCGCGCAGCGGTCGGGCCCTCACCCCCGCCCCTCTCCCGCTGATTCGGGGGAGGGGAGAAGAACCACGCCCGCATCAGCGGGAGAGGGTGGCTGCGAAGCAGCCGGGTGAGGGAAGACCGCAGCGCCACGGGTTCAGCCTTCAAACCGGATCGACCGGCCTCGCCCGCAGCGCATCCGGCAGCCCATCGTGATCGCCCTTGAGCGCCGTCGGCGCATCGCGCCAGTGAAAGTCGCCGATTTCGGCGTTGCGCTTCGGGTGCAGCGGGTAATGACACTTGTCGTTCGGCCGGTTGCGTTCGCCGACCACAAGGAGGCGCACGTGGGCGTCGGTGTTGTTGATGAAGGTGTGCGCGATGCCGGTGCCGGCGGGGAAGCCGACACCGTCGCCGGGTTGCAGGCGATGCAGCACTCCGTCGATCCACACGTCGGGCGTGCCTTCGAGCACGAAGACGAACTCCTCTTCCTCGCCTTCGCAATGTGGCCAGGAGGTGCGGCGGCCGGGCGGCAGCAGTTCGTGATTGACGCCGATGCGTTGAAACCCCATGACCTTGCCGAAGCGCGAGCCGATCGACAGCAGCTCGTTGCTGCCGGGGTAGCGCGCGTCGTCGGGGTTCTGGATTTCGCTCCAGTGGCGGATGAAGTCGGGGCGGTCGGCCATCGGTTCAGCTCCTGCGCAACAGCGCGTCGAGCAACACCAGCGCGGCTTCCAGCGTGAACTCGCCGCGTTCGATGGCCGCGACTGTAGCGGCAGCGGTGAGCGTGGCAAAGCGCTGCACTTCGCCGTCCTGGTTGCACGGTACGGTGCCCGCGGGCAGCACGGCGTCGAACACCTGCACGATCTCGGACTGGTACCCCTCGGGCACGACGCGGGTGATGTGGATGCGACCGCCGGGTTCGAGCGGCCATGCGGCGATGTCGAGGCCGGCTTCTTCCTGCGCCTCGCGCCGCAGCGCGTCGAGCTCCGATTCGCCGGCGGGCACCATGCCGCCCACCAGGTTGTCCCACAGTCCGGGGTCGATCTGCTTGTGCGCGGCGCGCTGGGCGACGACGATCTCACCATTGGACGTGAAGGCATTCAGATGCACGGCCAGCGTGGTGATGCCGAGCGTGCGACACGCGGCGCGCTCGAGTGCGGCCAGCGGCGGCGCATCGGGCGTGGGGCGAACGTCCAACGGCTCATCGCGCCAGCCGCGCAACAGGCCGGCTTCGCGCAGACGGAGCGCGGCGTCGAAGAGCAGGGCGGTGCGGGCGGGAGCGTCGAGGCGGTCGTCAAGGAGGACAAGGCGGTTGTCGAGCAGGGCAAAGGTGCCCTCCCGTCGTTCCCGCGGAAGCGGGAACCCAGTTCCTTGGTGAGGCTCGCTGGATTCCCGCTTGCGCGGGAATGACGGTGGCTGCGAGAGAAAGCGCGCCACCTCCGGGTTGGCAACGCCGACGTGCACACCGCCGACGATCACCGCCATCCACGCATCCGGCACCGGCTGTTGCGCGCGCTCCAGAAGTCGCGCCTGCACGGCGCGCAACCGCTCGCGCGGCAGCGTCACCCGCGCTCCTCGGGCCGCATGTGTGGGAACAGGATCACGTCGCGGATGCTCGGCGCATCGGCGAGCAGCATGATCACGCGGTCGATGCCGACACCGCAGCCGCCGGCGGGCGGCATGCCGTACTCCAGTGCTCGCACATAGTCGGCGTCGTAGTACATCGCTTCCTCGTCGCCGGCTTCCTTGGCTTTGACTTGCTGCGCAAAGCGTGCGGCCTGATCCTCGGGGTCGTTTAACTCCGAGAAGCCGTTGGCAAGCTCGCGCCCGGCGACAAAGAGTTCGAAGCGCTCGGTGATCTCCGGTCGCGTGTCCGAGGCGCGCGCCAGCGGCGACACTTCCACCGGGTAGTCGACGATGTAGGTGGGCTGGATCAGCTTGGCCTCGGCCACCTGCTCGAACATCGCCAGTTGCAGCGCGCCCAGGCCGGCTTCTTCCGCGTGCGCGCTGCCCATCGCGCGTAGCGTGCGGTGCAGAAAGTCGCGGTCTTGCAGTTGCGCCTCGCTGTAACGGTCGCTGTGTGCGAGTACCGCTTGCGCCATCGTCAGCCGCGCGAAGGGGACGGACAGATCGATCCGCTGCCCCTCGTAGTCCAGTACTGCGCTGCCGGTGGAGGCCATCGCCATTGCGCGCAGCAGGCTTTCCGTGAAGTCCATCAACCAGCGGTAGTCGCGATAGGCGGCGTAGAACTCCATCATTGTGAACTCGGGGTTGTGGCGCACGCTCATCCCCTCGTTGCGGAAGTTACGGTTGATCTCGAACACGCGCTCGTAGCCGCCGACCACCAGCCGCTTCAGATACAGCTCCGGCGCAATGCGCAGGAACATGTCGATGCCGAGCGCGTTGTGGTGCGTGACAAAGGGCTTGGCCGCAGCACCGCCGGGGATCGCTTGCAGCATCGGCGTTTCCACCTCCAGAAAGCCGTGCTCGACCATGAAGGCGCGCGCCGCTGCAATGGCCCGCGAGCGGGTGACGAAGGTGCGGCGCGTCTCCTCGTTCATGATGAGATCGACGTAGCGCTGGCGGTAGCGC
>JBKCXU010000133.1:0-17050 GCA_046316025.1 Betaproteobacteria bacterium | reverse complement strand
CGGCTGTCGCCTCGCGAACCCCCCCCTTCGCCCCGTGGGGAGAGGCATCAAAACCCCCTCTCCCACGGGTTGTGGGTTTGGGGTGCGGCAAGACCGCCGCAACAGAGCAATCCGCAGCAACGCGCAGCATTCTCATGACGCGGTCTCAAGCACCGGCTCCATCGCCGGCAACAGATGCGCAGTGCGCTCCAGTTCGATCGCCGCCGCGAGCAGCGCCAGCCGGCCGATCACCCCGTAGCAGTAAAAGCGGTTCTCCGGTGCGCTGCCTGCCGTGGCGCTGCAATCGGGCAGGTAGCAGGACTGCGCAAACGGCAGCGGCGCGAACTCCATGCCGGGGGCGTTCAAGTTCTCGTCCACGCCGCGCGCCTTGTTGACGCGATAAAAGCCGCCGACGACGTAACGGTCGATCATGTAGACGACGGGCTCGGCCGTGCCGTCGCCGACCGTCTCGCGCGTGGGCACGCCTTCCTGGATGATCACGTCGCGCACCTCCAGGCCTTCCTTGACCACCGCCATCTTGTTGCGCTGCTTGCGGTTAAGGCCTACCACCTCCGAGGCATCGCGCACGGTCATGATCCCCATGCCGTAGGTGCCGGCATCGGCCTTGACGATCACGAAGGGCTTGTCGGTAATGCCGTACTCGGCGTACCTGGCGCGGATGCGCGTCAACACCAGATCGACACTTTCGCGCAGGCAGTCCTCGCCCTCGCGCGCGTGGAAGTCGACCTGCCCGCAGCGGGCGAAGTAGGGGTTGACCAGCCACGGGTCGATCGACAGCAGCCGGGCAAAATCCGTCGCCACCTCGTCGTAGGCGGCAAAGTGCAGCGACTTGCGCCGCACCGCCCAGCCGCCGTGTAGCGGCGGCACCAGCACCTGCTCGGTCAGGCCGCGCAGCATGTCCGGAATTCCGGCCGACAGGTCGTTGTTCAGCAGCACCACGCAGGGCGAGAAGCTCGGGTCGGAGGCGATGCCCAGCCGCGCACCGCGCCGCGCCAGCGGCTCCACGCGCAGCGTCTCGCCGGTGGGCAGTTCGAGCGTCGTGGGTTCGGCGATCTCGTCGGCCAGCGAGCCGATGCGCACCTCCACCCCGGTGTTGCGCAGAATGCGCGCCAGCCGCGCAACGTTGGTCAGGTACCAGGTGTTGCGCGTGTGCCGCTCCGGGATCAGCAGCAGGTTGCGTGCGTCCGGGCACCAGTGCTCGACCGCCGCCTGGGCGGCCTGCACCGCGCAGGGGAGCATCGTGTCGGCCAGGTTATTCCAGCCGCCGGGAAAGAGATTCATGTCCACCGGCGCCACCTTGAAGCCGGCGTTGCGCACGTCCACCGAGCCATAGAACGGCGGTGTGTGCTCCTGCCACTGCATGCGGAACCAGCGCTCGATGGCCGGCAGCCCATCGAGGATGCGCCGCTCCAGTTCCAGCAGCGGAGCGGCCGGTGCGGGGGCAAGTTGTGGAACGGCGGTGTCGGGCATGGCAGCCTGCACGAGGGGCGCGCAGGCGCCCGAGGAAGCGGCAGATTGTAGCTGTGGCACCGATTTCGAGATACGTCAATCCGGGATTTGACTTTGGCGAGAGTAATCGCTAACAACCCACAAGAGCCCCGCGGGTGGGAGGCAAAAAAATGCGCCCGGAGCCAGAAGCTCCGGGCGCCGAGAGTTCGCCTTGTGTGTCAGCGCCCCATTGCGGGGCAGACAGGCGAGCTAGGGAGACACGCTGGACAGTCCTTCAATGTCTATGCCAGTCGCTCAGCAGTGGCCCGCCGCCCGGCCACCGGCTCAGCCCAAAGTGCTGGGCGCGAGCGTCAGCCAGCGCCGGCCCGGCGTGCGCTCGACCACCAGCCGGTCGCGTGCGAGGTCGAGCCGATAGGTCAGAAAGTTGCGGTCGCGGACCCGCGACAGCCGCTCCGGCTTGAAGACCGCGGCGATGCTGCCGTCGCAGCGCGCCGAGCGCGCCAGCAGGCCGTTGAGGCCCTGCTCGTGGATGGTGCGGCCGACCTGCTGGGTGAGGGCATAGCTGCTGCGCGACCGCAGCGCCGGGGTGGCGGCTTCCTTGCCGCGCAGGTCGATCAGCAGCGCATCGCAGCGCACGTCCAGCACGCGCCGGTCGGTCACGATCTCGCGCTGCTCGTCGGGGTAGCTGTCGGCCACGAAGCGGCTCCAGTGCCAGGCGGTTTCGTAGACCGTGGTTTCGACCTCCAGCGCGCCGTACCAGACCCCGTAGGCGGTGCCGTCCGAATAACGGGTGGCCTGCCAGTGCGCGGAGTCGAAGGAGTAGCTGATGACAGTGCCGTAGTCGAACGGCCAGTTGATCAGCGCCGCGGCGGTCGGGATGCGGGCGGCGCTTTCGGCGGCCGCGGCCAGCGCCCAGTCCTTGGGGTCGGCCGACAGATCGTCGAAGAGCTGCTGTGAAGCGCGGATGCCGGGAATGTTGCGGACCAGATCGTCGTGGTAGTCGACGTTGGCGGCAAAGAGATCCGCTTGCATCTACTGGCCGCGCTGGAAGTCCAGGTAGCGGCGCACCGCGAGCAGGCCCTCGAAGCCGTGAGTGATCACGAGATCGATCGGCCGCGCGCCGAGCCGGCGGTTGGGCTGGGTCATCCAGCGATAGGCGAGGTCGCGGTCGTGCGGAAACAGCAGGCGCAGCGACTTGTGGATGCCGAGCAAATGGCCGGCGCGGTCCAACATATCGCGGCTGTCGGCCAGCGGCTCGCCGCTGCGGTAGCGCGCGAGCGTGCTGCGGCTGGCGGTGGAAAGGCCCAGCAGCTCGGCCTGCTCGGTGGCGGAAAGCTGCCAATGGTCGAGCAGCCGGGTCACCATCTGCGCCAGCCGGCCGCGGGCGGCGCGGGTGCCGGTATCGACCGAAGAGGCGGGTTGGGGGACGGCGGACATCGAAGCGGGGCGGTTGCGATTCAAGCTATTGGTACGCAGGATGTACCAATAGATGGTGACCGTCAAGGCGAACGGCGGCGGTTCGACTGCCGAGCGTAAAAGGCTTACCGATACTGCGCTGCAATTTGCATCGTCGTGAACGATGCGAACAAACCTTCACACAAGCCGCGCCATCATACAAATTATTGTATGCTCGCCGCGTGTCGAAGCCCATCGAATTCCGTGGCAGCGCTCTTGAGGACTTGCGCGCCTTCCCGGTCGCAGCGCGACGCGCGGCGGGCCATCAGCTCGATCAGGTGCAACACGGCCTGGAGCCGAACGATTGGAAGCCCTTGCCTGCGGTCGGTCCAGGCGTGAAGGAACTAAGAATTCGGGACGATGCTGGCGCGTTTCGGGTGGTCTACGTGGCCAAGCTGCCCGCCGCGGTGTACGTGCTGCACTGCTTCGGCAAAAAGTCGCAGAAGACGCCCAAGGCCGATCTGGACTTGGCAGCCAAGCGATACCGTGAACTTTTGAAGGAGCTCGGCTTATGAGCAAACGATTTAAGAGCGTCTGGGACGCGATCGAAGACACGCCGGAAGACGCGGAGAACATGACGCTGCGCTCCGCGTTGATGATGGCACTCAAGAACCACATTACCCGCGCCGGCCTGACGCAAGCGCAGGCAGCGGAAATTTTCGGCGTCACTCAGCCCCGCGTATCCGATCTCACGCGCGGCAAAATCGATCTGTTCAGCCTGGATGCGCTCGTCAATATGGCGGTTGCCGCCGGGCTGAAGGTCGATCTGCGAATCAGCGGAGCGGGCGTCGCCCGATGGTCCAGTGCCCGGCATCCGCGAGCGGAGCAACCAACAAAACTGGCGGCGACTGCGGCCCGCGGCCCGGAAGCGGTCCGCCGATCAACTGAGGCGCAGAATTAGCGTAATGTAGAAAAGGTAAGTCGAGCCCGGAGCCTTTAATTACAGTACACAAAGCTTTGAACGGGATCACTTATCTCGCACCAAGGATTTGCATGCCTGCGCGCGGCTGTAACCTCGATACGAAACGACCAAACTTCAGCGTCAACTATGAGCCAAAAAATCATTGATATTCCGTTGCGCGATTTGGTACTTTGGACGGAAAACCCGCGGGACCCAATAGATGCGAAAGCCAAGGACCAAGACGTGGTGAAACGCGCCATTGTCGACAGCGGAGCGAGGTGGAACCTTGCAAAGCTAGCGAAGGAGATGGGAAGCTATTACGACTACAGCGAACTCCCCACAGTCGTGTATCACGGCAAGAAGCCGGTCGTATACGACGGCAACAGACGAATTGTTCTCGGAAAGATCAAGCACAACCTCGTCTCCGTAGATGACTTTGATATTGACATCCCTGAGTTTCCTGCGCTCATTCCCTGCAATGTCTGCTCTAAAGACATCGCGTTGAAAAACGTGTTCCGCAAGCATGCCGAAACCGGGTCGTGGCTCCCGCTTGAGCGAGACACTTTTCTATATAAACACATGAAGCTGGAGAAGACTCACTTTCTCCTTATGGAGGAAAATACCGGCCTGATCAGCGCCAATTCTCACCTCAATCAGCGATTCGTAAAGGAGGAAATCTTTAGAGATGACATCCTCAAGCAACTCGGGTTCTCTTTCTCGGCCGGACGTTTATTGAGTCGCCTCAGCGCTGCGAATGCAGCCACCGTACTAGATGATTTATCCCGAAAAATCCGGGACAAAGTGATCAGCACTAGAAGCAATCGCGGGAAGGTCTTGGAAATCCTCAATCCAGCGAGTCAGAGACTGATTGACGAGAATAAGCGATCTAAACCGCGGCCGGTTGATTTAGCATCCGCTTCGCCAATCGCCGAACCGACGGAGATTGAAAACCGAAGGAGTCGTCGAACCAAGGCGCGTGACGAGATATTGTTCGGCGAACCTTTGTACCTCAGAATTGGTCCAGTTAGTAACCTCTATCGGGACATCGTTGATTTGCACCGTTTCTACCTGGAGCACCAACAGAATCTATCGGCGGCATTCCCAAGCCTGATTCGAATGGCACTCAGGCTGTTGTGTGAAGCAGCAGCGAAAGACTGTTCACAGAGTTTGGATCAATACATCAGGGCGAGATTTAGCGACGCCAAAGCGACGCTGAATCAAGATAGGAAGACAACCCTATCGAATCAGAATGTTACGGAATCAAGCATAATCCAACTCTTGCATACTGGCGCGCACAACTACTCGGCATCATCAAATATGCCGCAAACTCTAGCGATGTCTCTGATAATCGGAGCGGCTTTGGTTGCTTCGCACGGAAAGGCGGAGAACAAGTGAGTCATCTATGCTCGCCGCTTCGTTACCCGGGCGGAAAGAACTGCATCTTTCCTTTCGTTTCGAGACTCTTTCGCGAGAACAACCTAATCGGTTCGTCGTACGCCGAGCCTTATGCTGGCGGGGCCGGGCTAGCGCTTCGCCTTTTGTTTGAGGAATATGTTGATCGAATCTACCTTAACGATTTGGACCGATCGATCTACGCGTTCTGGCGGACAGTGCTGTCGAGGGGCGACGCCCTCTGCGACTGGATTGAAAACGTGCAGGTGTCGGTGGAGAACTGGTGCGCTTATAGGGATGTTTACGCCGGCGCCGACTCTGCTGACATTTTTGATTTAGCGAAGGCGACCTTCTTCCTGAATAGAACAAACGTCTCCGGCGTACTGATGGGTGGCGTTATAGGGGGTCGCGAACAGCTCGGCAAGTTCAAAATTAATGCTCGATTCAATAAGGCGGATTTGATATCCAGAATTCAAAAGATTCGTAAATTTAAGAACAGAATATCGTTGTCAAATTTGGATGGCATTCATTTTGTTCGAAGAATAGACTTAAATCCGAACAGTATCTTCATTTATTTAGATCCGCCATATTTTCAGAAAGGGGCGGATCTTTATCTAAATTTTTATATTAAATCCGATCACGAACGTCTCGCGATCTACACCCGTAAGATGAAGAATCGGTGGATGATCTCCTATGATCATCACGATTTCATTCTAAATCTGTACGCAACTGATAGGAAAGTGTTGTATAGGCTCTCGCAAAGTGCCTCGAACAGAGTAGGCAATGAGGTGCTTGTTTTCTCTCGGGATCTCAAATTCAAGCAATCGATTAGCGCCTTGAACGGAGCAATTCACATCTGAAGATTGAGAGATCTCGACAGATTGAGGCTGCGTTTTTGCTCATTGGGCGGTGTTCTAAGTGAGTATTTCCCCAAAAGTTGGACCAACCGGTGCAATGGAATTAGCGGTATCGACAAACCTCCCCAGGTTTTCATTCTTGGCCGCGCGCGCCAAGGCAGCGGTTGATCCAGCGCAAGGCGCACAAGTTCCCTACGCTGTTGAACCCCGCCCCGGCACCCACCCCGTCCCCGCCAGCGGCACGCCGGCCATCGCCGCCGCCTCCACGGTCAGCGCGGCCAGGTCTTCGCGCTCCAGGTGATGCACGTTGCCCTTGCCGCAGGCGCGGGCGAGCATCGTGAGTTCCATCGTCATGGTCTTCAGGTAGTTGCGCACGCGCTTCGCACCCACCTCGGGTTGCAGCCGCTGCTCCAGCACCGGGTCCTGCGTGGTGACGCCGACCGGGCACTTGCCGGTGTGGCAGTGGTGGCAGTAGCCGGGCGCGGTGCCGAGCGCGTGATAGTCGGCCACCGCCGAATGCTGCGCGCCGCCTTGCACGTAGCTGTCGGCGTTGCAGCCCAGCGCCATCAGCACGCCCTGCCCGACCGACACCGCGTCCGCCCCCAGCGCCAGCGCCTTGGCCGCGTCCGCGCCGGTGCGGATGCCGCCGCTGACGACGAGCTGCACCTTGCCCTTCATGTTCAGGTCTTCCAGCGCATCGACCGCCTGCTTCACCGCCGCCAGCGTGGGAATGCCCACGTGCTCGATAAAGGCCCACTGCGTGGCCGCGGTGCCGCCCTGCATGCCGTCGACCACCACCACGTCCGCGCCGGCGTGCACCGCCAGCTTCACGTCGTTGAAGACGCGGGTGGCACCGACCTTCACGTAGATGGGCTTTTCCCAGTCGGTGATCTCGCGCAGCTCCTGCAGCTTGATCACCAGGTCGTCCGGCCCGGTCCAGTCCGGGTGGCGGCAGGCCGAGCGCTGATCGACCCCCGGCGGCAGCGTGCGCATGCCCGCCACGCGCGGGCTCACCTTCTGGCCGAGCAGCATGCCGCCGCCACCGGGTTTGGCCCCCTGGCCGATCACGAGTTCGATCGCATCCGCGCGGCGCAGGTCGTCGGGGTTGAAGCCGTAGCGCGACGGCAGGCATTGATAGACCAGCGTCTTGCTCGAGCGGCGCTCCTCGGGCGTCATGCCGCCGTCGCCGGTGGTGGTGCTGGTACCGACTTCGGTCGCGGCGCGGCCTAGCGCTTCTTTCACGTTGGCCGACAGCGAGCCGAAGCTCATGCCGGCAATGGTGATCGGGGTGGCGAGCGTGATCGGCTTCTTCGCGTAGCGGGTGCCGAGCACGGTGGTGGTCGAGCACTTTTCGCGATAGCCCTCGAGCGGGTAGCGCGACAGCGAGGCGCCGAGGAACACCAGGTCGTCGAAGTGCGGCAGCCGGCGCTTGGCGCCGAGGCCGCGGATTTCGTAGAGGCCCGTGGCGGCGGCGCGCTGGATGTAGTGCAGCACCTGGCGGTCGTAGCCGGCGCTCTCTTGCAGTTGCAGCTCGGATCCAGCGGGCGATGCGGGTGTGTTCATGAGTTCGATTGGATGTGGGTTGTGCGGTAGTTGCAGGCGGCGTGCGGTTGCCGGCGGTCTTCCCTCACCCCCACCCCTCTCCCGGATGGAGAGGGGCTTTGACCCCTCGCCCTACGGGAGAGGGTGGCCGCGCAGCGGCCGGGTGAGGGAAGACCGCTAGGCGTTCGGTTCAGTGTCGGTCAGTACTCCTGCTCCGCATCCGCATTCCAGTTGTAGAGCTGCTTGGCCGAGGCGATGCGTTTGAAGCTCGCGGCATCGGCCGTGATGCCGGCCGCGGCCAGCAACTGGGCGACCGCCGCAACATCGGCCTCGCTCATCGGCTCGAACTGCGCATCGGCGCCCAGCGACTTCACGCTGCCGCGCACGTAGATCACCGCTTCGTACAGCGAGTCGCCGAGCGCATCGCCGGCATCGCCGCAGATGACGATGCGGCCGGCCTGCGCCATGAAGGCGGAAAAGCTGCCGACGCTGCCGCCCACCACGATGTCCGCGCCCTTCAGCGAGATGCCGCAGCGCAGGCCGGCGTCGCCGTGGATCACCAGCAGGCCGCCGTGCGCGCTCGCGCCGGCGGCCACGCTGGCAAAGCCCTTGACCTCGACCCGGCCGCTCATCATGTTCTCGGCGACACCCGGCCCGGCATTGCCGTGCACGGTCACCTGCGCCTGCTGGTTCATGCCGGCCGCGTAGTAGCCGGCATGGCCGTCGATGGCAATCGCCACCGGCGCGTTCACGCCCACCGCAATGCTGTGCGCGCCGTCCGGATTGGCAATGGTCACGTCCTGCACGCCGGCCAGATCACCGTGCAGAAAGGCGTTGACCTCGCGCAGCGGGGTGGCGGCGAGATCAAAAGTGCGCGCGCTCATTGCACGCTCCAGGCGTAGATGCGCTCGGGCGCCGGCTCGAAGATCTGCGCGTGCTTCACGTCCGGCAGCCGGGCGAGTGAGCGGAACTCCGAGGCGATGGCTACGTAATCATCGGTCTCGGCCACGATTGCCGGCTTGCAGGCATACGGGTCGCGCACCAGCGCCAACTCGCTGCCGGTGCCCATCAGAAAGGTATAGAAGCCGTCGAACTCGTCGAAGCCTTTTTCCAGCGCGGCCTGCAGCGAGTCGCCCTCGCGCATCCGCCACTCCAGGTAGCGGCAGGCGGCTTCGGTGTCACAGTCGCCGTCGAAGCCGATGCCGAGCTTTTCCACCTGCCGGCGCACGCTGCCGGGGTTGGAGAGCGACCCGTTGTGCACGATGCACCAGTCTTCGCCCGCGGTGTACGGATGGGCGTTTTCGACGTTGACTGCGCTTTCGGTCGCCATCCGCGTATGGCCGACCAGATGCGTGCCGGCGAGTTGGGCAAAGCCGTAACGCTGCGCGACCTCGGCCGGCAGGCCCACGTCCTTGTACAGATCGATGCGGCGGCCGACCGACAGCACTCGTACCGCCGGATACTGCTCGTGCAACCAGCGCTTGATCGCCTGCGGGTCGGAGGCGGATTCCAGCACCGCGTGGTTGACCTTGACGACGAGCGACACGTCCGCAAACGCTTCCGAGGCTTCACCTTCCAGATGTTTCCAGTCGAAGCCCGGCGCCGCGCAGTACAGCGACAGCTTGCGCTTGCTGGCCGCCACCGGCGCGCCGAACACCGCCATACCGGCCGAGTCCGGCCCGCGCTCGGTCATGCCGATCAGCATCGGCAGCATCAGCTCGCCCAGCCGTTCTCGCAGTTGGGGTTTCTTGACCAGTAAACCGACGATTCCGCACATGGTTTGAATCTCCCGTATTGCCGCAGTAACGCGCCCTCACCCGGCCGCTGGCGCGGCCACCCTCTCCCGCTGATGCGGGCGAGGGTTTGCTCCCCTCGCCCGCATCAGCGGGAGAGGGGCCGGGGGTGAGGGCAAGAGCGCCCCACCACCGGCAGCGCATTCATCATCAAAAGAACTCCAAATACCGCCGCACTTCCCACTCGCTGACATCGCGCTTGTATTCGAGCCACTCGGCGCGCTTGAGCGCAATGAACTCGGCGGCCAGCTCGGGGCCGAGCGCGCCTTTGACCACCTCGTCGGCCTCCAGCGCCTCGACCGCCTCCAGCAGGTTCTGCGGCAACAAGCCCACGCCGCGCTCCTTGAAGCGCGCGGCCGGCCACTCGTACAGGTTCTCGTTGAGCGGCGCGCCGGGGTCGAGCTTGCGCGCCACGCCGTCCATGCCGGCGGCGATCACCGCGGCGGTGGTGAGATACGGGTTCATCGCGCCGTCCGGCAGCCGCAGCTCGATCCGCCCGCCGGGGATGCGCACGCAGGCAGTGCGGTTGTTGTCGCCATAGGCGATGTAGGCCGGCGCCCAGGTCGCGCCGGAGAGCGAGCGGCCGACCACCAGCCGCTTGTAGCTGTTGACGGTGGGCGCGCAAATCGCCGCCAGCGCCCGCGCATGCGCGAGCAGCCCGCCCAGGAACCAGTAGCCCATCTGCGACAGTTGCAGGCCGTGCTTGTCCTTGGGGTCGTAAAACAGGTTTTTGTTCTTGCCGTCGCCGATCGAGATGTGAAAGTGCGCGCCGGTGCCGGTGCGGTTGGCAAAGGGCTTGGGCATGAAGGTGCCGATCAACCCGTGCTCGCGCGCGACTTCGCTCACTGCCATTTTGAAGAGCGTAAAGCGGTCGGCGGTAGTCAGCGCGTCCGAGTAAGTGAAGTTGACCTCGAACTGGCCGTTGGCGTCTTCATGGTCGATCTGATAGACGTCCAGCCCCACCTCTTTCACGCAGGCGGTCAGTCGATCCAGAAACGCGGCCGAGCGGGCCAGGCCCTTGTAGTCGTAGCAGGGCTTATCAAGGGTGTCGGTGGCGTCGGCCGGGCAGAGCTTGCCCTCGGCCGTTTTCTGCAACAGCATGAATTCGGGCTCGATGCCGGTGTAGAGCGTCAGCCCCTGCTTGGCGAGCGGCTTCAACGCATTCTTGAGCACGGTGCGCGAGCAGTACGGATAGGGCTTGCCCTTGACCACGCCGTCGCAGGCGATGCGCGCGAAGCCCGGCATCCAGGGCAGGTGCGAGAGCGTGGCCGGATCACCCACCGCCATGTAGTCCGGTCCGTGCGGCCCCATGCCGAAACCCCAGAGTGCAAAGCCGGCAAAGCCGGCGCCGTCGCCCAGCACCATGTCGTAGTGCTCGACCGGCACCGCCTTGGCCTTGGCCGCGCCGTGGATGTCGACGAACTGCGCCAGCACGTACTTGATGCCGCGCTCCTTGAATAGCCGTGCCGCCTGCTGCTTGTTCACGTTGCTTACCCCTCGGCGTTGATGTCGGTGGCGATGTCTTGCAAGGTCGATACCAGATACGGCCCGAAGCTCGGGTCGCACCAGATGCGGTAGCGGATGGCGTCGTCGCCCCCGCGCTGCGGCAGCACGGTGACCGAGACGCCGACCATCTGGGTCAGCGCGAGCGGGCCGGCGATGGCGGTTGCCGCGCGGGCGAGCGGCGCGAAGTTGACGTTGCAGCTTTGCAGCAGCAGCTCGTTGGCGCGCGGGCCGGAGAGTTCGAGCGCGCAGTCGGCGCGCAGAACGGGGTAGAGGTCGGGGGTGGCCTCGGCGACTTGGGTGGCGAGCGCGGCGGCGAGGGCTGCGAGTCGCGCTTCGGGCGAAGCTGGACCGAGCGCGGCCGGCTCCTTGCCCTCACCCGGCGCTTCGCGCCACCCTCTCCCGCTGATGCGGGCGTGGGTTGGTTTGCTCCCCTCGCCCGCATCAGCGGGAGAGGGGCCGGGGGTGAGGGTCTGAGCCTCCAACAAGAACTCCGTCATCCCCAACCGCGCCACCAACAACCCATCGACTTCGGTCCAGTGATTGACCCGCTCCGGCACCACCAGCCCCCGCGCGCGCAGAAACTCCGGCGCCGCCGCGCCCTTCAGCCCCAGCCGCTGCCGGCCCGCAACCTCGTGCAGCACCACGGCCGTCATGCGTCCTCCAGCTTCTGCCGGGCATTGCCGGGGTCGTAGAACGGCGTGGACGCAACCGTCGCACCGACCAGCCGGCCGTTGCCGAGCCGGATCGAAAACTGCCCCCGCTGCGCCAGCGTCGGCGCCACGTACGCCAAGCCGATCACCTTGCCCACAGCCGGCGAGTCCGCAATGCTGGTCACTCGGCCGGCGATCTCGCCGGCTTCGATCACCAGATGCGACTCCAGCGGCAGGCCCTGCGCCGGATCGTCGAGCGTGAAGCCGGTCAGCGCCTGCCTGACCGGCTTGCGCGTGAGAATCGCGAGGCTCCTCTGCCCGACGAAGTACGGCTTGTCCATCTTGACCGCCCAGCCGAGACCGGCCTCGAACGGATGCGTGAGGCCGTCGCTGTCCTGGCCCAGGATCAGATGGCCTTTTTCCAGCCGCAGCAGTCGTTGCGCTTCCACGCCGAAGAGCCGCAGCCCGTGCGCGGCGCCGGCCTCCGTGAGCGCCTCCCAGACCGGCAGCGCACGATCGGCCGGCACGTGGATCTCGTAGCCCAGCTCGCCGACAAAGCCCACCCGCAGCAGCCGCGCCGGCACGCCGGCCACCTCCGCCATGCGCACGGCCAGATACGGGAAGGCCGCGTCGGACAGATCGAGCGCCGTCAGCGTGCGCAACACCATGCGCGACTGCGGTCCGGCGAGATTGAACGCCGCCATCTGCCCGGTCAGGTTGACGATGCCGACCCGCAGGCCCCAGATCAGTGCCCAGCGCTGCAGCTCTCGGTAGACGGTGGCCGCGCCGCTGGTGGTGGTGGTGAAGTAGAAATGCTGCTCGGCGAGTCGGGCGATCACACCGTCGTCGATCAGGGTGCCGGCTTCTTCGCACATCACCCCATAGCGGGTCATGCCGGGCTTGAGGCTCGCAAAGCGGCCGGTGTAGACGCGCTCCAGAAACACTGCGGCATCCGGCCCGCGCAGCTCGATCTTGCCCAGCGTGCCGACATCGATCAGCCCGACCGCGTTGCGCACGGCGGTGGCCTCGGCGCGGATGCAGGCGGCGCGGCTCGCGCCCGGCACCGCGTAATACTCGGGCCGCTGCCATTGGCCGGCCGGCATCCACACCGCGCCGGCGGCAGCGTGCAGGTCGTGGGTGGGCGTACGTCGCTCGACCGAAAAGCCGCGGCCGGCCAGCAGCGCCATCGGCGCCGGCTGGTACAGCGGCCGCGCGGTGGTGGTGCCCACCGCCTCGATCGGCTCGCGCCGCAGCCGCGCCAGCACCCGCACCGCGTTCATGTTCGAGTGCTTGCCCTGGCTCGGCCCCATGCCGACGGTGGAGTAGCGCTTCATCAGCTCGATGTTGTCGAAGCCCTCCTGCGCGGCATTCGCAAGATCCCTGACCTGCAGGTCTTCGTCGAAGTCGATGAAGTCCTTGCCCTTGGGGTGAGCGAAGACCGGATACGGATGCGAGGGAGATTCCGCCGGCGCCGGCAGCGGGCCGAACTCCGGCAGCGCGCGGCCCAGCGCATAGGCGGCGGCGCCGGCGCCAGCGCGCTCGCCGTCCACCAGCCGCGCGGCGAGGTCGACCACGCCGTTGACCTTGCCGCAGGCGTAGAGGCCGGGCGGCAGCGTGCGCGGCACGAACTGCTGGGTGGCTTCGTCGTAGCGCAGTTGCGCGCCGGCCTGGTACAGCAGCGGCGCGGCCGGCGCGTAGCCGGCGCTCATCCACACGCCGTCGCAGGGCACCTCGTGCACCGGCACCACGCGGCCGGCATCGATGCGGCCGATCTCCACCGCGGCCAGCGTGCCGTCGGCCCCGGCGCGGGCGCCGGCCAGAGCCGCGCCGCTGCTGGTGCGCACGCCGCGCGCGGCCAGCAGTTCGGCGGCGCGACGCGACTGCGGGCCGGGCGCGGCGCGCAGGTCGAGCACTGCGGCGACTTCGATGCCGGCATCCAGCGCATCGAGCGCGGCGACGTAGCCCTGCGCGTTGGCGATCAGCAGCACCAGCCGCGTGCAGGGTGCGACCGCATAGCGGCGCAGCAGCCGCTGCGCGCCGGAGGCCAGCATCACGCCCGGCAGATCGTTGTGGCGGAACACGACCGGCTGCTCGAACGCGCCCTGCGCGACCACCACCGCACCGGCGCGCAGCTTGACGATGTGGGTCGGCAGCGCAAGCGGCACCCAGTGGTCGGCGTAGTAGCCGAGCGCCGTGGCCTGCGTGTGCACGCCGATGCGCGGATGCGCCTGGACCCGCGCGATCAACGCGGCGAGCTCCGCGCGCGCGGCGGCATCCCGCTCCGCATACTGACCGCTGCCGCCGAGCCGCGGGTCGGTTTCGGCCAGCGCCACCTCGGCGCCCGCCTCGGCCGCGGCCAGCGCGGCGGCCAAGCCCGAGGGGCCGGCGCCGATCACCAGCACGTCGGCAAACGCATAGCGCTTCGGCGTTTTCTCGGCCGGCGCGTCGAGTTGCAGCCGGCCCAGGCCGGTCAGCGCGCGGAACAGCCGCTCCCAGCGCGGGAAGAGCTTCTTCGAGTGAAAAGCCTTGTAGTAGAAGCCCACCGGCAGAAAAGGCGCGAAGAGATCGAGCAGCCGCGCGCGGTCGCCGGCAAGGCCGCCGAAGGTGTTGACCGCCTGCACGTCCATGCCGGCGGCAAGCGGCGTCAGATCGGCGCGCAGATTGGGCCGGCTGCGGCCGTTGTGGGTGACCTGCATCAGCGCGTTGATGTCGTGCCCGGCCAGAGACAGCAGCCCGCGTGGCCGGTGGTACTTGAACGAGCGGCCCAGCACCCGTACCCCGTTGGCGGCCAGCGCCGAGGCGATGCTGTCGCCCGCGTAGCCGTGCAGCGCGCGGCCTTCGAAGCGGAAGGCGAGCGGCTGCGTGCGGTCGATCCACTCGCCGGGCTGGGGCGGTAGGCGCTTCATGCGTCGCCCTCGCGCGGCCGGTCGGCCCAGAGGTAAGTGCGCAGCACCAAGTCACGTGCGGTGTCGCGCTCGGCGACGAACCATGTACCGCTCGGCAGGTGGTACCACCACTCGCACTTCACGCCCGCCGCGCCGTTGCGGTTGAACACGTGCTCGGCCCACTGTGCGTCGGTTGCCGCGGCGCCGTCCGGCTCGCTGCGCACCTCGCCGCCATAGGCGAATTCCGCTACCGGCCGCGGCCCATTAACCGGACAGGCGAGCAGCTTCATGCGCCAAAAATAGGGGTCAGACCCCTATTCCCGAGAAATAGGGGTCTGACCCCTATTTTTTTAATGGCCGACACTGGCAGCACCTTTTTCACCCGTTAAGTCGAAGCGCGCGAAGCGGTCGAGGCCGAAGGCTTCGATCAGCGGGTGGTTGCGGTCGGTGGCCACGGTGGCGCTCATGGTCTTGCCGCACACCGGCGTGGCCTTGAAGCCCCAGGTGCCCCAGCCGGCGTCCAGATAAAAACCTTCGATCTCGGTCTTGCCCATGATCGGCGCGAAGTCCGGTGTCATGTCGGCCATGCCGGCCCACTGGCGCATCACCTTGACGTCGCTCAAGAACGGAAAAAGCTCCAGCATGTGCGCCGACAGCCCTTCGACGAAGTCGAAGGTCGAGCGCGTGGAATGCAGCTCGTACGGGTCGAGCGAGGCGCCCATCACCAGTTCGCCGCGGGCCGACTGGCTGACGTAGACGTGCAGCGAGCCGGAAACGATGATCGGATCGAGCCAGGGCTTGACCGGCTCGCTCACCATCGCCTGCAGCGGATGGATCACGAGCGGCGAGCGCAGGCCGACCATGTTCAAAAGGCGCGGCGTGGAGCCTGCCACCGCGCACAGCACTTTGCGGGTTTCGATCCGGCCGCGGCTGGTCACCACCGCGCGCACGCGGCGCGCGCCCTGCGCGTCGTCGCATTCGATGCCCAGCACCTCGGTTTTCTGGTGGATTTCCACACCGCGCCGGTCGGCGCCGCGGCCGTAGCCCCAGGCCACCGCATCGTGGCGCGCCACCGCACCCGGCGCGTGATACAGCGCCCCCAGCACCGGCGCATGTCCGGCACAGGTCAGATCCATCATCGGCACCGCGCGCTTGACCGCCTGCGCGTCCACCAGCTCGCTTGCCACGCCGTAGTGCTTGTTGACCTCGGCGCGCAGCCGCATCGTCCGCAGCGCGGCGTCGGTGTGCGCGAGCGTGAAGTGCCCGCGCGTGGAGTAGAAGAGATTGAGATCGAAGTCCTGCGCCAGGTCTTGCCACAGCCGCACGCTCTCGTCGTAGAAGCGCACGCCCTCGGGCGTCAGGTAGTTGCTGCGAATGATGGTGGTGTTGCGGCCGGTGTTGCCGCCGCCCAGATAGCCTTTTTCGAGCACCACCACGTCGCTGATGCCATGGTCGCGCGCCAGGTAGTAGGCCGCGGCCAGCCCATGCCCGCCGGCGCCGATGATCACCACGTCGGCGCTTGCCGGCAGCTTCTCGTGCGCGGTGAACATCCGCGGCTCCGGATGGCCGCGGCCGAGCAGCGCCGCGGCACCGAAGCGAAGCAGACGCAGCGGCATCAGCGGAACACCACGGTGCGATGACCGTTGACCAGCACCCGGTCTTCCAGGTGGTACTTGACGGCGCGGGCCAGCACCACTTTCTCGATGTCGCGGCCGTAGCGCACCAGATCGTCTTCGGTGTCGCCGTGGTCGATGCGCACCACGTCCTGCTCGATGATCGGCCCTTCGTCCAGATCCTCGGTCACGTAGTGCGAGGTCGCGCCGATCAGCTTCACGCCGCGCTGGAAGGCCTGCGCATACGGCCGCGCGCCGGCAAAGCTCGGCAGAAAGCTGTGGTGGATGTTGATGATCCTTCCGGCCCGCTTGCGCGCTAGCCACGCCGGCAGGATCTGCATGTAGCGGGCGAGCACCAG
This sequence comes from Betaproteobacteria bacterium, assembly GCA_046316025.1. Lineage (GTDB taxonomy): Bacteria > Pseudomonadota > Gammaproteobacteria > Burkholderiales > Burkholderiaceae_F > JAJTHJ01. The sequence continues at coordinate 648 of JBKCXU010000133.1, read as the reverse complement.
CAGCTCGGCGCGCAACTCGTCGCACAGCGCGTCGATGTCTGCGAACGCCGCGGCTTTACCGGCGTCGTCGCGCGGCACCGGCACGTGGCGATACGCGATGCCGTGCCACTCGACGTAGCCGCGCAGGTCGTCGTGGTTGGAGATCGCCGCCACCACCTCCCCGGCGAGCTCGCCGGTGCGGAAGCGGTACAGCAGATCGACCAGGCAGTGGTCGTGGCGGCTCACCAGCAGCACCACGCGCTTGCGCTGCGCCGACGCCGTCAGCGCCCAGTCCATCGCGAACTCGGCGGCGATGGCGGCAAAGTCGCGCCGGAAGTCCGCCGCCGTCACGCCGCGCGCGGCGAGCGACTCGGCCGTCATCACGTTGCGCATGAAGAAGCGCTGCGTGGCGCCGTCGGCGTGATGATTGGCCTCGACGATCCACCCGCCGCGCTCCGCGATAAAGCGGCTCACCGCCGCGACGATGCCGACGCGGTCGGGGCAGGCGATGGTGAGGGTGAGGGAGTCGTTCATGGCGGGAGCAGATTTTGCCCGAGGCGATCCAAAAAAAAGCCCGGACATGCCGGGCCTTTTGTGGAACCGCTCGATCGCGGCGGCCCGCAGGCCGGGGTGATCGACACCCGACCGGCGAACGCACCCGAGGCCGCC
>JBKCXU010000132.1:0-6943 GCA_046316025.1 Betaproteobacteria bacterium | reverse complement strand
TCGTCCGCGTGGTGAACAAGCTCTCTTGCGTAATGTCGGCTCCGCGCATCGCTGTCGTTCCTTCCGCTCTCGTTCCGTCCGACATCAACGCTCTCGACCCCGTTCGGATGACCAAACCGCGCGGAGAATTTCAACAGACTGTTAGTTCAGCATTCGCTGCCTTGCTGATGGAGGCCCGACCAGTCCGCGCGCTGCAATGACACCTATCTCTCGTTTGTGTGCGGGTCTTCCGCTGCGAGTGTCGGTAAACGTCCAGTCGGTCGGTTAGATGGTGGAGCCGGGGGAACGTCAATGCCGACGCCTTCCTTGGTACCGAACGCTCCATGTTACGGGGACAGGGTCACGGTGCTGCTGCACCGATTTGGCGCGGTGGCGCTTTGTTGGTGCGAAGCGGGGGGCTGTCATTGTACGCGGCGCGTGCACCGCGATCAGCAGCCCGGGTTTCATCGGGGTAAACCCTCGTCCGCTTGGCCGCCGCTCACCGTGGCACGCGCCTTGCGCTATGCGTCGCAGCGCGGCGGGTTCGCCGTTTGCCGTTTCTCATCCAAGGGGACTCACCGTCATGACTTGTTCCGTTTCCACCACCTGGGCTCGCCGGCTGGCGCTGGCTGCCGGCGTTTCGCTGGCGTTGTCCGCCGGCGCCGCGCTGGCGCAGGAAAAGACACTGCGCGTCGCGATGACCGCGGCCGATATCCCGCGCACCCTCGGCCAGCCCGATCAGGGCTTCGAGGGCAACCGCTTCACCGGGATTCCGATCTACGACGCACTAACGCAATGGGACCTGTCCAAGGCCGACGCGGCGAGCGTGCTGATTCCGGGCGTGGCGCTGTCGTGGTCGGTGGACACGAAGGACAAAACCAAGTGGGTGTTCAAGCTGCGCCCCGGCGTGAAGTTCCACGACGGCTCGGCCTTTACCGCCGACGCAGTGGTGTGGAACGTGCGCAAGGTGCTGGACAAGACCGCGCCGCACTTCGACGCGAGCCAGGTCGGCGTGACCGCCTCGCGCATGCCCACGCTGCGCAGCGCGCGCAAGATCGACGATCTGACGGTGGAGCTCGTCACCAGCGAGCCGGATGCCTTCCTGCCGCTTAACCTCACCAACCTCTTCATGGCTTCGCCCGTGCAGTGGGATGCCAAGTTGAAGGCGGTGCCGGTCGGCGTGACCGACCCGGCCGAGCGCGCCAAGCAGGCGTGGATCGCGTTTGCCGCCGACCCGTCGGGTTCCGGCCCGTTCCGCGTCACGCGCTTTGTGCCGCGCGAGCGGCTGGAACTCGCCGCCAACAAGGGCTACTGGGATCCGAAGCGCGTGCCGAAGATCGACCGCGTGGTGCTGCTGCCGATGCCGGAGGCCAACGCGCGCACCGCCGCGCTGCTGTCCGGGCAGGTGGACTGGATCGAGGCGCCGGCGCCCGATGCGTTGGCGCAGATCCAGGGCCGCGGCTTCAAGGTCTACTTCAACCAGCAGCCGCATGTGTGGCCGTGGCAGTTGTCGTTCGTCGAAGGCTCTCCGTGGCTCGACAAGCGCGTGCGCCACGCGGCCAATCTGTGCGTGGATCGCGTCGGGCTGTTGAAGCTTCTGAGCGGGATGATGGCGGTGCCCAAGGGCACGGTGCCGCCGGGCCACCCGTGGTGGGGAAGCCCCAGCTTCGACATCCGCTACGACGTGCCGGCCGCGCAGAAGCTGATGCAGGAGGCCGGCCATTCGGCGGCCAAACCGCTGAAGGTCAAGGTGCAGATTTCGGCTTCCGGCTCGGGCCAGATGCAGCCGCTGCCGATGAACGAGTTCGTGCAGCAGTCGCTGAAGCAGTGCTACTTCGACGTGAGCTTCGACGTGATCGAGTGGAATACGCTCTTCACCAACTGGCGCAAGGGAGCCAAGGACCCGTCGGCCAACGGCAGCAACGCCATTAATGTCAGCTTTTCGGCGATGGACCCGTTTTTTGCGATGGTGCGCTTTACCAGCACCAAGACCTTCCCGCCGGTGTCCAACAACTGGGGCTACTTCGGCAACGCGGAGTTCGACAAGCTGATCGCCGATGCACGCACCAGCTTCGACGACAAGCAGCGCGACGCCGCGCTGGCCAAGCTGCACGCGCGGATCGTCGAGGAAGCGCCCTTCGTCTGGATCGCCCACGACGTCGGTCCGCGCGCGATGAGCCCGCGGGTCAAGAACGTGGTGCAGCCGCGCAGCTGGTTCATCGACATTGCGACGATGACGATGGATTGACGTGAGCCGCGTCGCGCCGGCGGAGGTCTGCTGGTGCGTAGTGGCTTTGGTCGCGGTGCTTTGCCCTCACCCCCGGCCCCTCTCCCGCTGATGCGGGCGAGGGGAGCAAGAGACCCTCGCCCGCATCAGCGGGAGAGAGTGGCGCGAAGCGCCGGGTGAGGGCGACCTGGCGCTCACGAAGCCGCGAGGACCGCAAACCGCTCATCCTGCCCCCGTCGCTAACTTCCCTTCCGTGCTCGCCTACCTACTCCGCCGCCTGCTGCTGACCCTGCCGATCATGCTCGGCGTGGCGCTGGTGTGCTTCGCGCTCGTGCATCTGGCGCCGGGCGACCCGCTGGTGTCGGTGTTGCCGCCCGACGCGTCGGCTGAGTTGCAGAAGCAGCTCATGGCGCTGTACGGCTTCGACCGGTCGCTGCCCGAGCAATTCGGCGTCTGGATCTGGCGCGCACTGCACGGTGACCTGGGCACCTCAATCGCCAGCGGGCGGCCGGTGACGGCCGAGGTGCTGCGCGCAGTGGGCAACACCTTGATGCTGGCTACGATGGCCACCGCGATCGGCTTTTTCTTCGGCGCGCTGTTCGGCTTCGTCGCCGGCTACTTCCGCGACAGTTGGGTGGACAAGCTCGCCTCGGCCACCGCGGTCTTCGGCGTCAGCGTGCCGCACTACTGGCTCGGCATGGTGCTGGTGATCGTCTTTGCCGTGCAACTGAACTGGCTGCCGCCCTCGGGCGCCGGCCCCGGCGGGTCGGATGTCTGGGAGTGGAACTGGGAGCACGTGCGCCATTTGATCCTGCCGGCGGTGACGATGAGCGTGATCCCGATGGGCATCATCGCCCGCACGGTGCGCGCGCTGGTGGCCGAGGCGCTCGCGCAGGAATGGGTGGTCGGCCTGCGCGCCAAGGGGCTGACCGACTTCGGCGTCTTTCGCCACGTGGTCAAGAACGTCGCGCCCACCGCTCTCGCCGTGATGGGCCTGCAACTGGGCTACCTGCTGGGCGGCTCGATCCTGATCGAAACCGTGTTCTCCTGGCCCGGCACGGGCTTCCTGCTCAACAGCGCGATCTTCCAGCGCGACCTGCCGTTGTTGCAGGGGACGATCCTCGTGCTGGCGATGTTCTTCGTCGTGCTGAACGTGCTGGTGGATCTGGTGCAGACCGCGCTCGACCCGCGCATTGCGCGCGCCTGAGGCGATGAGCGCCGTCGCCGCCCCCGCCTTCGAGCGCAGCCCCGGCTACTGGAGCACGGTGCTGCGCCGACTGCTGCGCGACAAGGTCGCGGTCGCCGCGGGCATCGTCGTGCTGCTGCTGGTGCTGATGGCGATCTTCGGCCCCTATCTGACGCCGGCCGACCCCTATGCGTCGTCGATGCTCAAGCGCTTGCAGCCGATTGGTGCCGAGGGCTACCCGCTGGGCAGCGACGAACTCGGCCGCGATTTGCTTTCGCGCTTGATCCTCGGCGCGCGGCTGTCGCTCTTCATGGGCATCACGCCGGTGCTGTTCGCCTTCGTGCTCGGCACCGCGCTCGGTGTTCTCGCCGGTTACGCCGGCGGCGCGGTCAACGCGACGATCATGCGCACCATCGATGTTTTCTACGCCTTCCCATCGGTGTTGCTGGCGATCGCGCTGTCCGGCGCACTCGGCGCGGGCATCGGCAATGCGTTGCTGTCGCTCACCATCGTCTTCATACCGCCGATTGCCCGCGTGGCGGAGAGCGTCACCGCCCAGGTGCGCGGGCGCGACTATGTTGAAGCTGCGCGCGCCTCCGGCGCCGGCGCCTTCACCATCGTGCGGGTGCACGTGCTGGGCAACGTGCTGGGGCCGGTGTTCGTATACGCGACGAGTCTGATTGCGGTTTCGATGATCCTTGCCTCCGGCCTGTCCTTCCTCGGTCTTGGGGTCAAGCCGCCGGAGCCGGAGTGGGGCCTGATGCTCAACACGCTGCGCACGGCGATTTACACGCAGCCGTGGATCGCGGCGCTGCCCGGCGCAATGATCTTCATCACCTCGATCTCCTTCAACATGCTGGCCGACGGACTGCGCTCCGCCATGGAGGTCAAGCAGTGAGCGCACTGCCCGCGGACGACGTTGGCGGCCCGGCGCAACCGCTGCTCACGGTGCGCGGGCTGCTGCGCCACTTTCCGTTAAAGCGCAATCTGCCCTGGCAGCCGCGTGCCGTGGTGCGCGCGGTGGACGGCGTGGACTTCGTCGTGCGCAAGGGCGAGACGCTCGGCGTGGTCGGCGAGTCCGGCTGCGGCAAGAGCACCACCGCGCGGCTGCTGATGCATCTGATCGCGCCGGACGCCGGCGAGATCGTCTTCGACGGCCGCGTGGTCGGCGGTAACGACCTGCCGCTGCGCGAGTTCCGCCGCCAGGTGCAGATGGTGTTCCAGGACAGCTACGCCTCTCTCAACCCGCGGCTGACGGTGGAGGACTCGATCGCCTTCGGCCCGCAGGTGCACGGGCTGGCGCACCGCGCCGCCGTGGAGCGCGCGCGCGACCTGCTGGCGCGCGTCGGCCTGGAGCCGCGCCGCTTTGCCGAGCGTTATCCGCACGAGTTGTCCGGCGGCCAGCGCCAGCGCGTGAACATCGCGCGCGCGCTGGCCGTGCAGCCGCGGCTGCTGATCCTCGACGAGGCGGTCTCCGCGCTCGACAAGTCGGTCGAAGCGCAGGTGCTCAACCTGCTGCTCGATCTCAAAGAGCAGTTCGATCTCACCTACGTCTTCATCAGCCACGATCTGCACGTGGTGCGCACGCTGTCCGACCGCGTGCTGGTGATGTACCTGGGGCGCGTGGCCGAACTCGGCGCCACCGAAGCCTTGTTCACTGCGCCGCTGCACCCGTATACGGGAGCGCTGCTGGCCTCGATGCCCACGCTCGACCCCGACCGCCGCACGACCGAAGCGCCGCTGGCGGGCGACCCGCCCAACCCCATCGACCCGCCGCCGGGCTGCCGCTTCCACACCCGCTGCCCGCTGGCCGAGCCGGTCTGCGCGCAGCGCGTGCCGGCAATCGACCTCGCCGCCCCGCATGCGGTGGCCTGCCTGATGCACGAGCCGGGATCGAGGCATTCGCGGGCCGGGACGTCATCGGAAAAGCGGACCGAAGAGTGATGCTCAAGCCCTCACCCAAAGCCCCGGAGCCGCGCGCGGGCAGGCACGCGTCGCTCCAGCGGCGCAAAGCTCGCGCTTTGCGAAGCCCCGTTTCCGGCCCGCAGATGCGGGCGAGGGGAGAAGACCCTCGCCCGCATCAGCGGGAGAGGGTGGCGCCGCAGGCGCCGGGTGAGGGTGTCCTGAGTGTCGCGCACTTACCGAACTCTCGATATGGCTGACCCCGTGCTCACCATCGCCGACCTGCACGTCACCTTCACCGGCGGGCGCCGGCCGGTGCGCGCGGTGGGCGGCGTGGACTTGACGCTCGCGCGTGGCGAGGCGCTGGCGCTGATCGGCGAGTCCGGCTCGGGCAAGAGCGTGACGCTGCGCTCGATCCTGCGCCTGCATCCGCCGCGGCGCACGACGATGACCGGCCGTATCGAAGTCGCGGGGCAGGACGTGCTGGCGTTGGGCGGCGCGGCGCTCGCGCAGTTCCGCGGCAAGGTGGCGTCGATGATCTTCCAGGAGCCGTTGCTGGCGCTGGACCCGGTGTATCCGCTCGGCGCGCAGATCGTCGAGACGATCCGCCGGCACGAGGCGGTCGGCGCCGCCGAGGCGCAGGCGCGGGCGCTGCACCTCTTCGAGCGCGTGCGCATCCCCAGCCCTGCGCGGCGGCTGGCCGCCTACCCGCACGAGATGAGCGGCGGCATGCGCCAGCGCGCGATGATCGCGCTCGCCCTGGCTTGCCGCCCGCAACTGCTGCTGGCCGACGAGCCGACGACGGCGCTCGACGCCACCGTGCAAATCCAGATCCTGCTGCTGCTGCGCGAACTGCAACGCGAACTCGGCCTGGGGATCGTGTTCGTCACGCACGACATCGGCGCGGCGATCGAGGTGGCCGACCGCATCGCGGTGATGTACGCCGGGCGCATCGTCGAGCAAGGGCCGGCACGCACGCTGATCCACGCGCCGCGCCACCCGTACACGCAGGCGCTGCTCGCCAGCCGCGCCGATACGCAGGCGCTGCGCGCGGGCGGGCGCTTGCAGACCATCGGCGGCAGCCCGCCGGACCTGTCTGCGCTGCCGCCCGGCTGCGCGTTTGCCGACCGCTGCCGGCTGGCGCAGCCCGCTTGCCGCGAGCAGGCACCCGCACTGGTGCAATTGGCGGCCGACCATCAGGCGCGCTGCCTGCGCACCGACGCCACCGCGAAGTAAAGTCGCGCGATGAAGATCGCCGTCGTCAACCCCAATACCACCGCGTCGATGACCGCCAAGGTCGGTGCCGCCGCGCGCGCGGTGGCCGCGCCGGGCACGGAGATCGTCGCCCTGAACCCACCCGACGGCCCGGTGTCGATCGAGGGCTACTACGACGAAGCCTTTGCCGTGCCGGGGCTGCTGGGCGAGATCGCGCGGCTGCAAGGCGAGCCGTTACCGCCGGATGCCTACGTGCTCGCCTGCTTCGACGACACGGGGCTGGACGCCGCGCGCGCGCTGGCGGCGGCGCCGGTCGTCGGCATCGGCGAGGCGGCCTTTCACCTCGCATCCCTGCTGGCGGTCAAGTTTGCGGTGGTGACGACACTCGGTCGTTCGGTCGCGGCCATCGAACACAACCTCGCCAAGTACGGCCT
>JBKCXU010000131.1:0-8732 GCA_046316025.1 Betaproteobacteria bacterium | reverse complement strand
GCGTGATCCTTTGCGGCCAGGATGTTCATGCCGAGGTTTTGCGCTGCGTTCATCTCGGTGATCTGCTTGATGTTGGTCGTGCCCGAGGTGGACACGACCGTCTTGCCCTTCAGATCGTTGAGCGTCTTCAGGTTGTCCGCTTTCTTGGAGACGAAGCGGTTGGCCGTCACGTAGTGGGTGATGGTGTAGGCAATCTGCTTTTGCCGCTCGACGTTGTTGGTGGTCGATCCGCACTCCAGATCGATCGTGCCGTTGGCGAGCAGCGGGATGCGCGTGGCGGAAGTCACCGGTTGCAGCACGACCTTGAGGTTGGGCATTTTCAGCTCGGTCTTGACCGCATCGACGATCTTGGCGCACAAGTCCATCGCGTAGCCGATGGGCTGCTGCTGGTCGTTCATGTACGAAAATGGAATCGACGCATCGCGGTGGCCGAGCGTGATCGTGCCGCTGGCCTTGATCTTGTCGAGCGTGCCTTGCTGCGCCTGCGCGGCGCCGAAGGCGAAGGTGGCGCCGAGGACGAGCGCGCCGATGCTGTGCCAACGTTTCATGCTGAATCTCCTTGAAAGTCGAACGGTGAGACCGAAGTGCGCCTCATTGCTCTGCGCCGTGTTCGGTGGGGCGGCACTGTAGGCAAACCCGCAGCGCCGCGCGATGCGAAGTATGCATCCGCTCATGCAATTCGCGCATGACCCTGAAATCAGGGGCGTGCCGAGACGTGCCGCCACAGCGCCTCGGCCACCGGTTTGGCCCCGCGTTCGCCGCCCGGGCGCTCGCGGTACAGCCGCACTTCCATGGTCAGCGATCCCTCGGCCCCGGCCGGCACCAGCGCGCCGGCCTCGACCTCGCGCCGCACGCTGCTGGCGGGCAGAAACGCCAGCCCGTGACCGGCCAGTGCCATCACCTTGAGCGCTTCGGCCAGGTCGGATTCGTAGCAGCGCCGCAAGCGCAACGCCGGCCGCGACTCCGCCACCAACGACTCGGCCAGTTGCCCGAGGTACGAACTGCCCGGGAACGCCAGGTACGGCAGCGGCTGGGCGGCCGTCCCCGGCAGCGCGTAGCGCGGCGCACCGGCGGCATCCGGTACCGAGTAAAAGGCGATCTCTTCGGTCGCCAGCCGCAGCATGTCGTAGCGTGCCGGGTCCAGTTGCATCGGCTGGCGCGCGTGGTGGTAGACGATCAGCAGATCGCAGCCGCCCTGCACCAGCCGCAGCACCGCGTCGTGCACGTTGTGCGCCAGCACGCGCATGTTGACCGGCCCCAGGCGCGCCTCGATCCCCGACAGCCAGGCCGGCACGTAGGTCAGCGCCAGCGTGTGCGGCACGGCCAGTTCGATCACGTCGCGCGGCGCGCCGGCCTGCCCGCGCAGCAGGTTGCGCGTCTCCGCCAGCCGCGCCAGCATCTCCAGCGCCTGCGGGTAAAAGGTCTCACCGGCCGCGGTGAGCTTGGTCGGGTAGGCGCTGCGGTCGATCAGGTCGGCGCCGGCCCAGGACTCGAGCGCCTGGATGCGGCGCGAAAACGCCGGCTGCGACACGAAGCGCTGCTGCGCGGCACGCGAGAAACTGCGCGTCTCCACCAGCGCCACGAAGTCTTCCAGCCACTTCGATTCCATCGCGGCAAGTTAACCCGGGCGGCACCGCGCCCAGGCGACGCAGTGCTCGGCCAGCGCGGCGGTGGAGTCGATCAACGGCACCGCGCAGTCCGTAGCGTCGAGCGCGAGCGGCACTTCGGTGCAGGCGGCGACCAGCGCCTCGGCGCCGCGCTCGACCAGATGCTCGGCCGCCGCCCGCAGCAGCGGCCGCGCGGTGGCCGGATCGCCCGCCTTGACCGCGGCGATCGCCGCCACGGTGGCGCCGCGCTGCACGTCGGGCGCGGGTGCGAGCCACTGCAAGCCCGACGCCGCCGCGCGCGCCGGGTAGATCGCGGCGGCCAGGGTGCCGGCGGTGGCGAGCAGGCCGATGCGGCGCGCCCGCGGCGCGCGCCGTACCAGTTGCGCCAGCACCGCATCGACGATGTGCAGGCACGGCCGCCGCGCGCTTTGCTCGACCAGGGCATGCCAGTGGTGGGCCGTGTTGCAGGGCATGACGATCGCCTGCGCGCCACCGGCGGCCAACGCCCGCGCCGCCCGCCGCAGCGCCGGCGCCGGCGAGGCGCCGCCGCCTTCGATGGCGCGGCTGCGATCGGGGATTTGTGGCACGCCGTAGATCAGCACCGGCAGATGCTCGGCATCGCCGCGCGCCGGCGTGGCGGCGATCAGCTTGCGATAGAAATCGGCGGTGGCGGCCGGCCCCATGCCGCCCAAAATGCCCAGCGTGCGCATGCGGCCAGAGTAGGCGCGCGCGCCGCGCGCCGTCCAATGCCGTTAGCGCATGCGGCCTTGCTGCCAGCGCATCAGCGTGGTCTTGCCGAACAGGCTTTCGATCAGATCGACCAGCAGCAGCCCGGTGCGGTTGCGCTCGTCGAGCAGCGGGTTGAACTCGACCACGTCGAGCGAGGCCAGGCGCCCGGTTTCGGCAATCATCTCCATGCACAGGTGCGCTTCGCGATAGGTCGGCCCGCCCGGCACCGCGGTACCCACGGCCGGCGCGATCTGCGGGTCGAGAAAGTCCACGTCGAAGCTCACGTGCAAGTGGGTGTCGGCGTCCACGCCGGCGAGCGAGCGCTCCATCACCTGCGGCATGCCGATCTCATCGACGAGCCGCATGTCGTAGACCTCCAGCCCCTGCTCGTGCACGAAGCGCTTCTCGCCCGGATCGACGCTGCGCACGCCGATTTGCCGCACCTGTGCGGCGGCGACGGCCGGCACGCCGGCGCCGAGACGCACCAACTCGTCCGGCCCGTGCCCGCAAAGGCAGGCCACCGGCATGCCGTGCAGGTTGCCGCTGGGCGTCAGTTCGCTGGTGTTGAAGTCCGCATGCGCATCGAACCACAGCACGCGCAGCTTGCGCCCCGCGGCGCGCGCGTGTGCGGCGGCGGCGGCAATCGACCCCACCGCCAGACAGTGGTCGCCGCCCAGCAGGATCGGCAGTCGGCCCGCGGCCAGCTCGGCGCCGAAGGCGGCGTACACGCTGCGGTTCCAGGCGACGACTTCGGGCAGATGGCGGTAGCCGGCCACCGGCGGCTGCTCGGGGTTGGCGGGGCCGTCGAGATTGCCGCGATCTTCCACCGCCAGCCCACGCGTGGCCAGCGCCCGGGCAAGCCCGCTCAAGCGCAGCGCCTCCGGCCCCAGCCGCGCGCCAATGGTGGAGGCGCCGACGTCGGTCGGCGCTCCGATCAGACTGACTGCCGTTGCCATGCTCACCTCGCCCGTCAATGCGCCGCCGGCGCTTCCACTGCCTGAATCTGCCACATCCGCGCGTATTCGCTGTCGGCGGCGAGCAACTCGACGTGCGTGCCGCGCTCGACGATGCGCCCGTTGGCCATCACCAGAATCTGATCGGCGTGCACGATGGTCGAGAGCCGATGCGCGATCACGAGCGTCGTGCGCCCGCGGGCGATGCGCTCCAGCTCGCCCTGGATGATGCGCTCGGTGCGCGAGTCGAGCGCCGAGGTCGCCTCGTCGAACACCAGAATCGCCGGGTTTTTCAGCAGCGTGCGGGCGATCGCCACGCGCTGCTTCTCACCGCCGGAGAGCTTCAACCCGCGCTCGCCGACCGTGGTCGCGTAACCGTCGGGCAGCCGCTCGATGAAGTCGTGGATATACGCGGCGCGCGCGGCGGCCACCACCTCGTCGCGGCTGGCGCCGGGGCGGCCGTAGGCGATGTTGTATTCGATGCTGTCGTTGAAGAGCACCGTGTCCTGCGGAACGATGCCGAGTGCCGCGCGCAGGCTGGCCTGCGTGACCGCGCGGATGTCCTGCCCGTCCACCAGCACGCGGCCGTCGCCCGCCTCGTAGAAGCGGAACAGCAGCCGTGCCAGCGTGCTCTTGCCGCTGCCGGTAGCACCCACCACCGCGGTGGTGGTGCCCGGCGCGATGGTGAAGTCCACCCCGTGCAGCACCTGCCGGCGTGGGTCGTAGGCAAAGTCCACCCGCTCGAAGCGCACCTCGCCGCCGCGCAAGGCGAGCGCCGGCGCGCCGGGGGCGTCGGCGATCTCGCGGTTGCGGTCGAGCAGCGAGAACATCCGTTCCACATCGGCCAGCGCCTGCTTGATCTCGCGGTAGACCACGCCGAGGAAGTTGAGCGGGATGTAAAGCTGGATCAGAAAGGCGTTGACCAGCACCAGGTCGCCGAGCGTCATCGTGCCGTCGGCCACGCCGAGCGCGGCGCGCCACAGCACGAGGGTCGCCGCCACCGCGATCACCAGTTGCTGGCCGGTGTTGAGCAGTGCCAGCGACTGTTGCGACAGCAACGCCACTTTTTGCTGCGCCACCAGCGTGTCGTCGTAGCGGCGGGTTTCGAACTCCTCATTGCCGAAGTACTTGACGGTCTCGAAGTTCAGCAGCGAATCCACCGCGCGCGAGCTGGCGCGGGCGTCCAGCTCGTTGACCTGCCGCCGGTACTTGACCCGCCAGTTGGTGACCGCCACCGTGAAGCCGATGTAGACCACGAGGCTCGCGCCGACGATCAACACAAAGGCTGGCTCATAGTTGAATCCGAGGTAGCCGATCACCAGCGCCAGCTCCAGCAGCGTGGGCAGGATCGAATACAGCGTGAAGCTCACCAGCGAGGTGATGCCGCGCACACCGTGGTCGATCTCGCGCGTGACCGCACCGGTGCGCCGCTCCAGGTGGAAGCGCAGCGACAACGCATGCAGATGGCGGAACACCTGCAAGGCGATGGTTCGCACGGCGTTGAGCGTGACCCGCGCGAACAGCACCTCGCGCAGTTCGGTGAACAGCGAGTTCGCCAGCCGCAGCGCGCCGTAGGCGGCGATCAGCGCCACCGGCACCGCGGCCAGCGCCGCAGCCGGCTGGCGGGTCACGGCGTCCATCGCATCGACGATGTGCTTCAACACCACCGGCACGGCGACGGTGGCGAACTTGGCCGCCGCCAGGCAGGCGAGCGCCAGCAACACGCGCGCCTTGTGCTGCCACAGGTAGGGCAGCAGCGTGGCGATGGTCTGCCAGTCGTTGCGGTGCGTACCCGGCGGCAGCCGCGGCTCGGCCCCGACCGGGGGCATGTGGCGCATGGGAAGTAATCTTGTCGGTGAGTGGGGCGAGCGTAGACGAACACCCGGCCGCTCCAATGCAACCCCCTCCCCTTCAAGGGGAGGGCCGGGGTGGCGATGGGTTACGGCGAGCGCGAACCCATCCCCCTCCCCGCCTCCCCCTGGAAGGGAGAGGGGTTTTCTCCCCTCGCCCGCATCAGCGGGAGAGGGGCCGGGGGTGAGGGCCAGAGCGCTTCAACCAAGGCACAACAATGAACTTCACCACCAAAACCATCGTCATCACCGGCGCCAGCGACGGCATCGGCGCCGAGCTCGCGCGCCAACTCGCGCCCGAACGCCCCAGGCTCGTCCTCGCCGCCCGTGGCCGCGAGGCGTTGGAACGAGTCGCCGCCGACTGCACCGCCCGCGGCGCGCAGGCGATCGCGGTGCCGACCGACGTGGCCGTCGAAGACGACTGCCGCCGCTTGATCGAAACCGCGGTCGCGCAATACGGCAGCATCGACGCGCTCGTCAACAACGCGGGCGTCTCAATGCACGCGGAGTTCGAATCGATCGAAGACTTCTCCACCTTCGAGCGGCTGTGGCGGATCAACTGCCTCGGCACCATCGCCTGCACGCGTTTTGCGTGGCCGCACCTCAAGGCCAGCCGCGGCCTCGTCGTCGGCGTGTCTTCGCTCGCCGGCAAGACCGGCGTGCCCGGCCGCACGACCTACTGCGCGAGCAAGTTTGCGCAGACGGGTTTTCTGGAGGCGCTGCGCATCGAGGCCGAGCCGCTCGGCATCGCGGTGCTGGGGGTCTACCCCGGCGTGGTCGCCACCGAAATCCGCCGCCGCGGGCTGAACGCGCAAGGGCGGCCCGCCGGCGTCAGCGGCCTCAAAGAGCGCGGCGCGATGCCGGTCGATGAGTGCGCCCGCCAGATCGTCGCCGCCATGCACGCGCGCCGGCGCGAACTCGTGATGACCGCCAAGGGCAAGATCGGGCTGTGGTTGAAGCTCATCGCGCCGCGGCTGGTGGACAACATGGCGCGGGCGGCATTGGTGAAGGGCGGCGGCGCCGGCAACCGCTGAGGCCGCGCATCAAGTTCGTTGCCGCCAATAGCCGGGGCGACGGCTCTGATGCGCGAGCGCCAGCACGCGCAACGCTTCACGCTCGATGCAGTAGACGACGGTGTACGGGAAGCGCGCGAGCGGCAGGCTGCGCCGCTTGCGTTTACCGGGCGCGCCCAGAGACGGGTGCCGCAACAGCAGCCGGAGCGCCGCCTCGACCTCGACCAGGAACTCGCGGGCGAGGAACTCACCCGCCTCTTGGGCGTACCACGCGGCGGCTTCCGCGACTTCTGCGCTCGCTGCCGGGTGGTAGGTAACGATCACTTAGCGCGCGCCGAGGCGATCGCCGCAACGGCGCCGGCCATCGCCTGCTCGTGCGACACCCAGGCCACGCGACCGGATTCCATTTCGTCCAGGCGCCGTTCGACCTCGGCGTCCCAAGCGGCGGCGACGCCCTCGGCGGACGCGCCCGCACGATCCGCCAAATCCCGCAGCAGCGCCTCGACCAGGCGCATGCGCTCGGACTCGCTCAGCCGCCGCGCCTGCACCACAACCTCTTCGAAAACGCTCGCCATACGCTGCTCCAAGTCTCGTCGAACCTGCGATGCGTCGTAGCTTAGCCCGACACACCTGAGACGGAGCTGGACAGCAGGAGCGCCCGCGCGGAGCAGGGGCGAAGCTACGGTTGATACGAGGCAAGTCTGAGCGCCGGCATTGCCAAACTGCATCACCCGCCAGGATTGCGATGAGGCCGGAGCGCGCCGCTACCGCAAACCCCACGCCCGCGTAGCCGAAGAGCCTGCCTAGTCGCAGTTTCCATGAGGCCGCAGCGTGACGCTGCGGAAAACTACGATTGCAGTGGTCATGCGACCTCCCTTTTGGTGCTTCCATGAGGCCGCAGCGTGACGCTGCGGAAAACGCCGACGTGCAGCGCCGCGGCGTCGATCGTCTTGTGGCTTCCATGAGGCCGCAGCGTGACGCTGCGGAAAACACTGCGTTTTCCGTCGGCACCGCGCTGGACAGCAAGGTGCTTCCATGAGGCCGCAGCGTGACGCTGCGGAAAACGCCACGCGCGACTCGCTGAATCAGACTGCTTTCATGGCTTCCATGAGGCCGCAGCGTGACGCTGCGGAAAACCAGGATGACAGCGGAACGATGTGCGCGCGCGGTAGGAAGCTTCCATGTGGCCGCAGCGTGACGCTGCGGACAGCAACTTCGACGCAGACGGGCACGGTGGCGCGCGGGGTGCTTCCATGAGGCCGCAGCGTGACGCTGCGGAAAACCACGCTGGCGGCATCTGACGCGCCGAGGTGCGCGTCGCGTCCCGGCGGCCGCCGCGTGACGCTGCGGAAAACACGGACCCAAGCGCGGGCCGGTGCACCGCGGCGCACGGCTGGGCTTCCATGAGGCCGCAGCGTGACGCTGCGGAAAACGCAGGCAAGGTCGCGATGCGCGCGTGATCCCGCCGATGCTTCCATGAGGCCGCAGCGTGACGCTGCGGAAAACGCCGTTGTTGACCAGCAGCGACTGCGCGCCGAGGCAGCTTCCATGAGGCCGCAGCGTGACGCTGCGGAAAACACCGTGGTTAGCTTTACCTCGCGTCCTGGGCGGTAATGCTTCCATGAGGCCGCAGCGTGACGCTGCGGAAAACGGGGGTCAGGTCGGGCGGGGCATCCGGCAGCAGGCCGTGCTTCCATGAGGCCGCAGCGTGACGCTGCGGAAAACGCTGCCCGCGCAAGAAAAGTGGGCGCGCGACCTGGGCAAGCTTCCATGAGGCCGCAGCGTGACGCTGCGGAAAACCGCTGGCGCTACATACCGAAAGCGCCGGCCTACAGCGCTTCCATGAGGCCGCAGCGTGACGCTGCGGAAAACCGACCGCGAGCGGCACCTACAGCAACGGGCAGACCGTGCTTCCATGAGGCCGCAGCGTGACGCTGCGGAAAACCGATGGACTCGCCGGCCTCCATCTCAGGCCCGAAGGGGCTTCCATGAGGCCGCAGCGTGACGCTGCGGAAAACCCTCTTCGCGGGTCATGAAGTCGCCCCACTGGTCAATGCTTCCATGAGGCCGCAGCGTGACGCTGCGGAAAACCGCGCTGGGCGCGCGCTTCAACCAGCCCAAAGAGGCCGCTTCCATGAGGCCGCAGCGTGACGCTGCGGAAAACGCCTTCGTGTCGGGCCAGCTCGACCCGCTGCCCGTCAGGCTTCCATGAGGCCGCAGCGTGACGCTGCGGAAAACCGCCAGCGATCTTGCCTCTTGTCGGTCAGCCGCAAAGCTTCCATGAGGCCGCAGCGTGACGCTGCGGAAAACGCTCGGCTTCCCGAACTTCCGGCGGCAGCATCAACCGGCTTCCATGAGGCCGCAGCGTGACGCTGCGGAAAACCGTCTCTACGCGCCCCGTACGGTGCATGGATCTGGAGCTTCCATGAGGCCGCAGCGTGACGCTGCGGAAAACAGGAGCAGAAAATGACACAAATCACCATCGAGCAAATGCTTCCATGAGGCCGCAGCGTGACGCTGCGGAAAACCGCCCCAGGTCGCTGCGCCATCGCCCGGCGCATGATCTCGCTTCCATGAGGC
>JBKCXU010000130.1:0-3326 GCA_046316025.1 Betaproteobacteria bacterium | reverse complement strand
ACTATGTAGGACCCGTGGACCCGGTGCGCGACGAGGCTGTGGGCCCGGCCGGCCCCACCACTGCCACTCGAATGGACAAGTTCACCGAAACCATGCTCTCCCAGACCGGGCTCATTGCGATGATCGGCAAGGCCGAGCGCGGGCCGGTGGCGATCGAGTCGATCCGCAAGCACAAGAGCGCCTACCTGATGGCGGTGGGCGGCGCGGCGTACCTGGTCGCCAAGGCGATCAAGGGCGCGCGCGTACTGGCCTTCGAAGACCTCGGCATGGAAGCGATCTACGAGTTCGACGTGCGCGACATGCCAGTCACCGTTGCAGTCAGTGCCGACGGCACCTCGGTGCACCAGACCGGGCCACGGGAATGGGCCGAAAAAATCGGGCAAGCGAAGATCGGCAAGGTCCCGGTGGCGGTGGCGTGAGCGCCTCGCCGAAACCCTCGCCCGCATCGGCGGGAGAGGGTGGCGCGAAGCGCCGGGTGAGGGCGAACAGCGCCACAACCCAAGCAGATCTTGCGCGCACGCACCGCAGCTGGTGCGACGAAGCCGTCCGCCGTATCGAAGCGGACTACACCCGCTCCGCCGACACCCACCTGCTGCGCGTGGACGTGCCGGGAGCGCCCGGCATCGCGCTGTACTTCAAGGACGAATCGGTGCACCCGACCGGCAGCTTGAAGCACCGGCTGGCGCGCTCGCTGTTCCTGTACGGGCTCGCGAACGGGGTGATCGGCCCACGCACGACCATCGTCGAAGCCTCCTCCGGTTCGACCGCAGTCTCCGAGGCGTACTTCGCGCGGCTGATCGGCCTGCCCTTCGTCGCGGTGATGCCGCGCTCCACCTCGCGCGAGAAGATCGCGCAGATCGAGTTTCACGGCGGCCGCTGCCACTTGGTGGCCGACCCCGCGCAGGTCTACGCGCAGGCGGCGCGGCTGGCCGCCGACTGCGGCGGACATTACATGGATCAGTTCACCTACGCCGAGCGCGCGACCGACTGGCGCGGCAACAACAACATCGCCGAGTCGATCTTCGCGCAGATGGCGGCCGAGCCGCAGCCGGTGCCAACGTGGATCGTGGTCGGCGCCGGCACCGGCGGCACCAGCGCCACGCTCGGTCGTTACGTTCGTTACCGGCGCCACGCCACGCGCATTTGCCTCGCCGACCCCGAGAACTCCGTGTTCCACGACTACTGGCGCAGCGGCGACGCGACGTTGACGCTCGCGCGCGGCTCGCGTATCGAAGGGATCGGCCGTCCGCGGGTGGAGCCAAGCTTCAACCGCCACACGATCGACCATTCGATCCGCGTACCGGATGCCCTGTCCTTTGCCGCCGCGCGCTTTCTGGAGCGCGTGCTGGGCCGCAAGGTCGGCCCCTCCACCGGGACCGCCTTCGTTGCCTGCGCGCAGTTGATCGCGCAGATGAAGGCGCGGCGCCAGCGCGGCGCGGTGGTTACGCTGCTGTGCGACGGCGGCGAGCGGTATCTCACCACCTGCTACGACGATGGTTGGCTCGGCGCCGAGGGGCTGGACATCACGCCGGGATTGCGCAGGCTGGAGAAGTTCTGGATCGACGGCCGCTGGCCGCAGTAGCGACGCACGGCCCCCTGTCGTTCCGAGCGCAGCGAGGAAGCTGCTTGTACATCGCCCGAAAAGCAGGTTCCTCGCTGCGCTCGGGATGACATCGACGCTACGAGCCGAACAGTCCCGTCGACAAATACCGGTCGCCGCGATCGCAAACGATGAATACGATCGTCGCCCCTTCGACCTCGGCTGCCACCCGCAGCGCTATCGCCGCCGCGCCGCCCGCCGACGGGCCGCAGCTGATGCCCTCCTCCACCGCCAGCCGGCGCGCCATCGCTTCGGCCTCGGCCTGCGTGACGTACTCCAGCCGATCGACGCGACTGCCGTCGTAGATCTTCGGCAGATAAGCCTCCGGCCACTTGCGGATGCCGGGTATCGAAGAACCTTCAGCCGGCTGCGCGCCGACGATCTGCACCTCGGGTGCCACTTCCTTCAGGTAGCGGCTGACACCCATGATCGTGCCGGTGGTGCCCATCGCGCTGACGAAGTGCGTGATCCGCCCGCCGGTGTCGCGCCAGATTTCCGGGCCGGTGGTCTCGTAGTGCGCGCGCGGGTTGTCCGGGTTGGCAAACTGGTCGAGCACCCTGCCCTCGCCGCGCGCCTGCATTTGCAGCGCCAGGTCGCGCGCGTACTCCATGCCGCCCGCCGCCGCGGGCGTCAGGATCAGCTCGGCGCCGTAGGCGCGCATGCTGGCCCGGCGCTCGGCGGAGAGGTTGTCCGGCATGACGAGCGTCATCCGGTAGCCGCGCATCGCCGCGATCATCGCCAGCGCGATGCCGGTGTTGCCGCTGGTGGCTTCGATCAGCCGCTCGCCCGGCTCGATCTCGCCGCGCTCTTCGGCGCGGCGGATCATCGACGCCGCCGGCCGGTCCTTGACCGAGCCGCCGGGGTTGTTGCCCTCCAGCTTGCCGAGGATCGTGTTGCCGCGGCGCGCGTGCTCCGCGCCCGGGATGCGCTGCAAGCGCACGAGCGCCGTGTTGCCGATGGTCTGCTCGATGGTCGGCCAGTTCACTTGCGGTTCTCCGTGCGCGGCAGCGGCTGGCCGGCGACGGTCAGCCCTTGTTGATCGAGTTGTTCCAGGCGCTTGCCGCGCAAGCCCTTGACCCGCCGTTGCAGATCGGCCCAGTCGCGAAAGGCGCCGCTTTTCTCGCGCTCGGCCAGGATGCGCGCGGTCGTCTCCACGCCCAACCCGTTCAACTGCTCGAGCTGCGCGCGGTTGGCGTCGTTGATCTCCAGCGCCGCGGTGGCCAGCGGCAGCGACAGGCACAGGGCAAAAAGCGCGCGCTGCATCGCAGGTCAGGCGGCGGCGGCGTCGAGTTCCTCGATCCGCCGCGGCGGCGTGCTGTCCCAGCTGTTGCAGCCGATGCACTGCCAGTGAAACTCGCGCGCGCGGAAGCCGCATTTGCCGCAGCGGAAGCGCGCGATCTGGCGCGTCTGCGCGTGCAAAAGTTGGCGCAGCGGCTCCAGTTCGCTGTCGCCGCCGGCGGCGCGGCTGCGCAGCGCTAGCAGCTTGTCGAAACCCAGCAGCGACGGATTGCGCGCCAGTTCGTCGCGCAGCAGCGCTTCGGCCGCCGCCGGCCCCTCCCACTCGCCGACGCGCCGCGCCGCCACGTCGAGCAGATCGATCGACGGATGGTCAAGCAGGCTGCGCCGCAGCAGGTTGAGCGCCTCGCCGCGCCGGCCGGCGGAATCGTGTGCCGCGGTCCGCCGCTCGGCTACCAGCGCCAGATAGCCGGGGGCAAGCGACTCCAGC
>JBKCXU010000129.1:0-3899 GCA_046316025.1 Betaproteobacteria bacterium | reverse complement strand
CCGCGGGATGGCGAGCGCCCCGTAGCCGTTGCCCGCCCAGGGCTGCGCGACCCGGATCCAGCAACTGCTGTTCTGATCCGCCTTGCCGTACCGATCCCACCGAAACTGCACTTTGATGCGGGCGTGTTCGTCGGTGTGGATCTCTTCTCCCGACGGGCCGACCACGACTGCGGTCTGCGGCCCCAGGGCGGTGGGCTTGGGCGTGTCGCGCGCCGGGCGGTATTGCTGGGTGGCGGGGATGGCCGCGACTTCGCAGCCGAACTCGAATCCCGCTCCCGCTCCGCTCACGTCGCTGCTGCCGCTGGCGCTGTAGCTGGCCTGCACGACCAGCAGCTTGGTGTTGAAGGCTTCTACCGGGTGGCGCGCGAGCTTGAATTGTTTGCCCGGCTGCAGGCCGCGTACGTTGCCGCTGCCGCCAAAGCCCTGATACCGCGTCTGCAATTCGTCCAGCCGCGTGCCGGCGTACTGCCGCGCATCGCCGGGCTCGTCGTATTCGGCGGGGTGGTCGTAGACCTCGTAGCCGGCGTAGGGGTGGCTGCGCTGCCGCTCGACCATGGCGTCCATCTTGGTCTTGGGCTTCTTGAAGTTGTAGTCGTCTACGACGTAGCGCCCGCTCTGGATCTCGCAGTGGCCTTGCCACTGCCGCAGGGTCTCGGCGTCCTGCCGCGACACTTCGTCGAAGCGAACCTCCTCGTACCCGTCCGCCTCGACGTGCTGGCTGCTCGAATCGGCCAGCACCAGCAGGTGCTTGCCGTTGTCGTGCTCGAAGTAGTAGTAAATCCCTTCCTGCTCCAGCAGCCGGCTGACGAACCGGAAGTCGCTCTCCCGGTACTGGCAGCAGTATTCCCACACGGGGTAGCTGCGCCGTACGTCGAGCTTGAAGCTCGCCAGTCCGCCGTGCTTGCCGAACACTTCCTGCACGATCTGCGGCACGGTCTTGTTCTGGAACATCCGGCTGTTGCTCTGCCGCTGCAGGAACCACAGCCACGGGCTGACGGTGGCTTGGTACAAAAACGCCTTGGTCGCCTTCTGCCCCGGCGTGGCATCGAAGGTCTCGGCAACACCGCTCCAGCGGGTGACGTAGCCGTTGAAGTAGCGCGCCTTGCGGCCGTGCAGTTCCAGATAAATGGTGACGTTCTGGCCGAGCATCTCTTCGCCCGCAATGTCCGGGCGGCGGCTCTTCAGGCCAATCTGAAACGCGCTCAGTTGACTCAGCCCTTCGGCGCCGTTGAGCGAGGTGATCGTCAGCACGCCCGCGCCCAGCGGCGTGGCGATATCTAGGGAGCGGGGCATGGTCCAAGGTCTCCTATGCGATTCGGTGCTGTCCGGGCACGACAGGCCGTCGTGCCGCGATTTTTGCAGTGGAGCGCGATAACGGGCGTCATTGTGCTAGCGACTCCAGCCGGGCCCGATACGCCTGCGCCACACACGGCGGCGCGCCGCAGGGATCAGGCACCGTCGACGGCCACAGATGCTGTTCGCGCTTGAATGTCTCGGTATCCGTCGCCGTCGCGAGGCGCCGGGCGAAGGCGCCGGCCAGTTGCCGGTCGGTTTGGGCCAGCCGCAGGTCGGCGCAGACCATGCGCTCGACCGGGGACAGGCCCTCGCGGCGGGCGAAAATGAGCGGCCGCGCGCAGCCGGGCCATTGCCCAGATGGAACGATCCCTGCGCGCCCGACGGCGAGTCGCTATCCCACATACCGATGCTCCTCGCGACTCGACCGCGGCGGGCGCTTGACGGTGGCGTCGTCTTCTTCCCGCCTGGCGGCGGCTTTGCCAAACCGCGGCGCCATGTGCAGGTTGAGGTCGGCCGCGTCGTCGTCGTCGTAGCGCACGCCGAGCCACGAACTCCAGCCGAGCAGCAGCCCGGCGTTGCCGAGCCAACTCAAGGGCACTTCGCCGTGGGCCAGTATGGGGATCAACTCCCACTCGTACTCGGGCCCAACATAGAGGCTGACCAGGTCGCGCAACTGGGCATAGGCTGTGCCGCTGGGCAGGAACGCCCGGTACTGCGCAAGCCCGATCGGCCCAACGTAGATGCGGAAACGGCTGGTGCAGTCCCACACGCGGGCGCCGGCAATGGCGTCCTGCCCCAAGCGATGGAACTGCACGCCGAGGCGGGTTTGCTGCGCTTCGGGGATCTCGATCCAGCGGGCGGCAAACTCGCGCACACGCACGGGCGCGCCGAAGAAGTGGGCCAGTGCCGCTTCGAGATGTACGGGACTGCGCACCTGCCGCGCCAGGGTCGCGGCGAACGCCTTCTTGAAGCTCGGCGGAACTTCGTCGCAGTCGGCCAACCGCGGCAGGGCAAATCCGCCCAGGGCCACCAGCCGGTCGCCGAGCGGGTGCGCGTGCTGCGGACGCTCGGCCCCGATGACGGCCTGGGCATCGGCCCAGGCACGGTAGAGCAGGGCCAAGTGCCGGCGCTGGAGCAGATTGATCCAGGCCAGAAAGCTCGGGTCGCTGCGGCTGCGGTAAGGCGCATGCATGAGGTCGTGCGCGAATTCGGTCCACACCAGCGGCAGGACGCCGTTGGGGCCGAGCAGCCCGACGGCGGCCTGGCGGATCCACGGTTGGCCGCCATCGTCCGGCCGTCCCACCGCCTCGACTTCGCTGGCGGCGAATCCCATCAGCAGCGCCTGGTCGATGCGGATCGGGTCTTCGTCCAGCCGCCGGCTGTAGCCGAGCCGCTGGCGCTCGCGGCAGGCCCCTTCCATCAGCCGCAAGGCGCCGAACAAGCTCAAATGCGGAGGTTGCGCCGAGAGGTAGCCGATGGCCGCTTCCGCGTCCCACGGCTCGGCGACCGCAGCCCGGCGCGTGGACTCACGGCGCGACATCTCGCTTTGCAGCGCGGCCACGAAAGCCGGCCCCCATACTTGTGTAGCCACATCGCGCACCGCCAGTAACGCGATCGTCGCGACCGACAACGCGACGCCGCCGGCGTTAGCGGTGCCCGTCGCCCGCCCACCCGCCGCGCGTGCGGCTTCGAGGATGGCCCTCAGCTGCGCCAGCGCGCCCGCCGGCAGCGGCGCGCGCAAGAAATCGAGCGCGCCGGCACTGCTCAAGGGTGGTGCAGCCGCCACTGCGCCAGGCGGATCGCCGGCGACGACACGATCCGCATCCGCGGCGTCGGCCGTCACCGCCGCACGCAGCATTGCAGCGGCAACCGGGTCGCCGGCAGCGGCAAAACCCTCCAGCGCGGTCAAAAAGTCGGGCGGCGCCCGAAACGGGTCGGCCATGTGATCTGCTCGGCGCGGTCGGACAGCACAAGCCGCGTTTCGACGAAGGAATTGATCGCCACGTGCGCGGCGAGAAAGTGCTCGAGCACCGATGCCAGCAAGAACGGTGAACCGCCGTCGAACGCGCGGTCGTTCATGGTCAAGCTGATCTGCACGCCGCGGCCGAAGGCGAGCGGCCCACCGCCTGGCACGCGTCGGGTGACCTGCTGCGTGGCGACTTCGAGCAACCCTTCGCTCTGGCGCAGCAGAAGATGCCCAGGCACCGTCGCGTACAGCCCCAGCATCGACCGCAACACGTCGGCGCCGCGCTCCTTGCCGGCATCGACCAGCGACAGATAGTTGACGAAAAGGTGGCTCAGCGCGACCCAAGGATCGAAACCGTCCACCGGCGAGGCGAGCGGCTCGGACGGCCCTGCCACACAGGTAATGGCGGCTACCGGCGCCGCTTCGGTGAGCTCGTACTGCGCATCGGCGAACTGCCGGCGCAGGTAGAGCGGCAGATCGCGGTTCGAGCACAGCGCGCGTACCGACAGGTACTGCAAGTCCTTACCGAACGGCGGAGCTTGCGGCTCGCACAGGGCGATGTAGACCTCGCTGCCGGGGTAGGAGACCGGGCGACCGACGGTTTCGGACTGGCTCAACATGCGTCGTTCGCGCCGCA
>JBKCXU010000128.1:0-28825 GCA_046316025.1 Betaproteobacteria bacterium | reverse complement strand
GTGTTCGTCCGCGCGCCCGAGTGCGGGCTGCGGCGTCAGATACGTGGTGCGCGGCGTCTCGAGACCCGCGTGCGCGCGGCCCTTTTCCTCCACGCGCAGTTTGCGGCGTGCGCCGCGGGCGTCGAGCACGTCGACGCGGTCGCCCGGCCGCAGCGCGGCGAGCCAGCGGGCATCGACCGGCAAGGCGTTCGGCAGTGGCTCGCTACCGGCGGCATAGAGGGCCAGACGCGCCGGCGCGACGACGCGGCCGTAGTCGTCGCGCTGCGGCCGCAGCTTGAACACGGCCGGCCCCGGCGGCAGCGCGCCGGTGCGCAGCTTGGGGCCGCCCAGGTCCATCAGCACCTGCACCGGGCGGCCTGCTGCGCGCGCCGCGCGCCGCACGCTGGCGGCCATTGCCTGCCACTCGTCCGGCCCGTCATGCGCGCAATTGATGCGCGCGATGTCCATGCCGGCGGCGACCATACGCTCGACCAGCGCCGCGTCGGTCGCCGCTTCCGACGGCAGGGTCACCATGATGCGCGTGCGGCGCTCCACTGGCCGCGGCCCGAGCAGCGCCAGCGTGTGTGCCTTGAGCAGCGCGGCGCCGCTGCCGATGCCGGTCGGCTCCTCGGCCCCGCGCGCCTGCCACGGCTCGCCCGCCAGCCGATGCAGGATGCCGAGCACCTTGTGCAGATTGGCGAGCACGTGCGACTCCGCCCGCCCGAGCGAGGACACGCCCAGCCGCGCCAGCTGCTCCTGCGGCGCGCGCAGATCGACGCTGCGCAGCGCCACGTAATGCGCCAGGTTGCGCGCGCTCGCCGCAAAGTGCGGATCGACCGCCGCCAGCGTATCGGCCAGCGCCGCTTCGTGCGCCAGCAGTTGTTGCCGCAATTGCCACAGATCGGCGATCAGCGCCCGGCAGGCCGCGTGGTCCCAGGGGTCGGGCGGCGGTAGAGCGGCGGCTTTGCTCATCCGCCCGAACATTGCACCGGCACATAACGGCGCGATGACAGCCGCGGCGGGTGCGGCATCCGCGCGACGGCGACGCCGCGTCATCGGCGTGCAGCACCGCGCGCGCATCGTCCATCCGCCGCGAGGTCGCGGCGTGGGGAGCTGCGATGCGAGTTTCCGTGGTGGGATGCGGTTATGTCGGGCTGGTGGCCGCGGCCTGTCTGGCCAATGTGGGGCACGAGGTGCTGTGCGTGGACGTCGATGCGAACAAGATCGCCCGGTTGAACGAGGGCGAGATTCCGATTCACGAACCCGGCCTGGACGCCATCGTCGCCCGCGGCCGCGCCGCCGGGCGGCTTGCCTTCGGCACGGACTTGGCTGCGGCGGTGCGCCACGCGACGGTGGTCTTCGTCGCTGTCGGTACGCCCTCGGGCGAGGACGGCTCGGCCGACCTCGGCCATGTGCTCGCCTGCGCGCGGTCGCTGGCGGCGGCGATGACCCGCGACACGCTGATCGTCGTCAAGAGCACGGTGCCGGTGGGCACCGCAGCGAGACTGCGGGCGCAGGTCGAGGCGGCGCTGCGGGCGCGTGGTGCCGGCTGCCACGCGACCGTCGGCTCGAACCCCGAGTTTCTCAAGGAAGGGTACGCGGTGGAGGACTTTCTGCGCCCCGACCGGATCGTGATCGGCCTGGACGAGGCCGATGGCGCGGCCGCCGAGACGCTGCGCCGCCTGTATGCGCCGCTCAACCGCGTGCGCGACCGCCTGATGTTCATGAGCACGCGCTCTGCCGAACTCACCAAGTACGCCGCCAATTGCATGCTGGCCGTGCGCATCTCGTTCATGAACGAGATGGCCAATCTGGCGGACGCGACCGGCGCCGACATCGAACAGGTGCGGCGGGGTGTGGGCGCCGACCCGCGCATCGGCCCGCACTTTCTGTACGCGGGGGTGGGGTTCGGCGGTTCGTGCTTCCCCAAGGATCTGCGGGCGATGCTGCGCGCGGCCGAGACGGCCGGCGAGCCGGCCGAGACGATCCACGCCGCATTGCGCGTCAACGCGCGCCAGCGCGGCCTGCTGGCCCGCCGCATCGTCGACTTCTTCGACGGCGACGCGGCCGGGCGCAGCGTGGCGCTGTGGGGCCTGGCGTTCAAGGCCAACACCGACGATGTGCGCGAGGCTTCGAGCCTCGCCATCGTTGACGCCTTGCTCGACGCGGGCGCCACGGTCCGCGCCTACGATCCGGTGGCGATGGTCAACGCTCGGGCCGCGCTCGGGCCGCGCCCCGGCCTGCACTTCGCGACCGGGGCGCAGGAGGCGCTGGCTGGCGCCGACGTGCTGGCCGTGGTCACCGAATGGCGCGAGTTCCGCAGCCCCGACTTTGCCGCGCTGGCGCGCGCTCTGCGGGCGCGAGCGGTGTTCGACGGGCGCAACCTCTACGATCCGGGCGAGGTGCGCGCGGCCGGGCTGCACTACTTCGGCATCGGCCGCGGCAACGGCGCGATGGAGGCATCGCCGGCGCCGCTGGCGGGCGCGGCGGTCGCGCGGATCGCCGCCTGACGGCCGCCCAGCAGCGCCAGCCAGTGCGCTTCGACCTGCGCGGCGACGGCCTCCCAGCCGGCGTCGCGCACACTGGCGCCCGCCTGCGCGCGCAGCCGCGCGCGCAGCCCGTCGTCGGCCGCCAGTTCGCGCGCGCAGGCGACGAACGCGGCGCGGTCGGCGGGCGGTGCGAGCCGTCCGTTGCTGCCGTCGCGGATCAACTGGCCGGCGGCGGCGTGGTCGAAGGCCACCACCGCCAGACCGCTGGCCAGCGCCTCGGCGGTCACGTTGCCGTAGGTTTCGGTGAGGCTGGCGAACAGAAACACGTCGGCGGAGGCATAGTGCTGCGCCAGCGCGGTGCCGTGCCGCATTCCGGCGAAGATCGCCTGCGGGCAGCGCGCCTGCAATGCGGCGCGTTCGGGGCCGTCGCCCACCAGCACCAGCCGGGTGTCGGGGCGCGCACCGCGCATCGCCGCATAAGCCTCCAGCACCAGGCCGAGGTTTTTCTCCGGCGCCAGGCGCCCGACGTACAGTGCCACCGGCGTGTCGTCTTCGGCGCGCCACGCGCGGCGTAGCTCGGCGCTGCGCGACGACGGATCGAAGCGGGCGCGGTCCACGCCGCGCCCGACCACGGTCACGCCGGCGAAGCGGAGCGCGCGCAGCTCCGCGGCGAGTCGTTCGGTGGGCACCATCGTGCTGTCGCAGCGGTTGTGAAACTTGCGCAGGTACGACAGGATCGGCCGCGCCAGCCAGCCGACGCCGTAATGCCCGCTGTAGGCGTGAAAATTGGTGCGGAAGTCGGAGGTCACCGGCAGCCGCAACTGGCGCGCCGCCTGCACCGCCGACCAGCCCAGCGGCCCTTCGGTACACACGTGAACCAGATCGGGCCGCTTGAGCGACCACTGCCGCAGCAGCGCGCGCCGCGCCGGCAGGCCCAGTTGCAACTGCGGATAGCGCGGGATCGGCACGCCGTGCAGCAGCAGATCGCCGCCGTTGCCCGCTTGCGCGCCGTCGCTGTGCGGCTGCCGCGGCCGCACCAGTTGCACTTCGTGCCCGCGCGCCCGCAGCTGCGCTACCAGGCTGGCGACAGTCGTCGCCACGCCGTTGACCTCGGGCGGATAGGTCTCGGTCGTCACCGCCAGGCGCAGCGAGCGGCGGCTGGGCGTGAAGTCGTCGACCACGATGGCGGTGCGCTCGTCGGAATCCATGAGCGCAGCGTGCCGCGCTTGCGCGACCGCACGATGACCGCGCCGCGCTTCACGCAACGGTCATCGCCAGGTCACGTGGCGTACATGCGGCGCGGCGACCATTGCCGCCCGTACCGGGCGACCGGGATCCGCCGACCGACCAAGGAGCCGCCGTGAAGGACTTTCTGCATGCGCTGCGCGAGCAGCGCTGGGACGACCACCGCTACTACCACCACAGCCGCATCAACCAGTCGCTGCATCTGCTGAGCGCGCTGTCGTTTCTCGCCGCCTACGTTCTGCTGTTCACCGACCCGGTGTTGGCGGCGTTCGTCGGTTGGGGGCTGGCGATGGTGAGCCGCCAGCTCGGCCACTTCTTCTTCGAGCCCAAGGGCTACGACGCGGTCAACCAGGCCAGCCACGAATACAAGGAAGAGATCAAGGTCGGCTACAACCTGCGGCGCAAGGTCGTGCTGATGGGCCTGTGGCTGGCCGCGCCGGCCGTGCTCTACGCCAGCCCGACGCTGTTCGGCCTGTACGCCGAGCCGGCGGCCGGCGCGGAGCTCGCGCGGCGCATCGGCGAAGTGTGGCTGGCGCTCGGGATCGGCGGTCTGCTGTTCCGCACGGTGCATCTGTTTTTTCTGAAGGACGTGCAGACCGGGCTCGTGTGGGCGACCAAGATCCTGACCGATCCCTTGCACGACATCAAGCTCTACCACAAGGCGCCGCTGGCGCTGCTGCGCGGCGAGCTGATCGATCCGATGCCGCATGCCGCGCGGCACTGACGCGGTCGAGCGCTCAGCGCAGCCGGGCGTACTCGGCCAGCGTCAGCGTGGTGGGCGCAGCGCGCGGCGTGCCGGCGGCGTGCTGCCACCACTGCGCCGCCATCTCGCGCGCGAGCTGGCGGCCGAGGGCAGCGCGCGTCAGTCGCGCATCGCGCCACCACCAGCCGTCGGCCTGCATCGCGCGCGCCGCGGCGACGAAGCGCTGCACCACCTGCGCGAAGTCCTCGTCGGTGTAATTGAGACTGAAGATCAGCCGGCCGGTGCCGATCCACGCGAGCGCCAGCCCCTGCGCGCGCAGGTAGTACTGCAACAGCCAGTGGTAGCGCGACGGCTCGCTGTAGCGCACCGTGAAGATGGTCGAAAGGTTTGCCACCCGCACCGGCACGCCGGCCTCGGCGAGGGCGTCGTTGAGCCGCTGCGCGCGCGCGTTCCAGCGCTCGTCGAGGCCGTCGTACAGCGCGCGCACCGCGGGCGAGTCCAGCCGTTCAAGGAAGGTCTGCATCGCGCCCATCACGTACGGGTGCGAGTTGAAGGTGCCGCGCGCAAAGCAGATGTCGGCCGGGCGGTCGTCGCGGAATCGCCGCATCAGCTCCGCGCGCCCGCAGACGACACCCACCGGCAACCCGCCGCCCAGCGTCTTGCCGTAGACGACCACGTCGGCGCGCACGCCGAAGTACTCCTGCGCGCCGCCGGGCGCGAGGCGAAAGCCGACGAACACCTCGTCGAAGATCAGCACGATGCCGCGCTCGCTGCACACCGCGCGCAGCCGGCGCAGCCAGTCGGTATAGGCGGCGCGGTCGAAGCCGCCGGCCGTGCGCGCGGCCACCAGCGACGAGTCGCCCGGAGCGGCCACGTTCGGGTGCAGCGCCTGCAGCGGATTGACCAGCACGCAGGCGATGTCGCGCCGCGTGCGCAGCACGGCGAGGCTCGCTTCGGCCATGTCGCGCAGGGTGTAAGTCTCGCGCGGCGGCAGCGGATTGCCGGGGCCGGGCTGCACGTCCTCCCACCAGCCGTGGTAGGCGCCGGCAAAGCGCACCAGATACTTGCGCCCGGTGTGGTAGCGGGCCAGCCGCACCGCCTGCATCACCGCCTCGGTGCCGGACATGTGGAACGACAGTTCGTCCAGGCCCGACAGCGCCCGCAGCCGCGCGACGTTGTCGGCCACGCAGGGGTGCAGGGCGCCGAGCACCGGGCCAAGCGCTGCAACGCGCTGTGCCCCTTCGGCAATGCAGTCCTTGTAGACGTCGTAGCCCAGCAGATTGACGCCGTAGGACCCGGTCAGGTCGTAGTAGCGGTTGCCGTCCAGATCCTCGACCTGCACGCCGTCGCTCGCCTGCACGAAGGCGCCGACCGGCAACGCCTCGCGCACGAGCGGGCTGAACTGGAACGGCACCCGGTAGCGGCCGGTGAACTGCAAGTCGGCCAGCCCGTCGCGCGCCTGCGCGGTCAGCGCGAGCGTGCGCGGCGCACGCTCGCGCAGCAGCACCGACAGCCGCGTCAGCGCCGCGCGCCGCTGCGCAGCGACCGTTTCCGGCGCGCCATCGGCGGTATAGAAGCGCGCGTCGTCGTAGGCGTAGCCGGGCATCAGCGCGGCCACCCGCTTGGCCAGGCGCGCGTGCCCGGCCAGCGATCGGTGCTTGGCGCGCGACAGTTGCCAGCGGCGGCGCGCGGCGGGCGCGCCGGCGGCCAGTACGGCCAGCGCCAGTGCGGACAGGGCAAGGGTTACGGTCATGGTGCGGCCACGAAGTTGGTGGCCTTTTTGTAACGATGCCCTTTGACAACAGCGTGAAACGGCCAGGCGCGCTGGCGCGGCTGGGCCGTCAAGAGCAGCTCAATTTCCTGCTCACCAACCGCGTGCCGCGCGCGCTGCTGACGCACGCCGTCGGCCGCATCAGCCGCAGCGAGAACGGGCTGCTGCGCGGCGTGTCGATGGCGCTGTGGCGGCGCTTCGCCGAACTGGATTTGAGCGACGCGGCGCACACCGACTTCAAGAGCGTGCACGACTGCTTCACCCGTGCGCTGAAACCCGGCGCCCGCCCGCTCGATACCGATCCGACCGTGCTGACGAGTCCCTGCGACGCCATCGTCGGCGCCTGCGGCGCGGTGCGCGGCACGCAGGTCTTCCAGGCCAAGGGCGCGCCGTATCTGCTGCAGGAACTGCTGCGCGACGACGCGCTGGCGCAGCGCTACCGCGACGGCTGCTACGCGACCTTGCGCCTGACTTCCGGCATGTACCACCGCTTCCAT
Source organism: Betaproteobacteria bacterium (assembly GCA_046316025.1). GTDB lineage: Bacteria > Pseudomonadota > Gammaproteobacteria > Burkholderiales > Burkholderiaceae_F > JAJTHJ01. The sequence continues at coordinate 22,141 of JBKCXU010000128.1, read as the reverse complement.
GCGCCTTATGACGCGCGCGTGCGGCGGGTCACCTACATCGCCGGCGACGTATGGAACGTCAACGCGCCGGCGCTCAAGCGGATCGAGCGGCTGTTCTGCAAAAACGAGCGCGCGGCGATTCCGCTGGAGCTGGCCGGCGGTGCCGTGGTCACGCTGGTGCCGGTGGCGGCGATCCTGGTCGCCAGCATCCGGCTGCATTTCATCGACGTGCGACTGCACCTGAAGTACCGCGGCCCGAACCGCATCGACTGCGATGTGCCGGTCGTGAGAGGCCAGGAACTCGGCTGGTTCGAGCACGGCTCGACGATCCTCGTGTTCGCGCCGCGCGGCTTCGCGCTCGCACCGGGAGTAGCGCCGGGACAGCGCCTGCGCATGGGGCAGGCGTTGATGAGACTGCCTGCACCCGGCCCCCTCGCCCTCACCCCCAGATCCTCTCCCGCTGATGCGGGCAAGGGGAGACGACCCTCGCCCGCATCAGCGGGAGAGGGTGCGAGCAAAGCGAGCGGGTGCGGGCCTGAGCGCTCCACCCACCTTCAAACGCGACCCACGGAGTCCCCATGACCACCATCGACCTCGTCTACTTCAACGCCGGCGGCGGCCATCGGGCGGCGGCCCACGCGCTGGCCGCCGCGATCCGCGAGCAGGGCCAGCCCTGGCAGGTGCGGCTCGTCAATCTGACCGAGGTGCTCGACCCGCGCGGCCTGTTCAAGAGGTATACCGGCATGGCGCCGGAGGACTACTACAACAAGCGGCTGGCACGGGGCTGGACGCTCGGGCTGGCACAGGAGTTGAAGCTGCTGCAAGGGACGATCCGGCTTGCTCACGGCGCGCTGGTCAGGCCGCTGCAACAGCATTGGCTGGCGACCGAGCCCGATCTGGTCGTCTCGCTGATCCCCAACTTCAACCGCGCGCTGTACGACAGCCTGGCGAGCACGCTGCCCGGCGTGCCCTACGTCACCGTGCTCACCGACATCGCCGACCATCCCCCCAACTTCTGGATCGAGCCTGACCAGGACCAGCACTTCGTCTGCGGCAGCGCGCGCGCGGTCGAACAGGCGCAGGCGCTGGGCTACGGTCGGGAGCGCGTGCACCGCGTGTCGGGAATGATCCTGCGGCCGGACTTTTACCTGCAGCCGCCACGCGACCGCGCTGCGGAGCGGAGGGCGCTTGGGCTGGAGGCCGACCGGCCCACCGGGCTGGTGCTCTTTGGCGGGCACGGCGCGCGCACGATGCTCGACATCGCGCAACAATTGGACGACATGCAGTTGATCCTGCTGTGCGGCCACAACCGCGCGCTGGCCGCAGCGCTGCGCAAGCTGCCGACGCGCGCGCCGCGCGCAGTCGTCGAGTTCACGCCCGAAGTGCCGCGCTACATGCAACTGGCCGACTACTTCATCGGCAAGCCCGGCCCCGGCAGCCTCAGCGAAGCGATCCACATGGGCCTGCCGGTGGTTACCGTGCGTAACGCCTGGACCATGCCGCAGGAGCGCTACAACACGGACTGGGTGCGCGAGCATGGCCTGGGGCTGGTGCACAAGAGCTTCGGCTCGCTGCGGCCCGTGGTGCTGCAACTGGTCGAGCGCCTGGAGGAGTTCCGCGCCAACGTGCGGCGGATCGATAACCGCGCGGTGTGGGAAGTGCCCGGCATCCTCGCCGCGATCCTGGCTCAAGCCGAGGCGCCGGCACAGCCCCCGCTGCAGCCGATTTGCGCATAGCGGAAAGCCCCGGCTCTCTGTTTGCCGCAGGGCAACAAGTCCATCGATGTCACGCGGCGGTCATATTTCCGTCGCGTTCTCTGCGTAGATTCGCGGGCTACAACACGAAGACACGCGGAGGACGCACGATGCGACGAGTCACCCTTTCGCCCCCCGAACTGGCCGGCTGGTTGTCGGCCGAACTGCGCAGCACGCTGCTGGCCGATGCCAAAGTGACCGCAGTGCGGCCGCTGCCCGAGCCGGACACCAGCGGTTGCAACTGGTCCGACGAGGTCGCCGTCGACCCCGGCGCGGCCGAGCCGGCGCGCGCCCAGCGCGCCGCCCGGCGCATCGCCGCCGACGCGCGGCGCTGGTTCAACCTGTGCTGAGGTTGGCGGCAGACGCTTGGGCGGGCGGCCCTAACCGCCGACTTGCGGCGCAGCGCGTCGCAAACGCCCTTGCCCTCACCCCCCGGCCCCTCGCCCGCATCAGCGGGAGGGGGTGGCGCGAAGCGCCGGGTCAGGGCAGGCGGCGTCACGCACCCGTGTCTCACAGCCCAGATTAGCGCCTCTGGGCCGACGCCTGGGGGCGCGCCCTGTCATCGTCCTGCAACGAGATCGCAGTTAGCATGAAATCGTTTTCACGACGGTTCTGCCCTCAGCGTGCCCAACTCCTCCCGCAAGACGATTCACGACGTGGCCCGTCGCGCCAAGGTGTCGGCGGCGACGGTGTCGCGGGTGCTGAACGAATCGGCGACCGTCGCGCCGGGCACCGTCGCGCGCGTGCGGCGGGCCGTGCAGGCCCTGAACTTCCGCCCTAATCTCGCCGGTCGCAGCCTGCGGGCGGCACGCACGCGCAGCCTGGGCGTGGTGGTGCCGACGCTGGCCAACCCGGTCTTTGCCGAATGTCTGGCCGGCGTGGAGGCGGCGGCGCGCGCGCACGGCCACACCTTGAGCCTCGCGACCACCGGGTACAGGGCGGCCGCCGAAGAGGATGCGGTCGAGGCGCTGCTGCGTCAGCGCGTCGACGGCCTGGTCTTGACCGTCACCGACGCCGCGCGTAACCGCGTGCTCGACCGTCTCGACCGCGAGCGCGTGCCCTACGTGCTGGTGTTCAATCAACTGGCGCGGGCGGAGCGGCCGACGGTCTCGGTCGACAACCGCGCCGCCGCGCGCGAGGCCGTCGAGCACCTGATCGGCCTCGGCCACCGCGCGATCCGCATGGTGACGGGGCAGTTCCGCCAGTCCGACCGCGCGCGGCTGCGTTACCGCGGCTATCGGGAGGCGATGACCGCCGCCGGGCTCGCGCCGCTGCCGCCGCTGCAAATGCCCTTTCTCGCGCCCGATGCCCGCATGCTGCTGGTCGAGGCGCTGGCCGCGCGCTCGCGGCCGACGGCGTTTTTTTGCTCGAACGACCACCTGGCTCTGACGGTGATCCGCGATCTGCGCGCGCTCGGCCGGCGGGTGCCCGACGAGGTGTCGGTCGCCGGGTTCGACGGCATCCGCATCGGCGGCTTGACCGCGCCCAGCCTGACCACCGTCGTGCAACCTTCGGAGGAGATCGGCCGTGCCGCGGTCGATCGCTTGTTGCACTCGATCGCCGACGCACCGCTGCCGGTTCCGGCAATCCTGCCCCACACCCTGCGCCAGGGTGAAAGTACCGCCGCGCCCGCCGCGGCGAAAACCGCCGGCTTCGCACCGGCCCTTGCTCGACCCACCGTTTGACCACGCTTCGGAGGACCCCGATGGATCGTCGTGATTTTCTTGCTACCGCCGCCGCGCTCGCCGCCGCCGGCATACCCGGCGTCGCTTTGGCGCAAGCCGCGCGCGCCATTTGCTACAACTGCCCGCCCGAATGGGCCGACTGGGGCGGCATGCTCAAGCTCGTCGGCCAGCGGCTCAATATTGCGGTGCCGCCCGACAACAAGAACTCCGGCCAGACGCTGGCCGCGCTGATCGCCGAGAAAGCCAACCCGGTTGCCGACATCGCCTACTTCGGCGGCCAGTTCGGCCCGCAGGCGCGCGACGCCGGCGTGCTGGCGCCCAACAAGCCGGCGCGCTTCGCCGACATTCCCGCGGGGATGAAGGACGCGGACGGCTACTGGTTTGCCATTCATTCGGGCACGCTGGGGCTGTTCGTCAACACCGCCGCGCTGCGCGGCAAGCCGGTGCCGCAGTCCTGGCGCGATCTGCTGAAGCCCGACTACAAGGGCTTGATCGGGTACCTCAACCCGGCCAGCGCCGCGGTCGGGCAGGTCGGCGTGATCGCGGTCAACCTGGCCCTGGGCGGCACTTACGACAACCTCGACCCCGGCATCGCCTTCTTCAAGCAGTTGCAGGCCAACCAGCCGATCGTGCCGACGCAGACCTCGTATGCACGCGTGCTGTCGGGCGAGATTCCGATCCTGTTCGACTACGACTTCAACGCCTATCGCGCCAAGTACAAGGACAACGCGCCGGTGGCTTTCGTGATCCCGCAGGAGGGCACGCAACAGCTACCGTACATCATGGGGCTGGTGGCGCGCGGGCCGAACCCGGAGCAGGGCAAGAAGATTCTCGACTTCCTGTTGTCCGACGAAGGGCAGCGGCACTGGGCCGCGGCCTTTTTGCGGCCGGTGTTCGCTTCGGCAATGACGCCGGAAATGAAGAGCCGTTTCCTGCCCGATGCCGAGTACGCGCGCGCCCGGCCGCTGGATGTGTTCAAGCTGGCTGCCGCGAGCAAGGCCATCGGCGAGCGGTATCAGAAGGAAGTCGGTTAAGCCGACGGCGCCTGCGATGCGTGACGACCGCCTCTGGCTCGCCGCGCTGCTGGCGCCGGCGGCGATCGTCTTCATCGCGTTCTTTCTGCTGCCCCTGGCGCGGCTGTTTCTGATCGGCGGCAGCGGCGCGCTGGGCTGGGCGGCCTACGCGGCGGCGTTTACCGAGCCGCGTTATCTGAAAAGCCTGCTGTCCACCGTGCTGCTGTCAGCGGGCGTCACCGCGGTCACGTTGGCGGTCAGCGGACTCTCGGGCGTGTTCCTGCAACGCAACCGCTTTGCCGGCCGCGCGCTGCTCACCGCCTTGCTGACGCTGCCGCTCGCCTTTCCGGGTGTGGTGATCGGCTTCATGGTCATCATGCTGGCGGGGCGGCAGGGCTTGATCCCCGCCATCACCGAGGCGCTGACCGGCGAGCGGTTGGTGTTCGCCTACTCGATGGCGGGCCTCTTCATGGGTTACGTGTACTTCTCGATTCCGCGCACGATCCTGACCGTGATGGCGGCAGCGGAGAAGCTCGACCCGCGAATCGAAGAAGCGGCCCGCTCGCTCGGCGCCGGCCGCTGGCGGGTGGTGCGCGACGTGATCGTGCCGGGGCTGAAACCCGCGTTTCTGTCCGCCGGGGCGATCTGCTTCGCCACGGCGATGGGCGCCTTCGGCACCGCCTTCACGCTCGCTACCAAGATCAACGTGCTGCCGATGACGATTTACACCGAGTTCACCTTGCAAGCCAACGTGGCGATGGCGGCGGCGCTGTCCTTCGTGCTGGGCGCGATCACCTGGGCCGCGCTGGCGCTGGCGCGCACCGCGGCCGGCAGCACGGTGGCGGCGGCTGGGTAGTTGCGATGCCGCGCCGCCCCGCCGCCTTCTGGCTGCAACTGGCCTTCACGCTGGCGGTCTGCGCCTTCCTGATCGTTCCGGTCGGGCTGTCGATCCTGGCGGGTCTGACCAAGAACATCTTCGTCGGCATCGACAGCGGCCTGACGTTGGAATGGGTCGTCAAGGTCTGGACCGACTACCGGCAGACGGTGTTCCTGTCGCTTCAGATCGCGCTCGCCTGTCTGGCTGGCACGCTGCTGCTGGGCGTGCCCGCGGCCTATGTGCTGGCGCGCAAGCAGAACGCCTTCACCCGTGCGGTCGAAGAACTGCTGGTGATGCCGGTGGCCATACCGGGGCTGGCGACCGCGCTGGCGCTGATCGTCACCTACGGCGGCTGGGGAGACTTTCGCAAGAGCTGGGTCTTCATCCTCGTCGGCCACGTGCTGTTCACGCTGCCCTTCATGGTGCGCAGCGTGCTGGCGGTGTTGAGTTCCATCGACCTCAAAACGCTGGAAGAGGGCGCCCGCAGCTTGGGGGCGAGCTTTGGGCAGCGCTTCTTTGGCATCGTGCTGCCCAACTGCCGCGGCGGCATCGTGGCCGGGTCGCTGATGGTGGTCACGCTGTCGCTGGGCGAATTCAACATGACGCTGCTGCTGCACACGCCGCTCACGCAAACGCTGCCGGTGGGGCTGGCCGACACCTACGCCTCGCTGCGGCTGGAGGTGGGCAGCGCCTATACGCTGGTGTTCTTCATCATCATCGTTCCATTGTTGGTGGCGATGCAGTGGGCCGCCGCGCCGCCGCGCCGCAAGCGAAAGGAAGTTGCATGAGCGGCACCGCGATCCGCCTGGAACAGTGCGGCAAGACCTTCGCCGACGGCACCCGCGCCGTGGAGGCGATGGATCTGGAATTCGCGGCCGGCGAAACCGTGGTGCTGTTGGGCCCCAGCGGCTGCGGCAAGACCACCACGCTGCGCATCGTGGCCGGTCTCGAGTGGCCGGACTCCGGCGGGCGCGTGTGGTTCGACGGCGCCGAAGTGACCTCGCTGCCGATCGAGCGACGCAACGTCGGCATGGTGTTCCAGAGCTACGCGCTGTTCCCCAACATGACGGTGGCGCAGAACGTCGCCTATGGCTTGAAGGTGCGCGGCATGGCCGCTGCCGAGCGCGAGGGGCGCACCCGCGAGATGCTGGCGATGATGCAGATCGAGGCGCTGGCCGATCGCAACATCGATCAACTGTCCGGCGGCCAGCGGCAACGCGTGGCGCTGGCCCGTGCGCTGGCGCCGCGCCCGCGTGTGCTGCTGCTCGACGAGCCGCTGACCGCGCTCGACGCGCGGCTGCGCGACACGCTGCGGGTGGAGATCAACCGTCTGCTGCGCTCGCTCGGTATCACGACCGTTTACGTGACGCACGACCAGGCCGAGGCGATGGCATTGGGCGACCGCATTGTGGTGATGGATCACGGCCGCATCGCGCAGATTGGCACGCCCAGGCAGATTTACGAGGCGCCGGCCACGCGCTTCGTGGCCGAATTCATCGGCACGATGAACTGGGTGCCGGGCAACGTGCGCGATGGCGCGCTGCACTTTGCCGGCGGCCATCTGCCACTCGCCGACGGTGCCGCAGCGGGTGCCGGGCAGGCGATGTTCCGGCCGGAGGACCTGCAGCTGGCGCAGTCGGCAGATGCCGCGCACTTCAGCGGCCTGGTGCTGGCAAGCCTGTTCCAGGGCGATCACACGCGCCTGGAAATCGATCTCGGCACCGGCAGGCCTATCGTTGCACGGCTCGCCCAGCGGCGCGACTTCGCGCCTGGCGAACGCCTGCACTTCTCTCTCACGGCGCCGGCCATCGCGGCGCCGCAGCCTTGATACCGACCTCGACGATGATCCTCGCCCAAATCTCCGATCTGCATCTGAAACCGCAGCGGCGGCTCGCCTACGGCATCGTCGACACTGCCGGCATGCTGGAGAACTGTGTTGCGCACATCATGGCGCTCAAGCAGCGTCCCGGCGCCGTGATCGCCACGGGCGACCTGGTCGATCTCGGCCGTCCCGAGGAGTACGGCCTGCTGCGCGAAATCCTGGCGCCCTTGACGATGCCGGTCTATCTGCTGCCCGGCAACCACGACGAGCGCAGCGCGCTGCGCGCGGCTTTCCCCGACCACGGTTATCTGCGCCAGTGGGCGCCGTTCGTCCAGTACGCGATCGAGGATCACGACCTGCGCCTCGTCGCGCTGGATACCGTGATCCCCGGCCAGGGCGGCGGCGAGTTGTGTGCCGAGCGCCTGGCCTGGCTCGACCGCACGCTCGCGCAAAGCGACCGGCCGACGGTGGTCGCATTGCATCACCCGCCGTTTGCCACCGGCATCGGCCACATGGACCGGATCGCGCTGACCAACACCGCGAGCCTCGCAGAAACGATCCGTCGTCACCCGCAGGTGGAACGCGTGATCGCCGGTCACCTGCACCGGCCGATCCAGTGCCGCTTTGCCGGCACCGTGGCCAGTGTGTGTCCGAGCCCCGCGCATCAGGTAGCGCTCGACTTGTCGCCCGATGCGCCGGACGACTTCGTGCTCGAGCCGCCCGGCTATCAGTTGCACACGCTGACCGCCAGCGGATTGGTCACCCACACCGCCTACGTCGGCCGCTTCGCCGGGCCGTATCCGTTTCGCGAGGGCGGCCGGCTGATCGACTGACCGGCGGTGCCGCCTTTTCGTTCTCCCGACCATCCGGGCAGTTTCGTCGTTCCCGCACAAGCGGGAACCCAGCCGGCCTTGCGACGCAGGTGGATTCCCGCTTGCGCGGGAATGACGAGCCGTTGTCGTCCGTTTGAAGCGGAACGGGAGTTACACCGCCCGCCGACCCTCGACCCAGGTCTCCAGCACCACCGGCATGCCGGCGCTGCGGCGCACGCGGATGAAGTCGGCGCGCAGACCGGGGGCGATGTTGCCGCGGTCGGCAAGGCCCAGGGCGCGCGCCGGATTGCGCGCCACCGTCGCTGTGGCGCGCGGCAAGCTCCAGCCGAGCTGGTCGTGCAGCAGAAATGCCGATTGCAGCAGGCTCGCCGGCACGTAGTCGGAGGAGAAGATGTCGAGGAGATCGCGCTGCGCGAGTTCCGCCGCCGACACGTTGCCCGAGTGCGAGCCGCCCTGCACCAGGTTCGGCCCGCCCATGATGATGCCGATGCCGGCCGCGCGCGCAGCCTGCGCGGCGCACACGGTGGTCGGAAACTCGGCCAGTTCGATGCCTTCGTCCTGCGCCTGCCGCACCTGTTCCACTTCGGTGTCGTCGTGGCTGGCGAGGGGCACGCGGCGTGCGTGGGCGCCGGCCACGATCGCGCGACGGTGCGTATCGGCGTACTGGTGCTGCTCCTCGATCAGGGTGCGCACCAAGCGCTCGAACTCGGCGTCGGACACGCTGCCGTGCCGCTCGGCGTAGCGGCGGTACTTGACGAGGTCGCGCCACTGGCGCTGGCCCGGCGTGTGGTCCATCACGCTCACCAGCGCCAGCCGCGCGTGGTCGGCGTAGCGCTCGAAGACCTCGACGATGTCGTGCGCGGTGACCTCGCAGCGCAGGTGCAGTCGGTGCTCGACGCGCAGCAGTCCCTCGTCGGCGCATTCACCCAGCGCGGCGATGGCCGCGTGCTGGGTGCGGCTGCGGGTGCCGCCGCGATCCATGTTGCCGATCACCACCGCGTCGAGCACGGTGGTGATGCCGGCGGCCGCGCACTGCGTGTCGTGCGCCACCAGCGCGGAGTGAGCGTTCCAGATCACGCCGGGGCGCGGGATCAGGTGCTTTTCCAGGTTGTCGGTATGCACCTCGACCAGACCCGGCAGCAGCCAGTCGCCGCCCCAGTCCTGCGCGGCCGGCACCGCGGTAGCGCCGCGCGCCAGATCGCGGATGCGGCCGTCGGCCACGACCACGGTGCCGACGAAGCATTCGTCGTCGGCGACGATGCGCGCGTTGGCAAGGATCAGTTCGCTCATCGTCAGACGTCGCCGGTGGCGCGGCAGCGCTCGACGTCGAACTGCCGGGTCGCCAACCGCGCCCGCAGTTCGTCGTCGTGGAAGATGCCGATCACCGCCGCGCCGGCGGCGCGTGCCTCGTCGATGGCCTGCACCACCACCGCGCGGTTGTGGGCATCGAGCGAGGCGGTCGGCTCATCGAGCAGCAGGATCGGTGAGCCGGCGATCAGCCCGCGCGCGATGTTCACCCGCTGCTGTTCGCCGCCGGAAAAGGTGGCCGGCGGCAACTGCCACAGCGACGCCGGCAGGTTCAGCCGCGCCAGCCAGTCGGCGGCGCGGGAGCGGGCCTCGTCGGTCGCCACGCCGAGGCGGCGCAGCGGCTCCGCCACCACGTCCAGCGCGGCCACGCGGGGGATCGCGCGCAGAAACTGCGACACGTAGCCGAGCGTTTGGCGCCGCACGTCCAGCACCACGCGCGGCGCGGCGCCGGCGAGTTCAACCCACGCATCGCGGTGGCGCACCCGCACCGCGCCGGCGGTCGGCGCGTAGTTGCCGTACAGACAGCGCAGCAGCGTGCTTTTGCCGGCGCCGGAGTGGCCGGCAAGGGCCACGCATTCGCCGGCGGCGACCTGCAAGTACACCCCGGCAAGTACTGCCAACTGAGCGCCGCCGCGCTGGTGCAGCGTGAAGGTCTTGGCGAGGTTCTCGACTTCGAGCAGAACGCTCATGGCGGCAACACCGAAGAGACCAGCAACTGCGTGTACGGGTGCTGTGGATCGTCGAGCACGCGGTCGGTCAGGCCCTGCTCGACGACGCGGCCGTCCTTCATCACCAGCGTCCGCTGCGCCAGCAGCCGCGCCACCGCCAGGTCGTGGGTGACGATCACGCAGGCCAGGTGCAACTCGTCGGTAAGTTCGCGCAGCAGGTCGAGCAGGCGCGCCTGCACCGACACATCCAGCCCCGAGGTCGGCTCGTCCATGAACACGAGGCGCGGCTGCGTCACCAGGTTGCGCGCGATCTGCAAGCGCTGCTGCATGCCGCCGGAATAGGTGCCAGGCAGATCGTCGATGCGCCCGCGGTCCAGCTCCACGCGCTCCATCCAGTGCAGCGCGGCGTCACGCAACAGGCCGTAGTGGCGGGCGCCGACCGCCATCAACCGCTCGCCCACGTTGGCGCCGCCGGAGACGTTCATCCGCAGGCCGTCGCGCGCGTTTTGCTCGACGAAGCCCCACTCGGTGCGCGCCAGCCAGCGGCGGCGCGCTTCGGACAGCGTTGCGAGGTCGGTGAGGGCCACATCGCCCTGCGCGTCGCGCAGCGCGTAGCGCACCGCCCCGGTATCGCAGGGCAGGCGCCCCGACAACAGCCGCAGCAGAGTGCTCTTGCCCGAGCCCGACTCGCCGACCACCGCCAGCACCTCGCCGGGGTAGAGCTCGAAGCTCACGTCGGCGCAGGCCCAGCGGTTGCCGAAGCGCTTGCCGAGGCGGTGGGCGGCGAGCAGCGGGATCTCGCTCACTCCGGCTGCTCCACGCGCGCGACCGCGACCGTCTGCTGGCTGCCGACTTCGCCGGCCGCCCGCCGCTCCCCGCAGTAGTCGCCGTCGGAGCAGACGAAGAGTCGGCTGCCCGCGTCGTCGACGATCATCTCGTCGAGGAAGCTGTCGCGTGCGCCGCACAGCGCGCAGGCGTGCTGCCAGCGCTGCACCGCGAACGGATGGTCCTCGAAATCCAGGCTACGCACCGGCGTGTACGGCGGGATCGCGTAGATGCGCTTTTCGCGCCCGGCGCCGAACAATTGCAGCGCCGGGTTCATGTGCATCTTCGGGTTGTCGAACTTGGGGATCGGCGAGGGCGAGGCGAGATAGCGTTCGTTGACCAGCACCGGGTAGTCGTAGGTGCGGGCGATGGCGCCCAGTTGCGCGATGTCCTCGTACAGGCGCACGTTCATCAGGCCGTAGTCGGCGAGCGAATGCAGCACGATGCTCACGCGCCGGCGCGGCTCCAGTCGAAACAGCGGCTCCGGCATCGGCACCTGGTAGACGAGGATCTGCCGCTCGGTGAGCGGCGTCTCGGGAATGCGGTGGCGGGTCTGAATGATCGTCGCCTCGGCCGTGCGTTCGGTCGTGCGCACGCCGGTCGTGCGCGCAAAGAAGCGGCGGATGTTGACCGCGTTGGTGGTGTCGTCCGCGCCCTGGTCGATCACCTTGAGCACGTCGTCGGCGCCGATCGTGCTGGCGGTGACCTGGATGCCGCCGGTGCCCCAGCCGTAGGCGAACGGCATTTCGCGCGAGCCGAACGGGACTTGATAACCGGGGATCGCCACCGCCTTGAGCAACGCGCGCCGGATGTGGCGCTTGGTGCGCTCGTCCAGGAAGGCGAAGTTGTAGTTCGCGTCGTGCGCGCCGGCGGTCATGCGGCCTCCCGCTCGGCCGCGGGCGGCACGGCGCCGTCCGCCGCGCTTTCTGCGGCCCAGGCGGCGCGCAGCTTGCGCACCAGTTCCAGCTCGGATTGAAAGTCCACGTAGTGCGGCAGCTTCAGGTGCTGCACAAAGCCGCTCGACTCCAGCACGTCGGCGTGCGCCAGCACGAACTCCTGGTCCTGCGCCGCTGCGGTAAGCGGCTCGCCGAGCTCTTCGGCGCGCAGCGCGCGATCGACCAACGCCATCGCGATCGCCTTGCGCTCCGCGCCGCCGAAGGCGAGCCCATAGCCTTGCGTGAACTGTGGCGGCACCTGGCGCGAGCCGGCAAACTGATTGATCATCTGGCACTCGGTCAGTTCGACCTCGCCCAGGTCGATCGCGAAGCCCAGTTCGTCGGGCACGAACTCCACACTCGCCCAGCCGCGGCGAATTTCGCCGGCAAACGGATGCGCGTTGGCGTAGCCGCGTTGCGTCGAGTAGCCGAGTGCCAGCAGCCAGCCCTCGTCGCCGCGTGCCAGCGCTTGCAGCCGCTGCGCGCGGTCGGCGGGGAAGAGCAGCGGCTGGCGCGTGAGATCGCCGGGCGCGTCGTCCGTCGGCGGCGGCGCGGGCTCGATCAGCCCTTCGCGACGCATCAGCGCGGCCACGCGCGGCATCGGTTCCGCCAAAGGCTCGGCCGCTGCCGGCGGGGGCGCGGTACGTGCGGCGTCGCCGTCGGCCAGCAGAGAGAAATCCAGCAGCCGCTGCGTGTAGTCGTGGGTGGCGCCCAGCACCTGGCCGCCGGGCACGTCCTTGAACGCCGCGGAGATGCGCCGCGTCAGGCGCATCGTCGCGGTGTCGAGCGGCAGCGCGTAGCCCAGGCGCGGCAGCGTGGTGCGGTAGGCGCGCAGCAGGAAGATCGCCTCGGTGAGGTCGCCGCTGGCCTGCTTGAGCGCCAGCGCGGCGAGCTCGGGGTCGTACAGCGACCCTTCGCTCATCACGCGGTCCACCGCCAGCCGCAACTGTTCGCGGATCTGCGCCACCGACAACTCCGGCAGCGCGGGGTCGCCGCGCCGCTCGGCCGCAAGCTGCGCCCAGGAGTTTTCGATGGCGGCGGCGCCGCCATTGACGGCGACGTACATCAGACCGGCTCCAGCCGCCGCACGCGCGTCGTGCGCGGCAGGCCGACGATCTGAGTGCCGGCGGCGAACACGACATCCACACCCTGCGGAAAGGCCGTGCCGTTGCTCTGCCACCAGGCCCAGAAGAGCGCCGGCAGGCCGTCGATCGCCACCCGTTGCAGGTCGCGGATGCCGGGGCCGCGCCACTCCAGCGCCGCCCCGCCGGTGAGCGCGGGGACTTCGATCAGCAGTGTTGTGGAAAACTCCGGCGCGGTAGCGCTGCCCGGCGCGAAGCAGTCGAGGCTGGGCATCGCCGTTGCCGCGGTAACTACCGCGAACGCGGCCTGCTCGGGCTGCGCGGTGCTCGGCGCGCCGGTAAAAAAGCGCAGCCACTGCGCGAGTTGCATGTCCGGCCGCTGCCACCAGATGGCGGTCTCTTCGTCAGTCAGCGCCAGCAGCAGCGCGGCGGTGGCCGGCGTCAGGCCCGGCGGCGGCGCGGCATCGTGCGCGACGTACTGCGGCGTCCCGGGCTGGGCCAGCGCCTGCAACAGCGCGCGAAATGCGCGCTGCGCGCCGCCCACCGGCTCGCCAAACCCGCTGGCCACCGGCACCGCGCTCACTGGACGACCCTCCGCGCTGCGCGCTGCAGGATGAACGCTTGGGAACGGCCGGGCGCGGTCACTGAACTACCCTCCGCGCTACGCGCTGCGGGATGAACGCTTGGGAGCGGCCCGGCGCGTTCATGCCTCGCCTCGCACCAAGGTGAAGAACTCGACGCGCGAAGTCGCCGCGGCCGCGCTTTGCGCGCGGCGCGTTTGCTCCTGGCGGGCGGCGAGCGGTGCGACAACCGCGCGGTGAAGCCGCTCGTGCTGCGCCGGGTCTTGCAGCAGCGCGTCGAAGTGCGCGATCAGCTCGGCCTTGCGCCGGTCGCGCCCGAGCGTGTAGCCCACACCCAGATACGCGCCCACGCGCACCGCGCAGCGGGTGAGTGTCGCTTCGCCGAGGTTGAACGCCTGGCCGTCGCCACCGATGCGCCCGCGCAACATCGCCATGCCGATTTCGGGCGCGCGCACGCTCACCGGCTCCGCGTGCCCGTGCTCGCGCTGGGCGGCCTCGAGCTCGTCGGTCGTCGCGCGCGCCAGCACGGCGAGCCAGCGGCGACGCTGCTGCGGCGTTGTCATCGGCGTGTCGATTTCGGCCATTAAGGTCGGCTGCTGGCGGCCCGAGCGGCCGGTGCGAAGTTGAGCCGACTCACGTGAACTGCCGATGACAAGCAACGAAGCTGTTCCCGCAGCCGCACCGCCGCGCTACGCGGTGTACTTCGCCCCGGCGGTCGGCTCGCCGTGGTGGGAGTTCGGCGCGCGTTGGCTGGGCCGCGACGAGGCGCGGGACGCTCCGCTGCCGCAGCTGGCCGCGGAAGGCATCGACCCCGGCGTGCTGCGCGAGCTGACCGCGGCGCCGCGCCACTACGGTTTCCATGCGACCCTGAAGGCGCCGTTTGCGCTGCGCGCCGACTGCGATCTGCCGACACTACGCCGGCGGCTGGCCGAACTGGCGCGCCGCCTCGCCCCGGTGCCGCTGGGCGAACTGCAAGCGACCACGCTCGCACGCTTCGCGGCGCTGCGTCCGCTGACGTCGACACCGGAGCTGTTGGTGCTGGCGGCGGCCTGCACCACCGACCTCGACGACCTGCGCGCGCCCCCGAGCGCCGCCGATCTGGCGCGCCGCCGCGCCGCCGGCCTCGACGCGCGCGGTGAGGAACTGCTGGCCCGCTATGGCTACCCTTACGTGCTGGAGCGCTTCCGGTTGCATTTCACGCTGTCCAACGCGGCCGACCCGGCGTCGGTGACGCGCGTGATCTGGGCAGTGGAGGGCGAGGTGCAGCGCCTGAACCGCGGCGCCCCGCTGGTGCTCGACCGGCTGTGCCTGTTCGCGCAGGCGGCGCCGGAGACGCCATTCGTGCGCAGCGCGGACTTCCCGCTGGGCGGCTGAGCCGCGGTCGCCGCAGTGCTTATCCGCGCTTGCGCAGGGCAAACGGCGCAGCCGCCGGCGGGTTGACCAGGTCTTCCAGCAGCGCGCGGTAGTGCGACAGCGGCGGCGGATGCGCGGCCGGGTCCTTGGCGCGGTCGTCCCAACGGCGCAGCGCGACCGCGTCGCGCGCGTAAGGCAGCGCGGCGAAGCGGCGCCGCTCGTCGTCGGCAAGTGCCGCGCCCTGCCACGACAGACTGTGGCGCGATGCCCGCGTCAGGCCGTCGTAGTAGCCGGGCTCGGTGGCGATCAGGTAGCGCTTGGCCTGCGCGTGCAGGCGGATCGGCTCGACGACCTCGGGGCCGAACCACTGCACCAGCCAGCGCGCACCGACCGCGGCGTGGTCTTCGCGCGGGGCCTCGTGCTGATCTTCTTGCAGCAGGTGGCCCACGTCGTGCAGCAGCGCGGCGGCGATCAGCGAGTCGGGCGCGGCGGCCATTTCCGCCAGCCACGCCGATTGCAGCGCGTGCGCCAGTTGCGAGATCGACTCCGTCCCGTAACTCTGCGCGCCGAGCCGCGCGTACAGGGCCAGCAACGCATCGACCGGGTGCTCGGCGGCGGCGACGGCGTGGACGGGCGTGCGCAAAAGGGCGGCGGCGCTCATACCAGGGCCTTGCGCAGCCGGGCCGAGCCCAAGTCGATCAGCGAAACGGTGAGCACGATGATGATCAAGACCGCGGCGGTCTGCGCGTACTGGAAGCCGCGGATGATCTCCCACAGCACGACGCCGATGCCGCCGGCGCCCACCATGCCGACCACCGAGGCCGAGCGCACGTTGG
This sequence comes from Betaproteobacteria bacterium, assembly GCA_046316025.1. GTDB lineage: Bacteria > Pseudomonadota > Gammaproteobacteria > Burkholderiales > Burkholderiaceae_F > JAJTHJ01. The sequence goes on along the minus strand of JBKCXU010000128.1, from coordinate 6,590 downwards.
CCTCGAAGCGGTAAAGCGTGTAGCTGATCCACAGCGGCATCACCTGCGGCAGCACGCCGTAGCGGATTTCTTCCAGCACGCCGGCACCGGTGGCGCGGATGCCCTCGACCGGTTGCGGGTCGATCGCTTCGACCGCCTCGCTGAAGAGCTTGGCGAGCGTGCCGGTGGTGTGCACCCAGATCGCCAGCACGCCGGCAAAGGGCCCCAGTCCGACCGCGACCACGAACAGCATCGCGAACACCATCTCGTTGATCGCGCGGCAGGCATCGAGCACGCGGCGCACCGGCTGGTGCACCCACCACGGCGCGATGTTGCTGGCCGCCAGCAGGCCGAGCGGGATCGAGCAGACGATGGCGAGCGCCGTCCCCCAGACCGCGATGTGCAGCGTGACCAGGGTTTCGGACAGGTACAGCCGCCACTCGCGAAAGTCCGGCGGAAAGAAGCTCGCCGCGTAGGTCGCCATGTTGCCGGCGTCGCGCACGAGCGCCAGCGGCCGCATGTCGGCGCCCTGCCAGGACGCGGCCAGCACCGCCAGCACCAGCGCCCAGCCGAAGAAGTAACCCCAGGACTTGGGCCGCGCGGCATCCAGCGCGGCGTAACGCGCGGCGTCGGCAGCGGGCAGGGCGGCGGCGCTCATCGGTGTCGGCGAAGCCGGCTCAGCGCTGCGCCAGCTGCTGGTTCAACTCGGCCAGCTTGCGGTCGATCTCGGCGATGCGCGCCGCCTTGTCGGCGGCCGAAAGGCTGGCGTCGTTTTCGATCTTGGTGCGATCGCTGAAGAGCGCCAGCTGGCGAATCGGAATCAGTTGCTTGTTGCTCGACTCCTTGAAGCCGGAGATCTTCGACAGCTTCATCAGCACCGCGCGCTCGGCGTCGTTGCGGCCGTAGCTCGTAAAGAAGTCCTTGATCTTCTTCGCCGTCGCCGGCGGCAGATCGGCGCGCATCACCAGCGGATCGGACGCGATCAGCGGCGACGTCCACACCACACGGATGTCCTGGAACTTCTCCGGGAACCGGGCCTTGATTTTCTCCAGGTTCTCGTTGTTGTTGGTGGCCACGTCCACCTGCTTGTTGGCCACGGCCAGGGCGTTGGTCTCGTGGTTGGAGCTGCGCACCACCTTGAACGCGGTCTTAGGATCGACCTTGTTGACCGCGAACGCGTAGTAGCCCGGCACCAGGAAGCCGGAGGTCGAATTGGGATCGCCGTTGCCGAAGCTCAGGCTCTTGGCGTTGCGCAGAACGTCGTCGAGCGACTTCAACGGGCTGTCGCGGTGGACGATCAGGTGCGAGTAGTAGCCCTGGGTGCCGTCGGCATTGACCATCTGCGCGAACACCGTGCCGTTGGCGCGGTCCACCGCCTCCATCGCGCTCTTGTTGCCGAACCAGGCGACCTGCACCTTGTTAAAGCGCATCGCCTCGATGATGCCGGCGTAGTCGGGCGCGAAGAAGGCGTTGACCTTGAAGCCGGTCTCCTTCTCGAAGTCGCGCAGCAGCGGCTGCCAGTCTTCCTTGAGGTTTTGCGTGGACTCGGTCGAGATGATCCCGAAGTTGATCTCGGTAGGCGCCTGCGCGCCGGCCGGCGCGAACGCAAGGGCGAGGGCGGCAGCGGCCAGGCCGTGCAGGGCGAATCGGCGGTTCATCGGTTGTGCTCCATCGGGGTAGGGGAAGTGGGTCAGGCCAGCGCCGCCTGCGGCACCACCGACAACTGCGGCGGCCGGTCGTGGCGGTGGCCGACGACGAGCTCGGCCTCGGTGCCGTACAACTCGCGCAGGCGCGGCTCGGTGAGCGCGACCGAGGGGCCGTCGAAGACGATCTCGCCGGCGCGCAAGGCCACGGTGCGCGGGCAGTACTTCAGCGCGTAATCGACCTGGTGCAGCGAGACGACCACGGTCGCGCCGTGGTCGCGGTTGACCTGCGCCAGCGTCTCCATGACGCGGCGGGCGGACTCGGGGTCGAGCGAGGCGATCGGCTCATCGGCCAATAGCAGCCGCGCGCCCTGCACCAGCGCGCGGGCGATGGCGGCGCGCTGCTGCTGGCCGCCGGACAACTGCGCGGCGCGCTTGTAGGCGTGTTCGACAATTCCCACCTGGTCGAGCGCCCGCAGCGCGGCACTGCGCTCCTCTGCGGTGAACCCGTGCCACAGGCTGCGCCACCGGGGGGTGCGGTGAAGCAGGCCGGCGAGCACATTGGTCAGCACGCTGGAGCGCTCGACCAGGTTGAACTGCTGGAACACCATGCCGATGGCGGCGCGCGAGCGGCGCACGTCGCGCGCCAGCCGCCCGGCTTGCTGCACCGGTCGCCCGAAGACGTGGAGCGCACCACTTGCCGCGTCGCCGCGGTGCAGCCCGTTGACATGGCGCAGCAGGGTGGACTTGCCGGAGCCGGAGGCGCCGAGCAGTGCCACCATTTCGCCTTCCTCGACGGCGAGCGACACTGCGTTCAACGCGCGGGCGGCGCCGAAGGTCTTGCTCAGGCGGTCGATCTGGATGGCGCGCGGCATCGGTCTGTGCGGCAGGTCGCAACAACAGCACTGTGACCGCGCGATGTGTCGGCACGGTGTCGGTTTCGTGACCGTGTTGTCATTCGGCGGGCGTCTTACACTGGCCGCATGGATGTGCCCGCCAGCGCGACCCGCAAACGCCTGCAAGTGGTGCTGCCGGCGCTGCTGCGGCTGGCCGTGCTGGCGGCGGCGGCCATCGCCGTCGGCGTGGCCTTCGGTGCGACCGTCGGGCTGGTGTTTGCCGCGGTCGCCTTCGGCCTGCTGGCGCTGCTGCATCTGTTTTATCTGAGCCTGCTCGCCGAGTGGCTGGAGCAGCCCTCGCTCGCCACCGTCCCGGAAGGCATCGGCACCTGGTCGCAGGTGTTCGCGCGGCTGTACAAGACGCGGCGCACGACCGAGTCGACCGAGCGCCGTTTGCAGGACAACGAAGAGCGCTTCCGCCGCACGATCAGCGCGCTGCCCGAGGGGCTGGTGCTGATCGACGCCGCCTTGCAGATCGAGTGGTGCAATCCGGTGGCGGAGCGGCACCTGGGCATCGCGCTGAAGGCCGACCAGGGCCTGCGGCTGACCAACCTCGTGCGCGACCCGGTGTTCGTCGCGTACATGACGTCGGGCAGCTTCGGCCAGTCGCTGCTGTTCCGCCCGCACGCGAACCCGGCGCTCGCGCTGGCGGTGGATGTGATCGAGTTCGAGCCGGCACGCTCCATCGTCGTCACCCGCGACGTGACGCAGACCGAGCGGGTGGACGCGATGCGGCGCGACTTCGTCGCCAACGTCTCGCACGAGTTGCGCACGCCGCTCACCGTGGTCAACGGCTTTCTGGAGACGATGCTCGATGCCGAGCCGCCGCCCGACGAGACGCGCCGCCACCACCTGCTGCTGATGCACGACCAGTCGCAGCGGATGAGCCGGCTGGTCGACGACCTGCTGCTGCTGTCGCAACTGGAGGCGCAGGACGCACCCAGCGTGGACGAGCCGATCGACGCCGCGCAACTGACCGCCGAGCTGGCGGCCGAGGCGCGCGCGCTGTCCGGCGGGCGGCACACGGTGCGGGTGGAGGGCGCCGCACCCCGGCTGCGCGGGGCGCGCGACGAGCTGCGCAGCGCCTTTGGCAACCTGGTGTCCAACGCCGTGCGCTACACGCCGGCAGGCGGCACCATCGCGCTGCGGTGGCACGCGCTGGACGAGGGCGTGTGTTTCGAGGTCGAAGACAGCGGCATCGGCATCGCGCCCGAGCACATCCCGCGGCTGACTGAGCGCTTCTACCGTGTGGACAAGAGCCGTTCGCGCGAAACCGGCGGTACCGGCCTGGGGCTGGCGATCGTCAAACACGTGCTGCTGCGCCACCAGGCGCGGCTCGACGTCCGCTCGCAGGTGGGGCAGGGCAGCGTGTTCAGCGTCTGGCTGCCGGCGGCGCGGGTGGTGCAACACCAACCCTCGCCCGCATCGGCGGTGAAGGGTGGCCGCGCAGCGGCCGGGTGAGGGCGCTCTGCCGCTCACGCGCGGCGACGGGCTGCGTTCGCGACCGAAATTGCCTGCCGCAAACCGCACGAGTATCATCGCGGCTCCTTCGGGGCGTAGCGCAGCCTGGTAGCGCACCTGCCTTGGGCGCAGGGGGTCGGAGGTTCGAATCCTCTCGCCCCGACCAGTCTGCCCGGCCCGCCGCGGTCCGAAGCGGTTTGCCCGACTGCCCGTAGCTCAGCTGGATAGAGCACCGGCCTTCTAAGCCGGCGGTCACTGGTTCGAGTCCAGTCGGGCAGGCCAGAACGTTTTTTGGTGGACGCTGTATAGGCGTAGCGAGCGGCCCAAGTTCGCTCCGAGGAGCGCAGACGTACATAGACGTACGATGAGCACCGCAGGGGCGAAATTGGGCCGCGCAGTAGCCTAGACAGCGTTCACCGATGGTGGCTGTAGCTCAGTTGGTAGAGTCCCGGATTGTGATTCCGGTTGTCGCGGGTTCGAGTCCCGTCAGCCACCCCAACTTCTTCCCTGCTCAAGCGGCCTTCGGTCGCACTCGTTCGATCTTCGCGATCTCGCGCCTGAGCGCAGCGGACTGCTCCGCTTGCCAAAGATCGTAGTTGGCCTGCATGTGCAGCCAGGACGCCGCACTGCCGCCGAGTGCCCGCGCCAGACGCACCGCCATCTCCGCGCTGATCGCCGCTTGACCGTTGAGCACGCGCGACAGCGCCACGCGGCTGACGCCGAGGCGCCGCGCGAACTCGGTCACGGTGAGTTCGGGGCCGATGATGCCGTCCCTGAGTACCTCGCCCGGGTGCGGTGGGTTGTGCATGCGCATGTTCGACCTTGAGTGACCTGTCGCTTCTGGGGTAACGAGCCCTCACCCCCCGGCCCCTCTCCCGCTGATGCGGGCGAGGGGAGCAAACAAGCCTCGTCGGCGTCGGTTGGAGTGTTCGGCGCCGTTTCCGGCAAAGAGCAACAGCAGACGGGAACGAGGCATTCTGATCCAAGTGTATCGCCTAGAGATACATCCCGATGAGGTAGGTGACGTCAATGAAAATCCCGGCTCGGCAGACTCAACCCGCCGAGCAGCGCGGAGTGATCCACCAGCCGTTGCGCGATCAGATGCACCACCGGGGCATGTGGCGTGTCCACGCGCTCCACGTGGCCGTAGACGGTGAGCAGAGTGGCGCCGAGCAGTTCGCGCCGGTATTTGTCCGCCACGGCGCGCCAGACCACCACGTTGATGGTGCCGGTCTCATCTTCCAGCGTGACGAAGGTGACGCCGCTCGCGGTGCCCGGCCGCTGGCGGCAGGTGACGATGCCGCTGGCGCGTACCGGCTGCTTATGGCGGCTGGCGGCCACGCGCGCCGCGGTCGATAGCCGCAGCCCGGCAAGCCGCTCACGCAGCAGCGCCAGCGGGTGGCGGCGCAGAGTGAGCGCGGTCGCGCGATAGTCGGCGACGATGTCCTGCCCTTCGGTGGGCGGCAGCAACTCGATCTGCTCTTCGCGGCGTGCGCGCGCGGCCAACGGTGCATGGCGCGCGGCGCCGGGGTCGAGCGCCAGCGTGTCCCACAAGGCTTGGCGGCGGTGGCCGGCCAAGGTGGCCAGCGCATCGGCGGTAGCCAGCGCGTTGATCTCGCCGCGCGTGAGTTCCGCGCGGGCGGTGAGGTCGGCGACGTCGCTAAACGGCGCTTGCGCACGGGCGGCGACGATGCGTTGAGCGGCGGCTTCGTTAAAGCCGCTCACCAGTTCCAGCCCGAGCCGCACCGCCGGCCGCGCGGGGTCGGCGGTGGAGGGGTCGAGCCGGCAGCACCAGTCGCTGGCGGTGGCGTCGATCGGCCGGACCTCGACGCCATGCTCGATGGCGTCGCGCACGATCTGCGCCGGCCCGTAGAAGCCGAGCGGTTGCGAGTCCAGCAGCGCCGCGCAGAAGGCGGCCGGCTCGTGGCACTTGAGCCAGGAGGAGCTGTAGACCAGCAGCGCGAAGCTCGCCGCGTGGCTTTCCGGAAAACCATATTCGCCAAAGCCCTGGATTTGGCGGTAGATCTGCTCCGCGTAGTCGGCGCTATAGCCGTTGGCGAGGAGGCCGTCGATCAGCTTGTCGCGAAACGGGCCGATGCCGCCCTTGCGCTTCCACGCCGCCATCGCGCGCCGCAGGCGGTCGGCCTCGCCGGGCGTGAAGCCGGCCGCGACCACCGCCAGTTGCATCACCTGCTCCTGGAAGATCGAGACACCGAGCGTGCGTTGGAGCACGCCGCGCACCGCGGCCGACGGGTACTCGACCGGCTCCAGCCCCTGCCGCCGCCGCAGATAGGGATGCACCATGCCCCCTTGAATCGGGCCGGGGCGGACGATGGCGACCTGGATCACCAGGTCGTAAAAACAGCGCGGCGCCAGCCGCGGCAGCATGTTCATCTGCGCGCGGCTTTCCACCTGAAACACGCCGAGGGATTCGCCGCGGCAGAGCATGTCGTAGACGGCGGGGTCTTCGGGGGGGAGGGAGGCCAGCGTCAGCGGCGGTTGGGACTCCGTGGGCGGCGGTCTTCCCTCACCCGGCGCTTCGCGCCACCCTCTCCCGGGGGGAGAGGGTTTTTCTCCCCTCTCCCCCCGGGAGAGGGGCGGGGGTGAGGGA